>JAIQEY010000031.1 GCA_020073565.1 Terriglobia bacterium
TGGTAGCCGGAGATCAGCAGCACCCGGAGGCCGGGTTTCTGCTGGCGCAACTGATCAGCGAGTTCGCGGCCATTCATACCGGGCATCATCCAGTCGGCGACGAGGAGGTCAATATCTGCGGCCCGCTCGGCAAAAATCTTCAATGCGCGTTTTCCGCTGGATGCTTGCAGGATCCGGTATCCGGCATTGTGGAGAATTCTTTGCATGGAGTTGCGGGCGCTGGCGTGGTCATCGACCAGGAGGATGGTCTCGCCGGCGCGCAAGTTGAGCGATGAGGCAGTTGCTTCGCTGGCGGCCGTGATCACGGGAAGAAAGACTTCGATGCGGCTTCCGCGTCCGGGCTCGCTCTCGATCTGGATCACTCCGCCTGATTCGTCGACGATGCGGCGAACGGTCGCTAGACCAAGACCAGTGCCGTGCCCGGGCTGCTTGGTGGTGAAGAAGGGCTCGAACAAGCGAGCGCGGGTGGAAGCGTCCATGCCGCAGCCGTTGTCTTCGACGGTGAGAGAGACGGCGGGCTGGCTATCGCCGGGGAAGTCGGTGGCTTCGGTGCGCACGGTGATGCGTCCGCCCTGCGGCATGGCATCGCGTGCGTTCAGCACCAGGTTGAGAAGCACCTGCCGCAGTTGCGCCTGATCCGCGAGCACTCTTCCGAGGCCGGCGCCAAGCACGGTCACCAGTTCAATTTGTTCCCCGACCAGCCGCCGGAGCAGGTTTTCGGTCGAGGCGACGACCTCATTGATCAGAACAGGCCGGGGCTGCGGAACCTGTTTGCGCGCGATGGCCAGCAGTTGCTGGGTCAAGGCTGCGCCCTGCTCTCCCGCCATGCGCACTTCCTCTACGTGTTGGCGCAGGCGGTCGCCCGGTTCCAGGGCAGAGGACAGCAGATCGCAATAGAGGAGGATGCCGGTGAGCAGGTTGTTGAAGTCGTGCGCGACTCCGCCCGCCAGTCGCCCGATGACTTCCATTTTTTCGGCTTCGCGCAACTGTTCTTCCACGCGCCTGCGTTCGGTGGTGTCTTCGAGCATGGCGATCAGGAACTTGGGCTCGCGGTCGGCAGCGCGCACTGTCGATACGGTCAGATGACCCCACATGTACGAGCCATCCTTGCGGCGAAAGCGCTTGTCCAGTTCAAAGCTGTCGCGGGCGCCCGACATCAGTTCGGCGATCAGAATTTCGTCCTGCCCGAAATCGCCGGGGTGAAGTTCGCGCGGGTGCATGCCCACCAGTTCTTCATGGGTGTACCCGAGCAGTGTGGTGAGCGCAGGATTGCATTCGAGCATGTATCCATCGAGATTGCAGATGCTGATACCGAGCGCCGCGCACTCGAACATGGCCCGGAAGCGCAACTCGCTGTCGCGCACCGTGCGGCTCAGTGCGGCGCGTCGGGGTTCCCGCAGGGCAATGAGCACGAGCGGACGGACGCCGTGCTGGAAACGGGTGCAGCGCACTTCCACACGCACCTCGTCGCCATCGGCACGCCGTACTACCTGCTCACAGGCGGGATGTTGACAGGATCGTGTCTGGCCGGCAAACAGGTCGTGGCAGAAGCGGTTGGGCGGGAAGACGTCCCAGACCGACTGGCCCACCAAATTGCCGGGCCGCGGGTATCGCAGGAGTTCCGTGCAGGCGGGATTGGCGAGGATGAGAAGCTCATTCTCGACCAGGAGCAGACAGTCTGGGCAGGCTTCGAAAGCATCCTGCAGCAGGTCCGGTTCGATTCCCCCCAAGCTGTTGCTGGCGATTTGCCTGGCCACGCTCATCACAGAACCGCTCCTGAGAGATCCCGCGACTTGCGCGCGACCGGCTTTTCGATCTCTCTGCGGCCCGGGGGAAAACCGCATGAAATGGGGGCGAGCAGAACAGCGCGGAATTCCAAGCTGGGAAGGAACAGGCCCGCCAGCTTTCCGCGAATGAACCGCTTCACCTAATTGGGAATAATTGTAACGGAAACGCCACGGCTTCTAAGTGCTAGAGGTCACATGGGTTTGTGATGTTTCGAGGAGTTTGGTTCGGCCCCGTGAAGCCAGGAATTGCCCAGAATGGCGCACTTCCGAGCGCCCAATTCGGGACGAGGCCCGGGTTTACCTGAGATCCAAGTCTCGTGCCAGACGGAAGCTTAGTCGTCGCTCCGGACCCAAGACGATTTCCGTCTGAACAGCAGCGGTCGGCCCGGCCGGGGCGGATGCGCCAATCATGGCTGAGCTGCGTTCCTCGCGCGCACCGCCCTTGGCGAACAGGCTGGAGGTTTCAATCGGGAAAGTCCTCTCGCTTACGGTCAGAGTGACGAGTGCCAGGCGGAGATAGCCGGGGTCGTGCGGCCCGGCGGAAGGCTTGGCGTCGAGCACGCTTCCCGAGACGGCCGCGCCACGCGGAGCCAATGTTTGTCCATCAATCACGATGGGCGCATCGAGGGTTGCTGCGAAACTGTCTCCCGTGTGCGCCGAGGCGCTGGAAAGATTGCGTTGCAGGCAGATGGTAAGCGGTGTCCCTTCGGGCAGGCGCGTGACCGATGGAATGAGCGAGCGGCTGGGCGAAATGCCCGCGGACTGGGGCTGGCGATCGAAGGGCAGTTTCTGGGAAGATTCCGATTTAGTTGCATCCGCGGCGGGCAGGTCCGTCTGTCGAGCACAACTCAGGGCTAGGCCCACGCCCGCGATTACGGCGATCCGGCACGTAATGGACGGCTTCATATCGGTCGTTTTGGTGCCGCAAGGCGGATGCCAATCTCCACAATCAAAACAATACACTTGCGCTCAGGAATTGAGCCGAAACCATGTAGTTTCTGCCTGGAGAACGCCGTGGGTTGCGACTTGAGTAGTGGACGGGCGGGGGCGCCCGTCGCTCCATTTTGGTCAGGATGAAAAAAAACGGAGGAAGCGCTTGGCTTCCTCCGTATTCTTCGTGGTCATCCAGGGCGGCGGTGAAAGGTACCGACGGTCACCCTGCCATGATCACTTCTTTTTCGCTGGTGCCTTCGCGCCCTTCTTCGCCGCTGCGGCCTTCCTCTCGGCTTCCCTCCCGCCGATCAGAGTCAATGAATCAGCAGCATTGAACGGGTACTGCCGCACCGATGTTTCGCTTGTTTGGCCCGCCGCGTTCAAAGTGACGTCCACGCGGCGATTGCTTGCCCAGATGATGGTCTTCATGTTGCGCAGGACCCGGGCCCGTTCCTCTTTCGTCAGCTCGGGATTCTGCTCGACCGCCGCCTTCACCTCATCCGCGGTTAGGTTGCTCTGCTTGCCAAAAGCTTTGGTTGCGAGGTTGGCCTCGGGTACGCCATTCTCGATCAGGACGCTCTTGACGCGCGCTACACGACGCTCGGAGAGTGCCTGGTTGTAAGGCACGGAGCCACGCACGTCGGCGTGTCCTTCGAGGGTCAGGTGAGCATCCGGCTTGGCCTCAAGATACTTCTTGAAATCCGCGGCCAGCGAAACCAGAGTTTGCTCCTGACTCTTAACCAGGCCAGCGTTTGGTTCCTTCTCGGTCGGCTTGGCGGTCACAAAATACACGCTGTGGAGCGCGAGCCGGGCCTCCAGTGCCTTGTCCACAACCGGTGGCGGCGGTGGCGGCGGGTTGTTCACTGTAACGGTGTTCGTCGTCGAGGCCGTCAACCCACGGGAGTCGGTGCAGGTTGCGTTCACGGTCGCTGCACCTGCGGAAGCGCCGGTGGTGGTGAGCGTCGCGGAATTGCCGCTGCCCGCGATGCTGCCTGCACTGGAGGTCCAGTTGCCTACCGTGACGGTCGCGTTATCAGGACTGGTGCAGGTGCAGGTGATGGTGGAGGCTGTGCCGACTTCGACCGTTCCCGGATTCGCCGAGCAGGAAATCTGCGGCGGATTCAGCGGCTTCACCGTAAAGTTCGAGGTGCAGCTGGCTTCGCCGCCCTTCTTTACTTTGGGATCTGACACGCGGGCGGTGGCAGCATAGCTGCCGGGGGCCGCGCCGGCGGTGTCGATCGTCGCACCGGTCTCTTTCCCTTCGATCTTGCCACCCGTGCTGGACCAGTCGTACTTCAACGTGTGCTTGGGGTTGAAGCCACTGGGCGCGACGGTTACGTGCAACGGTTCACCGACCAGCACTTCGCTGCGGTCGATGGAGCAGGCCGCCACCGGGGGTATTTGGGGCGCGCCGCCAAAATTGAGGACCAGGCCGCTCCGCAGGCGGGCACCATTGAAGGTTGGGCGCCGGAGGTGCGGATCACCGTCAAGGGGCACAACGTTGGCAAAGTTGAAGTGGCCGTAAACGTAATCAGCCTCGAACAGGCGGAAACTCACTGACTTCCAGATTTTCAGATCCATGCCGCCACCCAGAATGGCGCCCAGGCCGGTGGTGTTATAGATACCGGTTTTGGGTCCGAGGTGGTTCGCACCGAGCAACGTGTGTGCGAAGAAGTTCACGCCTTCGCCGCGCCAGGTCACCTTGGGCCCGAGGGTGAAGGTGTTTTCATTGGCAGTGTCCGACCAGTTTCCACCGTAATCACCCTCGAGAGCCATGTACTTGGTGAAGTTATAGGCAAAGCTGATGCCGACGCCCTTCGCCATCGAAGGCAACTTGAAAGCCAGGGGATTGCCAAAAGCATCGGTTCCGTTGGGGATGTTGCCGCCCGGGTTCAACCACTGATAACCCAGAAACAGTTCCGCCTTGGGAGGATGTTCGTCCTGGGCATTCATCAGGGTCGACAATCCTGCGAGGACAATCACCAAAATCAGCGCAAAGCCTGCGTTTTTCCGGCATGTTGCTTGACAAAGTGGCATGGATTCCTCCTATCAAGTCCTTACAAACTTATCGAGTAAAAGCATACGGAACAGCGACAGGGAACCTTGAATGGCGTTGCAAGAATCAGGCTGCATTGGGGAACGGAGAATTCTACAGCAAGGTGGCGGTTCAGGAAAAGAGAAAGGAATAACTGGCGCGGTTTCGCATAGCCACCAGTTGTGCGACTGCGGCGCCGAGTGCAGCAGGGAAGCGGCCCTTTCTCAAGTTGATATGCCCGGAGTGAGTTGCGGGGTGCGGCTTCACCTGAATAATATGGATCGGAATGACACAAGAACGCGTACTGATCGTCGAAGACGAGGAAAACGAACGCACCGGACTGGCCGAACTGATCTCGAGTTGGGGGTACCGCACGGAGACGGCCACCGACGGCGTCGAAGCTTTGGAAAAGGTCACGGCCTTTGGTCCCTCAATCGTCATAACGGACATCAAAATGCCGCGGATGGACGGGATGGAACTGGTCGAACGGTTGGCTGATCTTTCGACGTCGATTGCGGTGGTCATGGTGACGGCGCAGAAGACGACCGAGACCGCATTTCACGCGGGGCGGCTGGGGGTGCAGGATTACATTGAGAAGCCGATCGATTTCCGGCGCCTGCGCTCGATCCTGACCAACATCGGCGAAATTCTCAACACGCGTACTGAAAATGAATCCCTGCGGAAAACTCTGCGAGACAAGGGAGCACTGGGCCGATTAGTCGGTTCCTCCGCCCCGATGCAAGAGATTTTTCATCTGATCGAGATGGTGGCGCCGAGCACGGCTTCGGTCCTGATTACCGGATCGAGTGGCACGGGCAAGGAACTGGTGGCGCGCACGATTCACGATCTGAGTCCGCGGAGAAACAAACCCTTTGTGCCGATTAATTGCGCAGCCATTCCCGAGACGCTGATCGAGAGCGAGATTTTCGGCCACGAGAAAGGCGCCTTCACGGGTGCGCTCGAGCGGCGGACGGGCTGTTTCGAACTCGCCGAAGGGGGAACGCTGCTGCTGGACGAGATCGGCGAGATGCCGGTGGCCACGCAGGCCAAGCTGCTCCGGGTGCTTGAGGACCACAAATTGCGGCGGCTGGGCAGCAAGGTCGAGACCTCGGTCGACGTGCGCGTTCTGGCCGCGACCAACAAAGTTCCGGAGGACGCGGTTGCCGAGGGCCAACTGCGCCAAGATCTTTACTATCGGCTGAATGTTTTCAATATCAATATGCCTGCGCTGCGCGAGCACAAGGAGGACATTCGCGAACTGGTCAAACAGTTGCTGGCGGAGATGAGTCAAAAACACGACCGCAAGGTGGCGGACGTGAGTGAAGCGGTCCTGAATCTATTTCAGAGTTACTCCTGGCCGGGCAATGTCCGCGAGCTGCGAAACACCCTGGAGCGTGCCGTGATCGTGTGTGAGGGCGGTTTGATCGAAACCAAGCATCTGCCGCCCGGGTTTGGACAGAGCGTGCGCCCGGTCGTGAATGATCCTGATGCCTTGCACCTGGGCGTGGGGACAACCGTTGAGGAGGCTGAGCGGCTGCTCATCCTGAAAACTCTGCAGTCCACGCACAACAACAAGACGCGGGCGGCCGAGATTCTGGGCATCAGCCTGAAGACGCTCCACAATAAGTTGAAGGAATATGGCCGGCCGCAGGATGCGGTGCTGGCCCCGGAAGAATAGTTCTCAGTTTCAGTTCTCAGCAAGAGCCGAGGGGGTCTTGATCGGAGTGGGACGGTGAGAACTGTTTTTCTATTGCTGAGTAGAAAGACACGGTTCCCAGGGAGACCCGTTAGTTCCCGCCGAGCGGAGTACTGGGAACTGAGAACGGATCTTTCATGAGCCGAAAAGCCATCATCGTGTTTGTCATCACCATGCTGTTCACAACGATGGTGGTGGCATTTTCATGGGTCTATCTCTCGCAATTGCTGCGGCAGCGTCTGCTCTGGGCGGACGAAACCGCCTCCGGACTGACGCGCCAGATGGAATACACGGCATCGAAAGCGGTGCCGGATCTGACCAGCACCCGGGTGGATACAGCGAACCCGAAGGCCCTGCGTACGGCCATAACCAGCTTCCTGCAGACCGACACCAACCTGAACGACATGCTGGAGTCGGTGGTTGGGAACTCACAGATCATCTACGATGCCGCCGTTGTCGATACCAGCGGCGTGGCGATTCTGGATACCAATCCCACATTGAACGGCAAGCCGGTCTCGCAACGGCCCTCGTTGAATGTCCTGCGAGACGCGGGTTTCCGCCGCCAACTGAGCCTGTTGTACGGCCCGTCCGCTGTGTATGACGTCAGCATCCCGCTGGAACTGGACGGCTTGCCGTTCGGCAGCGTACGGGTCGGCGTTTCCACGGTTTTTCTACGGAACGAACTGGCAACCAAGCTGCAACAGGCGGGGTTCTTCTCGGTGGTCGCGATCTTCTGCTCCCTGCTGCTTTCCGCGGTCGTTTCCAATGTTGCGCTCGGACCGTTGAAAACGATCGCCCGCAACCTGGACAACGCCAGCGCGGGCGAAACCGATCTGTTGCCGGCGGAGGAATCGAGTTCAGACGAGGTGGGCCTGGTCTCCTTGAAGATCGCACACCTGGGCCGGCAGATTCGCGACTCCAACCAGATCTTCTCCGCGTTGAAAGACAACGTCGAGCAAGTGATGGCGAAGCTGCAGGACGGTCTCATGCTTTTCACGCGCGACTCTCGGGTCGTGCTGGTGAGCGCTTCGGCGGAAAAGTTCCTGGGCCGGCCGCGCCGCGAGATCCTGGGGCGCAGTGCCGAGGAGATCTTCTCGGACGGATCGGTGCTCGGGGCAGTGGTGCTGCCGGCGTTCCAGAAGCAGCGTCCGCTGGTGCAATACGACTTCGACGCTGCGGACGGCCGCCGCGTGCAAGTGTCGCTCGATTTTATCCAGGAAAAGGGAACCTCGATCGGAGCGTTGCTGACGATGCGCGATGCTGAATCGGTGCGCCGCATTGAGGACGAGATCGAAATCTCAAGGCGCTTGTCGGCGGCGGGACGGCTCACTCGCGGAGTCGCGCACGAGGTGAAGAACCCGATCAACGCGATCGTGCTGCACTTGCAGCTGCTTCAGAACAAGCTGCAGCAGGATGACCCCGAGACCCGTCGGCACATGGACATCATCGGAAACGAAATTCACCGCTTGGATCGTGTGGTGCAGATTCTGGTGGACTTCACCCGCCCGCGCGATCTTCATCTGGAAGAGATGGACATGCGGAAGATCCTGGAAGACGTTGCGGTGCTGGCTGGACCGGAAGCGGGGCGGCACGGTATCCGGATCGCACAAGACCTGGCGGACGATCCGTTAGTGGTGCGCGTCGATCCGGATCTGATGAAGCAAGCAATCCTGAACCTGGTATTGAATGGCGTGCAAGCCATGACGCAAGGGGGGACACTCACGCTGGCCGCGCGGCGCGACGATGAGGCGATCCTGATTGAAGTGCACGATCAAGGCAGCGGCATTCCGCCCGACGTCCGGGAGAAGATCTTCGAACTGTACTTTACGACCAAAAAAGACGGGACCGGAATCGGACTCGCGCAGACGTATCAGATCATGCAATGGCACTATGGCTCAGTGGAGTTCGATACTATCGTCGGCGCGGGCACCACCTTTCGGCTGCGACTGCCGGCGTTGAGCGCAAACCCGACGGCGCAGGCGGAAATGACGGCGTAGCTTGGTGCTTGGAACCTACAGTATGGCTGTGACTCTGATCGTCGTGTTGGCGTGGCTGGGAGGCGCTCCGGCCTCGGGAACGGCCCTGCTTCCACAGGACCTTCCCGCCCCCAGTTCCACCCAGTCCCCGAGTTCTCCTCCGGCGGATCCCACGCAGACAACACCCGCCAAAAGCGAGCCGCCTGCCACGGAGAAGGAAGCATCCGATAGCGCAGCGAAGAAGCATGCGGAAGGCGCGCCTGCGGGCAAGAGAACCAAGCGGCATCGGGTACGCAAAAGCGTGACGAAGCCTACGCCTGTCGGGCAGCCCCGCAAGATTGTGGTGCGCGAAGGCGGAGCGACCGCGCCTCCGGCACAGATTGTGCCTGGCGTGACTCCGCAGCAAGCCAGCCAGGAGCACCAGCATGCACTGGAACTGCTTCGGTCAGCCGAGGAAAATCTTAAGCAACTCGCCGGACGCGCTCTGGATTCCCGTCAGCAGGAGACGGTGGCGCAGATTCACAACTA
Source organism: Terriglobia bacterium (assembly GCA_020073565.1). GTDB lineage: Bacteria > Acidobacteriota > Terriglobia > Terriglobales > Acidobacteriaceae > Acidiflorens. The sequence goes on from JAIQEY010000031.1 coordinate 8,956, forward strand.
TGTGGATGGTGCGCGTTCCGCCCTGAACGATGGCGATACGCAGCGAGCGCAAACGCTGGCGCTTAAAGCCCAGCTGCTGGCAGACGATCTGGTCAAGCACTAATTGGTTTTTGTAGCGCCGCCGTCCCGGCGGCTAGCCTGCTCTGAGCCGGAGCCACAGCCGGCAAGTTGCCGGCGCTACTCTACTTTCTCTTTGGGCGAGCGGTGTTCACCTTGTCCAGCAAGTCGCGCGAGGGAGCCTGCAAGGGGCCGGGGATCTTTACGGCTTCCTCGAGAACGGCCCTAGCCTCCGCAATTTTGTTGGTTTTGCCGAACGCCCATCCTAGGCGGTAAAGCGCAGTCGCATAGGCTATGTCGTCTTGTCCCTTGAGCAGCGAAGCCGCGGATTGTAACTCTGGAATCGCCGCCGCAGTTTTATCCTGCTTCGCATAAGCATAACCAAGGGTGGAATGGGCAACTCCTCCCGAAAGGCGGCGCGATTTGTCGGCGTCAGGCGCATCGGCCTTGGCCAATTCGATCACCTTCTGCGAATACGTAACGGCCTTGACCAGGCTGTCAGGGCGGGTGCCCTCAACGTAGGCGTTGGCGAGCAGCAGCAACGTGGGCATGCTGTTGGGATTGGCAGCCAGAGCTTTTTCTCCGTACGCGAGCAAGCGGGCGGAGTCGTTCAACTGTCCCAGGGTGAACATGGCGTATTGCGCCACCTGTTCGTCAAAGCGGGAAGCAGGAAAGGCAGGGGTAAAGCGCTCGATATAGGTCATGCGCTTCTTGTCGTCTTTTTCATCAGCGATGGCGTTGAACGCCGCCGTTTCCAGAAACTCGTAGGAACTTTTGTTGCTCTCCTTGGCCTCGGCCAGACGGGAAGCGTACTCGAGGTCCGATACACCCTCGGGCCTGGGTCGCTGCAAGGCCGTGTTGTAGGCTTTGCCGCCGCGGCTCGCATACTCGACGACCTTGGCGTCGTTCTTCATCTGTTCGGCCACGTTCGTTTGTGAAACCAGCACGTCGAGATCGTCGGCCTTGGCGATGAGTGCTTTGTCGCCATAACTAAGCGCCTTCTCCAGTTCGCCGGAGGTTTGGTAGTACTGCGCGATCTGCCAATCGCCGTAAGCAACGGCCATGGCGTTCGACGAAAAATTGCGCACGAAGTCCTCGTACAGGGCGAGTTTCTTCTGAGCGTCCGGTTCGTCTGAGATCTGCTGCAGCGCCTTATCTTCGGGCGATCCCGCCGGAATGGTGATTTTTTCGAGTTGAGCGAACGCAGGTGCAGTCAACAACCATGCGGATAAAAGCAAGCAGGCAACGGCGGCGCGGGTCATGGGCAACCTCGGTCTGAAACGGAGAGCATTTTCAGCGCGAATCGTAGCGCCGAAGTTGGCGTGGTGCAAGCCCGCGTAGGTGTCAAAGTCTGAGGTCTCGGGAAAATCGCGCGGAAATCGAGACATTCCTGAGAGCTGAGACCGGCTCTCCTACTCGCTGGTGAAGTAGTCAACCGGGTGGTGGTCCTTCGCGATCGGGTTCTCGAACAGCGAGTAGTCGCGCGTTACAACGGTGATGCCGCTGTCGGTCACGAAGTAACGTTCGCGGTCGGCCTCCGCGTCGTATCCAATGGTCGTCCCTTCGGGAATATGCACGTCCCGGTCGATGATGGCGCGACGAATGCGGCAGCGGCGTCCGACATTGACGTGCGAGAACATGATCGTTTGATCGACTTCGGTGAACGAGTTTACACGCACGTCCGGCGAGAGGACGCAATTCTGCACGGAGCCACCCGAGATGATACAGCCCGAGGAAACCAGCGAATCGAGCGCTCGGCCCACGCGGGGCACTTCCGCGAACACAAATTTGGCCGGCGGATACTGGCGTTGGTGCGTGCGGATGGGCCAGTGGTTGTCGTAGAGATTGAATACGGGCGAGACCGAGACCAAGTCCATGTTGGCTTCGTAGTAGGCCTCGAGCGTGCCCACGTCGCGCCAGTAGAGCGCTTCTTCCTTCTTGTTTTCGTCCACGAAATTGAACGCGAAAACCCGGTAGTCGTCGAGCATCTTCGGAAGGATGTTTTTGCCGAAATCATGGCTTGATTTCGGATCCTCGGCGTCTTTCAATAGCACCGGGATGAGCACGTCCGTATTGAAAATATAGATGCCCATCGAGGCCGAGATTTTGCTGGGATCGTAGGGCGAACGCAAATCGGTTTTAGGAGGTTTTTCCTGAAAGCCCACGATGCGATGGTCGCGATCGATCTCCACCACGCCGAAATGGCGGCATTCGGCCGGTTCCATCAGGATGGTGGCGACCGTCACGTCGGTAGCGGCGTCCTGGTGCTGCCTGAGCATCCGGCCGTAGTCCATCTTGTAGATGTGATCGCCGGCCATGATCAGAACGTGCTTGGGCCGTTCGGACCCGATCGAATAGATGTTCTGATAGACAGCGTCGGCGGTCCCCATGTACCAGTTTTCGCTGACGCGCTTCATGGGCGGCAGAATTTCGATGAACTCGTTGATTTCGCGGCCATAAATGGCCCACCCTTCACGGATGTGGCGGTTCAGGGACAGAGCCTTGTATTGGGTAAGGATGTAAACGCGGCGCAGGCCGGAGTTCACGCAGTTGGAGAGCGTGATGTCGATGATGCGATAGATGCCCCCAAAGGTGACGGCAGGTTTGGCACGGTCGCGCGTGAGCGGATAGAGGCGCTCGCCTGCGCCCCCAGCCAGCAAGACTCCGAGCGTATCCTTCATCGGTGCACCGTCTTGGGTAGTCGGCTCCGGGAGACCCACCCCGGCTTATCGCGGAATACTAGCACAGCCTCGTAAGAGCGGTGTAGCGCGGACACTCCCTTCGACTTCGCTCAGGGCAGGCTTTGTCCGCGCATGCGGTCAAGAATTCGCTAGCAACGGACGATCTTGTCGCTCTTAATGCCGCGGGTTGCGTTGCGGGAGTCGACCACCAGCTTCGCATCGTTCACGATCTTCTTATAGTCGTAGTCGGAGTGGTCGGTGACGATCAGCACGCAGTCGTACTGGCCCAAATTCTCGAGCGAAGTGCACTTCATCTGCAGGTCGTACTTGCGGCCACGGCCGACAAAGGGGAAGTACGGGTCGTTGTAGCTGACCTCGGCGCCTTCTTTCTGCAGCAGTTCGATGATGGTGAGCGCCGGGGACTCGCGCAGGTCATCGATGTCTTTCTTGTAGGCGACGCCCAGCACGAGAACCTTTGAACCGTTGATAGCCTTCTTGCTCTGGTTCAGGGCGCTAATGGTCGCGGCAATGACATTGTAAGGCATGGCCACGTTGATTTCGCCGGCGAGTTCGATGAAGCGCGTACGGAAATCGAACTCCTTCGCCTTCCACGAGAGATAGAACGGGTCGACCGGGATGCAGTGTCCGCCGAGACCCGGGCCGGGATAGAACGGGTGAAAGCCGAAGGGCTTGGTGGCGGCCGCGTCGATGATCTCCCAGATGTTCAAGTCCATGCGCAGGCAGAGCATCTTCAGTTCGTTGACGAGCGCGATGTTCACGCAGCGATAGATGTTTTCGAGCAACTTGGTCATCTCAGCCGCGGCCGGCGACGAGACGGGAACGGTGCGGCGGAAAATGGAGCCGTACAATGCGGCTGCGATTTCGCTGGCCTGAGGGTCGAGCCCGCCAATCACTTTCGGAATATCGTGTCGCGCCACCTGCGTGTTGCCCGGATCCTCGCGCTCGGGCGAAAACGCCACCCAGAATTCCCGATCGCTGGCCGCGCCTTTGCGGGATGCTTTCAATCCTGCTCGGTTTTCCTTTTCCAGAATGGGGATCAGAACTTCCTCGGTCGTGCCGGGATAAGTGGTGCTTTCGAGGATCACGATTTGGCCCGCGCGCAGGTGCGGCGCCACGGCGTGCGCGGTGTTGGTGATGTAGCTCAGGTCGGGCTCGTGATACTCGTTCAACGGTGTGGGGACGCAGATGATGATGGCGTCCATCGCGGTGATCCGGGAATAGTCGGCCGTGGCCTGGAAGCCGCTCGCCTTCGCCGCCTGAATTTCTTCCGGCGTGATGCGGAAAATGTAGGACCCACCCTGAGCCAGGGTATCAACCTTGCGTTGGTCGATGTCGAATCCAGTCACGGGGAATTTCTGTTCGCTGTAGAGCAGCGCCAGCGGAAGTCCGACGTAGCCGAGGCCGATAATGCCGACTTTCGCTTTACGGCCTTCGATGCGCCCTTTCAGATCGGTAAAAAGAGAAGAAGTAGTGAGTTGAGTCATCATAAGTTCGCAGGCAAATTTTAGCATCGAACCGTGTGCTTTCGACCGGCGATGCCCTTGAGTCTCGCACGATTGTCGCTCTGCCGATTCTCATTCGGATGACCGCGGTAAGCCGATTCGACCCAACCGAGCCTTCCTTAGTAATATTCGCGATGAGATGCGATTCTCTCGAATTGTCGTCCTTTTATTGATGGTGGTGGCGCTGGCCAGCCAGGCGGCTCGCTTTCTTAGAGTGGACGATCCGCAAAAGTCCGATGCCATCGTTGTGCTGGCGGGCGAAACAAAGATACGTCCGGCTCGTGCTCTTGCATTGCTGCGGCACGAGATGGCGTCCCATGTGTTCGTGGACGTTGAGGTCCGGGACGAGATCTTCGGCCAGCGGCTTACCGATCTCGCGCAGAAATATGTGGACAGCCTGCCGGACGCAAAACAGGTCTCCGTGTGCCCAACCACAGGTCTTTCAACTTACGCGGAGAGCGACGACGTGAATCGCTGTTTGCAGGCCGCAGGAGCGCATAGGGTATTGATTATCACCTCGGAGTATCACACTCGACGGGCCTTGATGATTTTCCGTCACCGCTTGCCGCAGTATCAGTTCAGCGTGGCAGCCGCGTACGATTCCAGTCAATTCGGCATCGCCTGGTGGACCCACCGCGAATGGGCGAAGGTTACGCTCGACGAGTGGATGAAACTGGTTTGGTGGGAGGCGGTGGACCGATGGCGGCGTTAGGCTCTGGGCTTTAGGCTTACAATAACTGGTTCGCCATCTTATCCGGAGGTGTCATGTCGCAAGTCACGATTACTGTTCGCAAGAACGGCCCGCTGCGGGTCGATGATCCCAATGGTGTTGTCGAACTCGTGGATGCCGACGGCAACAAATATGACCTGACGGGCAAAGTTGCCTTTTCCTTATGTCGCTGCGCGGGGAGCGCGAACCGGCCATTCTGCGACGGCACGCACGGCAAGATCGGCTTCCAGGCGCCCGATTGCGCGATCAAGACCAGCTAATCTCGGCCTTTACCCCATTGCCTAACTGGAAACGGGGCACGCGAAATTCGATGCTCACCGCACTCTCGTGATCTAGCATGGTGGGGAAATCACCGCTCGTGAGACGGTGGATGACATAGAGTGAGCGTTCGCAGGCGAGGAAAACGCTAGCTACATCCTATGGGCCTTTTAGAGCAACCACAGCACGCCATTCGACGCAGCACGCGGCTGCCGCTGGAAGTTCCCGTGCTTGTCACCAGCCTCGACCCGACTGTCGTACTGTCAGAAGACTGCAACACGACCCTGGTGAATGCACATGGATGCGGGCTGATCGCGAAGCGGGAGATTCCGCGCGGGATGCGGGTGCGGCTGGAGATCATTTCGGCGAAGCGGCATACCACTGCGCAGGTGTCGGAGGTGGTCTCGCTTGGTGGCGACCCGGAAACCTGGCTGGTCGGCCTGGAACTTGACGTTCCCGGCAATTTCTGGGGAATCGACTATGCGCCGGCGGACTGGAAGATTGACGAGGCGTCGGCCCCACGCGCAAGTAATGCCGAGGAGGCGGAACTGGCGGCTAAGCCGACCACGCGTCGCTGGCGGCTGACGGACATCAGTACGGGCGCGTGCTATCTCGAGACAGTGACGCCATTTCCCGAGGGCACGCCGGTGCTGCTGAGCATCCGGGCTTCGAACAAAGAGTGCCTGCTGGACGGCGTAGTGCGCGCTTCTCACGCGCAGGTGGGGATGGGAGTGGAGTTTACGCATCCGGAGCACAGGGCGCGAATCGAGGAATTGATCAGCCGGTTGATGAGTACCCGGGAAGTTCCGCGCATTTTTGTCGGGCGCAAGGAGGGGCAACAGAAAGCGGAAGAGATCCGGCCGATATCGATCTCGCCGGAACCGGATCCGCTGCTGGAACTGGTGCGCGAGGGGCCGATGCTGACGGTGGATCAGTTCTTGAGTGATCTGAGGGCGCAAAGGCTGGGCAAGCGGCGCGACCCGAGAATCGATGTGACACTGCCTGTGCTGCTGAACGGGATCGACGAAAACGGGCGCCCACTCAATCAGCGGGTCACGACTATGAACGTCAGCCGCCGGGGTGCCCTGCTGGAAGGCGTTCACGGTCGGCTGCGTCCCGGAGACCGGGTGACGCTGACGCGCGGTCAAAAGCAAGAAATGTTTCGCGTGGCCTGGGTGGGCGAGCCGGGCACTCCCGGAGACGGGCAGATCGGCGTCTCGGCCCTTGAGTCCAACAGTTCTTTTTGGGATCAGGATCTGGAAGGCGCGCAGCAGTCCATGGATTCGGCGAACGTGCGCAGACCCGGAGTCGGTGCCTGAGCGAGCCAGTTTCCGAGTTTGAGCTGAGTGTGGCGTCCCCCGACCTCTAAAGCCTAAAGCCCAGAGCCGAAAGCCTGACCAGAGTGATAAACTCCCTCGCCGGAGGGCTTTGTGTCTGATCAACGGGACCGAGAACTGGGGATGGGCGCGCGCATCACGCGCCGGGATTTTCTAAACGGAGTTGCCATCACGGCGGGAGCGGCCATGATTCCGCCCGAAATGTGGGGCGCCGCCGCTGCCGACCTCGAAGCGCAGAGTGCGCCGGGCTATTATCCACCCGCCAAGACCGGGTTGCGCGGGGACCACGTCGGCGCGTTCGAAGCCATGCACAAGGTGCGCGACGGCGCTTTCTGGGAGGACGCACCCAAGCCAGTGGATACGGGGGAATCGTACGACCTGGTGATCGTGGGCGGAGGTCTCAGCGGGTTGGCGGCCGCCCACTATTTCCGCAAGGCCGCGGGCGACAAGGCGCGCATCCTGATTCTCGAAAATCACGACGACTTTGGCGGGCACGCTAAGCGGAACGAATTTCGGGCCGGCAATCGGACGATCCTGGGCTACGGCGGGACGTACTCGATTGAGAGTCCCGCACCTTACAGTGCGGTCTCAAAAACGCTCATTGAAGAACTCGGGATTGACGTGCCTTCGTATCCCAAGTACGTCAGCCGCGACCTCTACCGCTCCCTCGCCCTGCGCCCAAGGGTCTTTTTCGACAAAGAGACTTTCGGCGCTGACAAACTGGTCCTCAATCCCAGAACCTCCGGCTTCGATGAAAGTGGCGTCAATGAAGCTGCCGGAGAAGCAGGGTTGCAGGCCTTCCTGAAAGACGCGCCCCTCTCTGAGAAAGCCAGACAGGACTGCCTCCGCTTGTTCACCGAGAAGAAAGACTACTTTCCCGGCCTGAACTCCGAACAGAAGAAAGACCGTCTTGCTCGCATGAGCTACGCGAAATTCCTGACCGAGATCGCGGGTGTGAGCGAGGAAATCGTCAAGTTCTACCAGGCCCTGCCGCATTCCCTGTTTGGTGTCGGCATCGAAGCCGTTTCTGCACAGGACGCCTGGGGCTTGGGCATGCCGGGCTTCGACGGCCTCAACCTTGAACCGGGGCCTGGCCAAGGCATGAACCGGGACGCGATTCGCAGCGAGGAAGCAGACAAATATTTCTTTCACTTCCCCGACGGCAACGCAACCATTGCCCGGCTGCTGGTGCGCAAGCTGATTCCGGCTGCGATTCCGGGAAGTTCGGTGACGGACGTGGTGCCGGCGAAGGCGGATTACTCGAAGCTCGATGAAGCTTCGTCGGCGACGCGGATACGACTCAACAGCACGGTGGTCAAAGTGAGGCACTTGGGTGACCCGGCGAGCGCGAAGGAAGTGGAAGTGACGTACTTCACCGGGAAGAAAGTGAAAACGGTTCGCGCGGCCAACTGCATCCTCGCTTGCTGGCACGTCGTCATCCCCTACATCGCGCAGGAATTGCCCGACGCGCAAAAAGAGGCCCTGGCGTCCGCACAAAAAGTGCCGCTGCTCTACACCAATGTTCTGCTGCGCAACTGGACGGCGTTTCAGAAACTGGGCGTGAACACCATCTATGCCCCGGGAATGTATTTCACTGCCACCACGCTCGATCTTCCCGTTTCGATCGGCGGCTACGAGTGCGCGAAAAAACCAGACGAGCCGATCGTGATCCACATGATGAAGGCGGCCTGCAAGCCCGGACGCCCGGCGCGCGAGCAGCACAAGCTGGGACGCATTCAGCTCTACATGACGTCGTTTGAAACCTACGAACGCAATATCCGCGAGCAGTTGGCGCGCATGCTGGGCGGGGGCGGCTTTGATCCGGCGCACGACATCCTGGAGATCACGGTGAACCGCTGGCCGCACGGCTACGCCTACGAATACAACTCGCTGTTTGATCAGTTCTGGCTCGAAGGCGGCGAGCAGCCGTGCCAGGTGGCGCGCAAGCCGTTTGGGCGGATCGCGATTGCCAACTCCGATGCCGATGCGTATGCCTATACCGACTGTGCGATCGATCAGGCCTACCGGGCCGTGGGGGAATTGAAGAGGTAGCCAATGGGTGAAGTTGTTTTCTCTGTGCTCCTCTGTGTCCTCTGTGGTTAAGAAACATCTTGACCACAGAGGACACAGAGGACACAGAGGAAATCCTGGAGGTCCAATGCCGAAACGCAAGACCGTTGGACGAGGCGTCCATCGTCGGCCCGCTAGTGGCCTTGCCGGGAAATCGAACCTGCAACCCAAAGCCGACCGGCCGTTTGCTCCCGGATACGGTATTGTTGGCCCCGAGGACGGCACGGGTCTGCTGCCGTGGACGTGGGTGGCGAAGCAGATGAGCCCCTGCCGGACGTTCTGGGTAGCCACGATCCACGCCAGTCAATCGCGTCCCCACGTGATGCCGGTGTGGGGCGTCTGGCTTGACGATGCGTTCTTCTTCTCAACGGGTCGCAAGTCGCGCAAGGGACAGAACCTGGCCACTAATCCGGCATGCACGGTGGTGAACGATGACGGCGAAGAGGCCGTGATCGTCGAAGGCTCAGCCGAGGAACTCAAAGACGCAGCTGGACTGGAGCGCGTCGCTGCCGCCTACAGGAAGAAATACAAGATGGACCCGCGCAGCATGGGCGAGCCGATTTTCATCGTGCGTCCGAAGACGGTATTCGCATTCATTGAGAAAACCTTTCCGACGTCCGCAACACGATGGAGGTTCTAAAGCATTTTCGTGTGGTTGCGCTCTGCGCCCCAGCGGGCGAGTTCCAGAGCGCATTCGTATGCGTTGCGGGCGTGGCCGGGCAGCCTCGGTTCGCCAGGACAAAGGTCGGGCGGGAGTTCAAGGGTGGGCGCCCCTATTTCCCTTTGCGGTTGACCCGGACTCCGCGCACGGCCTAACATTAGCGCCGCGAGGGTCCGAGGGCCTGCGGATGATCGGCCAGACAGTTTCCCACTACCACATTCTGGGCAAGCTCGGCGGGGGCGGCATGGGGGTGGTCTACGAGGCGCAGGACACGCGCCTGGGCCGCCACGTCGCCCTCAAGTTCATCCCCGAGAACCTGGCGAAAGACGCCAAGTCCCTGGACCGCTTTGTCCGCGAGGCTCGCGCCGCCTCCCAGTTGAACCATCCGAACATCTGCACCATCCACGACATTCAGGACCTGGACGGACACCCCTTCATCGTCATGGAGAAACTGGAGGGGACGAGCCTGAAGGACCGCATCCGCGACCGCAAGATCGCGGTCGATGAACTGCTCGATATCGGCATCCAGGTTGCCGACGCGCTGGCCGCGTCGCATGCCAAGGGGATCATCCATCGCGACATCAAGCCCGCCAACATCTTCATCACTCCCTCCGGACAGGCAAAGATCCTCGACTTCGGACTGGCCAAGCTGTCGCGCGCGCTCGGCACCAGCGACGAGACGCCAGTCGAAGACTCGCTGACTGCGGTCGGCGTCATCCCGGGGACGGCCGTGTACATGTCTCCCGAGCAGGCGCGTGGCGAGGAACTCGATCCGCGCAGCGACCTGTTCTCGCTCGGCGTCGTGCTCTACGAAATGGCCACCGGCAAGAAACCTTTTTCGGGCGCCAACGTCGTGACCACGCTCGATTCGGTCCTGAACCAGAAGCCGGTGTCGCCGCGCCAGCTGAACCCCTCACTGCCAGTGGATCTCGAGGGCATTATTGGGCGCGCGATGGAAAAGAACCGGGGCAACCGCTACCCCAACGCCATCGCAATGAAGGGCGATCTGCAGTCGTTGAGAAAGGAAACAGAGTCGGGATTAACCAAGACCGGAGCGAAGCGCCCCGCCCTACCCTATCGCCTCGCCACTACCACATTCCAGACCGCGAGCAAGAAGCAAACCTATATCCTGCTGGGGATCATCTTGCTCCTGGTCACCATACTGATTCCGGTGGGAGCGTGGTGGTTCAAGCACCGTCCGGGCGCAGGCGGAGGCGCAGCGAAAAATACCGTGGCCGTGTTGCCCCTGCAGAACATGAACGGCGACATCAGCGTCGAGTTTCTGCGCTTCGCCCTTGCCGATGAAATTGCCAATGTGCTCACCTACACCCGCACGCTCGACGTTCGCCCCTCTTCGATTACCCGGAAGTATGTCGGGAACGACCTCGATCCCCAGACCGTAGGGAGAGAAGTGCGCGTCGCCAACCTTCTGACCGGCCACTTCCTGAAGCAGGGCGACCGTTTGCTGATCACGCTGGAAGCCATCCAGGTGGATAGCAACCGCTTGCTATGGCAAGCCAACATCACCGCACCCGCCGACGATCTAATCGCGTTGCAGACCGAAATCGCGACCCAGATGCGCAAGGAATTGCTCCCCGCCCTCGGCGCGGCGGGAGGCTTCCTCGATACCGGAACGCGCCCCAAGAACCCGGAGGCCTACGATCTCTATCTCCATAGCCTGGCCCTGTCGCATGATCCGCAGCCCAATAAGGATGCGATCGCGGTGCTGGAGCACGTCGTCGCAATGGATCCCAACTACGCACCCGCGTGGGAGCAGCTGGGCGTGCGAACCCACTACGATGCGGAGTATTCCGACGGCGGAGAAACAATGTTCCAGCGCTCCAACAAGGCTTGCGAACGGGCGCTGGCACTCGATCCCAACCGCATCGACGCGGCCGGACAACTGATCACCAACCGCGTCGAGCGCGGGGAATTAGGCAAGGCTTCTCAAGCGGCGGAAGAACTCGTGAAGCGGCGTCCGGAAAGTGCCCGGGCCCATTTTGTCATGGGGTATGTGCTCCGGTACGCCGGGATGCTGGAGCGCTCGGCGAACGAATGCGATACCGCGCTGGCCCTGGACCCGCAGAATTACACGTTCCGCTCCTGCGCCTGGGTTTTCATGGAACAGGGCAAGACTCAGCGGGCCCTCGACTATGTCCGTCTGGATGCGGGTTCGGAGTGGGCCGCCTATGTCATGCCCTCGATTCTCTTGCGCCAGGGTAAAGTTGCGGAAGCGCGCGAGGCGGTGAAGCACATGCCGGCGAACCCTCGCTATCACCGCGATCTGTGGGAAGCTGTCCTTCAGCTGCGACCCGCCTCGGAGTTGGACCGCATCGCGCAAGAGGCCGAGACCACGCAACCCACCGATCCCGACCCCGAGCTCTGGTACTACCAGGGAGCGTTGCTGGGCTATGCTGGCAAAAATCAGGCGGCGCTCCACATGTTGCGCAGCGCCGTCCAGCAGAACTATTGTGCCCACTCCAATCTGCTCAACGACCCGCTGCTAGCCAAACTGCGAGCCCAACCAGCCTTCAGCGACGTGCTGACGGCGGCCAGTGCCTGCCAGGACGCCATGCTCCAGGCCGCCTCCACCACTCCTTAAAAGTGTGGCGTGGGCATTCCTGCCCGGGTAAGGCTAGCGGCACAACTAAACCGCGAAAAGGGCAAAGCTCGCCGGAGCCGCGTAACTCATTGCGAGTCTTTCACGTAGAATGGACTGTATGTATACCGATATACGTATATCAAGGCCAATACAATGTTCTACGTGGAACACTTCTCAAAACGGAGCGCGGAGGCGTGACGAGCCAACGACCCTTGCGAAGCGGCGCATTTGACCCGAGAGTGCCAACGGCCTAACATTACGCTTCACACGCGCTCGGCGGCCTTCCTGCTGCGCCGGCGAGGGCCGCCACGCATACCATGGACCTGATTGGGCAGAAGGTTTTGCATTACCGCATCCTGTCGAAGCTGGGCGGAGGCGGGATGGGAGTGGTGTACGAGGCCGAGGACACGCACCTTGCCCGCCACGTTGCCCTGAAGTTCATCCCCGAACATCTCGCGGGCGATGCGAAGGCGTTGGAGCGCTTTTCGCGCGAGGCGCGGGCCGCGTCGCTGCTCAACCATCCCAACATCTGCACCATTCACGATATCCAGGACAGCAACGGGCAGCCGTTCATCGTCATGGAGAAGCTGGAAGGCGAGAGCCTGAAAGAGCGCATCCACGGCCAGGCGATGGACATTGACCAACTGCTGGATATCGCGGTGCAAGTCACGGACGCGCTCTCGGCTTCCCATGCCAAGGGGATCGTGCACCGGGACATCAAGCCGGCCAATATCTTTCTGACTCCGAGCGGGCAGGTGAAAATTCTTGACTTCGGGCTGGCGAAGCTGGCGAAAGACAAAGTCGGCACCAGCACCGACTCGTCGTTTGAGGAATCGCTGACGCAGCTGGGAGTTATTCCGGGAACCGCGGTGTACATGTCGCCCGAGCAGGCGCGCTCGGAGGACCTCGACGTGCGCAGTGACATTTTTTCCTTCGGCGTGGTGTTGTACGAAATGGCCACCGGGAAGAAGCCGTTCACCGGATCGAATGTGGTGACGACGCTGCATGCGGTAATCCATACCAAGCCTGCTTCGCCGCTGTCGTTGAACCCAGGACTCCCCACAGAACTCGGGGAAATCATCGGCAAGGCGATGGAGAAGGATCGCAACCAGCGGTATCAGAACGCTTCCGAAATGAAAGCCGACCTGCAACGGCTGAAGAAAGAGGCGGGCTCGGGACATGTGCGGACCGGGATGCATGCGGCGAGTTCGCTGCGCGTCGCGACCCAGACGTTTCAGAGGGCGAATCCGAAGCTGAACTGGATCCTTGTGGCGCTGGCGGCTGTGCTGGTGACGGTACTGGTGTCGGTCGGGGCGTGGTGGTTCAAGCACCGGATCCCGGGCGGGATGGTCCAGGCGAGCAACCACACGATCGCGGTGCTGCCTCTGCAAAACGTCAAGAATGATTCCGAGAGCGAGTTTTTGCGCTTTGCGCTGGCTGATGAAATTGCAAACGCGCTGACCTATGCGCGGACGCTGGAGATCCGGCCCTCGTCATCGACCCGGAAGTACAGCAACGGCGAGGAGAATCCGGGGAAGATCGGGCGCGAATTGCGGGTGGGCACGGTGGTGGCGGGACACTTTCTGCGGCAAGACAAGATGGTGACGGTCACCCTCGAAGCCGTGCAGGCGAAAGACAACCGGCTGATGTGGACCGGAACGCTGACTGCGCCGGCGGACAATCTGATTGCGCTGCAGAACCAGATGGCCAAGAAAGTTCGACAGGAGTTACTGCCGGCGCTGGGCGCGGGGAGCGTGGGGCTGGAAACTGGCAGCGCGCCTGCTAACGGCACGGGCTATGACCTGTATCTGCGAAGCGTTTCGGCTCCGCACGATGGAGCGGCGAATAAGGAAGCGATCGCCATGTTGGAGCGGTCGGTGGGGCTCGATCCGAATTATGCGCCGGCCTGGGAGGCGCTGGGGCGGCGGTATTACTTCGATGCGATTTATTCGGGCGGCGGCCCCTCGGGGTATGAGCACTCAAATGCGGCCTACCAGCGCGCTCTGAGCCTGGAGCCGGGACGGGTGGGTGCGGCGGGATTCCTGGCCGCCAATGAAGTGGAGAGGGGGAACCTGGACAAGGCCTATGCCGACGCGAAGGAACTTGTGAAACGGCGTCCAGATAATGCCTTTGCACACTACTCTCTCGCCTACGTTCTGCGATATGCAGGATTGCTGGAGGAGGCGCAGAAGGAATGCGATGCCGCGGCCGCCACCGATCCGGAGAACTACAACTGGCGTTCATGTTCGTTCGCATTTTTTGAAGCGGGCAAAATGTCGTGGGCGAAACAGTATCTGAATAAAGATGCGGGCTCGGAGTGGTCGAACGCGGTCATGGTATCCGTGCTCATGCGCGAGGGCAGGATGGGAGAGGCGCGGCAAGCCACCCTGAAGATGACAGCGAATTCAACCTGGATGCGAGACTTTCTGCAGGTATGCCTGGATAAGGGGCCGGCAAAGGAAGTTCACCGGCTGGCGGAGCTGGCGCAGAACGAGTTGTTGCCCGAAACGGATTCGGAACTGAAGTACTACCAGGGAACAGTGCTGGCGGCGTGCGGCGAGAAACAGATTGCCTACAAATTCCTTGCTAAGGCCGTGGATGAGAAGTATTGCGCTTATCAGGCTCTGCAGGCCGATCCTTTGCTTTCGGGAGTGCAAGCGGATCCGGAGTTCCGAAAGATTCTGCCGGCAGCGGAAGCGTGCCAGAGGAAATTTTTGGCGGCGGAGCAGGGTGGGCATTGAGGGTTGAATGCAATGGCCGCTGGCTTGATTTGTTGCTCACGAAAGAGACGGGAATACAGTCGAAGATAGTGGCGTTCACACCATTCACGTAAGGGAATATACTTGCTCCTTTCCTTGGGCAAACTCCATCACATGTTCATGTCTGGGATTCTCAAAATAATCAAGAGTCAATCTGTGTCCAGTAGACGAGCCGCGCTCGCAGCGCTGCGTGGAGCCACGGCCACAGCTCTGGCATTGGCGCTCGCGGTTCCGACCGCGATGTTTGCGGCCGACGAAACGCCGCAGAAACCGGCGAGCGATCCTTACTATGCGCCTCTTCCGCAGGAGACGGGCGCCGCCGGTCTGAAGCTGATGCTCCGGCGGCTGCAGATGACAGGGCGGCTGATGCAGGTCACCGCGCATCCGGATGATGAAGACGGCGGCATGTTGACGCTGGAATCGCGCGGGAAGGGTGTCTCGACGCTCTTGATGAGTCTGACACGCGGCGAAGGCGGGCAGAACAAGTTGGGCAGTAACTTGTTTGACGTACTCGGTGTGCTGCGGACTTTGGAGTTGCTCGCTTCGGATCGATACTACGGAGTTGAGCAGCGCTTTTCGCGCGTGGCAGATTTTGGATACTCGAAGACTCCGGAAGAGACATTCCAAAAGTGGCAAGGGCACGACATCGCACTCGGCGACATGGTGCGGGTAATCCGGACGTTTCATCCGGACGTGTTGATTGCGCGTTTCTCCGGGACGGAGCGAGACGGGCATGGTCATCACCAGGCGTCGGCGATTTTGACGAAGGAAGCATTCCGCGCGGCGGGCGATCCGAAGCGATTCCCCGAGCAGATTGCAGAAGGGTTACAGCCGTGGCAGCCGAAGAAGGTGTACACCGGAAATGCATGCGGCTTCTTCTCGAGCACCTGTGACGCGGCGAACTACACAGTGCGGCTGAACACGGGCGTGAATGACGCGGTGCTGGGCACGTCGTACATCCAGTTTGCGATGAAGGGACTGCGCCACCAGCTCTCGCAAGGGTCGGGGAGTTGGACGGTGGAACCGGGCGACCGCTTCACCCATTACAAACTGGTGGATTCGGTGGTGGACTCGCCGAAAGATAACGATGGACACGAGAAGGATTTCTTCGACGGGATTGACACGACCTTGCCGGGACTGGCTTCGCGGTTGGGTGAGGAGGAGAAGAAGGTACCGTGGCTGCGAGCGGGACTCGAGGATGTGGCGAAGCAAATCCGCGAAGCGTGGCGCACACCGGAAGATGACCTGCAAAGATCTGCGGGTCCGCTGTTTTCCGCCGAACGATCTTTGGAGAAGGTGATAGAACGGCTTGAGCAGAGCCAACTGTTGGGCTCTGGCAAGGAACCGGTCCTGGCAGTGCTTCGCGAAAAACATGACCAGGCTACGGCTGCGATCGCGCTTGCGATGAACGTATCAATCGAAGCGACGGTCGCAAGCTCTGAGGGAGGGGCCAACGCCTTACCCTCCGAAGCGACTGCCCGGACAACGGTATCGCCAGGCCAGAGATTTTCGATACGAATAAAGCTTCACAACGGCTCGAAGTATCCTCTCGCCGTCAGCCGCTTCTGGATCGACGGTCATGAAGATTGGGTTGATCGCGTTGATAGTGATTCCAAAGTTGTAGCTCCCGGTCAAGATCAATACGGCACTGTGCGGTTGAAGGTACCGGAAACGGGCACAGCCGACGTGACTCGCCCATACTGGCACCGCGACAATCCGGAAACTGAAAGTCTCAACCAGATCGATGATGAGCGCTACGTCACACTCCCATTTGTCGCCAACGAACTCCGGGCAAACGCTAACTACCACATCACCGGGCGAAGAGACTTGGTCATCCAGGGATGGGTTGTAAGGAGCGAAAATGGACCAGAAACGACAATCAGCACCGCGGTGATGGTGCCGTTCCTGAACGAAAAAGGAGAGACACAACAGCGGCCACCGGCAGTCGTGCCGAAGTTCTCCGTGGCGGTGGATCCTGGAGAGCAGGTTATTCCTTTATCGAGCAGCGGCGCACGAGGCGTGAGGGTCAACGCCAACTATAACGGGGACGATTCGGCGAAGGATGATTTGCACTTGGTGGTTCCAAAAGAATGGCGCGTGGAGCCCCCGAGTGCGCCGATCGCATTTCAGCAGCGCGGGGAAAATCGGGACTTCAGCTTTCAGGTGGTGCCGCAGGGCCTCGAGGAAGGTCGCGCCAGCATCCGTGCGGACCTGGAGATCGCAGGGCTGAAGTTTAACGAGGGCTACACGCTGGTGACGCGGGAGGATCTGGGCGCGGCTTACTACTACCAGCCTGCGCTACAGCACGTCAGCATCGTCGACGTGAGGGTTCCCAAAGACCTGAAGGTCGGCTACATCATGGGCGCGGGGGATGAGATTCCTATCGTGCTTCAACAGATTGGGATGGATGTGACGTTGATTCCGGCGGACAAGCTGGCGAGCGAAGATTTGAGCCGGTATCAGACGATTGTTTTGGGAATTCGCACTTACGATACGCAGAAAGATGTGATTGCGAACAACAAGCGTCTGCTTGATTTCGTGCAGGCGGGCGGGCGACTGGTAGTGCAGTACAACACCGTCGGGTACACAGCCGCGGCCGGTGATTTTAATGGTGGCAAGTTCACGCCGTATCCAGCAACCCTGAGCCGGGCGCGGGTTTCGGTGGAAGAGGCACCGGTGAAGATTCTGGATCCGGCGAACACAATTTTTCACTTTCCGAACGAGATCACGCAGAAAGATTTCGACGGTTGGGTGCAGGAGCGCGGGTTGTATTTCATGTCGCAGTGGGATGCGAACTTTACTCCGTTGCTGGAATCCCACGACCCAGGCGAGAGCGAGCAGAAGGGCGGACTACTGGTGGCACACTGCGGCAAAGGGACCTACATCTACACGGGATACGCATTCTTCCGGCAGTTGCCGGCGGGGGTGCCGGGAGCGGTGCGGTTGTTTGTGAATCTGCTGAGTCGCGAGTAGCTGACAAACTCTGGGTCGTCCCTCCGGGACTTGGTTTCATTTTGCACTTCACCCAGCGCTGAAGCGCTGGGCTAAGCTGGTTCGCCCCTCCGGGGCTAGTTTCGTCGGCACGTTGAACAATCCCTTCATGACGATGTCACCTGAGAGCGACGGCAACAGCCCCAAACCACAACTCGTCCGCGGCATTAGCCTTGCCTCGGCCACCGCGCTGAACATGATTGACATGATCGGCGTGGGGCCCTTCATTACCATCCCGCTGATCATATCCGCGATGGGCGGGCCGCAGGCGATGTTGGGGTGGGTGCTGGGCGCGGTGCTGGCGATCTGCGACGGGCTGGTGTGGGCGGAACTGGGCGCGGCCATGCCGGGATCGGGTGGATCGTATCGCTACCTGAAAGAGATTTACGGGCCGCAGAAGTTAGGGCGGCTGATTTCTTTCCTGTTCATCTGGCAGCTTTCCTTCAGCGCCCCACTCTCGATCGCCTCCGGATGCGTGGGACTCTCGCAGTATGCGGCGTTCTTTTGGCCGCGTCTAGAACTAGTATGGTCGTCCCGCACCTGGGCGCTGAATCTTCCTCTGGTTGGAACTCTGCAGCTGAGCTGGGTCGTGATGCCCGCTACGTTTCTGGCGATTGGCGTCTGCCTGTTTACGGCGTTTCTGCTGTATCGGCGCATCACCGCGATCGCGCGGCTTACCAAGGTGCTTTGGGCAGGAGTGATGGGAACCATCGGGTGGATCATCTTTGCCGGCCTGACTCACTTCAACGTGCATCAGGCATTTGATATGCCTCCCGGGGCCTTTTCGCTTTCGCGAGGCTTCTTTGCTGGACTGGGCAGCGCGATGCTGATCGCTGCGTATGACATTGGGGGCTACTACAACGTCTGTTTTCTCGGGGACGAAGTCAAGGAACCCACGAAAAATATTCCGCGAGCGCTGTTGCTATCCATTCTGGCGGTGGTGTGTCTATATGTAGTAATGAACGTCAGCATTCTCGGCGTCATTCCCTGGCGGGAACTGGCGCAGTCAGGGGCGTCGAACAGCAAACTGTACGTGGTTTCGACTTTGATGCAGCGCGTGTATGGACACGGCGCCGCGTCGATTATTTCGGTGCTGGTGATGTGGACGGCGTTGGCATCAGTGTTTTCGCTGACGCTCGGGTATTCGCGCGTGCCATATGCTGCCGCGCTCGACGGAAATTACTTTCGAGCCTTCGCGCGGGTGCATCCGGTGCACCGGATTCCGTATGTCTCGGTGCTGGCGCTTGCGGGAGTGGCGGCGCTGTTCTGCTTTCTGCGGCTAGCCGACTTGATTGCTTCGCTGGTGGTGATTCGCATCATCCTTCAGTATCTGGTGCAGGCGGTGGGAGTGATCGTGCTGCGCATACAGCAGCCGGACCTGCCGCGTCCGTTCCGGATGTGGCTCTACCCGCTGCCGGCGATGGTGGCAGCCGCCGGCTTCGTTTTTATGTTGGTGTCGCGCAGGGATTTTCTCCGCGAGATCCGGTATGCAGGCGTCATCCTGGTGGTGGGGGTCCTGATTTATTTCGTGCGGTCCTGGCAAAGAGGCGAGTGGCCGTTTGGGACAGTAGCAAGTAGCGAGTAGCGAGTTCATGGCTGAAATGATCAAAATCCCGGTGGTGGAACCGATCGCTGAGAGTTGCTCGGTTTCAGCTTGGGCGCCACTCGGCGAACAGCTATTCCGCTCTCTCTGGATCGCCTCGGTCATCTCTTACACCGGCACGTGGATGCAGAACGTGGGCGCGGGCTGGCTGATGACGCAGATGACCATGAATCCGTTGATGATTGGACTGGTGCAGGCAGCGGGCGCGCTGCCGGTATTTCTTGTCATTCTGCCTGCGGGCGCACTGGCCGACATGGTGGATCGGCGGCGGTTTCTGTTGCTGACGCAGGGGTGGATGGTGCTGGCATCGGCAACACTTGGCGTCTTGACGCTGACGAGTTGTGTACAGCCATGGGTGCTTCTGTTGTTTACGTTCTTGCTTGGCTTGGGAGCGGTGATGAATGATCCGGCGTGGCAGGCGATCACGCCGGAATTGGTGCCGGTGGAACAGCATGCTTCGGCGGTGGCGCTGAACTCCGCAGGCTTCAACGTTGCGCGCGCCGTCGGTCCGGCTTTGGGCGGCCTCATTGTGGCGGCGGTCGGCTGCGGCACGACATTTCTGCTGAATGCGTTGTCGTTCTTCGGCGTGATTGTGTTTCTCTATCGATGGAAACGGCCGGCGGAGGCACCGAAGAAGCTGCGAAGAGTGTGGTTGGCGGTTGGGGATGGATTCGCCTATGTGCGCGAGAGCGGGTTGGCCAAGTCGATCCTGCTGCGCACGGGAACGTTCAGCGTGGCGGCGGTGGCGCTGCTGGCGCTCCTGCCGATTATTGCGCGCCCGTTTGGGGCCCGCGGCTATGGAGTGCTTTTGGGATGCTTTGGCCTGGGAGCATTGATGGGCGCGGGTTTTATGCCGAAGGTGCGCGAACGGTTATCGGTGGATGGGCTGGTGGCGGCCGCCATCCTGGTGTTTGCTGGAATGACGTTTGCCGCCGGAAGGACTGGAACGTTTCCCTTGTTATGCGCGGTCATGCTGCTGGCGGGCGGAGCGTGGATCGGAATTCTGGCTTGTCTGAATGTAGCGGCGCAGACGATGTGTCCGACATATTTGCGGGCACGGGCGCTTTCCTTTTATTTGCTGGTGCTGCAAGGGGGCATGGCGCTGGGGGCAACGATGTGGGGCGCACTGGCAAAACGAATCGGCGTGCCGGACGCTCTGGCAGCCGCCGCGGTGGTGCTGACTCTCGGAGTACTGGCGCTGCGCGGGCATCGGATCACGGCGAGTGAGCTGGAGCTATCGCCGGCGGTGGTCCGGGATTAAGAACTGGTTTCCTGGTTACTAGTTGCTGGTTTCCTTGAGGTCGGACTTGCGCCCGACCTTATTTTTTGGGAGAGGGGTGATGCTTGCGCCAGTCGGCACCGTCGCGTCCACCGTGCATGGCGATCTCGGTCAGCAGCAACTCTGCAGGAAGGCGGCGTTTCGTCAGATGGGCTGCGATTCTCTGCTTCGCTTTCTTCGGCTGTACCTTGGGGTCGAGGAAAACGAGCACGGACGGGCCCGCGCCACTCAGCGCTGCGCCGAGAATGCCGGAGTCGCCTGTGAGTTCCTTGAGCGCGGGCAGCAGCGGGCACAGGGGCGCGCGATAGGGCTGGTGAATGCGATCTTCGAGCGCCGAGGAGAGCAGGTCGGGACGGTTCTGCGTAAACGCCGACAACAACAGCATCGAGTTCTGGATGTTGGTGACCGCATCGGCACGTGAGTATTGGAACGGCAGAACGCGTCGAGCCTGCTCGGTGGAAAGCGGCGCGTCGGGGATGGCCAAGAGCAGCGGCCAGTTCCCTTTGGGTTTGACCTCGACGACCTGTGCCTGAACCTGGTTCGCCATGCGAGCTACGGTGAGGGCGCCCATCCAGCAGGCGGACGCGTTGTCGGGGTGATGCTCGCGCATGGAGGCTTCGCCGACGATGCGGTCGTCTTTCCAGCGCAGGTGGCCGAAATGGACGGCGAGCGCGATGCCCGCCAGACGCGCGGCTGCGGATGACCCACAACCTTTGCCGATGGGGATTTCGTTTTCGATGTGGATGCGCAGGGGCGCGATCTTGCGGTTCTCGGACTCCAGCACCTCGCAGTAAGTGGTGACGATGAGGTGGTTCTCCATCCGGCTACAGATCTGGGCGTCACGCCCTTCCGCGGTGATGAAGAAGTCGGGGGCTCGGTCGACACGTATGCGGAGGTAGAAATCCATGGCCAACGCGGCGGCGTCGAACGCCGGGCCGAGATTGGCCGAGGTTGCCGGCAGGGCCAGGCGCAGGGAGCGATCCGACGATGTGGGACGCGAAGGCATAGGTGATGATCGAGTACTGGCAGTCGTGCTCCCCGGGTTAGCGCCCAAAAGAACGGTCGCGAACCTGGGGCACCTGCAAATCACGCTCGGCACGAAACAAAAGCGAAACCTTGGCCGGCCGCGTTAGGCGTACGGCGCAGACTCGAATGATCAAAGCTGAGTGTTATACACGAGTTCGAGGCGAACCGCTACGAATTTCTCTCGGCGGTGTCGAGAGCGGCAATAACCGCCCCTAAATCGGCCTCCAGCACCACCGGGGCGCGCTGCTGGGGCTTTGTCTGACGGGCCTCGTTCTCGCTTGCGGTTCCAGCGAACAGGTCTCCGCGGTGGAACTTGATGGTGAAGTCGGGGTCCTTCAACAGGTGGCCGGTCAGGATGAGAACCACGGATTCGCCGGGTTTGACGAATCCGCGCTGGGTGAGTTTCTTCAGCCCGGCCAGCGTTACGGCTGAGGCGGGCTCGCAGCCTACGCCATCGGACCCGATTTCGGCTTTGGCGGCAGCAATCTCGACTTCCGTAACCTGCTCGACTTCGCCTCCGGTCGCCTGCAGCACGCGCAGCGCCTTCTTCCAGGATGCAGGGTTGCCGATGCGGATCGCGGTCGCCATGGTGTCAGCGGTCATGGGTTCGAGTCTCGTCCCGCCGAATTCGTGGATGCAGCGGTAGAACGGATTCGCACCCTGGGCCTGGATGATCGAGAGCTTCGGCAGGCGTGTGATGAGCTTCAACTCGCGCATTTCGAGCAGCGCTTTGCCGATTGCGGAGCTGTTGCCGAGATTGCCTCCGGGGACAATGATGTGGTCGGGTGGCTCCCAACCGAGTTGTTCCAGCAGTTCGATGGCGGCCGTCTTCTGACCTTCGATGCGATACGGGTTGACCGAGTTCAGAAGATAGACGGGCTTCTGGCGGACGAGTTCATTCAGAATGCGCACGCAGCCGTCGAAGTCAGTGCGCAGTTGGCAGGTAAGGGCTCCGTAGTCGAGCGATTGCGAGAGCTTGCCCCAGGAGATTTTTCCTTCGGGGATCAGGACCAGGCTGTGCATGTTGCCGCGCGCAGCATAGGCGGCCATGGAGGCCGAAGTATTGCCGGTCGACGCGCAGGCAACCCATTGGAATCCGCCGTGATGGGCGGAAGAGGCGGCGAAGGTCATGCCAGTGTCTTTGAATGATGCTGTGGGGTTCATGCCCTGGTGCTTGGCGTGGAGCGCGTCAACGCCTGCGATTCGAGCGCAGCGCGGCAACTCATAAAGCGGAGTATTACCCTCGCGCAACGTGATGGCGTGCTCTTCGGGAATGTGCGGAAGGAGTTCGCGGAAACGCCAGACGCCGCTCTGGTCGAGCGGTTTGCGCGACGTTTTGCGGTTCAGCCACAGCGATTTCAGGGCTGCGGGATCGAAGGTCCATCCGGAAAAGGAAAATTCGAGCAGGTCGCCACAGTTGGCGCAGCGGAAGTCCTGGGCGGCGGAAGCGGGCGTAGCGCCGCAGGCGATGCAGCGCAGTTTCGCAGTGGTTTCCGTATTTTGAGCGATCGACACTTTGCCTTAGTCACCAGATCAGCATAGCAAGACAAGTACATCATACGGGTTAACCGCAGAGGTCGCCGAGCAGGCAGAGGTTTCTGTTGATTTTTTCTTTGCATTTCGAATTCCTCCGCGATCTCTGCGCCCTCTGCGGTTGGATTTCTTATCAACGCAAGTACGCATCGGTCCCATTCATCCAATCCGCGCGCGGCGGGTTGAAGATGTCGAGATCGACGGTATCTTCGAGCGCCTCGGCTTTGTGAGGCATGTTCGGAGGAATCGTCAAGACCTCGCCCGTATTGACCACAATGGTTTTGCCGTCGATCCAAAACTTCAGCGCGCCCGCGAGGATGTAGGTGAGTTGCTCGTTCGGATGGCTATGCTCGGGCACGATACAACCTTTCTTCAGCAGGACACGCGCGAGCATCACGTTTTGTCCGACCACGAGTTGGCGGCCGAGGAGTGAGCTCAGCTCTTCGACCGGAATGCTGTTCCACGCGATGTGGCAGAGCTCGGCCTTACGAGGCTTTGCTGAGACCGTCCCTTTGAGCGCCACTTGGCTGACAGGCTTACGAGTTTGCTTCTTGGTGGCTGCTTTGTTCTTTTTCATTTCAGTGGCCTAGGGAAGGATACAGGCTGACCGCGGTGTCGTGCAGAAAAGCGTGGGCCATCTCGACCGCCTTGGCTTCGGTAATTTCGCCCGACGACACCATCTCGGCCAACGCAGCCGCCAGGGCCATGCGTGTCGATTGCGTGCCGAGCCAATAGCTTTCCTCGGCACCGAGCACATCGTTATACGGGAAGCAGTCGGTGCCGAACGTGATTTTATCGGGGAACGTTTCCAGCCACTGGCGCAGCGTTTCCTTGAAAGCTGCCGGATACATCCAGACGTCCATCAGCGAAGAATCCATGTACACGTTCTTCATCGCCGCCAGCCAAATCGCCTCGCGCTCCAGCGGATATCCGCCATGGATCATGACGAACGTCGTGCTCGAGTAGCGCGGGTCGCGCAGAATATTTTCGAGTTGCATGATGTTGCTCTCGGAAATGTTGAAGTAATCGCCGACGCCGACAGCGGAATGAATGTGTACGGGCAAGTGCAGACGCCCACCTTCGGTGATCAGGTTGCGGACAATGTAGTCCTGGAACGTGCGGTATTCGGGTTCGCTGGGCACACCGCCGCGCACGTACTTCTTGTAGATGCCTTCGGCTTCTTCGCGGCTTGGGTCGCTGAAATGCAGCGGCCGGAAGTAGGCCACCTCGAACTTCATCGCGATGCCACCCTTCTTCTGATTGTCTTCGAGCACCTGGCGGATGAATTTGAGATAGTCATCGAAGCCGGCGGGCAGCTGGCTGATTTTTTCCTGCTGCATCCAGCGGTGGAGCATTTTCTCCTGCAGCGGGATGTAGACCTGCTGATCGCCGTTGCGGGCTCGCTCTTTCGAGTTATCGAACGGCCACAGGAAAGAATCCACGAAGAAGACCCAGGGGAAGCGCTTGGCGTCGAGGTAGTCCGGCATCATGGCGCGGTTGGCAATGCCGCGATCAAAGTTCAGCTTGTCGAGCAGCATGTTGAAGTACGCGGTGCCGGGATATTGCTTCTTCATCTCGGCTTTCTTCTGCACCAGCCACTTCGCATGTTCCACGGAAAAATCACTGTAGGGATATCCCCAGAGAGCCTTGGCGGCGGCCACGAGTTCAAGGTTGGTGTCGCGCTCCCGGAGGGCAGCACTTCCCGGAGGCGAGGCCATGGCGTCCACGTCAGGATCATCCGCAAATCCGGGATGCGCGTGGTGGTCGAAAGCCGCGATGTTGTTGACCACGTCCAGATAGTGCTGGTAGAGCTGTGGAACGTCGGGGCCAGGGTAGGGACGGGCCTGAGCCACGGCTAATGAGGAAAAGGCAAAGAGAATGAAAGCAACAACGAACATGTTCTTCATCATGAGTTTTCCCAGCGCCTAAAGGCGCACAAGAGTTGCAGTTTTTCCCGCATCGGTAAGGCGATGCCCTGATACGAATTCTGCCGTTACGGGCGAGGACGCCCATCGCTCCCCGTTAAGGTGAAGTCACGTTATGAATCTGCGAATTCTACAGCCCCTTGTATAGGCCGCCATCGACCAGCACCGTCTGGCCCGTGATGTAGGAAGCGCGCTCGCTGGCGAGCCAGACAATCGTGTCGGCCAGTTCCCGCGGCTCGCCCAGGCGTTTCAGGGGAGCCTCCGCAGCCCAGCCATCGAGGATTTCCTTTTCGGCCTTGTTCAGCGCAAGAGAGCGGGACTTGGCGAGTTCCTTCAGGCGATCGGTGGCCGTGAAGCCGGGACCAACGTTGTTGACGAGGATCCCATCTTTGCCGAACTCGTTCGCCAGGCTCTTCACCAGCCCGACCACTGCGGCGCGCACGGCGTTCGAATAAACAAGGTCAGCGACTGGCTGTTTTGTTGTGATCGAGGTGATGGTGATAATACGGCCCCACTTTTTCCTCTGCATGTGAGGGATGACCTGGTGCGCAAAATACAAGGTGCTCATGAAATTGAGGTCGATAGCTCGACGCCACTCCTCGATGGTGGTGGCGAGAAAGCCCTTGGCGGGCGGGCCTCCGGCGTTGGTCACGCAGATATCGACGCTGCCGAACTTCTGGACCACGGCACTGACGAAGTCTCGCACGGCGTTCGCATCCGTAACATCAAACGGTTCGGCCAGCACTTCGGTCTTGTATCGACCGCGAAGGTCTTTGGCGACGGCCGCAAGCGTTTCCCGGTTGCGCGCGCACATCGCGAGACGGCAGCCTTCCGCCGCGAAAGCCTCTGCCGTAGCTCGACCAATTCCCTGGCTGGACGCGGCGACGATGGCAACACGATTCTTGAGTCCGGTTTCCATGAACGGCTGATTATAGAGTCTGTGTGCAGTGCTGTCTTGCGCCTTGCCGGGGCATGGCCGCGCAGGTAGTCTTAAAAGATCGCATCTTTCTTTGAGGAGACCATGGGAGCCGCTCGTTACATCTGGATCGATGATTCTCTGAGACCCGCCAGCGAAGGGGTTGT
This sequence comes from Terriglobia bacterium, assembly GCA_020073565.1. Lineage (GTDB taxonomy): Bacteria > Acidobacteriota > Terriglobia > Terriglobales > Acidobacteriaceae > Acidiflorens. The sequence goes on from JAIQEY010000031.1 coordinate 35,074, forward strand.
GCCGTTTGTGAGTGCCGCCGTGCAGTACGGCTTCAGCGTGTTTGAAGGCATTCGTTGCTACGCCACCGATAAAGGTCCTGCCGTCTTTCGCCTCGACGAACACGTCCAACGCCTGCTGGACTCGGCCCATATCGTGGGCTTTCGCGAATTGCCCGTTACGGCCGAACAGGTGGGGACCGCGATCAACAAGATCATCGCGGCGAATGAATTTTCTGCGTGCTACATCCGTCCGATGATTTATCTGGATGGCGCGATGAGCTTGACGGTCGAAGCCGGTCAGCCACGCTTTGTGGTTGCCGTTTGGGAGTGGAAGGCATTTCTGGGCGCCGAGGCGAAGGAGCGCGGCATCCGCGCCAACATTGCCTCGTTCACTCGCCTGCATCCCAACATCATGATGACCAAAGCCAAAGTTTCGGGAAACTACGTGAGCTCGATTCTGGCGAAGACGGAATCGCAGCGGGCGGGATTCGATGAGGCCATCATGCTCGGGCCGGATGGCTACGTCGCCGAATGCACGGGCGAGAATCTGTTTGTCGTGCGGAATAGAGTGATCTACACGACGCCTCGCGCGGGAATTCTCGAAGGCATCACGCGCGACAGCCTGGTCACACTCGCTCGCGACTTGGGCTACACGGTTGCTGAGGAGCCGATTTCACGCGACCAACTCTACATTTCCGACGAAGTGTTCGTGTGCGGAACGGCGGCCGAAGTCGTTGCGCTGCGCGAGATTGATTTCCGTACCATCGGCGACGGCAAGACCGGCCCCGTCACGCGGGCCCTGCAGCAGGAGTTCGACAAACTGGTTGCCGGGCGGCACCCGCGTTCGTCGCAGTGGCTGGCGCCAGTGCCGGCGATGGACGCGGCCAGCGTGCGCTGAAAGGAAGTTCTGACATGAAGAAGCACGAGTTTCGCCAGGAAACCGAGGTCGTTCACGGGGGCGCCAGCCTGCACAAGAAGAACGGGCCACTCTCGACCCCGATCTATCAGACTTCGACCTTTGAAGTCACCGATAACCAGGAGCAGGTGCGCGTCACAGGAACCGACCGCTATTACACGCGCTACGGGAACCCGACGCACACGGTCGCCGAGAGTGCCATTGCCCAACTGGAGAGCACGGACGCGGCTCTGCTGTTCTCTTCGGGCATGGCGGCCATCACGACGTCGTTGCTTGCACTGGTCAGGGCGGGCGACCATATCGTCGCGCAGCGCGACATTTACGGAGGCGTGACGAAGTTTCTGTCGGAGTGGTTGCCGAAACTGGGCGTCGAGACGACGTTTGTCGATACCAACAATATCGAGCAGCATGAGCGCGCGATCCGGCCGAATACGAAGATCGTGCATATCGAGTCGCCGACGAATCCCACCGTGCGCGTGGTCGATCTCGAAAAAATCGCAGCTCTGGCCCGCAAGCACAAATTGATTTCGACGATTGACTCGACCTTTGCCACGCCCATCAATTGCCGGCCGGCGGAGTGGGGGATCGACCTGGTGCTGCACTCGGGCACAAAATACTTCGGCGGACATTCGGACCTGATCTGCGGCATCGCCGCAGGACGGCAAGACCTGATCGACCAGATCCACCACGTCCGCACCACACTGGGCTGCTCGATGGACCCGCACGCGGCGTTTCTGCTGCTGCGCGGCATCAAGACGCTGGCGGTGCGGGTACAACGGCAAAATGAAAGCGCGCTGAAGGTGGCGGAGTTTCTGAGCCGGCATCCGAAAGTGACGCGGGTGCACTACCCGATGTTGAAGGATCATCCCGAATATGCCCTGGCGAAGAAGCAACTGGCCGGGGCCGGGGGAGTGGTGAGTTTCGAAGTCGACGGCAGCGGGGAAGATGCCTGCCGGGTGGCCGAGGCGCTGAACCTGTTTACGCTGGCACCCAGTCTGGGCGGCGTGGACTCGCTGGTATCGATTCCGGTGCTGACGTCGCATGCCATGATCGATCCGGAGTTGCGGAGGAAGATGGGCGTGACCGAGCAGATGATCCGGCTGTCGGTGGGTGTGGAGAACGTTGATGATCTGATTGCTGATCTGGAGAAGGGGCTGGCGGTGCTCAGCCGGGAACGCGTGCGCGCGGGGGCGGAGTCAGTCGTCAGTAGTCGGTAGCCAGTGGTCAATAGTCGGTCGTCAGGCAGACCCGGTTATTGATTGCCAATACTGGGACGGGCGAGGGCGCCCGTCTCTCCACAGCACCGCAAGCCACTAGAACAGCAACTTCAAGCCGAGTTGCAGGATGCGTGCGTTGTGCGCGGCCCCCGGACGCAGGAAGTTATCCGTCAAGCAGACATTGGGGTCACCCGCGTTCAGATTCGGCCCGTAGCAACCCACTGAGTTGCTCCCGCCGGTAAACGAACCGTTCCCGCCGGCCGAACCTGCATCGCCGGCGATGTAGCCCCACTCGGTATGGTTGAGGACGTTGAACGCTTCTGCGCGGAATTCAAGCGCCACACTTTCGTGAATCGCGAAATGCTTGAAGACCGCCATGTCGAAGTTGGTCTGGCGGGGATTCCTGGCAACATTCCGGGGTGAGGTGCCGAAGGTCAGTCCGCGGGGAGCAGCAAAGGCTGTCGGATTCACCAAGAGCGGTCCCGCTTGATTCGCAGCGGCGTTACCGGCGTTGGGGATTGAGGAATTCGGATTGCCGACCAGATCCGGGTGCGATCCTGACCCCGTGCCGTTGGCGACGCCGGCGTTATCTCCAGGGATGCTGTAGGTAGTAGTAATCGTCGGATCTGCGTTGGGCACATCGAAAGACGCACCTCCATTGGTCACGCTGAAAGGGGCTCCGGTGGCAATTGAAGCAATGCCCGACCATTGCCAGCCACCTAACAGAGTATGCGTCAGGCCGTTGCCCCTGAAAAACGGCAGATCGTAGATGTAGCTGAGCGTGAACACGTGCCGTTGATCGAAGTTGGAGCTGGCTCGATTGCTTGGGAAATTGTAGGAGTTAAGAAATGAAGAGTCTCCACCGGACGAAGCGTCGTCGATGGAGTGGCTGTAGGAATAAGACGCGCTGATCTGAAGCGCGCCCACCGTTTTCCGCGCGGAGAGCTGGAGAGCGTGATAAATGGAGGAGGCGGCATTCTCCTGGCGACGGATGTCCGCGTATCCAAGAAATGGCCGAAAAGGGGCGGCAGTAAATCCGCAGGCAACGAACATATTCACGCCCGGCGTACCAGGGGTCTGGAGGGTGGGATCGCCGCCAGGGGTGTAGCCGGGGATGGTGGGGCCGCCTGGTCCAGCTGTTCCTTTCGCGCAGTCGCCCTCGTAGAGAACAGTTGTAATGTCGTTTATGGTCTGCGTGATTTGGCCGATGATGGGCTGGCCGGGCTGGTAGGGATTCTGGCTCAAAGGCACGGGTTGCAGCTGATTGAGGTCACGGCGCCTTCCTAAATGAGTTCCTTTGCTGCCGACATAGGAAGCAATGGCTACGATGTGCGACGGCAGTTCGTGCTCCACGTCGAAGTGCCACTGCTGCACGTAGGGCCAAATTTGCTTTTGCGGAATCGAAACCACACTCTGTGGGAATTGAGCGCCGATGCTGGCACCCACCAGTGAATAGCCCGATATCGCAATGGAGCCATCTGAATTGAAGGTCGTCCCGATGGGGCCTTGGACAGGATTCTGTACCAGCGGTGGAGAGCCCTCGAGCGCAGTAGCAACCGCCTCATTGCCATTGGTGTGCTCAAAGAAGATACCGTAACCGCCGCGGATGGCTGTTTTGCCATCGCCCCACGGGTCGTAAGCGAAACCGATCCGAGGTGCAGGATTGAAAAGATGTCCCTTTGCGCAACCGGTTGGGATTCCGCCTACCCCGCACTGCACGAGTCCATTGGATGCGTCGCCCAGGACCAGGCCTGTGTCCGGATCGATTGAGGTTGCGCCCTGCGCGTACTTGGTTGGGTCGAAATTGTAGGCTTGGTGCTTCTTGTCGTACACGGTACCGAACAAGCTAATGCGTAACCCCAAGTTGAGAGTCAAGCGCGAAGAGATGCGCCAGTCGTCCTGAAAGTAAGGCTCAAAGATCTTGTAACGCAGGTAGTACTTGGGCTGGCCACTGGCCTGTTGGAAAGTGGAGATGTTCCCGGTCAGCATATCTGCGAACGGATTCCCGGTGGAACCGGCAAGGCCGACGTCGAAGTTGGCGAAGCCTGGGACGGATGGATCGAATTGCGGAAGCTCGTTCTTCTGGGAGGCTACGAAATATGCGCCAAATTGCAGATTGTGTTTGCCGATGAGTTTGGAGACGTTATCGCGGTAGGTATAGCTCGGGTTGGAATTGACGGGTCCATTGGGCACGTAACCGGCGTCTTCCCCGAGTCCGTCGAATGCAGCGCCACCCGACAGTAAGAACCCTGGCAACTTGCCGCCGCCGAACCCATTTTGAAACAGACCGAGGGTATATCCGTCCGGCCGCTTCCACGCTCCGGTATTTTGCATGGTGATGTGGTTGGCGGAGTAGCTGGCCACGAATTCGTTCAACAGTGTGGGAGTAATGGTCGCAGTGAGATGCGCGACCAGGCTGGTTCCCGGCTGTCCATACGTAGTCTGTATCGTGGGATAGCTGCCGGCAGCGGTCCAGAGAGGAACCGGACTCACCGAATTCCAGGAGTCATGAATGTAGCGGACCGAAGCGTGCAACTTGGAATTGATGTTGTGGTCAATGCGGAACAGTTCCTGCCGCCAGTTGGTGGGGCTTGGGAATGCCGCGTTGTAGTACCACAGGCCGGTTTCTGGGTCCTGAAAATTGGGATACGGGAACATGACCAAGAGCGGCACTACGCCATGAGTACTATCAAGATCGATTGGGACCTGGTTGTTGGGGAACGGCTGCGTTATCGGCGAGCCCACGGGTGGGGTGTATGTAAATTGCGGGCAGTCGGCAGAGCTTCCCGTGATTGGGTTGGGGCAGAGTTCACTGAAGTCCCCGAAGGCAGCCTGCGATCCCGTGCAGCCGACGCCTCCTGCGCCGGGTTGCAAGCCACGTTCCACGCAGGACGGCACTACGGCGTTGAACACCTGGCCCGGCACGCGCTCACGCCGCCATTCCTGAGAGAAGAAAAAGAAAGTCTTGGTTCGATCCTGGTTGTAGAGGCCAGGAATCGTCACCGGACCGCCGATGGTATAACCAAAATCGTTCTTCTTGTACGCCGGGACGTCGGGCGAGAAGTAATTTCTGGCATTGAAGGCGTCGTTGCGAACAAATTCGTAGGCATCGCCATGGAACGACTTGGTGCCGGACTTGGTCTCGACTTCGACCGTGCCCGAGCTGTTTCTGCCATACTGCGCACCGTAGTTCGAACTCAGCACGCGGACTTCGGCGATCGCGTCCAGACTGGGGTAAGTCATCAACGTGGTGTTGCTGCCGTCGTCCATGTTGTTGCCGCCGTCGACCTCCCAGTTGTTGTATTCGGTGCGGCCGCCGTTAACGCTGTAGGCCACCGTCGCCAAGCCCGTGCCGGGTTCATCCTGTCCTGACTGATTGGTTGCTCCGGGAGCCAGCGCGAGCAATTGCGTGTAGTTGCGACCGTTCAACTGGAGCTGAGTTATTTGCTTCCCGGTCACGGTGCCCGCGAGTTCAGAGGACTGGGTCTCGACCTGATTTAACTGCTCGCCCTGAACGACGACTTCGGTGGCAACATTTCCGACGGGGAGCGTTGCATCGATGCGAGCCTTTTGCCCGACGCGCAGAACAATGCCGTCTGCTTTGTAGGTCTTGAAGCCTTTGGAGGCAATGGTGAGACTGTAGGTTCCGCCCGGCAGACCGGCGGCCAGGTAATCGCCGGCAGAATTCGTGGTGGTCACTCGCTCGATGCCGCCCGAAGTGCCGGTGATCTTGACCTCAGCTCCCTGGATCACGGCACCGGAATCGTCGCGGACCGTGCCGGTGATGACGCCGGTGTCCTGCGCCTGAAGACTGACAGCGGCGACTGCCACCCACATCGCGATCCCACATAGCAGACGGATTCTCATATCTGACTCCCTTTCGCCTTTTCGAGAAGCATCCAAGCCAGACGTCCAGAACGGCGGACCTTCGCCAGAACCAGACAAATGCCTTTATTAAAACGTGTCAATAGTGCTTGAGTCGCTCTTGGCTGTCAAGAAAAAATCGATGGTTTTTCTGCCCGCCTGCCTACCCAACACTGCGCGTGGATTCGCGTACGATCAGTTCCGGGACAAGCTTGCGGCGAATCGGACGCACAGATTTCTTTTCGAGCATGCCGTTGATGGCTTCGACCACGATGTTGGCGGCGGTTGCTCCCATGACTTCCATGGGCTGTCGAACGGTGGTCAGGGCCGGAGAGTAGAGGGCCGCCGCCGAGACATCGTCGAAACCAACTACGGAGCACTGGTCGGGAACGCGAATGCCGGCTTTGCCAAGCGCGCGAATAGCGCCGAAGGCGGTCATGTCGTCGAAGGCCATCAGGGCGGTGAAGGGATGGCGGCGGTGCAGCAACTCCTCAGTTAATTTGTATCCTTGCTCAAAACTTGAAAACGGATCTCCAGATTCTGGTAGGTCGACGATCAGCTGCGGGTCGAGTTCGAGGTTGCGTTCGCGGGCGAGCGTTCGCACACCTCGCCAGCGGGGTTCGGTATCCGACAATTTGTGCGGACCGCGGATGAACGCGATCTTGCGGTGGCCGAGCGAGTAAAGGTGCTCCAGGGCGGCATGGGCGCCGGCAGCATTGTCGACGATCACAGAACTGATGTGGTCACTTTTGAGTTGCTGTCCCACGGTGGCGGTGGGAATGTTGTTTTTCTCGAGGTCGGCGAGGACGTTGATGTCCACGAACAGCCAGTTGGCGAGCACGACCAGGCCTTCGATACGGCGGTCGAGGAGCATCTCGAGGTAGCGCTCGAAGCGGCTGCGCTCGTTGTGCACATCGGTGAGGATAGGGAGGAAGTTGGACTGGTAGAGAGTATTCTCGATGCCACGGAGCACGAGGGTGCAATAGGGATCGGTCATGTCGAAGACCATGACCCCGATGGTGTGGCTGCGGCGGCTGCGGAGCGAGCGGGCGAACAGGTTGGGGCGATAGCCGAGCAGCGAGGCCGCGCGCTGGATGCGAGCCTTGGTTTTATCGGGGATGTAGCGGGACAGGGGCGCGTTGTTGAGCACGATGGAGACAGTGGCGGACGAGAATCCGCTCCGCTCGGCTACGTCGCGAATGGTGACGGCGGTCGGCGGCTGGTGTTTGCGGGCAGACTCGGGCTCGCGGCGGGATTTTGCTGCTGACGAGGCGGCTTTGGTAGATTTCGAATCAGGTGGCGCCATGGAGTCCTTGAAATTCACACTCTTGCTGGCGGACACTACAGGACGAGGAATCGAGTGTCAAGTGCGAGCCTGAGATTAACCGTTTTAATACTACTTTTTTTGCCCGTGTCCGCCGGTGCGCAAGAACACGCGCCGGCACGGACGGCGGTGAATCCGCAGAAGGCTTTCGAGGCAGGAGAAGCCGCGCTGCACGGAGGCCGGCTCGACGAAGCGGAACGTGACTTCCGGCAAGTGCTGGCGATCGATCCCGGGGTGGCGGGAGCGTATGCGAATCTGGGCGTGATTCATATGCGGCGCAAACAGTGGCCGCAGGCTCTGGCCATGTTGCGCAAGGCAGAGAAGCTGGCGCCGAACATTTCCGGAATCCGGTTGAATATCGGGCTGGTCTATTTCCGGTGGAACGATTTTCGCTCGGCCATCAAACCGTTTGAGTCGGTGGTCCGCGACGTCCCGGATTCCTACCAGGCGCGACACTTGCTGGGGCTCTGCTACTTTTTCGACGATCGCTGGACGGATGCGATCACGACCCTCGAACCGCTGTGGGGGCGGGCTTCGGATCAGCTGAATTATCTGTATGTGCTCGGGATTGCGGCTTACAAATCTAAGAATTCCGCGCTCGAGGAGAAAGCGCTTGGGCGACTGGTGGAAATTGGAGAGAACTCGCCGGAGTTTCATCTGCTGATGGGCAAGGCGCACTTGAATCGCGAGGAGTATGACGAGGCGGTGCGCGAACTTGAAACGTCGGCGAAGGCCGATCCGAAGCTGCCGTTTGTGCACTTCAACCTGGGATTGGCGTATCTGCACAAGCAGCAGTTTGAACAGGCGCGCACCGAGTTTCAGAAGGACATTGCGATCGAGCCAGATGTGGCGTTCGCTTACGAGCAACTGGGCAGCGTGGAGTCGACCCTGGGGAATGAGGATGAAGCGGCGAAGAATTACCGGCAGGCTTTGAAGGTGAACGCGCAGTTGGTGAGCGCGCACATGGGGCTGGCCAAGATCGAAGAACATCGCCAGCACTATGCAGCGGCGCTGGCGGAATTGGACCAGATCATACGGCTGGATTCGGGCAACGCGGGTGCTCGGTATCTGCGCGGGCAGGTGCTTATGCGGATGGGGCGTGAGAAGGAAGGGCGCGCGGAATTGGCGGTGGCTACGAAGATGCTCAATCAGCAGCGCGTGGCTCGACAAAAGGAATTGGAGGGCGAGTCGGTGCCGAGTCCAGAACTAGCGCGAGAGCCGGAGTAGGACGAGACTGGGCAAGCCCCGTCTCTACGGCAGGGCTTGCACGCACTCCAGGATCTCGGCTTCGGTCAGGGTGTGGTCGCTTGACTTGGCGCGCTTGAAGATGCGGTTGACTACATCGTCGCTTACCGGATAGCCGCGACGCTCCAACCAGAAGTGCACGTTTGATTTCCCGCTCATGGGGCCAATGTCGATCACCTGCTCCAGGCCGAAGACGTGCGACGGGACGCCGGAATAGACCGTGTTGGCGAGTTCGACGTCATTCTTCTTGTAGGCCTTGATGACGGCAGCGGCGTGAACACCGGTTGCGGTTCGGAAGGCGTCATCGCCGACTACGGGATAGTTGGCGGGAATTGGAATGCCGGTTGCAATCGACACCGCCTCGCAGTAGCGCTTGAGCTTGGTCAGGTCCTGCTGGTCCCAGGGCGAAATTCCCATCAGCTTGAGGTTGACGAGCATCTGGTCCATTTGCGTGTTGCCTACGCGCTCGCCGATGCCCAGGGCAGTGGCGTGGACACAGTTTGCGCCTGCCACCAGGGCGGCCATGGCGTTGGCGGTGGCGAGGCCGCGGTCGCAGTGGCCGTGCCAGTCGAGGCGAATCGTTTCGCCGGCGGGCCTGATCACTTCCTCGACCACAAATTTAACGAGCGCGACTGTGCCCATGGGAGTAGCGTGTCCGGCGGTATCGCACAGCACAATAGCGCGGGCACCGCAGTTGATCGCCGTCGAATTCAGGCACCTCACCGTTTCCGGATCGCAGCGCGTCGTGTCTTCGGTGACGTACATGACTTCCAGGCCGAGAGAGACGGCGCACTTGACGGCCTTCTCCGTGGTCTGGAGCAGGAAATCGCTGGTCCAACCTTCGGTGTAGCGGCGGATAGGGCTCGATCCGAGAAACGTGGCGGCTTCGATGGCCAGGCCGGTTTTCTGCACGATTTCGGCGATGGGGCGAATGTCGTTCTCGTGCGTTCGGGCCGCGCAGTAGGGGCGGATCTTCATTTTGTGCGTGACGATTTCGCGGGCGAGCGCGGTTACATGTTCAACGGCTCGCGGGCCGGCGCCTGGTAATCCCAGATCGAGCGAGTTGATACCGAGCGACTCCATCAGGTGGAGGATTTCGATTTTCTGTTCGATAGAAGGATCGCGCACCGAGGGCGATTGCAGGCCGTCGCGGAGCGTCTCGTCCGTCAGCAGCACTGGTCCGGGTGGACGTAGTGATTGCGGATAGAGGCGGTTCCAGTCGTAAATAAGTTCGGAAATGTTCACTGGCAGCGCCGGCACCCCTCCGGCCCTTGGTTAGCGCATTCAACCCGAAGCCTTACATCTTGACCTCAGCGGCTAAAGCCGTTGCCGAAAACAGCGCGCTGATCGCAGCGCTGAAGCGCTGCGCCACCCAAGATCGGGTGCAACGTCGAGTGCTTCCGCAACCTGTAAAGTCGTGCCCTTCCCACTCTCGCCTAGGCTTTCTTCTCTTCCTTCGGAGGAACGGTTAGCCCGAACACTGAAAGCTGGCCGGTGCCGGCGACGTTTACCCCACTCGCATCTTCCGGATGGGGCAGGTACAGCGTTTGGCAGAATTCGCAACGGTAAACTTCGCGGTCGGCGCCCCAGGCTTTTTCGGCGCATCCGCATTCCTGCTCGAGGACGTCGGCGGTATAGAACCAGCGCTTCAGGTGTCCGCCACAGAATTTGCCCTTGTCGTTTTTCTCATTGCAGGCGCGCTGACCCGGCTTCTTGAGCTTGACTTTGTGGTTGGGAAGTTGCGGAACATCTGCTGCTTGGGTTCTGAGCGGTTCACCTGAAGCCACGGAGTTCTCCCGACGGATAAAGAACGGCCCGATAAGTCATTCGCAAAATCACGCGCGGCCCGCAGAGGCTAAAGCCCCATATCTCTTGCGGCCTCGGCGGCACGGCTAAAGCCGTGCCCTCCCACATCCCTGCCTATCAGACCAACCACACATTACAAGTGCATTTTACCTAGGTAGACGAGGAAGACCAAGGGCGCGATCGCGAAGGAAAATGAATTTGTTCCCAGTTCTCAGCCAAGACCTCGGAGCTTGTACTGAGAACCGAGAACTGGGAACTGAGAACTTCCTTACAGTTTTCTCCGCCATAGCGCTCCCACAGCGCGTACGGCGGCCTTCATCTTTTCCCGCAGCGGACGTGCATAGAGCAGGCTCAAGAGGCCCTCCATTTCGCGTGTCAATCCGCTGCCATAGCCGAACCACCAGGGTTTCTTGATGCGGGGGAGGAGGTCGGAGTCAACGTACTTCACGCGCACCATTTCTTCCAAGCCCCAGCGTCCATGGGTGCGCCCCAAGCCGGTCGACTTCACCCCGCCGTGCGGAGCTTCGCTGATGCTGAAACAGGAAACCGTGTCGTTCACCATGACGGTCCCAGCCTGGATCTGGCGGGCAAGACGCTCGCCGCGCGCGCGATCGCGCGTCCAGATGCTGGCAGCGAGACCATATTCGGACTCGTTCGCTAATCGCACCGCCTCGCTATCGTCGGCAAAGGACGCAATCGGCAGCACGGGGCCGAACGTCTCTTCGCGCATCACGCGCATGCCGTGGTCCACGTCGGCTAGCACGGTGGGCGCGAAAAATGTCGGTCCCAAGTCGCGCAGACGCGTGCCTCCGGCGACGACGCGCGCACCGCGCTGGCGAGCATCCTCAAGATCCGTTTCGACAATGCGCACCTGGCGCTCGTGGATCATCGGGCCCACTTCGGTCGCTGCTTCCATTCCGTTTCCGACACGCAGCTTGCGCGTTTTTTCCGCGCAGGCTTCGACGAATGCCGGATACAGGCTGGCATGCACGTAGCAGCGCTCGACCGACAGGCAGGTTTGGCCGCAATTCACAAACGCTCCCCAGACGGCGGCGCTCGACGCTACGTCGACATCCGCATCTTCGAGCACCAGCATTGGATCTTTGCCACCCAATTCCAGCACCACGGGGAGCAGGTGTTCGGCCGCGACTTGCGCGATTCTCCGGCCGGTCGCGACGCTTCCGGTGAAAACCAGTTTGTCGATCTCGCTATTGACGAGCGCAGAGCCGGTCGTACCTTCACCGGGCAACACCTGGAAAATATCGTCAGGCACACCCGACTGGCGCAGCAGGGATTGCAGTTCGATGGCAATCAGCGGCGTCAACTCCGATGGCTTGAGGATTACTGCATTGCCGGCTACCAGCGCCGCCATGGTTTCCGTCGCCGGAATTGAAAACGGATAATTCCAGGGCGAGATGATTCCGATCACGCCATAGGGTTCGTGCAGAATGCGGCCGGATTTGGTTTTATGCGCGAGATTTCCGTGCGGCAATTTCTCTTCGCGCAAGACGGGAAACGCGTTCTCAATCAGGAAGCGGGCGGCATCCAGCACGACCAACACTTCGGTGAGCAGCGCCTCGACATAGGGCTTGCCCGCTTCCTGCGTGATCCGGCGGGCTATGTCGCTTTTGGAAGCGAGAAGATTTTGCTGGAAACGGCGCAGTACCTGAACGCGATTGCGAATGCCCCAGGCATTCCAGTCGGGTTGTGCGGCGCGCGCCCGGGCGACCGCGGCGCGAACTTCGGTCGGTCCGGCACAATCCAGTTCTCCCAGAACTTCGCCCGTGGCAGGGTTCACGGAAGCCAGGCGTGAGACGGGAATTTGGACATCAGTGGCCATGCAACTCAGGGACAGTTTAGACCAGAGGGACGCGGCGGGGAAGGGGCGGCCGGCGGGACGCCGGCGCTACACGTATTCGACGCCGACCAGATAGAGGCCGCTGGCGGGAGCGGTCGGGCCGGCGGCGGAGCGGGAGCGCGAGGCGAGGATACGGCGGAGGTCTTCGGGCGTGAGTGTTCCTTTCCCAATCAGCAGGAAAGTGCCTACCAAGTTGCGCACCATGTGGTGAAGAAACCCGCTTCCGCGGACCGAGTAGATCAGTTCGTCGGCTTCGCGCACCCAACGCGAAGAATAGATCGTTCGCACATTCATGTCTTCGCCGTTGATCTTCTCCTGTGCACTTCCGTGTCCCTTGTGGTTGTCTTTCTCAATGCGCTCCACACGCTCCGGATCCACGGCAGCAAACGATGTGAAATCGTGTTCTCCGACCACCAGCCCGGCGGCTTCCGCGATCGCATCTTCCTGCATCGGGAACGGGTAATGCCAGACATAGCGCGCGAGAAAGGGCGGACAAATGGCGTCGCGATAGATGCGGTAGCGGTAGGTCTTCGCCCGAGCGGACTTGCGTGCATGAAAGTCTGCCGCGACTTCCCTGACTTCCAGCACGCGAATCGACGGGGGCAGAATATCGTTGAGTGCCTTGATCCAGTTGTCGATCGGAATGGGTGATGCCGTCGGGAAGGTAGCAACCTGAGCCAGGGCGTGGACTCCAGCGTCGGTCCGGCCCGAGCCCTGGGGCAGTACATTTTCGCCGGTAAGCCGTCCAATGGCCGAGGCGAGTGTGCCTTGGATGGTGGCCCGTCCGGGCTGCACCTGCCAGCCCACAAACTCGGACCCGTCATAGGCAAGGATCAGTTTGAGATTGCGCAAGACTTTTCCGAGTCCTCCGGCGTGGCTGCTTCATCCATAACTTTTACAAAGTTTTACCCGCGTCGTCACAAAACGGCCGGGAACACGTCAGCTATACTAGTGCACTCACGATTGCATGGAAAAAAATGCTTCTCTGAACAAGGAACTCTTGCCTCGCAATCTGCGTATTAGGGAATGTCCTGATACCTACGTCCGTTTCTCTCAGACCTGATTAATGGAGATGATACGAATGCAGCGTTCTACTGTGTTTTCCGCCCTCCGGCAGGTTTCGGCCCTGCTGGTTGCTGCTGTTATGGTGCCCGCGGGATGGGCACAGAATTCTTCCTCGGTACCGAACGCCCCTTCGCAAGTGCAGAAGGCGGTGTCGTCGTCGCAGCCGTTTGACGTGAAGGAGTATTCACAGCCGCGCGCGGCCTTTGCGAACCCCCTGGCGCCGTATACGCCACGCAACGTAGCCCAGCCTAATTTAGCGAACACCGGCCGAATTGACCAATTGCTGCGCGAGGGCAAGTTGTATCTCTCCATGAACGACGCGGTGGCACTCGCGCTCGAGAATAATCTTGATATTGCGATTGCTCGGTACAACCTGAACATTGCTGACACGGATATCTGGCGAGCGAAAGCGGGGTCGTCCACGCGTGGTGTTAACACTGGGTTAGTGCAGGGAACGCCGGGCGGAACCGGCACCGGTGTAGGCGCCACTACCACGGGCGGAGGAGCGGGCGGAACCACGGCGGGCACCGGTGGTGCGGGTGCCGGCACGGCGGGTTTGGTCACTTCCACATCGGGCGTGGGTGCAGCCGTGCCGTCGTTCGATCCTATATTGACGAGCACACTCCAGCTGGATCAGAACCGTTCGCAAAACACTAATGCGTTCCAACCCCCCTTCACTGATAGCCACACCAGCACGTGGGGGTTTGGCTATCAGCAGGGTTTCCACTGGGGTACCAACCTTTCCGTCGGATTCAACAACTCGCGAGGATCCACGAATCCCGTCTCAAACACTCAGGCGCTTGGTACGTCGTTCAATTCCAGTCTCCGAGCTACAATTAATCAGCCTTTGCTGTCCGGTTTTGGATTCCTGCCGAACACGCGTTTCATCAAGATTGCCAAGAACAACCGCGAGATTTCCGACGTCGCATTCCGGCTGCAGGTGATCACTACAGTCAACCAGATCCAGAACATCTATTGGGACCTAGTAAACGCCTACGAAAACGTCAAGGTACAGCAGGATTCGGTGGCACTCGCGGAAAAAACGCTCTCTGATAACAAAAAGCAGGTTGAAATCGGAACCTTGGCTCCCATCGAAGTGGTCCGAGCACAGAGCGTGGTCGCAACCAACCAGCAGTCGCTCATTAAAGCGCAAACCGACCTTCAGTTACAGCAATTGCTTATGAAGAACGCCCTAAGCCGCACGCTGGTCGATCCGGCTCTCGCAGATGCCGAGGTGATTCCAACCGACACCATGTTGGTACCGGACAAAGAACCGACCGTCCCAACGCAAGACCTAGTCAACGAGGCTCTGGCTCATCGAGCCGAACTCGCCCAATCGCGAATCGATCTGACGAATCGGGGTATTACGAAACGCTCGGCAAGCAACGCCTTGCTGCCAACCCTGAATCTATTTGCGTACTACCAGGGGAGTGGCGTGGGGGGATCGCAGAATCCTAATTACCTTTGTGTGCAAGACCCGACCAATCCGTTTTGCTCCGGTGCCAGGGTGATTCCGAATACTCCTTACGGCGATACGCTGAGTCAACTGGTCGACTCGACAGCACCCGATAAGGGAATAGGTCTGCAGTTGAATATCCCATTGCGCAACCGCTCTGCCCAGGCCGACCAGGTGCGTGCGGAACTGGAATATCGGCAGGCGCAGATGAGTTTGCAGCAGCAGGAAAACAAGATCCGGATCGAGGTCCGGCAGGCACAATTTTCCGTGCAGCAGGGGCGGGCAGCGGTGGAAGCGGCGCGCGCGGCAGTGGAACTGGCGAAACAGTCGCTCGACGCCGAGCAAAAGAAATATGCTCTGGGTGCATCGACTACGACGGCTGTCCTGCAGACCGAACGCGACCTGACGCAGGCGAAGTCAAACCTGGTCACGGCGAACTCGAACTACGAAAAGGCTCGTGTCGAACTCGATCGCTCGATTGGCGCGACGCTGGACCGGTTGGGGATCCTGATGAACGACGCCGAACGCGGGCAGGTCACGAAAATGCCGGCCGTGCCTTATGTGGCCGCGCGCCCTGCGGAGCAGGAGAAGCCGGCCACTCCGACGGCGCAACCGCAGCAGTAGCCAGTCGTCAGCGAAACGCCGGGTCGTGGGATCCGGCGTTTTTCTTCGCTTGATACGCGCGGACTACTGGCGACTGGCGACTCACTGCTAGTATCCTCTCCCGGTGATCGTCTGGATCGGCATCATTGCCAACAAGGAAGAGGCCGACATCGGGCTCATGCGGCCGAGTGTGCAGCCCTTGATTCGCGACGGCTGGGGAAAAACCATTGTCGTGGATTCCGGCTCGACCGGCCACCGTGACTCGCGATGAATGTCCTCATCTTGTTTTCACACCACTGGCGCGGAGGCAGAGCGGGCGGCGCCGAAACACACTGCATCAGCTTGATAAAAGGCTTGGCCGCTAAGGGCCACTCCATCGTCTTTGTAACCGGCAAGGCGGATGACGGGAGCCACCCCAGCCCCAGGGACGGTGTCTCCGCACACTTCGAGCTCGCCTTTCAATCCATCAACCCACTCGACAGGTTCAAAACCTATCGCCGCCTGGCGGAGATTGTCGCCGAACATAAAGTCGAGATCATCCACGCACACCATCAGACCGCAGGCTACCTTGCCGAACTACTTTGGCGAAGGAAACACATCCCTTACGTCGTTAGCGTCCACGGTCCTTGGCACAGCACTCCATTCAAGAAACCGCACTACAAGGCATTCCGCCGCCTCATCGTGGTCAGCCACTCTCTGCAACAGCTTTTGATCACCCACTTCCGTGTTCCAGCCGAGCACATATGTACGATCCACAATGGAGTCGATCCGAGCCGGTTCGAAGGGATTGCCAGCGCCGAGGCGGCTCGCTTTCGCTCGACATTCAGCGTGCGCGCCGATGAAATCGTGCTCAGCCAGATCAGCCGCATCGCAAAAGCAAAAGGCCAGTTTGACCTGCTCAACGCACTCAAGTTGCTTGCGCCAGACCTTCCGTACCGCTGCCTCATCGTCGGCGAAGGCAAAGAGCGGGCCCGCCTCGAGCGTCTTACCGAATCCCTCGGGCTCAGCCAGAAGGTGACGTTTTGCGGCTACCAATCCAACATTCCGGTCGTGCTCGCTGCCACGAATGTGATGCTGCTGCCCTCGTATCGTGAAGGTCTCCCGCTATCGATCGTCGAAGCTATGCTTTCCCACGTTCCTGTGATTGCCGCCAGTGCCGGAGGCGTTCCGGAGATCATCACTCACGGCAAGGACGGACTCCTATTCCAGGCCGGCGACATCCCAACTCTGGCCACGCTAATCGAGCAGCTGGTCTGCGACACGAACTTGAGGCAGCAACTCGCGCTAGCCGGACACCGCACCGCCATCGAGCGATTCCTTGTCGGCAGAATGGTCGATGAAACCGAAGCGTATTACCGAGTTATCCTCGAGGAGTCGATTTCCTCGATAAACTTGCCATCGCCGCATTCTCGGCGCAAACATTAGCAACGTGACCGGCGTGATGATTACCGTCCACAGGCTTACGGTAGCGCCCCCGGACAGCCGGCGGGGCGCCGGGCTACGGTCGAAATACAGAGTAACCAAGGTTGCGGTCTGCCGCCTTGCTCCCTTCTCCAAGGCCACTTATCATAAGGATCGGAGCGGGGAAGGGAATGCCTGAAAACAAGCCGATGGCCAATCTGCGCAAGGTCGTAGCAGAGAGACCGATCTCCGATGTCTTTGAAGGACGTGATCCTGCCGCGTCGGAGAGAGATTGGGCCGAGAAAACTCTGGCGCCCTCGCTCGACAAGGCTCCCGAAAAACCGATTGGTGCGGCGACCGGCACGAATCTCGACGAGCGCGGACAGGCTCGCTTCAGCACGATTTCCAACGTCCCGATTCGACGGCTCTACACGCAGGCCGATCTGCCCGCCGACTGGAATTACGATCGATACCTCGGTTATCCCGGGCAACCACCCTACACGCGTGGCATTCACTCGACCGGCTACCGCGGCAAGCTATGGACGATGCGGATGTTCTCTGGCTTCGCCTCACCCGAGGAAACCAATCAGCGTTACAAATACCTGTTGGAACATGGGGGCGGCGGGCTGTCGGTGGCGTTCGATCTGCCCACGCTGATGGGCTACGACTCCGACCACGCTGCCAGCGAAGGCGAGGTGGGCAAATGCGGCGTGGCCATCGATTCGCTTGAGGACATGGAGATCCTCTTCGACGGCATCGATCTGGAAAAGACTACGACCTCGATGACCATCAATTCACCGGCCTCGGTGCTTTGGGCGATGTACCTGGTGGTGGCGGAAAAACAGGGCGCCGACTGGAAGAAGATCTCGGGCACGATCCAGAACGACATTTTGAAGGAATACATCGCGCAGAAGGAGTACATTTATCCGCCCGCGCCCTCGATGCGGCTGGTGATCGACACGTTCGAGTTCGGATCGAAGTTCACGCCGCGCTTCAACACGATTTCGATCAGCGGCTATCACATTCGCGAAGCCGGATCGACGGCGCTCCAGGAACTGGCTTTCACCATTTACGATGGCGTCGAGTACGTCGAATGGGCACGCCGCCGCGGACTGGACGTCGACGAGTTCGGACCGCGCCTCAGCTTCTTCTTCAACGCGCACAACGATTTCTTTGAAGAGATCGCGAAATACCGTGCCGCGCGCAAGATCTGGTATCGGCTGATGAGGGACCGTTTCGGCGCGAAAAATGACCGCACCCGCCTGATGCGTTTCCACACGCAGACAGCCGGAGTCTCGCTGCCCGCGCAGCAGCCGATGAACAACATTGCACGCGTGGCTGTGCAGGCGCTGGCGGCGGTGCTGGGCGGCACGCAGTCGCTGCACACCGATGCTTACGATGAAGCGCTTGCATTGCCCACGGAAGAGGCCGCGCGCATCGCGTTGCGAACCCAGCAGATCATCGCCTACGAATCGGGGGTGGTGCAGACCGTCGATCCGCTGGGCGGCTCGTACTTCGTCGAGCGGCAAACGCTCGACATGGAGCAAGGCGCCTTCGACTACTTCGAGAAACTTGACCAGATGGGCGGCATGGTCAAAGCCATCGAGCGCGGATATCCGCAGAAGGAAATCGCCGAAGCCAGCTACCAGTACCAGCGCGCGGTTGAGGCAAACGAAAAGATCACGGTCGGCGTCAACGACTTTGTGGTGGAGGAAGAGTCGCCGAAAATTCTCTACATTGGGGAAGGAGTCGCGCGGGCACAGGAGAAGAAGCTCAAGGCATTGCGTGCCCGCCGCTCGAATGAACAAGTCCAGCGCCGGCTGGAAGCGCTGAAAGGCGCTGCTGCCAAGAATCCCTCGGCCGGAAAGAACGGCAATATCTCCGACGCCAACACCATGCCTTACATCGTGGATGCCGTCCGAGCCTATGCCACGGTGGGTGAAATCTGCGAAGCGCTGCGGCAGGTCTACGGCACGTATACGGAAGTCAGCATCACTTAACTCTCTTCCGGCGGGGCCCAGAGAAAGCGGGTCTTTGAGGTCACAAATTGTGACCTCAAACAAAGCATTCTAAGTCTGCTATTCCAAACTGCTCTGCTGCGGGTAGTACATCCGAGTCACCCGGCTGGTCATCAGCCCGCCTTCGTATTCCGGAATGATCACTGATAAGAGCAAGGTCACACTTGGCGCAAAACACTCCACAACGGGCCCTTCCGCTTTTGCTAGAATTCTCGGGCACACTGATGAATACTCGTCGAGAATTCCTGTCCCAGGCCGTGATCATGGCCGCCGGTGCATTGCTGTCATCGTCGCGTGGGATGGCGTCTCAGGTTCAACCGGATGTCCGTTTTCCGGCGAGTGCACGCGACCGCATCGCGGTCGCCTCTTATCCGTTTCGCGACTTCATTCTCCCAGCGGAATACGTGAGCGCTTTGGCTTCCCCGACCGCCCCTAAAATGGAGCTCACGGAATTCGCCGCACACGTAAAGTCGCGGTTCAACATCAACAAGATTGAACCCTGGAGCAGTCATTTCCGGTCGCTCGAACCGAAATATCTCGACGAGTTCCGCGTAGCGCTTGACCAGGCAAAGGCCATGGTCGTCAATATCGCGTTCGATGGACTACACAGCTTCTACGCCCTTGACCGAGCCGAGCGCGAACGCGCCATTGCCGACAACAAGCAGTGGATTGACGCGGCCGCCACGCTCGGCTCTCCCAGCATTCGGACGCACATCGCCTCAGGCGACAACCAGCCCCCCGATCTCGACCGGTCCGCCGACACGCTCCTCCGGATCGTGGAACACGCCGCGACGCGCAACGTCGTCATCCATCTGGAGAACGATGACGGAGTGACCGAGGAGCCAGTGTTCTTGGCGAAACTGATTGAAAAAGTGAACAGTCCGTGGCTGCGTGGCCTGCCTGATTTCGGGAATTCACTGATGCACAAAATTCCCGAAGATGCCTACGCCGGACTTGAGGCCATGTTCAATCACGCTTATGGGATCTGCCACGTCAAACAGTCGGAGGCAACCGGGCAAGGGGCAAACGTGCAGGTGGACCTGGCGTATGCGTTCGCAATCCTGAAGAAGACCGGGTTCCACGGCTACTGCTCGATGGAGTACGACAACACCGGCGACCCTTACAAGGGAACCGAGGAACTGATTGCAAGAACTCTGGCGCTCCTGTCGTAGGCCACAAGTAACCAACTTATTTACTTGTTCCTTTTTTGTTGCTGCCAGGCATTTCCTTGCTATGATGGGCCTCCGCCTCGCGCGTACTTCACTCTCCATTCTGGAGGCCCCGCATGGCACGTCGTTGGTTTCTGTCGCGGCTCGCTGCTCTACCCCTGCTGGCTGTAGGTGCCCTTAGCGGCAAACCGGCACGTCGAAGAAGCCCATGAAGCCCATGAAGATCATGAAGATCATGATGAAGAACGCCTGGGGTTCAGACGATCCGACGAAGGCGGCGTTTCCCTTCTCGCACGGACTTGCCCTGGCCGGAGCAGGACACGAGGTGCAAATCTATCTGCTCGGCGAAGCGGTCGTGCTGATGCGCAAGGCGGTCGCCAGTTCTGTGACTCCGGTCGGTTGGCCACCGGTCGGCGACTTTCTGGGCAAACTCGCTGCAAAGAAAGTCACGATCTACGCCTGCCGCGCATGTGCTCGCGCTCGCGGTGTGACCGAGGAAGACCTTGCGAACTGGAGCGCCAAGTTCGGTAATCCGGCGATTCTTGTATCGCTGGTCGAGTGGGCGGACCGGGTGATCACCGAGTGAGGTGTGCTTGCAAGAACCACCGCAGGCTCTCGAAAAAGGAAAACCAGACTCTCGTTCTAACGAGAATCACACACAGAAATTTGGCAGATCGCAGCTTCGTCGCTCTCAACACCTCTGGCCCGGAAGGAATGCCCTATGAAGCCCACGTTGCTGTTGCCCCTGGTCGCAGGAGCCGTCCTGTTCTCCGTAGCCATCCACTCTCGCGGACAAGCGCCCACCCAACCTCCAGAAGCAGTCACCGGATTCGACAACCAGAGCAACGGATTTTCCGATCCTGACCGGCGTAGTGCGGACCAGGAATTCTTCGAGGAGGTCGAGGACATCGCCCCCGATGGACTCGGGCCGCTCTACAATGCACAGTCCTGCCGCGAGTGTCACCAGACCCCGGTCTCGGGAGCCGCGAGCCAGGTTACGGAGTTGCGCGTAGGACATCTCGACTCGCACGGCCAATTCCAGAACCCGCAGATCCCGATCAATCACGGAGCGGAGATCATCCAGGATCGGAACCTCGTGAATGACCGCGCCATCTGCCCGGAGATTCAGGAACGCGTGCCCGAAACTGAGACCGTGCGCACCACCCGCATCGCCACCAACACGCTCGGGGATGGATATGTGGAGGCGATCGCCGACCAAACCCTGCTCACAATTCGCAAGGAACAATGCAGGGCGTCGCATGGAAAGATTTGCGGGCAGGCTGTCAAGGTGCTGGTACCCGAAAGCGAAGGCAGAGACCGCATCGGGCGCTTTGGCTGGAAAGACCAGCACGCCAGCCTGCTTGCGTTCGCCGCCGATGCGTACTTGAACGAGATGGGAATTACAAACCGCCTGCAACCCACCGAAGTGACGTCCATCTGCAATCCGCCGGTGACCACAACGGTTCCGAATACCGACGACACGAAGGTCACCGAACCCAACAGTCTGCCCGATCCTACCGACAACAACCTGGAAGACATTGACCACTTCGCCAGTTTCATGCGGTCGCTAAAGGCGCCTGCCCGGGACGAGACGGCTGCGGCGACTCCGGAGGCCAAGCAGGGCGCTCAGCTGTTCGCAAAAATCGGCTGTGGCACCTGCCATGTCGAGACCATCGTGACCGGTAACAGTCCGGCCGCGCCGGGTGGCCCCGGCCTCCATCCCGACGCGCTGGAAAACCGGACCATTCATCCCTACAGCGACTTCCTGCTCCACAACATCGGCACGGGAGACGGAATCCCGGTCGCGCTGGTTGAGCACTTCGGCCGCGAGCGAGTCCAGAGGCGCATGCGCGAACTGGCGGCGTCGCGGGCTGCGGAAACGTCGGAGCACCAAAAAGGAAAGGCCGAGGACGAATGCAGCGAAAGCTATCAGACCGCCGTGCTCGAGGGAGAAAAACACCCCGACCTGTTGCGGGATATGCTGTGCGCGCGCAACAAGATCCGGACTGCCCCGCTCTGGGGATTGCGGCTGCGCTCACGCCTGATGCACGATGGCGGGTCGGTCCAACTGGGCGACGCCGTCCGCCGCCACCAGGGAGAAGCCGAGAAAGTAAGTGAGCGCTTTACCAAGCTGAAGCCCGCGGAGAAAAAAGCGCTGCTGGCCTTTCTGCAATCGCTCTGAGCACCGGACAGTGGGCGCCTGCCGAAGGCGCCCGCGTCTTTCCTCTCTCTCTTACAAAAATGTGACACAGCCAGGTAGCCAACCGGGAGGAAATTCCGGTAAATTGAAATTGAAATTGAATTTCATTTTCAATTAGGAATTCCATGGAACCCGCTCTCCTGACCCGCATCCGGCCGGCTGCACGGCGGCTGCGGGCACCGCTTCTTCTTTTTCTCCTGGCATCTGCGGCCTCGTTCGCCCGCGCGCAGGAAGCGCCGTATTTCGTGACTTACGATCATCATCTGGAAGAGCCGGGCAATCTCGAGGTTGAAACCAGCAGCACGCTCGGTATTCCCCGCTCTGGCCAGCGGTTGTTCTTTGCCCCTTATGCGGAAATCGAATATGGCGTGGCCGGCCGCTGGACGACCGAACTCTACTTCGAAGGACAGAGCACCTCGGGCGATAGCGCCGTGTTCACCGGCTGGCGGCTGGAAAACCGTTTCCGGCCCCTGAAGCGCGAGCACTGGATCAATCCCGTGCTCTATCTCGAATACGAGGGCGTGAACGAGGCCACACGGATTCAGAAGGAAATCGTCGGACATTCCGAGCTATCGGACGAGCGAAATGCCGAACTGGCTGACACGCACGCGCACGAACTGGAAACCAAACTGATTCTGTCAAGTAACCTGCACGATTGGAACCTGGCCGGTAATTTCATTGTGGAGAAGAACCTCTCCGCCAGCGAAGGATTTGAATTCGGCTACACCCTCGGCGTATCGCGGCCGCTCGCGAGACTCGCGACGGGGGGCGAGTGCCGCTGGTGCCGCGAGAACTTTATTGTAGGCGTTGAAATGTACGGAGGGCTGGGCGGCACGCTTGATCTCTCGCTCCATGACACCGCCCACTACATCGCACCGGTGGTCCGCTGGCAGATCGGCGACAACGCAAGCATCCATTTCTCGCCCGCCATCGGGCTCACGCACGTCAGTAACCCGGTGCTCCTGCGAATCGGCTACAGCTACGAAATCCAGGCCTTTGGCCGGAAGGTCGCCCGGATGTTCGGAGGCAAGCCATGAGTCTAGCTCGGATCCCCTTCTGGTTGGTGATGCTGATCGCTTCGATGGTAGTGGCGCAGAATGTCAATTATCAGCAGGACCCAAACTGGAAAGTACCGGTTGAAGCGGCGGAGAAGAAGAACCCGCTGGCGAATCAACCAGAACTAGCCGCGGGAGGCAAGAAACTGTTCATACGCATCTGCGTAGAATGCCACGGAAGATCGGGCGAGGGGGTGAAGAGGAATGCGGCCGATCTGCAACTCTCGATTGTGCAAGCTCAAAGCGATGGAGCGCTTTTCTGGAAGATCACCAACGGCAATCCCGACCGGGGCATGCCATCGTTCAGCCGGCTTCCCGAATTGCAGCGCTGGCAGATTGTGCTTTACCTGCGAGCGCTCAAACCGACCGAATCGAGTTCGTAGCAGCCAAGAACAAAACATTTGCAATTCTCGGATGATACCGTCATCCATCGTTGCGTCCGCGGGGCCTTTCTGATAACGTGCGTGCCATCGCTCGCAACGTCTTGTCTCAGGAGGCTTCTCGTGGCATTTTGTCCGAACTGTGGAACGCAAATCGCCGATGGCGCAGCTTGTCCGAAATGTGCGGGTGCCGCTCCGGGTGTTGGCGGCACTGCCGCCGGCGGGTTGACCGACAACATGGCGGGCGCGTTGGCGTACGTGACAATTGTTCCGGCGATCATATTTCTGGTGCTGGAGCCTTACAACAAGAAGCGCTTCATCCGTTTCCACTCGTTCCAATGTATTTTCTTCGCCATCGCCTGGACTGTGCTCTGGATTGCCCTGGCGTTCATCGGCCATATTCCCTTCCTGGGCTGGGCGACGCTCCTGTTGTGGCCACTGATTTCGCTGGCGGGACTGGTCGTTTGGATCATCGTCGTGCTGAAGGCCTACCAGGGCCAGATGTTCAAGCTGCCGGTCATCGGCGACATGGCGGAGAAGCAGGCGAACACAGTCTAGGAGCTGGTTACTTTCTTCGACTTTTTCGAAACCTTTTTGGCGTTCCCACGTCAAATTCCAGATAGGCTAGTAGTGTGTTCACCGGACTCCAGCCAACGACGTCGCGTTTGAGAAACTACCGGGCGGTAGGTGTGTCGGTGGCTGGGCATCTCGTGCTGCTTCTCTGGATCGTGTTCCATCATCCGAAAGTCATCGAACTCACCCCAGTATGGCTGGCGTACGGAGACGGCACTCGCTCCTACCGCGTAACCTACTTCCCTCCGAACGGCGAGGACGCGGCCCTTGAAGTGAAGTTAGTCCTGCCGCGCGAGTCGCGTGCGCCCCGAGCGCGACCACGATCTTCAGCACCTAAGCCAGCCGCCGACCATCAGCCGGTTCCTGCGGACGCGGAAGCTGCCGACCACAATTCCCGCGCTGGATCGCCGCTGGGCACCATGATTGACGGGCCGATCACTGGTCATGAAGTGCACGTGGCTTATCCCGTCGTGTATCCGGACCCTCCGGTCGCACGGTCGGACCTTCCGCGGGATTTGCAGGGCGACGTCGTGATCGAGGTGACGATCGACTCCCAGGGCAACGTCGTCGAGACGAAGATTGTGCAAGCCATTGGGCACGGGATCGACGAAAAAATCGAGGCCACGCTGCGCCGTTGGCACTACCAACCCGCGACGCTCGATGGCGTGCCGGTTGCGTCCAAGCACGACGTCCACTTTCATTTCCCCGCGTGAGTTTTGCGGTGATGCCAGCGAGTTGTTAACCACAGAGGACAGAGGTACACGGGGGAGCCCGTTTGCGATTTGGGCCAATAAAATTCGCCATTTGTTCGCCTGTGTGGTAAGCTGACTGCCCGTCAGTGAGAGAGACCATGCGCAAGGCAATTAACCACCTGAAAAAATCCGATCCCGTCCTGGCCGCCATCATTGAGCGCGTCGGACCGTGCCGCATGGAGTTTGGCGAGCCCACGTTTCATAGCCTGGCCGAGGCGATCCTCTATCAGCAATTGAACGGCAAAGCGGCGGTGACCATCTTCAAGCGCTTCACCGATCTGGCTGGTGACCCGCTGACCCCCGCTGGAATCCTGAAGCTCAGCGATGCGGAGATGCGTGGCGTTGGCCTTTCGAAGCAGAAGACTTCCTATTTGCGTGACCTGTCGGAGAAGACGAAAGCCGGCCTCGTTGAATTCGAACGCCTGCCGAAGTTGTCCGAGGAGGAAGTCATCCAACACCTCACCCAAGTCAAGGGCGTCGGCGTGTGGACGGCGCACATGTTCCTGATGTTCACCCTGCGCCGGCCCGACATCTTGCCCACCGGCGACTACGGCGTACAGGCGGCCATCAAGAAACACTACAAGAAGCGCAAATGGCCCAAACCCGCAGTCATGGAGAGGATCGCACAACCCTGGGTTCCTTACCGCTCCATCGCGTGCTGGTACTTGTGGAAGAGCCTGGACGTGAAGACGATGTAGAGCTGCGAGCTTCGAGCTGCGAGCAAGCTCTTGGCCCTTAGCTCTCGTTTGAGCCTGCGCTCGCTCGCGGCTCGCAGCTCGTAGCTCGAAGCTCGAAGCTCACAATAAAAAACCCTCTCAACCATCGAGAGGGTTTTGCGAACTGGCTTAGCTGCGTCTATGCGCGCACAACGTTGCCCGCCTGAAAGCCTTTGGGGCCTTTGAGCAGATCGAATTCGACAGTCTCGCCCTCATTCAGCGTGCGGTAGCCGTTCTCTTGGATGGCGGAGAAGTGCACGAAGACATCCTCGCCGGTGGAGCGCTGGATGAACCCATATCCCTTCGCCCCGTTAAACCACTTCACAGTACCCTTCTCTCTCACAAAAAACTCCTTTCCTCTCTTCGCTTGAAAATATTCTTCCGTCTCTTATGGATTGTCTGTCCCAGGGAAGTGGGACACCCCCCTCAAAGGACGGTAAGAATTTCGGTCGCGTCACTCCAGGCGGGCCACATCGCAACAGAAACGGCTCCGCTCGTTCCGACGTCCGGTTGCCCGCGACGGAACTTCCTGGGAGCCGTGTTAAGTAGACGCGAAATGGAACTACCTGCCACAGAAACGTCAACCTTAGCCTTACTCATCGGCCGGATACGGCCAACGAGCCCAAGATAATAGCAGCAAGATCACACTTTGCAAGAGTTAAGTGATTGCCACCAACATGACCGCGGGCCTTAGAACGGCGCCGGGTGCAGGCGCGCCGTGGATGAGTCCTGCGGGCGAAGGCGTAAGTATTTGATAAGATTTAAGAAAAGTGTCGTCAATTACTCCAGTAGAAATTTCTGAACAGCGAGGGGCAACCGAGCTCCGCCGGGCGCACGTGGAGGGATTGCTGCGTTCAACTTCGCGCTATATGCTCCGAACCGAAGTCCATACCTTTGCCTTCTCGGTCGCAGCCAATGCGATCCTCTCCTTTTTCCCCTTCCTGCTGTTGCTGCTGACGCTGATTCGGCGAGTCTTTCATTCGCAGATCATGTACAGCGTGGTGGAGAGCCTGCTGCGCGACTACCTTCCCACCGGACAAGAGTTTGTCATCCGCAATCTGAACGCGCTCGTCAGCGCGCATCAGCGTGCCAAGATATTCTCAGTAGTCATGCTGCTGATCACTTCGACGGGAATCTTCCTTCCCCTCGAGGTCGCGCTCAACCGCGTCTGGGGATTCCGCAACAACCGTTCCTACCTGGGCAATCAACTGATTGCACTCGGCCTCGCATTCGCGTGCGGATCGCTCGCATTGATTTCCGTCGCCCTGACCGCGGGCAACGTCGCCGTCGTGAAAAGCGCGCTCCATGGTTACGGCGCCTGGTATGTGCAGTTGGTGGGCTTTGTCACCATGAAAGTGTTCGCGATTCTGGCCAGCATCGCCGGTTTTTTCCTGGTCTACTGGCTGCTGCCGAACGGAAAGGTTCCCGCGCGAGGCGTTCTGCCTGCCGCCATTCTGATGGGCTTGCTCTCGGAAGCGCTCAAGTACGCCTATATCCTCGCTCTCCCCTGGCTCAACTTCGGAGAAGTCTACGGCCCTTTCGCGATCTCGGTGAGCCTGATGTTCTGGGCGTTTCTCTCAGGAATGCTGCTGCTGACGGGAGCCCACTTGTCGGCGCGAAGGATCCTGCGGAACGTGTAATCGAAAGGGAACTGGTGGGCCAACACCCCAGCCTCGGTTGGTTCGGGGGGAAGGGTGAGCCAGCCCCCGGACTATTCACGAACCCCTACCCACTCATTAGCGCTGCCGATGACCCGACCCACTGCATATTCTTGTTGTGATCCACGCCCATCATCAGGCCGCGGCCCATGCGCACGATCGTCAGCGCCGGTGTTAGATCATTGAGCCATACGTACATGATCCGTAATTCGACCTTGGTCATACCGTAGGGAGTTTCTACCACCGGCGTGAAATTCAGTCGTTCCTGCAGAATGTATTCGCCCCGTTTCGCCGCGGGAATCGCATCAATGTCCTTGCGTGTCGGCGCAATCACCACGCCTAGTCCTGCAAACGAATAGAGCGGTTTCAGCACGAAGTTTTCGAGATCCGCCGGCACTTGCTTCAGTTCATCCAAAAACCACGTGCGCGGCACCGACCGATGCTTCAAGTAGGGAATGGAGTACTTGCTGATCCGGAAATACCAGTTGGGATGGCCGGCCCACTCCACATCAAGCACATCGCGGAAATCGAACGGCAGGGGGACGCCCTTGCGCTCCAGTTCATCGACGATCGTCCGGTTATAGATGCGCTCAATCGGGACACGTCTGCCGTCGTCCTCATAAAACAGATGGCGGCCTTCCTTGCGAATCTTCGAGATGCATACCGTGCGAATCCCGAGCAGCCTCTCGGTGAGCAGGAAATCCGGACGCGTCTTCTGCTCCTCCGGATGGATTTCCATCAGAACTACGTTCGCCGGATCGTGTCCCGCGACAATCGCATCCTGCAGAAGCCGCTTGTAAGACGCCGAGTCCAGCCCACTCAGGAAATAGCGAAGCTTTGGGTCTAGACCGAATACGTCCATGTACGCCTGCGCCAGGACTGGCTGATATGCGTAGAGAGAAGGGAAGGCCTGCAACTCGACCAGTTTGGGCTGCAATTCACCGGCAGCGCCGCGCACCAGCCCAAAATCTACTTGTACGAACATCGGGTGTGGCGCTTCGTTGGGGACGCGGAACTGGGCCGGGATCGAAGCCTCGGAGCGGGCGCGATACTCGGGATTGTCAACCAACTGGTGGATCAGCGTCTTGCCGTCTTCGCCCATGCGCTTGACCAGCGCGGCCGGGAAGAAGCAAGGCGTCTCGCAGAGAGCAAACGGAACCTCCATCCCGCAGCGCGCGGTCAGTTCGCGGCGCAAGCGCTCGTATTTTTCGGGAGTGAAGCTCGCGTTGAAGGCTTGCCGATAGGAGGGAATCATGGGTGGCGCCGGCGCCCCCGCCGGCAATTGTATGTGAACAAGCTATCGCCCGCCGCAGTCCAGGAGGCTAGTTCTCAATTTCCAATAATTCACCGTCAATCGAGCTCTTCTTGGCGTCCACTGCGTCCTCGGCGGTGAGAAGTTCTACGCTTCTATCAAAAACTTCCCGCCGCGCATAATCTGCTCGTTGTCGACCCAGATGTCGAAATTTCGGCCGACCACATCGATATGCGTAGACGAATACCACTCCGCGCCGGTGTGCGCGCCGTACGGATTCCCGAAGGCGATGTGCACGCCGGGGTACTTCTCATCTTGCAGAATCTGGCCGATCACATCTTTCAACTCGATATTCGTGCCGATGGCAAATTCGCCTACGCGATCGCTGTTTTCGTCGGTATGAGTGTAGGCCCAGAAATCTCTTTCCAGTTCTTTGTTCTCCGAATGCACCTCGACTACGCGATTCCCCTTCACCCGAATTGTCAGCGGATTCGCTTTCAGGTCGCCAAACTTTGCGCACAAGTAATCTCCCACTACGCCGTCGATCACGAACGTGCCGTTGACTTCTCCCGGAGTCGTAAATACTTCACCGCCGGGCAGGTTCCCCCATTTCTCGGTGCTGATGATGCCGGAAGTTTTGATCCAGCGATAATTGGGATTCAAGTCCGCCACCAGGTCCGTTCCCGCGGCTGTCCTGGCACGGATTTGTTTCGCCACGCGGACGCGATCGACCACCTTCGCACTCAACCGATCCACTTTCTGGAAATCTGCGCGCATGCCTTCGAGCATGATCTGCTTGTTGATGTTGACCATGTGCGCGTGCCGGATCTTGCGCCGGTTCACGATGTCGGTCATCTGCATGCGCGACTTCAGTTCATTTGCCTGCGCCTGCACCGCAAAGATGCTGACCTGGCTGGTCTCCAGATCCAACGCGATCACGTGCGGCAAATCGGTGAGTGGGCGCGTTGCCACATCCTCCAGCACCCAGGCTTGATACCGGCAGCCCGCTCCTTCCAGTTCGCGCACCAGGGCGGCGGCGATTTCCAGGCTCACTTCGTCGGTAATGACGGTGACTTTTTCCGCCGGTTGCACGCGCAGGCATACGCGCACGGCATTGCGGGCGCCCGGCGTCAGTTCCGGATCGAATTCGAGCTGGTTCAATTGTCGATTGGCTGGTGCGTCGATTGGTGCGTCGGTCTTCAAACTCATCAGACGGCCTTGGCGGTGGGCAAACTCCTGGCTTCGTCCACGCCCACCTCAGTCTCCTCAATAATGTAGTCCACCACCGTTTTCATGTCGCCTGTCTCGCGGAAGACGCGCAATTGCCGGTCAGCGCCCGTACCCATCTTCATGATCTCGCGGACGTACTCGACTTCCTCCCGGCTATCCAGTTCGTCGAGCACGTCGTCGACGAATTCGAGATACTCTTCGATCAGTTGCCGCTCGGGAACTTCCATCTGCTTGCCAAAGTCGATGAGCTTGCCGTCGATCCCATAACGCGCTGCCCGCCACTTGTTTTCCATCAGCAGCGAACGGCGGTAAAGGCGGAATCCCTGGTTGGCGGAATAGAGCTTGTAGAGCTTGACCACCGTGGCTTGAATCAGCGCTGCCAGGGCAATCGTCTCCTCGACCCGCATCGGAATGTCGCAGACTCGAAACTCGAGGGTATTGAAGAATGGATGGGGCCGGATATCCCACCAGATCTTCTTCGCGTTGTCGATGCAATTGGTCTTGATCAGCAGCTTGACGTAATTGTCGTACTCACCCCAACTGGGGAAATAGTCTGGCATGTTGGTGCGCGGGAACTTGTCGAATACCTTGCAGCGATACGATTTCAACCCCGTGTCCATTCCCAGCCAGAAAGGAGAATTCGACGAGAGGGCCAGCAGGTGCGGAACAAAATAGCGGGCGTGATTCATCAACTGGATCGCCGTCTCGCGGTCCTCGATTCCCACATGCACGTGCAGTCCGAAGATCAGGTTGGCGCGTGCGACCAGTTGCAAATCCTGCACAATGTTTTTGTAGCGCTCGTCCGGGGTGACCTCCTGCACGCGCCAATCCGCAAACGGATGCGTGGCCGCCGAAGCCAGCCGCAGGCCGTTCTCGCGCGAGAGGCGGATCATGTGGCGCCGCAACTTCTTCAGTTCGTCTTTGGCGTCTTTGATATTGGCGCAGACGGAAGTGCCGACTTCGACGACCGACTGGTGCATCTCCGCCTTCACGCGCTCTTGGAGGAGTAGCCTGCCCTTCTCGATGATTTCGGCGTGAATGTGCGAACGGAGATCCCGCGTATCCGGATCGACCGTCTGGTACTCCTCTTCAATGCCGAGTGTGAAAGTTGGCGTCATTGCTGCACCCACATGCCAGGCTGGACCGGCGCTGGCCGAAGTCCTATTAGTATAGCGTTTCAGGGGTGCGGCGTCCCGGCTGTTCTGACTTGCTCTGATCCACGATCGGGCGCCTTGAGGATTGCAGAAAGAGGTAAAACTTTTGCAGGCCCGAGACGTTCGTGTCGCAACTCGCGTGCCGTCCCTCCCCTGCCCCACTCTTGTCAAGTTCCCGATCGCTCGGTCTGTCTCCCAGCATGGTCGCGACTTGTCGCCCTCTCGTTGCACGCTATAATTCAAATCAGGAAGTCGATTTGTTCTGCCGCCTTTGTGCGGACAGGAGTGTCCGCGCTACACAATCCCAATTGAAGGAGCCTGCATGGCGATTCAGAAGACCGAAAAAATCTGGCACAACGGCAAATTTATTAACTGGGACGACGCGACTCTGCACGTGATGTCCCATGTCGTGCACTACGGATCTTCGGTGTTCGAGGGCATACGCTGCTACGTGCTGCCGAGCGGCCCAGCCATTTTCCGCGCCAACGAACACATGCAGCGCCTGATTGACTCGGCGAAAATCTATCGTATCGATGTCGACTTCACCCGCGACGAACTGGTCCGCGGCATGGTCGAACTGGTTACCACGAACGGCGCCTGGCCCTGCTACATCCGCCCCATTGTTCTCCGCGGATACGGCGAGGTGGGCGTCAACCCGCTCAATTCGCCCGTTGAGGTCTACATCTGCAATTACCCGTGGGGCAAATATCTGGGCGCCGACACGAGCGAAGGAGTGGACGTTTGCATTTCGTCCTGGACGCGCCTCGCGCCCAACACCTTGCCCGCGATGGCCAAGGCCGGCGCCAATTACATGAATTCGCAACTCATCAAGATGGAGGCCATTCTGAACGGCTACGCCGAAGGGATCGCGCTCGACAAGAACGGCTACGTGAGCGAAGGTTCTGGCGAGAATCTGTTTGTGATTCGCAATGGCGTGCTGCAAACTGCGCCGCTTGGGAATTCCGTGCTGCCCGGCATTACGCGCGACTCGGTTGTACAGATCGCCCGCGACCTTGGTATCCCGATCGTCGAACAGGTGCTTCCGCGAGAACTGCTCTACATCGCCGACGAAGTCTTCTTCACTGGCACCGCTGCCGAAGTCACCCCCATCCGC
This sequence comes from Terriglobia bacterium, assembly GCA_020073565.1. Classification (GTDB taxonomy): domain Bacteria; phylum Acidobacteriota; class Terriglobia; order Terriglobales; family Acidobacteriaceae; genus Acidiflorens. The sequence continues at coordinate 67,079 of JAIQEY010000031.1, forward strand.
TCGGTCGACAAAATCACGGTGGGTAAAGGTAAGATGGGACCGATTACAAAGGCGATTCAGCAGGAGTTCTACGGCATCGTTCGCGGCGAAAAAGCAGATCGCTATAACTGGTTGACTCCGGTGCCGGTCGGATCGAAACAGCCGGTAAGTGTGTAGTTGTGTGGCGCGGGCATTTCTGCCCGCGTTTTTGATCTCAGGCAGAGCGCCGCTTCATTTGCGCTTCCCGTCCGCTTGATCTAAAGTAAAGCCCGCCTGATCGTGGGCAACGCTCTTGTTGCCTAATCCAGCTAAGGAGAAATTGGTATGCCCGCCACTCCCGAATTTGCCGCCGCCTACTGCCAGATGATGCTCGACGGACTCGCCGGTGAAGTTGAAACCACCAAGCGAGTACTGGCGGCCGTGCCCGAAGGCACATGCGACAGCTATCGCCCTGACCCTCACGCTCGCAATGGCCGGGAACTTGCCTGGCACATCGCTAACACCGACATCCAGTTTCTGGACGGCATCGCCGACCTGAAGTTCAGCATGTCGACGCCGGAAGGCGCCGACAAACCCAAAACCATCGCCGAGATCGTGGCGTGGTACGACCGGAATTTCAAGCGGGCCGCTGATCGCGTGCGCGCGCTCTCGCCCGAGCAGTTGATGACGCCGATTGATTTTTTCGGTGTGTTCAACCTGCCGGCCGCGTTCTACCTGGGATTCCTCAACAATCACATGATCCATCATCGCGGCGAGCTGGCCACTTATTTGCGTCCCATGGGATCAAAAGTGCCGAGCATCTATGGCGGCAGCTACGATGAGCCCTGGCAGCCGGCCGACGCTGAAACCACCGCTGCGTGATTGTGGTTTCAGGCGTGCCGCTGCTGCGTTAGTTGCGAAGTCCTGGAGCATAGCCGCCCCACGTGGGGCGGCTTTTCTTATTTCACTCGAAATATCGGGCCGCGATCGTGCTAATTTGTCTGCCATGTTCATTGGACACTTTGGGGTCGCATTCGCCGCCAAACGTCTGGCGCCGCGGACATCGCTGGCTACTCTGATCGTGGGCGCGCAGTTCCTCGACCTGCTTTGGCCGATTTTTCTGCTGCTCGGGCTCGAGCATGTGCGAATCGTGCCTGGGATCACCAAGGTCCAGCCGTTTGATTTCTATGATTACCCCTTCTCGCACAGTCTGACGATGGCCGTGCGCTGGGCGCTGGCCGTGGGACTCCTCTATTACATTCTCTGGCGCTACGGCAGAGGAGCGTGGGTGCTCGGCAGCCTGGTGCTGAGTCATTGGGTGCTGGATCTTCTGGTGCATCGTCCCGATCTGCCGCTGTGGCTGGGCGGTCCGAAGTATGGACTCGGCCTGTGGAACTCGTGGCCCGCTTCCATCTCTGTCGAGGTGTTGTTTTTCGGGGCGGGAATCTGGCTCTATGTCACTGCAACTCGTGCGCGCGACGGAGTCGGTAGATACGCTCTCTGGAGTTTGATCGTGTTCCTGTTTTTGGGCTGGTTAGGGGCGACGTTCGGCCCCCCGCCTCCGAACGTGCATCAGTTGGCTATCGGTGCGATGGCGATGTGGGTCGTCGTGCCTTGGGCGTGGTGGGCCGACGCGCACCGGGATTTGAGGTAGAAACCCGGCTCGCCCCGGTTCAAGCCCGCATCTCCTGCAATTGCCGCCTCGTTACTGGTTTAATAAATCGTTTTGTGAAGGGCGGCTTCACAGGCCGCAGAAAAAGTTGATGTCGCCCTTGGATTTGGGTGGCGCAGTGCTTCAGCGCTGCGATACCTGCCTTGTTTTCAACCGGCTTCAGCCCCTGGGGTGATCCTTGCGACGGGGAGAATACCCTTTCCGCAACCTGTTTCGCCGTGCCGCCCAGGGCCACTCACCGATTATCAAAGCAGGGTTCCTAACTCTTCCAGTCCGATTCCCGCGTCGCGCATGATGCTCCGCAGCAGTTTTGGGTGGAGGATCTTCTGGGCATTGGAATGGCGCGGTCACACGTTTCCCCGCAGCATCCTCGTAGATTTTGTGGCCTCCGCTCTGCCGCGCTAACAGGAATCCCTTCTTTTCGAGCACTGCGATGATCTCGCGCGCGCGGTAACCCGCGGTAGCCTCGTCATTAGACTGATACTTCAACGGTGGACAGGCTGAAGGATTTTGGTTCGGCGATTTCGTCGTGGCCTGCTAGCCGGTCTTCGAGATGCAGCCGGATTGCATCCTTGATGTTGCTCAAAGCCTCATCGTAAGTGTCTCCTTGACTGTAACAGCCCTGAAGGGGAGGGCAGGAGACATAGAAACCCTCTGCATCGCGTTCGATGATAATCGGCAGCGTGTAGTTCTTCATAGGGATATTGCACCGCGAGAAGCAACGCCAGCGGGCCATTGCTCACGATGAAGATCCGACCTCCGGCCGCGTAAAGCGGAGTCGAACGGGGTCAGCGGTTCGGCAGGCCACTTCTCGAAAAGCGCGAGAAGTGGCGCACCCCCAGTTATTTCGGTCAATGTTAAAAGAGTAACCCCGCGTTATACTTCTCCGTTAAAGTGGCCCACCCGCCAAAAATGAAAATCGCCATCCTAGGTTGGGGTTCCCTCCTCTGGGAGGGCGGCCCAGAGTTCGACAAATGGATCGAGAAACCCTGGCAATACGATGGACCCAAACTCAAGATTGAATTCTCCAGGGTATCGAAGAGCCGGCATGGCGCTCTCACTCTCGTGATCGATGACCATGGCTCCTCCACGCCCGTGGCTTGGTGTCTCAGCAAGAGGGAAAAGCTTGAGGATGCGGTCGCTGACCTCCGGTGCCGTGAGGGCACTACGAACGCAAACATCAAGTCCGTTCGCCTTGACGAGCAACCTGCCCTGCCGAATCCTGTCGAAAAAAAAGGCCCGATTATCGCATGGGCGAGGGAAAGAAAGCTCGACGCCGTCGTTTGGACAGCACTTAAGAGCAACTTCGAGGAGGAGGTAGGAAAACCGTTCTCCGTGAAGGCGGTTGTTGCCTATGTAAAAACCCTCTGCCCGACTGGAAAAGCGAAGGCTGCGGAGTACGTGTGGAAAGCGCCCGAGTTTGTGAAGACGGCAGTCCGGTCTGCGTTGCAACAAGAGCCGTGGTTCTCAAAGCCGGGTAGCGGACGACGCCCCAAGAAACGCCGCGCCTGAACGCCCGCCCTCCACAATCGTTGGGCTTACAGCGAACTCATATTCGAAAGGAATTCGCTGTTGGCCCGTGTTTTGCTGAGCTTGTCGATCAGCAGTTCCATGGCTTCGACCGGCGACAGCGGGTTCAGCACCTTGCGCAGCACCCAGATCCGCTGCAGGTCCTCCTTGGGAATCAGCAACTCTTCCTTGCGCGTGCCAGAACGCTGAATATCGATGGCCGGGAAAGTGCGCTTGTCGACCAGTTTGCGTTCCAGGATGATTTCCGAATTGCCCGTGCCCTTGAATTCTTCGAAGATCACGTCGTCCATGCGCGAGCCAGTATCGATCAGGGCCGTGGCAATGATGGTCAGCGAGCCGCCTTCCTCGATGTTGCGGGCCGATCCAAAGAAACGTTTCGGGCGCTGCAGAGCATTCGAGTCAACGCCGCCGGAGAGCACTTTGCCCGAAGGCGGAACGATGGTGTTGTAGGCGCGGGCCAGACGAGTAATGGAATCGAGCAGGATGACGACATCTCGCTTGTGCTCGACTAATCTTTTCGCTTTTTCGATCACCATTTCGGCGACCTGCACGTGGCGGGCGGCGGGCTCATCGAAGGTCGAGGAAATAACTTCGCCCTTCACCGAGCGCTGCATATCGGTAACTTCTTCCGGACGTTCGTCGATCAGCAGCACCATCAGCACGACTTCCGGATGGTTGGTGGTAATCGAGTTCGCCACGTTCTGCAGCAGCATGGTCTTGCCGGCGCGCGGCGGCGAAACGATCAAGCCGCGCTGGCCTTTGCCGAGCGGGGTGAGCAGGTCCATGACGCGGGCGCTGATGTTCTCGCGCGCAGTCTCGAGCTTCAACCGCTCCTGCGGATACAGCGGCGTCAGGTTGTCGAACAGGATCTTGTTGCGCGCCTCGTCGGGCGATTCGAAGTTGACCGCCTCGATCTTGACGAGCGCGAAGTATTTCTCGCCCTCGTGGGGCGGGCGCACCTGGCCGCTGATGGTGTCGCCGGTTTTCAAGTCAAACTTGCGGATCTGCGACGGCGACACGTAAATGTCGTCGGGCCCGGGCAGGTAGTTGTAGTCGGGCGAGCGCAGGAAGCCGTAGCCGTCAGGGAGGATCTCCAGCACACCTTCGGCGAAGATGTGTCCTTCTTTTTCACTTTGCGCCTGCAGGATCTTGAAGATGAGGTCCTGTTTGCGGAGGCCGCTGGCGCCGGGGAGCTCCAAGGATCGGGCGATCTTGGTTAGCTCGGTAATGTTTTTCTCTTTCAGTTCAGCGATGGTCATATTCACCTACGGGAATGCGTTTCTAGGGAGGGTTCTCTCAGGGTAGATTTTGTTTTGCCGCCGTGCGGGCACACGGCGGGGCCGCCTCAGGCAGCCCGCCGTTGTGCTTCGGCAAAGTGTTCGGGTTCACTCAAAATGTCGTGGCGTTCGGCATCGGCGATCTTGTCGAATACCTGGTTCATGGTTTCCTGAATCCGGGTGTTCGGCCGGTGAAACTTTCTCGTTGCCTTCGAGGCAAGCTGGCAGAGCATATACCGGTTTCGCAGGGTATGCAGTGCATCAAACACACGATCAGAGCGCATTGTTGGTCGTTCTCCTTCTCCTTCTAGGAATAATTGTGGCCACGAGTCCCATCTTCAGCCCATTGGATTGATGGTCACCGGACAGAGCTGGCCAAACTGCAATTCGGGCTGGATTAAACGGGATTGCCAGATTTACCCAAATAGATGCTCCGCCCAACCCGAAAGTTGCTCAATTCTTAGGGGTTGTTGAAACGAGCGGACGGAGGTTCGTCCAGACGGCCCAAGAAACTCGCGTCTCCGAAGAACGGGTAAGTATAACAAACCGCTAGGCGAGGTCAAGGGGAATTTTCGGAATGCCCTTCACCCAAGCCCCGCGCTAGAAATGTGCCGGATCAAAGAACCCTGGCTGTTCTAGGGGATTAGTGATCCGTTGTTTGAAGCAGGCCGCATGACAAAACCACACTTGCCACTTGTCCGCAGCCGTCGAGACTTGAACTCGGCAAGGGTCAATGTTGGAGGGCTGAATGCCAAGCCCGCAGAAACAGCACGGACCCCACTCAACCTTAACAGGATTGCGGCTTTCCGCCAACGGGGGCCTTCCCGTGCCTTTTACTTCAACGCGTTCAAACGGGCCGACAGACGCGACTTGTAACGCGAAACGGTATTCTCGTGCAACACGCCTTTCTGGATCGCCTTGTCGAGCGCCGAAACGGTCTGCCGGTAGGTTTGTGCGGCCGCCGCCTTGTCGCCTTTTTCCAGGCTCTCGCGCATGATCCGCAGAGCGCTGCGCATCTGCGACGTATTGGCCCGGTTGCGGGCGGTTCGTTTCTCTGTTTGCCGGGCGCGCTTCAGCGCCGAAAAATGATTGGCCATGCTCCTCTGTTACCTTCGTTTGTCCTAGATTGCCCTAGGAAGATATTCCGGTAGGAACCGAAATACTATTCTACGGGAGCAACTCGCGCCCGGTCAAACAGATATGAATCCGCTGGAACGCCTCAAAGTCCTCATCAATTCCTCTACGCCGATCATCGTGATGGAGACAGTCGAGGAGGTGCAGGCGGTTTCGCTGGTGCGCTCGGCGTGTTCGGAACTGAACCTGGCAGTTTTTGAGTGGACGATCGCCGACGGGTTGGTCCGATCCGGCAGCGGAGCGCCAGCTTCTCCGACCGCCTATCCGGCTCGGCCCGAAGCTCGCCTGACGGCCATTCCCCAGGGCAACAGCGAAGCAGATCGCCTGGCGCGCGCGGTGCTCTCTACGCTGGGCTCCGATGCCGGCACTGCGCCCAAAGCCGCCATGTACAATTCAACGGACCCGGTGCAGGCCCTTGCCAATATGGAGTCGATGACGGTCGAGGCCGTCTTCGTGCTAAAAGACTTCCACCGCCACCTGGAAAGCCCCGTGGTGGTCCGCCGCCTGCGCGACGTGGGGCAGAAGTTCTCCGCAAACCGCAGGACGCTGGTCATCACCGCCCCCTCGATCGATATGCCCCCGGAACTCGCCAGCCTGGTCGAGTTCTTCGATCTGCCGCTCCCCGACCTCGACCGCCTGCGCGCTATCATCAAGGAAACCTACACCCGCATGGCTGGCACGCACACCATCAAGCTCCAGCTCGATGCGAACGGAGTGGACGCCATGGCCGCCAATCTCCGTGGCCTGACCGAGCAGGAAGCCGAACGCGCCATCTCCCAGGCGATAGTCACCCGTTACGCGCTGTCGGCCGACTGCGTCACCGATGTGCTCGCCGCCAAGAAAGCTTTGCTCAAGCGGTCGGAGATGCTCGAATTCATTGACGCCAACGACACTATGATCAGCGTCGGCGGCCTCGACAATCTGAAGCAATGGCTCGCGCAGCGACGCGGTGCATGGGAGCCGCAGGCCCGTCAGTTCGGCCTCGAACCTCCGAAGGGCGTCATCATTCTGGGCGTGCAAGGATGCGGCAAGAGCTTGTGCGCGCGCTCCGTGGCCGGAGAATGGAAACTGCCGCTGGTGAAGTTCGACACCGCCGCTGTCTACGACAAGTACATCGGCGAAACGGAAAAGCGCATCCAGAAAGTCTTCAAGGTTGCCGAGGGTCTGGCACCGTGCGTGCTATGGATCGACGAACTGGAGAAGGTCTTTGCCGGAAGCGGCCCCGATTCCGCCTCGGCCGATGCGGGCGTGTCGTCGCGCCTGCTGGCGTCGTTTCTCTCCTGGATGCAGGACCGCAAAGCCCCCGTCTTCGTCGCCGCCACCTGCAACAACGTGACCGTGCTCCCGCCGGAGCTGATCCGCAAAGGCCGCTTCGACGAACTCTTCTTCGTCGATTTGCCCAACACCGCCGAACGCAAGCAGATCTTCTCCATCCAACTGACGAAGCGCAAACGCAATCCCGCCGACTACGATCTCGACAAGGTTGCCGCCGCCGCCAAAGGATTTTCCGGTGCCGAAATCGAATCGGCCGTGCAGGGCGCCATGTACGCCGCGTTCTCGCGCAAGCAGGAACTGAGCAGCGAAGATCTGCTCGCCGCGCTGTCGTCCACGGTGCCGCTCTCAATCACGCGGGCGGAGGAAATTGCCACGTTGCGCGATTGGGCCAGGGACCGAGCGGTGTGGGCGTCCCTGCCGGACGCAAAAAGTCAAGGCGGGTAGCGCCAATGCACCACGCGGCAGGGGAACACATCGTCAACATGGTCAACTGCGCTACACTATGTCGTTCGTCTTCAATAATGTTTGTTTTGCACAAGGCGGCGTGACCGACAAGAAAAGGCTTGGGGGTGGTGATGGCAGCAGGGGAAGCTAAGTCTATTCCAGCTAAGCTCAAGCATGACGCAATAGTCGAAGCCCTATTTGAAATCCGATTTGAGATGACAGCAATTCCGGAAGTTTTTTTTGGACGCCTAGCCGAGTACGCACCTTGGAAAGGGTTCACCCAAGCGCCAATGCCGGCTTACAATATTCCAGCCGCTTTCCGTCAAGCTGACCCAAATCTTCGGTATCAACCGGTCTTTGCACTCGTCGAGGGAGTGGAGCGCGCCGTCCGAATCGGTCCTCAGGTGCTGTCATATCACAGGCGTATCCCGTATGTGGGCTGGGCAAAGTTCAAACCGGAACTGGAAGAAGTGATTGCGGGGGTGTTTGAGAAGGCAGACGGTTTGCATGTCGAACGATTAGGGCTTCGATACCTAAATGCGCTGCGGACAGATGTTCACGGCATAAAATCGATATCGGACCTCAATTTGAAACTCGAAATCGCCGGCGAACGTGTTTCTGGGAATGCAAACGTGAACTTCACAACCGGTGATTCCAGCGATACTGTTTGTACTGTCCGGATTGCTACTACTGAATTCATTCAGGGTGATTTGCCGGCCAACACATCTGTGTATGTGGATGTGGATGTTTTTACAAAAAAGGGGTTCGAAACAAGGGACGAGGCGGTTGTGAAGAATTGGATTGAGGCAGCCCACACAAAAGAGAAGGAGCAGTTCTTCCGGCTCTTAACCGACGCAACCATCGAATCGCTCAAGGAGAAATAGATGCCAGCAACTGCTGACACAGCGGCTTCAATTCAGGTTCCTGCCGCTATTTACATGCCTGCGCCAAAGAATGCGGCTGACATTGTCCAACTGATTGAGAAGTATTTCACAAATCGTCCGATGGAACTTTCAGACAACAGGCCTGAAAGGATGATACGTGTTCCGATCGGCACAGCAGCAGTTAGGCTCTCAGCACCGAGCAGTGTCTACCTAGATGAAATGTTGAACTGGGATGTCGCCATTGAAGTGGCGCCTCAGCGGCCTACTGGGGTAGTCTCCGTGACCTTGGATTACAGAGGGCGTGGAACTCCCAAAGCAATCGAGGATCCCTGGGATTAAGGACTCTGCTGCAATGGCTGATGACGCCTTTTCGACGTCCGCCCATCACACGTGAGGTGCCTACGGCTGTAATGGCTGCAAACGCCGCAAATTATCCGTGGTTTGGCGTCGTTGAAAGTGACGAAATTGAGCAAGGTGACATCCTTGAAGGGTGCCCCGTCTTCTTCCCGCCAAAGGACTTGGCCATAACGGCTGTTAATAAACAATCCCAAGCTACGTTCAGGTCGGAAGAACTGGATCTCGTTGTAATGTCGCAAAGCTGTGACCTCGTTAAAGGGCGGACAACACTTGATGACGTCCTCTTGTGCGTGGCATGGAAGCGCTCAGAACTCACACCGCCTAATCAATTAGCAAGAAACGACGTTATGGAAGACGCTCGAAAGGGAAGGCTCCCTGGCTACCATGTGCTTGCCGCTTCAAACATTCCCGGTTTCGAGCGGGAAGTGCGGGTTGTCGATTTCCGGCGGGTACATTCGTTGCCCGTTCCCTTCGTAAGAGAGAAAGCGGCAAGGGGAAAGCATTTGCGATTGCTTCCGCCTTATAGGGAACATCTTTCGCAGTCGTTCGCACGCTTTTTCATGCGCGTCGGTTTGCCCATTGACATTCCTGCGTTCACAGGTAAGAAGAAGTAGAATTCGATTTGGACAATATTCTGTTTTCCGGGTGATTCTTCGGAATACTTCCGGGATGCTCATCGCAGTCCGGCAGGCAAGGGTGCCGGAAGGAACGCCAGCCGCAATAATTCCCGCGCAATCTGTGCTTCCGTCCACTCCGGATGATCGCGCCGAATTCCTTCTCGCGCCAAATCGCGAGCGAACAT
>JAIQEY010000091.1 GCA_020073565.1 Terriglobia bacterium
CGGATGGGGAACCGGCCCTGCAGTTCCGGAATCAGGTCGCTGGGTTTCGAGACGTGGAACGCTCCGGCAGCGATGAACAAAATGTGATCGGTGCGCACCATGCCGTAGCGGGTGTTGACCGTGGTGCCTTCGACGATCGGCAGAATGTCGCGCTGCACTCCCTCCCGCGAAACGTCCGGCCCATGGCCACTCTCGCGTCCGGCAATCTTGTCGATCTCATCGAGGAAGATAATGCCGGAGTTCTCCACCCGGTCGATGGCCACGCGCGTGACCTGCTCCATGTCGATCAGGCGCTGTTCTTCTTCCTGGATCAGGTACTCGAAGGCCTCGTTGACCTTCATCTTCCGCTTCTTAGTGCGCTGTCCGAAGATGTTCGGCAACATGTCCTTGATGTTGACGTCCATCTCCTCGACACCCTGGTTCGAGATGATTTCGAACGACGGGAAATTGCGCTCCCGGGTTTCGATCTCCACCATGCGGTCGTCGAGTTTGCCTTCGCGCAACTGTTGGCGCAGCTTCTCGCGCGTGCGGCTGGAAGATTCGGTCAAAGAGGTGCCGCCGTCGATGACCACTCCACCGGAAGTTGAAGAAGGCTCACTGCGCGGCGTGACCGGTGGCAGCAGGATATCGAGCAGGCGCTCCTCGGCGTTCAACTCAGCCTTGTCCGCTACGTCTTCGAGCCGCTCCTCGCGGATCATTTCGATCGCGATCTCGACCAGGTCGCGGATCATCGATTCAACGTCGCGTCCCACGTAGCCGACTTCCGTGAACTTGGACGCTTCAACTTTGAGGAACGGCGAATTCGCCAGCTTGGCCAGCCGCCGGGCAATCTCCGTCTTGCCCACGCCGGTGGGCCCAATCATGATGATGTTCTTGGGAATGACCTCTTCGGCCAACTCCGGCGCAAGCTTCTGCCGGCGCATGCGATTGCGCAGCGCAATGGCGACAGCGCGCTTGGCGTCTTTTTGCCCGATGACGTACTTGTCGAGTTCGGCCACGATCTCGCGCGGCGTCAGCTCATCAAGCGTGATCTGTTCTTCTTCAGCGGTTCCAGGTAAGTAAATTGCCATAGAAAGTTCTCAGTTCTCAGTTCCCGGTTCTCAGACAAACCTGAAAACCATCCGGTTCCCACTGAGAACTGAGAACCGGGAACTGAGAACTTCTCACAACTCCTCGATCGTCACCTTGTCATTGGTATAGATGCACATCCGGCTCGCAATCTTCATCGCTTCTTCCGCAATTTCGCGTGCTGAGAGTTGAGTATGCTCGGCCAGCGCCTCCGCCGCCGCATGGGCAAACGGGCCGCCCGAACCGATCGCGGCAATGCCGGTATCGGGCTCAATCACGTCGCCCTGCCCGCTCAGCAGGAAAGTTTGTTCCTTGTCCGTGACGAGCAATAGGGCTTCAAGATGTCGCAGAAACTTGTCGGTCCGCCAGTCCTTCGCCAGCTCGACCGCGGACCGGCCCAGGTTGCCGTGATACTGATCAAGTTTCGCTTCGAAGCGGCTGAAGAGTGAAAAAGCGTCGGCAGTAGACCCTGCAAATCCGGCCAGAATTTTGTCCTGATAGAGCCGGCGAATCTTCTTCGCGCCATGCTTGATGACCGATTCGCCCAACGTAACCTGCCCGTCCCCGGCCATGACAACTTTGTCGCCGCGACGCACGCAGAGGACGGTGGTGGAGCGGATTCGGCGGGGACACGACGCCCCCGCACCGAATTCAGGCATCGCTGCTGCTAGTCTCCTTTTTTTCATGAACGCAATTCTTGATTATAACAGCGTCCTGCGATCTCATTTCGAAGAGGAAAAGACCCTCCCCACTTCCTGTAAAATCCAAGCAGCGCACTCGGAGCCACTCCTTTTGTCGTTCCTGGACGAGTTAAACCCTCAACAACGCGAGGCCGTCGAAACCACCGAGGGTCCGGTACTGATCCTCGCCGGAGCGGGAAGCGGGAAGACGCGCGTCATCACTTTCCGCATTGCCCACCTGATCGAGCAGATGGGCGTGATGCCGGAATCAATTCTCGCCATGACCTTCACCAACAAGGCCGCGGCGGAGATGGCCGAACGCGTCGAAAAGCTGGTCGGCGGTTTAAGCATGGCCAAGCCTGTCATCTCGACCTTCCATTCCTTCTGCGTGCGCATACTGCGTCGCGATATAGAAGCCCTGCGCATTCCGTCCACCGTGCCGGGCCAGCCGCCCATCGGCCTCACGAAGAACTTCGTCATCTACGACGAAACCGACCAGCAGCAAGTCGTGAAGGGCGTCATGCGCAGGCTCGGTCTCGACGACAAACAACTCACGCCGCGCACCGTGCTGGGCAAGATTTCCTGGGCCAAGAATCACATGCTCGACCCACAGGAAATCTACCTGCAGTCGGCGGACCCGAAAACCGAGCGCATCGCCCACATCTTCGAGGAGTATCGCAAGGAACTCCGCAAAGCGAACGCCATGGACTTCGACGACCTGCTGCTCGAAGCCATGCGTCTCCTTAAGTCCGTGGCGGCCGTGCGCGAATACTACAATCGCCGCTTCCAGTACATTCTCGTCGACGAATATCAGGATACGAACCGTCCGCAGTACGAACTGATGCGCCTGCTGGCAGGCGACCGGCACAATGTCTGCGCCGTCGGCGACGAAGATCAGTCGATTTACTCGTGGCGAGGCGCCGACATCCGCAACATTCTCGAATTCGAGCGCGATTTTCCCGAAGCGAAGATCGTGCGCCTGGAACAAAACTACCGCTCCACCGAAAACATTCTGGAAGCAGCATCGGCGGTGGTGGCGAACAACGTCCGCCGCAAGGGAAAAAATCTCTGGACCTCACGCCAGGGTGGAGCGAAGGTCGGCTACTACGAAGCGCCCGACGGCGAAAACGAAGCGCTGTTTGCCGCTGACACCATCAACCGCTACGCACGCCAGTCCGCCGAGAACGGCGAAACTGCCCGAGCGGCGGTGCTTTACCGTACCAACTCGCAGTCGCGTCTGTTCGAAGAAGCCATGCGCCGCTACCAGTTGAAATATCACGTAGTCGGAGGCTTCTCGTTCTACGAACGCGCCGAGATCAAGGACCTGATCTCGTATCTGAAAGTAATCCAGAACCCGGACGACTCAGTTTCGCTGCTCCGCGTGATCAACACGCCAGCCCGTGGCATCGGCAAGACGACCATCGAAACCATCGAGCATCTAGCCCTCGAAACCGGATTGTCGCTATGGGGTGCTCTCGCGCAGGCAATCGCCAGACAGTTGCTGCCCGCGCGCGCGCTAGCGGCGCTCAAGAGCTTCCAAGAGCTGATCAAAGACGGCGAAGCCATGCTGGCAGGCACCTACGTCGAGCAACTGGAAGAAAGCGCCCAAGAAAGTAGCGCCGGCGCCCCGCCGGCTGTCGAGCGGGCGCCCTCGCCCGCTCCGCTGACAGAGGCAAGCACCGATGAGTCCGACACCGACTTCAACCCCAGCAATTTCAGTTTTGATTTCGGAGTCAATGCCGATAATTCCGCTGACGACGGCGGGGGGCAGGGTGCCCCCCGCGACAGCCGGCAGGGTGCCGGCGCTACGACGGACGAAGCCGTCGAAGGCTTTCGTGCCCCCGGTGCCGCCGCGAACACCGCCGAACTCCTCAAGTTTCTGATCGACCGCACCGCCTACATCAAGCAACTGGAAGACGAAGACACACCCGAGGCCTACTCCCGCATCGAGAACCTGCGCGAACTGGTCAACGCCGCCATGGACTCGCGCGATCGCGGCGAGACGCTCGCCCAGTTCCTCGACCACGCCGCTCTCGTCAGCGACGCCGATCAGTACGACGAGCACGCCCAGATCACCCTGATGACACTGCACGCCGCCAAGGGTCTGGAATTCCCTCTGGTCGTGCTGGCCGGCATGGAAGAAGGACTCTTTCCGCATTCGCGCACCCTGATTGAGCCCGACCAGATCGAAGAAGAACGCCGCCTCTGCTACGTCGGCATGACGCGCGCCATGGACACGCTGATTCTGTCGCGCGCCGTCTATCGCCGCCGCTATGGCACCGAGATGCCCGAGGCCAGCGTGCCCTCGCGCTTTCTGGAAGAGGTGCCTCCCCAGCTAATAGAAGAGTTGGGCGTCGCGCGGCGCAGCGCAGCACGTGGAGGGACGGGCGCCCTCGCCCGTCCAGCGGGGCGAAGCCCCGCAGCGGCCGCGGAAAGCACTCACTACTCCTACGAAGACGAAGACCAGAGCGCCACCTGGAACCCCGCGCGTGTCAAGCCAAAGCCCGTTCCGCCCGTCCGAACCTACAACTCGATCGACAACATCGCCGAATTTTTCGCCTCGCGCGGCAAGAAGTTCAAGCTTCCCAAACTGCCTGTGGAAGAGCCGCAGGGCAAGCGCGGATTTCGCCCCGGACAGAAGGTCAAGCACCCGAAATATGGCGAAGGAACGGTCTACCAGCGAGAAGGAGATGGGGAAGATGCGAAGATTACGGTACAATTCCCTCGCTTCGGTTTGAAGAAGCTGGTGGAGAAGTACGCGCAGTTGGAGAAGGCGTAGCGCTGCCAGCTTCAAGCCGCGAGTCTTGGGATACACACAACGAATTACAGAGAGGATTTGAAAACGCACTAATGGCAAATACGAAAACCCTGAGCAAAGAAGAGCGCAAGAAATCCCGCCGTGCGGCCCGCAAAAAAGCCAAAGCGGAGAAGCCGAAGAAGCCCCGCGATTACGCGCGCGGATCGAAGAAGCGCAAGGTGAAGAAGCTGGCACGCGGTCAGGCGAAACGGTAAAAGCTGCTAGCTTCTGGCTACTAGCTTCTAGCGGCTGATGGAGGCACGGGCGCCCCGCCCGTGCCTCCAATTCAAAGGAGACAAGGCCACTTGTCACAAACACCCGCGAACGATGTGGCGGCCACACGATCCGGCAGCCAGCTCCTGTGCTGCAAGTCTATTGACAAGCTGATCTCGGAAGCGGAAGACCCCAGCCACCGTCTGAAGAAGACTCTAGGGCCATGGTCGCTGACCGCGCTCGGCATCGGTGCCATCATCGGCTCGGGCATTTTCGTGCTCACCGGAACCGCGGCCGCGGGTGAGTACTTCCGGGTGCCTTCCATCCTGCGCGCGCAGGCGCTCGACGTCATCGTGAATCTTCTGCGCACCGGCAGCACGGCGGGAGCGCTCATGCATGGCCGTCCGCCCGCCGGGCCTTCGATTGCGATATCGTTTTTCCTGGTAGCGATTGCCTGCAGTTTTGCCGGATTGTGCTATGCCGAGTTGGCGTCGATGATCCCCATCGCCGGCAGCGCCTACACGTATTCGTACGCGACGCTCGGCGAGATCTTTGCCTGGATCATCGGCTGGGACCTGATTCTCGAATACGTGGTGTCGAACGTTGCCGTGGCCGTTGGCTTCGCCGGTTATACGAAAGCGCAACTGGCGGTGTTCGGACTCAACTTGCCGGACAAATGGGCGAGCCCGGTCTGGGCCGGCGGCCAATGGACGGGCGCCTATTTCAACCTCCCTGGCTTCCTGATCGTTTTTATTCTCACGCTGCTGCTGGTGCGCGGGGTGAAGGAATCGGCGGAGACGAACAACGTCATGGTCGCGGTCAAGATCGGCGCCATCCTGACCTTCCTGGTTGTGGGTGGAATGCTGGTGAAGCCCGCGAACTGGACGCCCTTTGCACCTTCTGGCTTTGCCGGAATCGTCACCGGAGGGGCCATCGTTTTCTTTACCTACATCGGATTCGATTCGGTTTCCACCGCCGCAGAGGAATCGCGCAATCCGCAAAAGGATTTGCCCTTCGGCATCATCCTGTCGCTGATTGTCTGCACTCTGCTCTATGTGGGCGTCGCCGTCGTGCTCCTCGGCATGATGAAGTACACGACCTTCGTCTCCGGAGCAGCCGCCGAAGCCCCCGTCGCCTACGCGATGAAGTATCTGGGAGTGCACCCGTTCTTCCGGTCGGTAATCGTGATTGGAGCACTCACGGGCATGATCTCCTCGCTGCTTGTGTTCCAGTACGGGCAGGCGCGTATCTGGTACGCCATGTCTCGCGACGGCTTGCTGCCGAAGTTGTTCTCCGCCGTGCACCCGAAATACAAGACGCCGCATTGGTCCACCTGGATCGCCTGTTTTGCCGTGGGAATTCCCGCTGGCCTCGTGGACATTGGGGATGCCGCCGACCTCGCCAACATCGGGACACTGTTTGCCTTCGTGCTGGTTTCGCTGGGCGTCATTCTCCTGCGCCGCAAGCAGCCCGACCGCAAGCGCGCGTTTCGAGTCCCGTTTGTACCGTGGTTCCCGCTGATCTCGGTTGTTCTGTGCGGCGGGCTCATGACCGGGCTCACGGTCATCACCTGGCTGCGCTTCGTCATCTGGCTGACACTCGGGCTGCTCATTTATGTCTGCTACAGCCGCCACCACAGCGAGTTCTGCAAGAAGGCGTAGTAGCTTCAGCCATTAGCCGTCAGCTAAAACACGCTGTCATCCTGAGCGGAGTCGAAAAACCCCTACCTTCCCGCAACCTTCGTGTTTTTCCTGGTAGGCTCTCAGCTTTCTCCATCGCGCTCAAAACTCTACAATCAGAACCGATGCCCACCGTCCCTGAGCGCCGGTCGAATACTTTCATCCGCTCCCTTCCCAAGGCCGAGCTCCATCTCCACCTCGAAGGCTCGATCGAACCCGCTACGCTGCTGGAACTCCGCCAGCGCCACGGCATGGACGGCGCGACACTCGAGGACGTCGAGCGACTCTACAACTACTCTGACTTCACCGGCTTTCTGACGGCCTTCAAGGACGTCACCGGTCACCTGCGCTCCCCCGAAGACTACGAACTGATCACCTACCGCCTGATGCAGCGCCTGAGATCGGAAAACGTCCTCCATGCCGAGGTCTTCGTCTCTGTTGGCGTCTGCCTCTGGCGCAAGCAGAATTTCCCCGCAATTTTTGAAGGTCTGGAACGCGGTCGCCAGCGCGGCGAGAAAGACTTCGGCACCTCGCTCCTCTGGACCTTCGACGCCGTCCGCCAGTTCGGTGCCGAGAAGGCCGACAAAGTCCTCGATCTCGCCATCCAATTCAGCGATCGCAACGTTGTCGCCTTCGGCATCGGTGGCGACGAGCGCCAGGGCCCGCCCGAACTCTTCAAAGATGTGTACGCCCGCGCCGCCGGCCACGGTCTCCATCTCACCGCCCACGCCGGCGAGAGCGCAGGCCCCGAATCCATCTGGGGCGCGCTGAACCTCAAAGCCGAACGAATCGGCCACGGCCTCACCGCCGGACAGGATCCAGAGCTAATGGAGGAGCTTGCCAGACGGCAAGTCCCGATTGACATCTGCGTCACCAGCAATCTCAAGACCGGCTGCTGCCCCGACCTGGCGCAACACCCCGTCCGCCGCTACTTCGACGAGGGCCTGATGCTCACCCTGGCAACCGACGACCCCGCCATGTTTCGGACTTCGCTGGTTGACGAATACCGGCTCGTGCAGGAGACATTCGGCTTCTCCGATGAGCACGTCCGGGAACTTGCCCGCAATTCCTTCGAAGCCTCGTTCCTCACAGCGGAGAAGAAGGTTGAGTTCCTCAACTTGTTTGACGCCGCCGCGCCCAGGGTGTGAGCAGCGCCACTAGCCAACCCCATAGTGAGAAACGCTGTTCAAGCATGCGTCACGCACCGGGTGTTTGTGGGCGCGCCTATAATGTCTGCCTATGAAACTCGAAGAAAAAATTGCCGAACTCCGCAAACGTGACCACCTGGCCCAGGAAGGCGGCGGCGCAAAGCGCCGCGAGCGCCAGCACAAAGAAGGCAAGATGTCGGCCCGCGAGCGCATCGAGTTCCTGCTCGACGAAGGCACCTTCGAAGAGACCGACAAGCTCGTCACGCACCGCTGCCACGACTTCGGCATGGACGAGCAGAAGTATTACGGCGACGGCTTCATTACCGGCTACGGCCGCGTCGAAGGCCGCCTCGCCTTCGTCTTCGCGCAAGACTTCACCGTGTTTGGCGGCTCGCTCTCCGAGACCAACGCCGCCAAAATCGTAAAGATCATGGACCTGGCCGCCAAAATGGGCGCGCCCGTCATCGGCCTGAACGATTCCGGCGGCGCGCGCATCCAGGAAGGCGTGATGTCGCTCGCCGGCTACGCCGACATTTTTCTGCGCAACACCCTCTACAGCGGCGTAGTCCCGCAGATCTCCGCCATCATGGGCCCCTGCGCCGGAGGCGCCGTCTATTCGCCCGCCATCACCGACTTCATCCTCATGGTCGACCAGACCTCCTACATGTTCATCACCGGCCCGGACGTGATCAAGACCGTCACCCACGAAGAAGTCACCAAAGATCAGCTCGGCGGGGCGCATACCCACAACGAAACTTCCGGCGTCGCCCACTTCCTGTGCCGAGACGATGCCGAGTGCCTTTCGATGATCCGCGAGCTGTTGAGTTTCATTCCCTCCAATAATCTCGAAGACGCCCCGCGCAAGCCCTGCAGCGATCCCATCGACCGCATCGACGAAAAGCTCGACACGCTAATCCCGGACCAGTCGAACATGCCGTACGACATCAAGGACGTGATCCACACCGTGGTCGACGACGGCTACTTCTTCGAGGTCCACGAACACTATGCCAAAAACATCGTGGTAGGATTTGCGCGCCTCAATGGCAAGTCCGTCGGGGTCGTGGCCAACCAACCCGCGATGCTAGCCGGAACGCTCGACATCAACGCGTCGGTGAAAGGCGCGCGCTTCGTCCGCTTCTGCGACTGCTTCAACATTCCGCTCGTGACCTTCGAAGATGTCCCCGGCTTCCTCCCCGGCACCCAGCAGGAGTACGGCGGAATCATCAAACACGGCGCCAAGCTGCTCTACGCCTTCGCCGAAGCCACGGTCCCGAAGGTCACCGTGATCACGCGCAAAGCCTACGGCGGTGCGTACTGCGTCATGGCCTCCAAGCACATCCGCACCGACGTGAACTACGCCTGGCCCAGCGCCGAAATCGCCGTCATGGGCCCCGAAGGCGCAGTGGACATCGTGTACAAGCGCGATTTGGATCAAGCCGAGAACCGCGAAGAAATGCGCCAAAAGAAGATCGAAGAATTCCGCGACCGCCTAGCCAACCCCTACGTAGCCGCCGACCGCGGTTTCCTGGACGCAGTAATCCAGCCCAGAGAAACGCGCAAGAAGCTGATTCAGGCCCTGGAGATGCTGGAAACGAAGCGCGACAAGAACCCGCCCAAGAAGCACGGGAATATACCGCTGTAGATGCGTGTGGCGCGGGCATTCCTGCCCGCGAAAGGTCGAGTCCAACACTTCACTCGCTAGGCGACAGCGGCAGCATCGATCCATGCCGAACGTGCAGTATGTATACCGATTTCTCCTCCTCAAACACCACAAAGAGAAAACGATAGGTGCCGCGGTTGCCCGAGCCGAAAAACAGTTCGCGGATAGGTTGATCAAAGGACGCGCTCTCGGGAGCCAGGGGACAACGCTCGGGGTGGCGCGCAAGACTTTTCGCGCTTTGGCGCGCGCGCCGGATCCATTCGCGCGCTGCGCGGGGCGCCTGGCTGCGGATATAGCGATATATTGTCCTGAGATCGTTCTCAGCCGCGGGAGTGACGATCACGCGGTAAGTCATCTACCGGAGCGCATCTTCCCGTTCCAGTTCATCAAATACCTCATCGACCGGCCGGCCCGCGCCTTTGCGAGCTTGCGCCAGACCGCGGCGAATGCTCGCCACGGCGTCCAGTTGACTGGCCACTTCCTGATAGGCGGAGGCATCGAGTAGCACAGCCTCGGCTTTACCCTTCACGGTGAGCACCAGCGGACGCCCGGTTTTCTTCATGTGCTTCATCAGGCCGGAGGAGTTGCGCTTGAAGGTGGTCAAAGAGTGAATGTCCTGCGTCACATCAATCATGATGCGATTATAGCATTATTATCGCATCCTATATGATGCTTGAAACCGCGTCTGATCCAGGCGCTGGAAATGCCAGAGACCAAGCGCGACAAGAACCCGCCGAAGAAGCACGGGAATATACTGCTGTAGGTCGCAGCGATGGCAAATCCTGAGCATCTAGCGAAGCGAAAAGAAGGCGTGGAAGCCTGGAACCGGTGGAGAAATAAGCATCCCGAAATAACTCCTGACCTCAGCCAGGCTGACCTCAGCCGGGCGAACCTTAGTGGAGCGAACCTCAAGTTGGCAAACCTAAGTGGTGCATATCTCCATAGGGCGAACCTAACCCGGGCCGATCTCAGCGGCGCGCACCTTGCCGAGTCAGACCTTAGCCACTCGGATCTCTTTCGGGCGAATCTCCGCGAGGCGGACCTCAGCGGCAGCGACCTCAGCGAGGCGAACCTCAGCGGCGCAAATTTCTCGAACACAGGTTTTTCAGACGCAATGGTTGAGGGAACGATCTTTGGGGACAACGACCTCAGCACAGCAAAGGGTCTGGAAACGGTTCATCACTTCGGGCCGTCCATTATCGGGATAGCCACCATTTACAACTCCGAGGCTAGTATTCCCCAATCATTTCTTCGCGGTTGTGGTGTCCCCGACGATCTCATGATCTACATGAAGTCGCTCGCCGGGAGAACCATCGAGTTTTATTCCTGCTTCATCAGCTACTCTACCAAAGATCAGGCGTTCGCCGACCGCCTGTATACCGACCTGCAAAGTAAAGGCGTGCGCTGCTGGTTTGCCCCACACGACGTCCAAAGTGGCAGGAAGCTCCACGAGCAGGTCGACGAAGCGATCCGCCTCCACGACAAGTTGCTATTGATCCTGTCGCGGCACAGCATGGAGAGCGAGTGGGTGAAAACCGAAATTGCCAAGGCCCGCAGGCGCGAGGCGTGCGACAAGCGGCGCATCCTGTTTCCAATCCGGCTCGTGCCCTTCGAAATCCTACGCGACTGGGAATGCTTCGACGCCGACACCGGAAAAGACTCCGCTCGCGAGATTCGCGAGTATTTCATCCCAGACTTCAGCAACTGGAAGAACCACGACTCATATCAGAAAGGATTCGAGCGTTTGCTCAAAGACCTGAAGGCACAAGATTCAGCAGCGGCCACATAAGTTTTCGGCAGAGTCAGTCAAAGTGCGGCATTGAGCAAACCCGAGTGTTCGGGAGAGGTGTTGGCAAACAACTCCAAGATCGAGTGGACCGACGCCACTTGGAATCCCGTCCGCGGCTGCGTCAAGATCAGCCCTGGGTGCAAGCACTGCTATGCCGAAACGTTTGCGGAGCGGTTTCGCGGCGTCAAGGGGCATCCCTATGAACAGGGGTTTGATCTGCGCCTGGTGCCGGAGAAGTTGACGGAGCCATTTGCATGGCGATCGCCCAAGTTGGTGTTCGTGAACTCAATGAGCGATCTCTTTCAGACGGGAGTGCCGGATGCCTACGCGGAAGCCGTCTCACGCGTGATGGCGACAGCGAAGTGGCACACTTATCAAGTACTGACGAAGAGGTCGGAGAGGCTGCTGGAGTTGCTCAACGGCAGGTTGCGCTTTGCGGCGGAGCAAGAAAACATCTGGTGGGGTGTCAGCGTTGAGGATCGGAAACATGGTTTGCCCCGAGTGGATCATCTTCGGCAAGCTCCCGCGAAGGTTCGCTTCCTGTCGATTGAGCCGCTGCTGGAAGACCTCGGAGAAATCGACCTCTCACGCATCACCTGGGTGATTGTCGGCGGCGAGAGTGGGCCCGGCGCGCGTCCGATGAAGCGGGAGTGGGTCGTCTCCATTCGGAGGCAGTGCCGAATGCAGAGTGTGCCCTTCTTTTTCAAGCAATGGGGCGGCGTGAGAAAAGCGAAAACCGGCAGATTGCTCGATGGCCGCACATATGACGAGTATCCTGTGAGAGCAGCGACTCCGGTTCCGGATAGGGCCACATGCCTGTCGTTTGCGGAAACGGTGAAGGCAACCTTGGATCGTTTCGTACAACAACCCTTGGTGCAACTCACCGCCTGAAACCAGAGCCAGCGTTCGTGCTCCGCAGGGAGGTTTGATGAAATCACTCTTCTCTTTTCTCGTCTTCTGCATACTGGCTCTCCCCGCATCCGCCCAATCTTCCGACGCCCGGCTCGCCACTCTCCCGCAGGCCAAGGACTACGTCCAGAAGCGTTCCTCCAGTTACGACCGCAGCGGCGCAAACGCCGACGCCCGCGAGATCGCTCCCGGCGCAACGCTCACCCTGCTCGACGCCGACGGCCCCGCAGTCGTGAGCCACATCTGGACCACGATTGCGAGTCCGGACCCTAATCACCTGAAGGCCCTGGTCCTGCGCATGTACTGGGATGGCGAATCCACGCCCAGCGCGGAAGCTCCGATCGGCGATTTTTATGGCCTTGGGCTGGGCGACTATTTTCTTTATGAGTCCATTCCGCTTTCGGTCGGCTCCAGGCAGGCCCTGAACTGTTACTTCCCCATGCCCTTCGAAAAACATGGACGCATCACCGTGACCAACGAGGGTTCACAAAAAACCGACGCCTTTTATTTCAATATCGATTACCGCGTCTACGCCAAGCCGCTGCCTGCCGACCAGCTGTATTTCCACGCCCAATATCGCCAGGCCACGCCCGCCCAGGGCTGGACCAGCCAGTGGAAAGAAAATGGAGACCCAGCCGTCAATAACCGCAAGAACCTGAACGGCGATGGCAATTACGTCTGGATGGAAGCCGCAGGCCGCGGGCATTTCGTCGGTGTGGCGATGTCGATCCTGCAGAATCAGGATGGTTGGTGGGGAGAAGGCGACGACATGTTCTTCGTCGACGGCGAAGCGCTGCCTTCGATCAACGGCACCGGCTCGGAGGACTACTTTCTAGGAGCCTGGGGCTTCGGCGACCACGGCTTCTCCTACGGGCTGTATGGCGCACCCGTGAAAGGCGACGAAAAAGCGGGATCGCGCACGTCGGTGTACCGATTCCACCTTGATTCCCCGATCACGTTCACCAAGTCCCTGCGCGCAACCATTGAGCACGGCCACGCCAATCACCGTTCCGACAATTTCTTCTCGGTTGCCTACTGGTACCAGACCGAGCCGCACGCCCCGTTCCCAGCACTTCCGCCGCTGGAACAGCGCGTTCCGAAATTGTTCGCAGTAGGAGGACCAGGAAATACCGGGAAGTAAGCCGACGGAAGGTTTGCGGGAAGGGGTTGGTTTAGCTAGAAGCTCGGAGCTAGTAGCTCGAAGCTGAAAATAGAGAGTCCCGAGGTGATGTTGAACTCATTCCTCTCGGCCAGTAGCTCGCGTTTAGACCCTTGCTGACCTCACTCAGAAAGCGCCCTTGCGGGTTTGCTTTCTGGCGATCTTGCTCGGGCTCCGGGCTCACCGCCAACCGGATAAATCAGTCCAACGCCTCGGGACTCTATCCTGCCTTCGACATTAGTTCCTGTTCGCCTCAACCAGCGCTTAGCTATAGA
>JAIQEY010000092.1 GCA_020073565.1 Terriglobia bacterium
CCGCCACTGGGCTTGGGTTTTTTGCCGGTGCAACACCCGGCACTTCGCTTTGCCGCACATCCGCTGCCGCGCTCCTACGCGCGGATTGGGACGGAACCATTGACGGCAGATACAGCAGGGTTTCTTCCGGAGATCAGACATGGGTGACTTATCATCACCGCTTCTCCAGCTCTGTCGATTCTCCGCTTAACTAATAAGGTGGGTCACTTCTGACAAGCAGTCCTGGGTAATTCCTCGCGAGCGCCGAAGCTGCTCGTAAAAGTAATTCCTCGGCTCGAAAACGATCGTTTCCTGCCGGTCGCCGTCCTCGGGAGCGATATCGATCTTCAGACGATATTCGCCGAACATGGGCGCAAAAAAGTTTCTGATGCGCGCCTTGCCATTCTCGAAGACGAGAACATGGGTGTTATCAAACGGCATCTCGTATGAACAGATGAATGTGCTTTTCACCCCATCAACTTCGGCGAAAGCCTTGAACGTCAGGTCAATCCCATTGGGACCGCTGAAGGTCGAGTATCCGCCGACCTGTTCCGCACCAAGATCGCCAACAATCTGGAGAAACTGGCACCAGTAACAGCCCTCGTCCCAGAATACACCGCCGCCCTTCTCCGGCGAGAACCGATGCCCCTGGCCTTCCTTCAGGCGAAAGGTGATGGTGGACATGGTGCCAAGGAGTCGGCCATAAGGCTTACGACCAACCATTTCTCTAATCGAGGCCTGCCACGGGTGATGCTGAACCGCCACCGCCTCTAGGATAACGACGCGGTTGTCCTCAGCCGCCGCTATCACTCGGCTTGCTTCCTCGGAGGTGAGGCACATCGGTTTCTCTATAAGGATATGTTTTCTCGCCTTCGCCGCCTCGATTGCCCAGGTTGCGTGAAGCTCGTTTGAGAGAGCGATGTAAACGGCATCGACGTTGGTTGATCGAAGTAGCGACTCGTAATCGGGATACGCGTGGGAAATGCCGTACCGCGCAGCGAACTCCTTAGCTCGTTCTTTGCTTTTCGAGGCTATGGCGCAGATGCGCACATCATCCATCCGCTTCGACGGGGTGATCACCGAGCGGGGCGTGATGCTCGCCGCACCCATGAGCCCTACGTTGAGCATGGTCGTCCCCTCATTCCCGATGGCGAGCTGCGCTGATCCGAGAACCATCCGCGTCAACGCCTGCGCTGTCACTCTGCTCAGCCGGTGCGTGCTCGTCCCTTGTTGGCGGAGCCAGGCGAGTGCTAAGCATGCTCAAGATCTCTTGGGACCCGTCCGCTATCCTCCAGCCGTGAACCGCCGTCGCCCGCGGCAACGCTTGATCAACGCGCTTGCCTACTTACCATTGAGGTACAAAAATCTCGTTGACCTTCTCCTGTACCTGCTGACTCCGCGATGGCTTCAGATAGCGCATGGTGCTCTCCATGTCGCTATGTCCAAGCCACTGCTGCACGGTGCGCAGATCGACGCCAGCCCCACAGGCTCCATGTTGCAAAAGTCGCACGGAACTTGTGCAGCCAGAAGCCATCCGGGATTGGTGACCAGTCGAACACTGGTGGTGTGCGGGTCTTCCATGATGTCTTCCACGCCTTCGAGCTTGCCAAACAGGTCGCGTATATTCACGAAGTAGCTGTCCGTAGGGCCCTCCTCTTTTTTCAGTGCGCTATGGCCACACGGACTTGGGTGAAGTGCACGAATCGTCCTTTCTAGTGCGAACTTACGAGAGGCGTGTTTTATTGTTGGCTGGGAGAGGGTGGGTCACAACCAATATCGACTGGGTTAAAAGGATTGCTTATGTAGAGCCGTCTGATCAGATTGGTCGTTCCCGGTGGATTGGGTCCGGACAACCGCTCTCGTTTTATTATTGCCAGGCGATCAAGCGAGTGCTTCACGGAAGTGGTCTCGGAGAGCGGCTTTCCCGGCGGGCTGCAGCAGAAATCGACGAAGCTCGGAATGAGTTCAGTTGGCTATCTCTGAAAGACACGTCCGTTGTCGCGGACACCGGGGAAGAACGCTGCTGCTGGTGGACGTTCGCCGGCTTGCGCGCAAACGCGATGCTCGCAGAGAGCCTGAGAAATCTTGCACCCACTGGCTTCGACAACTTGGCGATTCGTTTCAACCGCGGGATGCAGGCCAGCACGTTAGAAGATGCAGTCGCAAACATTCGCGACAATCCACCGAAGACAGCACCGATAAGTGACCGCGACAGAGCCGTGGACGAGCTCAAGTTCTCAGCTTGCGTGCCTCGGGACCTCCTCGAACGCATGCTCGCGGGGCGGCTCTCGGACACAAATGCCGTTGATCGAGTATTAGCACAACCGCTACGCACTGTAGTGACCCGGGCCGTTTCTACAAATTAAGGATATAGCCAATGGCATTTCAGACGTGGATCATGCCCAAGGTTCTCTGCTGCGTTTCAGTATAGACGCCACCGGCTCAGGCGGCGAGTTCAAAAGGCATTCATCAAAGCGTTATGCCGGGCGCTATCAGCTTCCTGATCGGATACCCCAACATAGACCATAGTCGAATTGATGGAACGGTGCCGGAGCGCCAGTTGCACTTTCGCCAGATTCACATCCCGTCGAACCAGGTGTGTGGCGAGGGCGTGTTTCAGAACGTGCGGATGGCTCTCATGGTCTGGCAAGCCTGCGTCACGGGCGATCTGGCGAATAGCCGATAGAAGTGTGTACTGGTAAGATGGCTGCCTTTCTGAGACGTAAACAAGGCATCTCCGCAATCTGTGGGGCGAACGGCAGCCACTCCTTCAGCGCTTTGACCTCGTCCAACAGCGGTATGCCACGGTGCCTTTCTAGTTCCTGAATCGTGAACAGACTTCCTTTCAACCGTTGGATAGACAACACACCGCCGCGCATGTCCAGGTCAGTAACCCTCAGTCCGCACGTTTCCGCGGCCCTGAGACCGTGACTATACGTTGTTAGGATCATGGCCCAATCACGGATCGATTTCGCTTTAGCCGTCCGCAGAACAGACAACAGCTCATCTTCAGTCAGAAAAACAAACCCGTTATCTCTTGCCACGAGTACTCTTCTCTTTCCGGGGGCGGTTCCAATAAGGTGATTTACAAACGGCGCACGCAATCGGTGTTGGCGTCGTCCATTTGTTGCCGTCCTGCACCGGCCGGGGCATCCAAGTATTCCCGCAGCGTTCGCAGGTGCACTCTATGGCATCGATTTTGACCGTACGGATCATACTCACGAAGCAACTACAGAATATACTACGGTATATATTACGTCAACTACTATAGACGATCTGTTATCATTACACTTAGAGTCATACATCAGTATTCATACATTCCCGCGTCGCAACCGGTCCGATGTAGGGCTGATTTGTTGAGGTTGAAGGACTTGGATATGTTCCAGAATGTACGGAAAGAGATGTAAGCTTACATTTCGCAACACCACGGGACGTTCCATTGACCGTACCTGCCAGGCGGGTTCTCGAGCAGATCTCAAAGAACTGTTACACCGAGACCCGCTTCGCTATCCCGAAGTCGACGCTTCAGCACCAGATGCAGCGGACCTGCCGAAAAACTCAAGCTCGAGGGCTTGAGTCTTCATTCCTTCCGGCACACGTTCGGAACCAGGGTGGGCGAAGCAGGCGCCAGCGCGCAGGTGATCAAGCAGCTGACGTCGTATGCCCAAGCCACTGAAGATGTCGGTGGCTCAAAGCCTCAGCAAGAAGCATTCACGCGCGAGGACAGATTCTTTATTTCCGAATGAAGACACCACTCAGACTTGCTAAACGCGAACGTGACTGTGTTTGCAGAGGTATTTCCATGTTCAAGTGCAACACCTCTCAACGCATTTTGTCGGCGTCTGGGGTCACCAGGGGGGTGATGGCAGGGACACAATATGGCACTCGCGAAAATTCTAGGATTGGAGACTTTCTAAGCTCTACAAAAGAGATGGGCACCACTATCGCAGGTTCGTAAGCTTTCTCAGTCCGCCAACCCCTTCCTCATCCTGGTCGATAACGTCGAAAGCTAACAGCTTTACGTTCTTCGCCACCCTTGATAGATCTGTCGAATGTGTTGAACCGCTGCGCTGCGTCGTAATTGAAACTGGCGTGTGTATTCAGCCCCACTGTACCGCCTTTGTGCGGCGCCCGATGTCGGACTGTCCACGGCCATTGCATCGTGGTCGGGCAGACATCTCCGATGAGCGAAACCTGAGCTGTTCTTCAGCTCGTCTGGAAAGGCGCTGTACCAGCGCCACCACTGACCGCTGATCAGTTTCCCGTTCCAGTCCGCAGCGCCCTGCGCCAGGGATTCGGAGCATCCCGGCAGTGGCTGATACGGTGAAAAATCGTACGTCGGACTTGTGGTGAGATTCGGGCTAGCGGGATCATAGGGCACCAGGTTCCCCGTAGCATCCTTCTGTCCTAGGTCGGCATAAACGGTATGGGCGTAGAAATCAGCGACCGCATGCAGCGCGTACGCAAAGTGCCGCAGGTCGCCGGTTGCAAGACGCTGTTGCACGCGGCTCCATCCCTCCGCAATATATGCGAAGTCAAAGTGGTCCCGAGGATCATACGCAAGCACATCGACATCCGCAATCAAGCTGGCCCGCTTGATTGCTCTTAGATCACCAGAGGCCATTCCCTGAAGAGCTTCGTCATAAATACCCTCATGCACTTTTACGGCAAACAGAGGCTTAAATCCGACCCAGAACTTACGACTGCCGAGGTAGTCTGCGAGAGGAAGGTTGGCTGCGTTGTCCGAGCTACGGATGCGCCAAAGGTGGGCACGGTTGAATACAAAGTAGGGGGTGTACTCGATCTCGTCCAGTACGTGGGGAAGAGGTTGTGAGGGCTCAGCCCTTTGCTTCTGGTGTTTCTTCCCGGTTACGGCGAGCGGCTCAAGAATCTCCCAAGCGCCGGACTCGTTCAGATATACGACCCACGCGTGATCGGTTGCTCTCACCTTGCCATTGTGGCCGTGACGAGTGACCGAGCCTAACGCCACCCGGATGCAGTAACTGCTGATGCCACTGGCCTCGAGAAGCGCGGCCAAGAGAAACGCCAGATCCTCGCAATCGCCGGCCTTGAGGGCCAAGGTCTCATCAGGAAATAACCATTCGTCAAAGTCACGGCCAGTAGGCTGATAGCTAAGATTGCTGCCGAAGTACTCCACGACCGTATCAGCGCGGAAGTCAAACGACCCTGGCAGACTGGAACTGAACCGAGCTTGGCTCACTGCAGGCAGCCCAGCAATGATGTTCTTCACTGTTTGGCGAACGACGGCGTTGTCTTCGGTCGACAAATATTCCCGAATGTCAATCGGATAGAACTTTCTTTTCGTCCTGGGGACCGTGCGTGAGGCCGGAATGATCGTGTTGTGAACAATTTCGTTCCCTGCCCATTGCCACTTCTGAAAGGGGCTTACCTGGCTTGTTCGCATGCACATTGGACACCTGCCATGCCAAGAGTTGCTGGTGATCACCAGACGCTAGCCCATCAACGTCCTGTGCCGTTCACGAGATCATTCATTATCCATCGACGGCAACCTGAGTAGCCAGCTAAGAATGGCTTCGCTACTGCCTTTTCCACCTTTTGACTGTGAATCCACACCTCATAGATCGCGATCGAAACGAGCATCTTTCCCCGGTCCGCCATTCCAACTACTCCTCCGAAACGCTAGGATTGTTACGCTTTCTGCGACCGATGCTTCCCGGCATTGCGTTTCGACAAGATTAATGTGGCTGTCCAGCAGGATGCGTATCTATTACTTGAGTTTGGTCAGAAAATCCCATGTGCCTTTGGACGCTTTGGGGTCAACGCATACGAACTGTATTTTGGGATCGTAGGCCATTGATTCGTCCATTGAGCGACCGAACGCGTACCACTTTTCCAACTCATTGTCCGGGTCGAGGGTTTTGACTGCGATCCCCGCAGCACGTTCGAGGTTTACAGTCTTGCGCGAAATCACCGTCGATACAGGAGTTTTCTTGATGTCAAACTCATCTTCGGGCACGCCGGATTCTTTTATGGCCTGCTTGGTGATTTTATACACGAGATCCGCGTCTACCTTCATGCCGAATCGATGCCCGTGAGGATTCGTCCGTGCAGACAAGACGCCTGTGCCAGGCGCAAACCATAATTCGCCGCTCTTCGGCTCGTAATGCCTGTCGTCTTTCTTGACTCTGATGCCGTGAGCTCTAGCAGGTTGCTGAAAAACTACTCCTAATCCACAGGCCAGTATGGTACGAGAAGGCATGCGCGGAGACGATCAGCAGCAGAATCACATCTTCAGTTATTTGTCGCCGGAGGAGCGCGTGCGGAAGGATCATCCGCTGCGCGCCATCCGAACGATGGTGGACGAAGTACTGACTCAACTGTCGCGGCGCTTCGATGCGATGTACGCTCGCGTGGGCCGTCCGTCGATTGCGCCGGAGAAGCTGTTGCGGGCGCAGTTGCTGCAGATGTTGTACTCGATCCGCAGCGCGCGACTGCTGATGGAAGAGATGGATTACAACCTGTTGTTCCGCTGGTTCGTCGGGTTGAATGCCGATGACGATGTGTGGGATGCGACCGTGTTCACCAAGAATCGCGACCGCTTGCTGGAGGCGGATGTGGCCAAAGAGTTTTTGTCGCGAGTGGTGGAGCAAGCGCAGACCAAGGATCTGACCTCGGACGAGCATTTTACGGTGGACGGCACGCTGCTGGAAGCTTGGGCAGGAGCGAAGAGTTTTCAGCCCAAGCAGGGCAAGTCCTCGCCTCCGTCGGATGACGATCCGGGCAATCCCACGGTGAACTTTCGCGGCGAGCGGCGGTCGAATGAAACGCATGAATCGAAGACCGATCCCGAGGCGTGGCTGGCGCGCAAGGGCGAAGGCAAGGAGTCTAAGTTGAGTTACACGGGAAATCTGTTGG
The DNA here is from genome assembly GCA_020073565.1 of Terriglobia bacterium. Lineage (GTDB taxonomy): Bacteria > Acidobacteriota > Terriglobia > Terriglobales > Acidobacteriaceae > Acidiflorens. Next base: position 6,877 of record JAIQEY010000092.1, read on the forward strand.
TGGAGAATCGCAATGGTCTGATCGCGGACGCGGAAGTGTTCCAGGCCAACGGGACGGCGGAGCGCGACGCGGCGCTGGTGATGTTGGAGAAACTTCCCGGCCCGCAAACGGTGACGGTAGGCGGAGACAAAGGATTCGACACGCACGGATTTGTAGCCGAGTGCCGGAATCTGCGGGTGACGCCGCATGTCGCGCAGAACGTCGAACGGCGCGGCGGCAGCGCGATTGATGGCCGCACCACGCGGCACGCAGGTTACGCCCTCAGCCAGAGAAAGAGAAAGCGAATCGAGGAGTGCTTCGGCTGGCTGAAGACGATTGCGCTGATGCGGAAGGTGCAGCATCGCGGAGTCTGTAGAGTGGATTGGATTTTTACCATGGCCTGCGCCGCCTACAACTTGGTGCGCATGCGAAACCTGACCGCCGCAGTTCCGGCGGTGTAAGTCTGGGCCGACGGGTGTCTTCAGGAGCATCGGGTTAGATTCCGAGGGCCACAAAAACACCGGAAATCAAGCCGTTCGAGATCAGCAAACCATGAGAAACAGAAAGAAAAACACGCTGCAATTCAGTTTTTCCGCAGCCTGTTAGGCCAGTTAGCAAACCTGTCTTTGACTACGAGATTTCTGGGTTTCACCCCGTGCATTCCTGGCTCGGCTACCGGATGCTAGAGAGAACTGGGAAATCATCTTCGCCGCTAGATGAGATACGTCCGAAGAGTTGGATCGCCGACATGACCGACGAGCTGTTGCAGATCCTGTGGACAATCGAGAAGAGTCTAGAAATGGCCCCAAAACTGGCTGCTAACCTGGATCGCATTATTCAGAGTCCGTTGTTCACCGTCGCGGACGTACCCGCGCCAACACAGGAGGAAAAAAAAACTCCAGACGAAGGCGAATCGGACCAGGCTCTTCTCGATCTAAGCGCCGCGACGTAGGTTCCGAACGGAAGTCGGTTCTTTCCCAAAGAAGAATGGGCCGCGCCAGGCGGCCCAAAGTTCGTCGACGTCGGAGTGTTCGCCACAGCCGGAATCCTAGAAAAAACTGACTTTCGATCAAATGAGTCAAACGTAGGCCATTCACTTTGACCGAAAATCTGTATCCAAAATCATTTTATAGAATGTTTCGCCGCGAAGAAGGTGAACGTAAATCGTACGGATTCTGCCGCTAGGTTTTAGAAGGATTCGGTCTATCCTAGGATCGCGATAGCGTTCCCTTTCGATGTGAACCAGGTAAGGATATTGAACCTCACTGTTCAAGAGCTTCTCCTCATCTTCTGCCAGGTGAGCTGCACCGTAGTCGAGGCCGATCTCAATCACAATGGGAGCAGGCAAGCGGCCAGCTAAGAAATCCTCGATCCGCGCGGCTTTCAGTTGGACTGGGGACAGGATTGCAAGATCGAAGTTGCCACGTCGATGGCCTTCTTCCGCCGTCGTTTCAGGCCACTCTTTGTGAATCGTCTGTGTAAAAGCCCCTGTGTTACCTAGCGGAAATAATCTTGCGAAGTGCGGCTGCCCACTGAGCATCGCAAAGAGACGCGCATGTAATGAATGTTCGCGACGATGTAAATACGGGAACTCCATTACCTCATGGGCCAGTTGTTCCAAGGTGTGTTCGACGAGCCATTTTGCTTCCTGCATCCACGGATCGCTCGTTGCGTCATAAGCGGTTTGAGACGACAGTGGGATTGCTCGCTCGGAGACGCATGGGGATAAGTCCGCGTCAGACTTTTCAACCACTACGTCAGGTTGGTTCTTCAACCATTCAATCATCGACGGCACATCAGTAAATCGTGCCAGATCATTCTCAGTAACCGTCGTCGGTTTGAACACACGGATTTTCCATTCGTATTGGCTCACTCGATTGTCAGCATCACAGACGTTGACCGTGTCGCTCGTGCCTTTGCCTCTGCGGAGAAATACTGTCCTCTCACCCACTCTGAGAACTCCCATTCGGGCCTGTCCACCTCCAGGTTTCGTATGCTACACCCGCACGAGCACCCGCAGAGAGCGATGCCCACCATGAACTATCAATGACTTGGCAGTCCTTCGGAGCCTGTTTAAGTTGTTGATTGGATTGGATAGGACAGATTTGGGAAGCTGGCGTTCTACCGCTGAACTACTCCCGCTCGCCTACGGTAGGTAAGGCGAATTTATCACCGACTCCCGGTCCCTCGCAACACGCCCTCTGCCCCGCTCCTCACCCGCCGATTTCGCCGTCGGCCTGTATTGCACAACCAGGTTCAGACCCTGTGATTGCGAGCGAACCTCTTTGCACGATTCACTACAATTTCCGAAGAGCGCAACTCGGGCGCGGAAGTTGATCGAACCGGGTTATCGGATCGCCGATCAGGCACCGCCGCGCTTGAGACGGCTGGTTCATCGCATCGTCGAGGCTCCGGCCAAGGCAAACGGAATGGGCCGATTCACTGGGATTCTCGGTCTGCTGACCATGCTGGGGCTGGCCTATGCCTTCTCCACTAATCGCCGCGCCATTCGCATCAAGACCGTGGGCTGGGGACTCGGCTTGCAGTGCGTCTTCGCCGTGTTCGTGCTGCGCAGCGATCTGGGACGCAATTTGTTCCAGAAGGCCGGGGACGCCGTCAATCGCCTGCTCAGCTATTCGTTTGCCGGCTCGCAGTTTGTCTTCGGCGACTTGGGGAAACAGGGCTCCCGTTTCGGCCTCGTATTGGCGTTCCAGGTGCTGCCCACCATCATCTTTATTGCCGCCTTTTTCGCCGTCCTCTATCACTACGGCATCATGCAGTTCATTGTTCGGCAAATGGCGCGGGTGATGACCCGCTTCATGGGGGCCAGCGGCGCCGAGTCGCTCAATGTGGCCGCCAGCATCTTCATGGGGCAGACCGAGGCCCCGCTCACCATTCGCCCCTTCCTGCCCGACCTCACGCGCTCAGAACTGATGACGGTCATGACTAGCGGCATGGCCCACGTCTCCGGCGGGATCATGGCCGCTTACATTTTTTTCGGCATCGAGCCCAAGCACCTGCTCAGCGCCGTCATCATGACTGCCCCGGGCACCATCCTGATGGCAAAAATGCTGGTGCCGGAGACTGAGCAGTCGAAAACCGCCGGCCGGGTTGACATGCCGGCGGAAGAAGTCGCCACTGAGAAGAGCGAGAACCTGCTGGCTGCCGTCGCCCGCGGCACGACCGATGGCTTGCACCTGGCGCTCAACGTGGCCGCCATGTTGATCTCGTTCCTCGCCCTGATTGCCCTGTCCAACGGTATCCTAGGCGGCATCCACAACGGCCTGGCACACTACGGCTTCACCTGGTTCCCTGACAGCCTGGAGAAAATTCTCGGCACCCTGTTCGCCCCCATTGCCTGGCTTATTGGCATCCCCTGGCACGATTGCCCCATCATCGGCAATCTGCTGGGGACACGCATGGTGCTGAATGAGTTGGTGGCATTTTCCCTGCTGGGACCGCAGAAAGCCGCACTCGACCCGCGCTCCTTCACCATCGCCACGTTCGCGCTCTGTGGTTTTGCCAACCTGGGTTCGATCGGCATCCAGATCGGCGGCATCGGCGCGCTTGCGCCCAATAAGAGAGGTGAACTGGCTCGCCTCGGGGTGCGCGCCATGCTGGCGGGAACGATGGCCAACTTGATGTCCGCCGCAATTGCGGGGATGTTGTTATGACCCTCCGCGCATCTCGCGGATGATGCTTACCCCGCTGCTGGTGCCGATGCGGTTAGCGCCTGCGGCAATCATTGCCTTGGCATCGTCCGCGGCCCGAATTCCTCCCGCAGCTTTCACGCCAGCCCTGTCCCCCACGATGCGGCGCATGAGTGCAACGTCGGCCGCGGTCGCGCCTCCACCCAGAAAGCCGGTGGACGTCTTCACGAAATCCGCTCCCGCCTCGACGCTGATCTCGCAGGCCACCTTCTTTTCGTTGTCGGTAAGAAGACCGGTCTCGAGGATGACCTTGAGCAACCCGCCGTGCGCATGAGTCGCCTCGGCCGCGCTGTGAATGTCCGACAAAACCAGATCCCGTTCCCCTGATTTGAGCGCTCCGATATTCAGCACCATATCAATCTCGCCCGCGCCCAGTTGCAAGGCTTCTTCCGCTTCGAAACGCTTCACGCTGGTCAGGGTCGCTCCCAACGGAAAACCGACCACGGTTGCTACCTTCACCTTGCTTTCCTCCAGGCGGGAGTGGGCCAAAGTCACGTAGCAAGGGTTGACCACGACTGCGGCGAATCCGAGTTCCCGGGCTTCGTCACACAGGCGATTGATCTGCTCCCGGGTTGCCTCCGGGCGCAGGTTGGTGTGGTCAATCATTCCGGCCAGACTTTGCCAGGTAATCTGCATAACTGTATTTTCACCACCGAGAAACAAGAGCACAGAGAAGAACTGCCAATCGACAATCAGTTCCTAAAGAGTGCTCAGCCCCGCACCACGCCGAAAGGCCTCCCTGACCCGGGGCCGCAGGATATAAAACAGCAGCGCCCCGGCAATGACCACCCCCACCCCACCTCTGACCAATTGGCCCATGAAGATAGTCACCCAGTCTCCCGCGACCTGGGTTGCGATGATGACCACAGCCAACCCCCATCCCCAAACGCGTCGTTTGAACCATCCCACACCCGCCGCCGCCAGAGCTCCGCTGAGTGCGAGAAAAACGCTTCCAACGGTTCTACCCAAGGGCGCAAGCTGCTCATAGGCGTTCGGATTCAGAGCCCACATTCGATCCAGGACTGTGCCCGGCCAAAGCAGTGTCGTTCCCGCAAGCGAGGCCATGAGGGCGCCGAAGAAAAAGAAAACCCCAATGGCCGTCATCCCGCGGGGAGAATCTCGCGGTACGACTGCTTTGACCACGTCGCGCTCTGCGCTCGGCACAGGTTCACTATAAACCGCAACGAAAATGTGCACTCCCCTCGTAGTTCCCACAACTGCCCCCTTCATGGCACAATCGAGCCCCTCAGCGAGGAACAATCATGATCATTCGCGACAACGAGTTTGTGGACATCGCGACGCCCACCGGGCCGATGCGCACCTACATTCTGCGGCCGGTGGCGGCGGGGAAATATCCCGGGGTGGTGATGTATTCCGAAATTTTCCAGGTCACGGCGCCGGTGCGTCGCGCCGCCGCCGTGCTGGCAGGACACGGCTTTGTGGTGGCGGTGCCGGAGATTTTCCATGAGCTTGAAGCACTGGGCACGGTGCTGGCCTACGACACGGCGGGTGCGGATCGCGGCAACGCGGACAAGATCACGAAGGAGATTTCCTCCTACGACAGCGATGCCCGGGCGGCGCTGGATTTTCTCAAGTCCTACGAATACTGCACCGGCCGGCTGGGAGTGATGGGCATCTGCATCGGCGGCCATCTGGCGTTTCGTGCCGCCATGAATCCCGACGTGTTGGCGACGGCTTGTTTCTATGCTACCGATATTCACTCCGGCAGTCTGGGCAAGGGTAAGCACGACAACTCGCTGCAGCGCGCGGGAGAGATTCGCGGTGAGCTGTTGCACATCTGGGGACGACAGGATCCCCATATTCCGCTGGAGGGACGCAACCTCATCAAGGCGCGGCTGGAGGAAGCCGGAGTTCGCTTCACCTGGCACGAGTTCAATGCCGCCCACGCCTTCATGCGCGACGAAGGCCCGCGCTATGAGCCGGCGCTGGCCCAGCTATGCTGGGGTCTGGTGCTGGAACTCTTTCACCGGCGCCTGGGTCAGGGAGACCTGTCCAGCTGAGCCCGCCTTGGACTAAGTCCAGCGGAACCAGCGCAGCGCCAGCAGAAAGGAAATGCCGCCCCACACCGCCAGAATAAGTAGCCGCCCCGCCTGCGACCCGAGGGAGGCGCCTTGCAGGATGGTGGCGCGCAGCGCGTCATTGAGCGCAGTCAGAGGGAGCACTTTGATGAAGGGCTGGATCATCGCGGGGAAACGCTGGTAGGAAAAGAACACACCCGAGAAGACCCACATGGGCATCATCACCACGTTGATGAGGCCGCTGACGCTTTCGATTTTCTGCGCGCGGCTGGCGGTGAGCAAACCCAGTCCGCCAAAAGAGATCGCGCCCACCGCGCCCAGTAACAAAATGCTCAAGAGCGATCCCAGCACGCGCATCCGGAAGACCAGCACGCCGAACCCCAGCAGCAGCCCGACTTCGACGAGCATCAACACGAGACGGCTACTGGTGAGGGCCAGCAGAAAATCGCTACGGCACATAGGAGTGGCCACAAAACGCTTGAGCAGATTGCGCTGATGGTTATAGAGTAGTTGTATGGATATTGTGT
>JAIQEY010000093.1 GCA_020073565.1 Terriglobia bacterium
TGCCTCGTTCGGCATCAAAAATGCTAGGCGATCCGCCGGTCAGGACGAACTTCTCTTCAGCCGCGCTGTAAACCAACCGCTCCCCAGTCGCGTGCCGGGTCGGCTGGGTGATGACCACCTTGTCCTGGGCGATGATCTGCTCCACTCGTCCGGGTGTTCCGCGCTCGGCACTGCCTTGCGACGGATTGCGCGCCGCCAGAAACACGCTCATCTGCTGTGCGGTCATGGTCGCGTCGGCTCCCTTTACGGTCACGCCCCCATCCAGAATGATCGTTCGCTCGGCATCTTTGTACGTCAGATGCGCCGAAGTGATCGTCACCGGAGTAGCTTCTCCGCTCTTGTCCGCCTGCACGAGCACCGTGGAAACGGGCTGGCTGGCCGTTCCCCCGGCGACCAGTGAACGCTGCTCCCGGTCAAACTCCAGGGTGGGAGCCCGCACCACATTCGCGTCTTGCCAGAGGACGGCATTGCCGCTGTACACAGCGACCCCGGCTGAGCGGTGCGCCGTCATGCTGCGACTGGCTACGTGGATCGGATCCGCGGAGGCGAGCATCCCGCCGTCCGGTTGCACCTTCAGTTCGGAGTACGTGCTCTTTACGTTGCCCTCGGCGACGGCGTCACCCGTTCCGCGGTTCATGCGCATCACGTCGGCGGTCGTGGTCATGCCACTATCCACCACGCGCGGCGATCCGTTCAGCACCAGCATCTGATCGGCTGGGGTATAGGTTGCACGCTGGGCCCAGGCTCTGCGCGTGCCATCGATAAAGGCCAGATCGCCCTGCTGCACCATCGATGCAATGCCACCTTCGGGACGGAACGCGGCGTCCAGCGACTGGCTGGTTGAGACGCGATCGGGCTGTCCGGCCTTGCTGCTGACGATCTTCGCGTCGGGTGCGCCATGCAGGCTCGCAAGGCGATTGCGTTCGGTGAAGCTGGCCGTGAACGTAGCGGCAATAACCACGGTGCGCTGGCTGAGTCCGGGCTGCGTAATGACAATCTGCGGAGGACCGCTGGTGACCGCGCTCTCGATCACATGACCGTCTTTCAAGACGAAGTCCATGACCGGCGCGGTCATTTCAACTTCCTGCGCGTCGGTAGTTAGTGGAGAGACGGGTGCCCCTTCGACTCCGCTCAGGGCAGGCCCCGCCCGTCCACCCACGGACGCCGCCTCGATCTTCCTTTGCGTAAGCTTCACGCCGTCTTCGGCATGAACCGTCTGGAGAGTCTGTTTCCCGGCGAAGTGGAGCGTTACCCTTCCGGCCACCGCCTCGGCCGGCCGTTCTCCCTGCGAGGCCAGTTTCACGTTGCCGCTGAGGATTGCCATGGTCAGCAGATTCCGCGATCCGGTCAGATACAATTCCCCCCGATCGGCACGAGCGGTCGCATCGGAAGCACCGTGCATCTGGCTTTCCACGTCTCCTTCCGCCACGATGTGATCCACCGTGTTGTCGTCGCGCAGGAAGAATGTCGCCCGGTCGGACTGCAGCCGGCGTCCATCATGGGCCATGCGCGGATGGCTCAGCACAATCTGCCGTGGGTTTTTCGTGATCACCGCGCGATCGGCATTCAGGCGCACCGACTGACTGCTTACATCCATCGCGATGTCAGAAAGCAACGTCATCGTGCCCGTTTTCGAAACGTAGTCGATTCCGACGGCGGAGCCCGATGCTTGCGGCGTCTGAAACTCAACCCGTCCGCGGGCCGACCCGTTGCCGTTCTTGCTGTTAAAGGCGAGGCCGCTGGCTTCCACGTGCATCGGGTTCTTCATCTCCTCGGGCGGCGCCTGATCCGGATGTTCGAGGCCCTGCGGATTCCCTTCCAGGTCAATTTTCACCGTGCCCTTGGCGGTCACATTCCCGGAAGCCGGATCGTATTCGAAGTCGTCGCCGACGATGCGATCGAAGCGGCTGGCATCTTTTCCATAGACGACGATTCTTACGTCGTGCAGTTCGGTCACGCCGCCTTTCTTGAATTTCACCGCCTTGGAGGCATCCACCCGGAACAGGGTGCGACCCTCTTCGGACTTGGAAATTGAGAAGCCTTGGGCGGTCTGCTGGATGTCGAAGCCGATTTTCTGCGGAACTTCGTGCACGGAATTTCGAACGCGCCAGCGCGCGTACAGGTACATCCCAGCCACAATCGCGACCGCCAAGATCGCGCCTGCGGCCAACCAGTGCCGAAGCCGGGAAACACCCAGAGCCATGCCCTTAGTCTAGCGGATGGGGAGGGACGTAGGGACAGCTGCCCTCGGTTGCCGGGGCGCGCGAAGCGCGCCAGAAACATCTGGCGCGGGGGCGATCTCGGCGGAGACGAGGGAGCCCGCAGCCAAGCTGCGGGCTCTTCCCTCATGCAGTCTTTTTTTCGGAAGATGCTTTCGGGTACATGCTCGCAATCATATTCTCGTCGCGCTTCGACAGTTGATAGTTGAGCGGGGTACCTACGTGATTCAGGAAAAGTGAAGCATCGAATTGATACAGCATGATGGATTTTCGATCAAAACTTGTCGCACTGATCCCTTGCGGGGAATATTTCTCGAGGATATTTTGATCGATTTCCTCTTTGCTCCAGTTGTTGGGCGGCCCCGAAAAAGTCTCGTAGACCGCTTGGGTGTTCCATTGCAGTTTTTCTCTCGGAGATTGGTGCTCGTGGATACACCCCAGGGCATGGCCGAATTCATGAACGACGACGCGTTCGTATTCCTTGTCGTCCGTGTCGTCCCGCAGCCATCCGAAGTTCATGGTCGGTTGGTCCTTCGGGAACGCGTCGGTTATCAGGCAGTCCTGGCCGACCGCCGACCACGACCCTGGATCAGCTTGGAACGAGATTCGGACCTGTGCGTTCGGGTCATTCCCAAAGTCAATTTGAATATTGGCGTAGCTCTCCCAGAGTTTGGCTTTCTCAGTGACTTTCTGCTGCTGGAAGTCATCGCCGTCAAGGAATCTGCACGTTAGAACGTGGCCGGGATCCCACTTCTTCTGATTGATCACCGCCATCCTTAGTACGGCGACTGGGTCCGAAGCATGGAGTTCTCCCAAGTCTCCGATCGCCGCAACATGGTCTTGGAAGGTCGGGTGTGACGGTAGTGGCTTTCCGCTTTTCTGCGCCTTTTCCTGCACAGCCACGGCATAGCGCGCGATCGCCTGTTTGTGGACGTTGGCCCCGGTCGGATTTGCGTGATCTGGAACAACACGATCAAAACAGATGCGAGGAGGATTTGGATCGTTGGGCATGTTGCCTCCAATGGAAATGGATCGATTTCGAGTTGAGAGCGGGCCCGAATAGCGTAGGGAAGAACATGATTCTGTGACTCCGTTTTGTGGAAGTCAAGCCAAAAGTGGTTAGTAGCTACTTGTCTTTGAGTAAAGGAAAAACATGGTGGAGGCGGCGGTAGGACTGTCTCGCCTCATTGAAAACAGGCAAGGTGCTGAAAGCTCAGGGCACTCTTCGGAAATTGTCACGCTATTTGAAGCCCAAGGCTCTCAAGGGGTAGTCTTCAACCGATCCGCACCAGCGTCCCTGCCAGCATGTCATGCAATCCCTGTTTGCGCTCAGTGAAGCCGACCATGATGAAACCGATGCCCAGGATCATCCCGGAAAGCCACTTGGCAAAATGCCGGCCGGTGGCGCGCCCGAACGAAATGCGGTTGCCGTTAAGATCGGTGACCTTCATCCCGAAAATCATCTTGCCGAGGGTTGCCTGGTACGGGGAACTCAGCATGAACGCTTCATATAACCAGGAACCGAAGACGATCACCGTAGCTACCACCCCACCCCCGAGAAGATGCAGACCCATGGCGCCATGCGGGAAGCCGCCGAGGGTCCCTGCCAGCCCGCCCAGACCGAAGATCATGCCAATCGGCCACGCCAAAGCCCTTACGATGATGGCATCGATGATGAGCGCGACCACTCGAATCCAGAACCCTCCGTAGCGAAGCCCGACGACCGATGTCGGCGGGGAATATGGAACGGACGCGACCGGGGGTGGGGCAGCGGCGGACCCAGGACTCGGAGCCGCGGTCGGAAGCGGGCTCAGGGCAGCTCCACAGCGGTTGCAGAACTGGGCCTGCGCGGAGTTGGGCGCGCCGCACTTGGTGCAGAAGAAAGTTCCATTCATGGACGGGCACTATAAGGGTTTCGCCGGAAACTGTAAAGCGTTGTGTCGGCAACCAAAAACAACTCAGAAACGTTCGTCCAAGACGATTTGCTCGACCATGGTTTCCAATTCCGTCTGCGCCTGCTCGTGTTTGGCGTCAAAGTCTTCTTTCTCTTTTCGCAGAGCCGCGAGCCTGTCTTCTTGCGAATCCAGTTCGCGCGTGTAACGCTGGATCAGAGCACGTTCTTCGGCGCTGCCCTTCAGCGCCTTCATGTTCTCGCGCAGACGTACCTGATCTTTTTCAATAGCGTCCATCTGCCGCTTGCGTTCCGACGATTGATCTTCGAGCCGCGCAATGTCGTTCTTCTTTTGCAGTACCCGCTGCATCGCGTCTTTGAGCGCAGGCGTGATCCGGTTGTCAGCGACGAGCAGGCTCAATCGCTTGACCTGCTCGTCTTCAAGCTCGGCAAGTTCATAGCGTGTGTCCTGTGGGTTGTACTCCTCGACCAAGAGTTCGCCCGTCTTGCCAGCTTCCACCGGCACGCGGAAGCGATAGTAATTGGCCGTGGTCTCGGCTGGCTTCACACTATCCGCGAGTTTCCAGCCACTGCGCACCGGGTACTCCACAACCACCTGACGAGGCGTCGTATCCACATTGCGGATCACAAACTTGTGAGTAGAACGCAATTCCTGGGTCGTGATCAGAATGCCCTTCGACATGCGGACCCGGCTTACCGGCCTTTCTTCCTCTTGGGTTCGGTCCACGATGTGTACCGCCGGATCAGCCGCGTAGGAGATCAGTCTGCGCTCGTCGGGATGAATTGTTTCCAGGACGCCTTCGCCGGCAAAGGCGTCAGCGTCGATCAGATTGAAGGAGCCGCCATCGAGTGTGAGTCCGCTCGTGTTCTTGATCCAAAGGGCCCGAAGCACATTGTCGGACCCGGCTGACCAGAGCGTGACTTTCTCCGCCTCGATCTTCGACTGCAGAATGGGCACGAGCGCCGACTGGTTCTTCCCGATCGTGATCTTCTGCTTGAGCTTGTACTCGAAATTGTCGCCCAACCCCTTGGCCTCGGCTTCGGGCTCTTCGCCTTCGGCGTAGCTTCTGACCGAGGAAAGAGTCGCACTCTCTGTGTTCACCGTGGGAGTAGATGCGGAAACAGTTACAGCCTCCGACCTGCTCCCCAGCTCCAGCCGCGCGTCAATCTCATTCATGCGGTCCACGCCAAGATAGAAGCTGGTCAACTGGAAGCGTTTGAAGCCCTGTGAGTCCACAAAGAGCGCCGAATTTCCGCCTTGAATGTTGTCAAAGCGGTACATGCCTTGCGCGTTGGTGGTAGTGGATTGAGAAGTACCGGTTTCTTCGTTCCTGACTGTGACATGCGCATTGGAGATTGCCGCCCCGGTGGGGTCCCGGACGAATCCCTGCAGGCCCGTCATGACGCTGGAACGCCCGGGGCCAGCCACCCCCGGGGCCAGCTGCAGCTTGGCGTACTGTTCCAATCGATCGAAGGCCGCCTCGTGCGTTTGCGGCGTCAACTGCGCTGACTCCGGCAGCGCGACCTCTGGCCGCCGCACGTAGTACGGCTGCGAGATGTTCTGCACGAACGATTGCGGGGCACCCGCCACGAGCGATAGCTCCACGTCTGCCCAGTCTTCTCCAATCGTGTTGTCCACCACCGCCCAACCTTGCAGCAGCGCCTTATCACCCGATTTCTCGGGCATCAGAATGCGATAAGTGCTTTTCCAGACCGGAACTTCACTGATGTAGCTCACAAAAATCTCGCCCTCCCCAGAGCCGGTAGCAGTCAGTGTCATGCGACGCACATCCGCCGCTCGCGACGATCCGATCAGGTTCATGTACCGCCCGACCTCTTCATTCAGATCGCGTTCCGCCAGACGCACGCTAGTGGCCGGAGTCAGTTCGAACGTGCGCAGTTCGCCGGTGTCGCCCACCAACGAAAACTCGGTTACATCTGTGAAGTTTCCGCGAGCATCCTGTTTCCTGCTTTTTTCGACACTCAACAGCCGTCCCGTCGCCGACGTGGCTCCGCTGCGCACTTCCACCCGTGCTCCCCGCAGCGCATTCAAGAAATCGGCATTGGTAGTTTGCAGACCGAACGGCAGGCGCAAATACTTGAGCCGCTCCTGCAAGGGGGCGGTCGAGTTATACCGGACAGAGCTGATGCGTCCGTCTCCGATATCCACTGCTGTCAGCGACTTCAGCACATCGTTCAGTTGCCCGGTGGTGAAATCAATTCTGAGATCCTGTGTGCCGCGCACCCGGGCGGCGTGTTCGAAATAGCCAATCCCGTTCTTGTAGAGAACGACGCGCTTGACCGGCAAGCGGGTGGCTGAGTCCGGTGATTTCTCCGCAACTGGGACAACCGCTGGCACGGCCTTGGCGTTCGCGGCCTTTTTTTGAGCGATACTGGGCAGTACCAGCAGGACCAGAAGGGAAGCTACACGTGTGCGTCGGAACATGGACACGCCTTTCTTCGCGGCAAGGCAAGGGAGTATAACACCGACTTAGTCGCCGCTCAGCGACATCCTGGCTTACCTACCGCCTTATATCGCGCAGCGTCAATTCCAACCCGCCGAACTCGGGATGGTCATTCATGCCAAGAGTGTAGGCGATGTCGAGGCGATCTCCGGCCAGCAGCTCTAACCGGTCGCAGGACTCTTTTAGACCCCAGCCCATGGCTTTGAAGGTGATGTTACTGCGCCAGGAAGGCGCGGTGCTTGGCTCCTCCGCGGCCTCGATCGCGATCCCTTCATCGGTTCGTCTCTTCGGAGTCGCGGCCGAGTCGGGATGGCAACGCGGAGTCAGTAGCGCCGGCGTCTCGCCGGCCCCCTGCCGGACGGAGGCCGGAGCCTCCCGTGCGGCCGGCGCGATTCGCAACCGGACGTGCTTGTCCTTCACCGCCTGCGGAGGCGTCATCAGGCGCACGGCTCGCGCGGTGAAGACGGGTTCGGGATTTTCCATCCCAAATGGCTCCAGCAGACTCAAAGTCCGATGCAACTCCGGCGTGACCTCATCCAGCGGCAACTCACGGTCAAACTCGATTTGCGGTTCGAGATCGGCGGGCGTGAGCCGGGCACGCGCATACGTGTCAAGATGCTCCCGTAATTTCTGCACATTACCGCTGGGCAGGGCGAAGCCCACCGCATGCGCGTGTCCGCCGTAGCGCGAAAACATCTCATGACACGATTCAAGCGCGTTGAGCAGGTGGAAGGCCGGAACCGACCGTCCCGAGCCATGCGCCTCCTCTCCCTCACGCGAGATCACCAGCGTGGGGCGTCCGTAGCGTTCGACCACGCGGGTTGCCGTGATCCCGATGACGCCGCGATGCCAGGCCTCACCATCGACCACGACACAGTAGGCTTCGCGGAGCGCGGGTTCTTCTTCCAGCCGCCGCTCGATGCTCTCCATGATGCGGCGCTCTTCGTCCTGGCGTTCGGCGTTGAGCTGGTCCAATCGCGCAGCGATCTGGCGTGCGCGTTCCAGGTCTTTCACGCTGAACAGGTCGACGACATCTCGCGCTACGTCCATGCGTCCGGCGGCATTGAGGCGAGGCGCGATGCGGAACCCCACTTCGGTAGCAGTCAGCGCACGCCCGTCACCGAGTTTGGCAACTTCGAGCAGCGCCTTCAATCCAACGTTGACGGGGCGGCGCAGGCCTTCGAGGCCAAGTCTTGCGAACACACGATTCTCACCCAGCAGCGGCACGGCATCGGCGATGGTTGCAATCGCCACGACTTTCATGAACGACATCAGCAGACGCGACTGGTCTTTCGCATCGAGCCGGCGCTGCATCAATCCCTGCGCGAGTTTGAAGGCCACACCCGCGCCGCAGAGGTATTTGCAGGGATAGTCGCATCCATCCTGATTGGGATTGACGACGGCGAGCGCCTGCGGCACCCCGTCGTTGCCGGGCAGGTGATGGTCGGTGACAATGAGATCGACGCCGGTGCGGCGCGCAGTGTCGGCAGCGGCGAACGCGCGGATGCCGGTATCGACGCTGATGATCAGCCGCACACCATCGGCGGCGGCGCGTTCGATCACTTCATCCCGCATGCCATAGCCTTCGCGGATCCGATGCGGCACGTGAAAATCGGCCGCGCCGCCGGAGAGTTCAATGGCCGTCTTGAGGATGACGATCGCAGTGGTGCCGTCAACATCGTAGTCGCCGTAGATCAGAACTTTCTCTTTGCGCTCAACCGCGGCTTCCAGGCGATCCAGTGCGGCCTCCATCCCACTCATCTGGAGCGGATCGTGGAGATGGGAAAGTTGGGGCGAAAGAAATCGTGCCGCCGCCTCTGGGTCTTCGATGCCACGCCGGACGAGCAGATCGGCAAGAACCGGCAACGCGGCCGCGGCAATCTTCAGATCAAGATGGCCGAGTTCGGCAGCGAGCATCTTCGCCTTCGGAGCATTCGCCGCCTTCGAAATCCATCGCATGGGCGTGTTTCCAGAAGAAACCCAGATTACCAGTTTGTGGAGATGTGAATTTCTAATCGTTATGGCGAGCAGCGCAAGCGAGGGAGAAATCAGTAGTCCGCGACCTAAGTACATCCCACATTACTTCCGCTACATTACCAAGAGTAGCCGCCCCGTCCTGATTCATGAAGCTGACCGGAATTGCCGATGTATGCATTTCTGGACGAGCCTAGAGTCTTTTCCCTCAGCGCGCCGCAAGCGCCTGCGGCATTTGAGCACAAGACTTCCGCTCACGAGAAAGCTAATGACTCCGGCAACCGGCACATCCAATGCGGCGAACCCGACGGAAGTACAGTGGAGTCCGGACAGTCTTCCGCCCTTCCCGGCGATCGCGCTCAAGGCCCTGAACCTGATGTCGGGCACCGACTCGTCCTTGCTTCAACTCTGCAATTTGATCCGCTCCGATCCCGGATTTTCAACCGCAGTTCTCCGGATCGCCAATTCTCCTTTGGTTGCCTTTTCGAAGAACGTCACCAGCGTGCTACAGGCATCGATGCTGCTCGGCTTTCGGCGCTTGAAGAGCGTGGTCATCACGGTTGGCCTGAAGGCGTATCTCCAGAACTCGGCCACCCCGCTGATGCAATCCTGCTGGCGTCACAGCGTCGCCTGCGCCATGATTGCCGAGCGGAGCGCAAAGTGGAGTTCGTTCGACAAGGATTTCGCCTACACGGCGGGCATTCTGCATGACCTCGGTCGGGTCGCTCTAGCCACGGTCATGCCACAGGCCTACGCTCGCGTAGTCGAGCGCGGAGCCGACCATGCCCAGGACCTTCTCCAGAGCGAACGGGAACTGTGCGGAATCGATCACTGCCAGGCGGGAGGTGCGCTGGTGACTGCGTGGAACCTTCCCGAGGCTTTCGTCGAAATCACCTCGCGTCATCACGACCCGGGCATGCCCGCGCTGGGTGCGGCTTCCCTGGTACGGCCGAGTTGCATGCTGGCGGATGCGCTCGGCTTCAACGTAGTCCCCTGCCGCTCCCCTCGCAGCTATCCAGAGATTCGCGCCGAGTTCTCCGAGCCAGCACGCAGCCGCTTCTCGGTCGATGCCCAAGAACTGGTCTCCGAGATCGCAAACGAGATCAAAGTGATTGAGTCGGTGTAGGCCGAGGTCAGAGGTTAGAGGTCAGATTGCATCTCAAAGCCTGCGCGTCGTGAGTTTAACCTCTGCAATCTGACCTCTGCAATCGGGACTTACCGCTCTTCGTCCTGATCCGGCTCGTCGATCATGAAGCCGCCGACGTCGTCGGCGAGTTCCCGCAGGCGCTGGTAGTGGTCGTACCATTCGGCGCCAGCTTCGTAGACGAAGACGCATCCCTGGTAGGCCCATCCCAACTGCACGAAGCCGGTCTTGCCGATGTAGGTTTTCAGCCAGCGGGCTTCTTCCAGATCTTCTTCGGCCGTGTACTCGCCGTCGTTGAGGCGCTGGGCCAGGCGATCGAGTTCTTCGCGGTCGAGCACCCAGGAATGCATGGTCAGGAACGGCGCGCCTGACGATTTGGCGAGTTCCACGAAATCCTTCCAGCCGTCGGGATTCGGGCCCGACTCCCACAGAATGCTGGGGATCTCCTCGGACTCGACGTAGCCGAAGAACCGGCGCATTCCCTGGCCCTCAATGAAGGCGATCATGTCATCTTTCATGGCCGTCAGGTCGTCTGGATAGGGAGACATAGAGTCGATAATATTGTACGGCTTGGGCGGAGGGGATGGCCACTGCACGCATCCCGCTTATGCTAGAATTTTGTTTCAGCGAAAACGTCTTCCCAACATGCTCTTTTCCAAAGAATACGTGGGCTATCTGGCCCGCGAAGTTTCCAAAAAACTGGTGGCGAGCGGTCTGATTGAGACCAAGGCAGTGCCCGCGCTTTCCGAGAAAGTGCATTCGGCGATGCTCGAAGAGCTGTCGCTCGAAGACCGCATCAACGACGAAGTGCGCGTGATTCTCGAGGCCTACTCCGAAGAAATGCAGAAAAGTGGCGCCAACTACCAGGAAATGTTCCGCAAAGTGAAGACCGAGCTGGTGAAGAAATACAAAGCTGTTCTCTGAGGACGACGCAAGCGTGCGAATAAGCCGCGACAAGGTCAACAAACTGGCCCACGTGATCACCGACGCCGTGGCCGATATGGATCAGGTGGACTTCATCGAAGACCGGAACACCATCCGCCTCCAAGTCCGCAAGATTCTCGAAGAACTGCTGATGCAGGAAGCGCGCATCGATCAGGCCGCCCGGCAGAAGATCGAAAGCCAGAAACGCACCATCCTCGAAGGCTCGCAGGAGTGGGACATACTCTACCGCAAGTACTACAACGAGGAAGTGAAGAAACTCGGTCTCTAGAAGTTATCTTCCAACCTCAATCTCCGGCATCTTCAGCACGTCGTCCTGATCTTCCTCTTTCCTCGTAATTCCAACGGCATTTAGTTCCCGCGCAACGGGCTGCACGTCCTGCAGAATGCGTGCCAGAGTTTGGGCTACCGCTTCCTTATCGCTGTTATCGGCGCCGCGGCGCTGCACCAGGGCCTCAAACAGAGTCTTGGGGCGCGGATAGACGACCACTTTCACTTCGTCGCTTTCAGGAATGCCGGCCGCTTTTTTCGCCAGTTTCAGCGCGGTGTCGTAGCCGCCGAGTTCGTCGACCAGTCCCAGATTTTTCGCGTCCTGGCCCGACCAGATGCGGCCCTTCGCGATCTCCAGCACTTTCTCTTTCGGAAGCCGGCGCCCCTCGGCGACCTTGCCGGTGAAGTCCACGTACACACGATCGAGCCACGCCTGGAAGCGCGCCCACTCGGCCGGTGTGTAGTCGTGCGTGCCGGTAAACATGGTGGCGCTTGCGCCCTGGTGGACTTCGTCCCAGGAAAGTCCGACTTTGTCCCACAAGCCGGAGGTCAGCATCTTGCCGCCGAGCACGCCGATCGACGCGGTGATGGTGCCGGGTTGCGCGACAATCTTATCGGCGGCCATGGCGACGAAATATCCGCCGGAACCAGCCAGGTCTCCCATCGAAACGATGACCGGTTTGCCTGCCTTGCGAGCATTCACAACTTCGCGCCAGATGGTGTCGGAAGCAACGTACGATCCGCCCGGACTATCTACGCGAAACAGGATCGCCTTCACATCTTTGTCCGCCACCGCCGCGCGGATCGCGCTTGCAACCGTGTCCGAGCCCATGTTCTGGCTGCCCTGCACCGGATCGTAATCGCTCTTGCCGCGGGTCACGCCGCCAACCCCGAACACCAACGCGACCGTCTTGCCATGCTCATGCGGCCGTCCGGCGCGGTCCAGATACTTTTCCAGATAGAGCAGTTCGGCTCCCTCCGCCCTGCTCTTCACTTTGCCGTACACCTCGTCGCGATAAGCAACGCCGTCGACCAGCTTGGCGGTGACAGCTTCCTGTCCGAGATACGGTCCGGCATCGACCAGGGCCTGGAACTTGTCGGGCGCGATCTGGCGGGCCTGGCAGATGCCGTCCTTCATCTGGTTGAACCAGGAATTCATGATGGCGGACATCGCTTCTTTGTGCGGCGCGGTGTATTTCGTTTCCGTAAAGGTGTTCATCGCGTTCTTGTATTCGTAGCGATGATCGCCGCGAAAAGTCACGCCCAGCTTGGAGAGCGTGCCCTTGATGAACGGCGACTCCATGATGATTCCGGTGAGGCCGATATCGCCCGAGGGTTGCAGATAGATCTGGTCAAACGCGGTGGCCAGATAGTACGAGCCGTTACCCGGACCGAACTCGCCGAAGGTCTCGGCATAGGCGACCGCAAATTTCTTGTGCGCGCGAAATCTCTCTACAGCCTCGCGGATCTCCTGCACCTGCGCCGTGCCCATGGGCGCTGCGCCGATCTTCGCCACCATGCCGACCACGCGGTCGTCATTGGCTCCGCGATCGATGGCGTCCACCACGTCGCGCAGCGTGAATCGCTCCTTGAGCATGAACTTCGCGGCCGGAGTGTCCGGAGCATTTTCCAGAAACGACTGCTCGAGATTCGCTTCGATAATGGTTTTCGATGGGACCGTCCCCTTGGAACCAATGATGGCCACCACCATGATGACCAATCCGATCAGCCAGAGAGCCCCGAGGATGGCGAGGAAGCGCACGATTGCCTTGGACATGAATACTCCTTTTGGTAGAAAGAGCAGTCTAAACCAAGACTCGGCGGGTGCCCCACTCATTCGCGTTCTGTGCGAATGAGTGGGTTTCGTCACAATCCGACTGCATCCAGGTCACGGTGAATCTCGACTCTTACATCTACGCTAACGGCATGACCAAGGGCCTGCATCGCTACTACGGCACCCACGATCTGCATTTCATCACCTGCAGTTGCTACCACCGCGAGCCGCACCTGGCCACGCCCGCCGCAACGAGGATGCCCGTAAGTTCGTAGAAAGTAGCGACTCTCAACCCCGGTCATAATGACCGAGGGTAGTTTTTCTGCCAAGAAAAAGGAGAGAGTCGCTATGAAGAGACGATACCAGATCGACCAGCAGCGCGCGGTGCAACAGTTCCGCCA
>JAIQEY010000032.1 GCA_020073565.1 Terriglobia bacterium
GAGGATGCGACCGGGCTGGCCAGCATGAAGTCAATCGGATGGAAAAGACGCAACTGGGCCTCGGCGAGTTTCCCAGCCGAGGCTAGCCGCAGGGTTTCGCCGAGATCTCCCAGCAGCATGTTGGCGCGTTTCACCTGCTCCAGGGGCGCTTCGACAGCGCGCGCAATGGCTTCCTCGACCAGACTCGCTTTCAATCCGATCCGCAGATCCCCGCCGATAATCTTCACGATGTACTTCGCTTCGAGTGGCGTGGCTCGTCCAAGAAGCTGGCGCAGAAGTTGGGCCTTGGCCGCCGGACCGCGAGCAGTGGCGATCTCGGAGAAGACTTGCTGCACTTCAATGAGCGAGAGAACAGCTTCGGTTTTTTCGGGAAGCACGTCGGCGGCGACTGAGCCGGCATCGCCGTGCTTGCGATAGATTTCGGTCAGTTCATGTTCCGATCTTCCCGAAAGCTCCCCAATGACGCGCCACAACAGCGCACCGCCGACTTGCAGAGTGGCTTCGTCGTAGGCAGCGAAGGGGCGTCCCGAAAGGAAGAGGGCTGCAATCGCAGCTTCCTGCGAAGGCGAGGCGCGTATGTAATCGGCGACCAGGGCCGTCTTCTCCAACTTCTTCGTGGTCGCGGCGATCGTGTCACAGACTTGCGCGAAGCGGAGCATAGTCATTGGATTCTATGGCGGACCGGCGGGACTTGCCGAGGTTAGGAGTCAGGTTGGCGGAAATAGACCCTAATCAACCGACTGATAAATAAGGAGATATGTCTCCGACGTGGCCACTAACACGCTCGAAATTCCCGTCGGCTGTGGTACCCTAGTCGGAGGAGTCTTCCTTCCCTGAAGGGTCATCCAATCTCTATGCGACGTTGGCGGCAAATTTTGCGTTTTCTGGCGGCGATCCAACTACTCCCGGCTCTTGAGAGCGGCGAGGAAACCCTCGTCGGCGGACAGGCCGTGCTGGAAGGCGTAATGATGCGGTCGCCCCACGCATGGGGGATTGCCGTGCGCAAACCGTCGGGGGAAATTACAACCCACAGTGAGCCGCTCGAACGGCCGTCCGAGAAACGGAAATGGATGGGATGGCCGGTCGTGCGCGGCGTGATCACGCTGGGCCATGCCATGAGTCTCGGCTTCCGGGCGCTGCGCTTTTCCGCCAACGTGGTGTTGGACGAACTGCCCGCCGACCCCAGTGCTGATGGCAAGCCGGCGAAGAAGATGGAAGTGACCGGCTGGATGGCGGGCGTGAATATCGCGTTCTCCGTCGCCTTCTTCATCTTCATGTACAAATACCTGCCGCTGCTGGCGACGACAGAGCTGAAGAAAGTTAACCCGGCCTTCGGTCAGCAACTCGTTTTCAATCTGGTGGACGGGTTGATTCGCATCGCCATGTTCCTGCTGTTTGTGTGGGGAGTTTCGCTCTGGAAAGACATCCGACGCGTGTACGAGTACCACGGTGCAGAGCATAAGACAGTGTTCGCGTTTGAGAATGGCGATCCGCTCGAAACCGCCGCCGTGCAAAAATATTCGACCTATCATCCGCGCTGCGGGACCAGTTTCCTGATGACGGTGATGATCATCTCGATGGTCGTATACATGTTCATTCCGGTTCACACTTTCTGGGCGCGCTTTGCGGAACGCATTGCGCTGCTGCCGCTGATTGCCGGAGTTTCCTACGAGATCATCCGCTTTGCCGCCAAGCATCGCGGCTCGTTGTTCGCGCTGATGACGGCGCCGGGGCTTTGGTTGCAGCGCATTACGACTCAGCCGCCGGATGACCGCGAGGTGGAGTGCGCGATTCTTGCGCTAGATGAAGCGATGAAGCTGGAAAAGCAGCATGGCGGCGAAATGGTAATCGCCTAGCGGCGCCCGCCGCTAATCATTTGCGCTCTTCATTTCCTAGTTCAACATACAATTGAGAGGAGAGACGCGTTTGCCCGCGTCTCCTGCCGCACAGCGAGGCGGGGCAAGCCCCGTCTCTACGGGGAGATATGTTCGAGAGACTGGACCAAATCGAAGCGCGCTACGAAGAGCTGACCCAAGCGCTGGCGTCGCCGGAGATCACAAATGACTCGGCGAAATACCAGAAGACCGCCAAGGCGCATAGCGAGATTTCAGAGATCGTCGAAAAGTATCGCGAGTACAAGGACCTGAAGCGCGGGATCACCGAGAGCAGGGCCATGCTGGTGGATGAGACCGACGCCGAGATGCGCGCCTACGCCGAAGAAGAACTGGCGAAGCTCGAAGCGCGGATCGTGACCGTTGAAGAAGAACTCAAGGTGCTGCTGCTGCCCAAGGATCCGAACGACGAGAAAAACGTCATCCTGGAAATCCGCGCTGGGACGGGCGGCGACGAGGCCACCCTGTTCGCTGCGGAAGTCTTCCGCATGTACAACCGCTACGCCGAGAGTCAGAAGTGGAAGGTCGAAGTCTTGTCCACCTCGGAGTCGGGTGTGGGCGGATTGAAAGAAGTGATCGCTCTGATTGAGGGCGATCGCGTTTATTCGCGCCTGAAATATGAAAGTGGCGTGCATCGCGTGCAGCGCGTGCCCGCCACCGAGCAGCAGGGACGCGTGCACACTTCGGCAATCACCGTGGCTGTGCTGCCCGAAGCGGAGGAAGTCGACATCAAGATTGAGGCGAAAGATCTGCGCATTGATACATTCTGTTCTTCGGGGCCGGGCGGGCAGTCGGTAAATACGACGTATTCGGCGGTGCGGATCACTCACATTCCCACGAACACCGTTGTCAGCTGTCAGGACGAAAAATCGCAGATCAAGAACCGCGAAAAAGGCATGCGCGTGCTGCGGTCTCGATTGTACGAAGTCGAGATGCAGAAGCAGCAGGACGCGCTCGCCAAAGAGCGCAAGCAGATGGTTGGCTCGGGCGACCGCTCCGAAAAAATTCGCACCTACAACTTCCCGCAGAACAGGCTCACCGATCATCGTATCGGCTTCACGATTCACCAACTCGAACAGGTGATGGACGGCAAGTTGCAGCCGCTCATCGACGCGCTCATTACCCACTTCCAGGCGGAGAAGCTGAAGCAGGAAACCGCGAGTGTGGTGTGAGACAAGTCAGAAGTCAGAATGCAGAAGTCAGCAGCGGTACGATCTGCAATCTACTTCTGCAGTCTGACTTCTGCATTCCTTCCTGTCTCCGTGGTGAAATAGAACCGTGCAACTGCGCCAGACCCTAAACTCAGCAATTGAGCGTTTGACCAACTCGGGCGTTCCCTCCCCGCGGATGAACGCGGAACTTCTCATCATGTTTACGCTCGACTGCGACCGGGCGTATTTGTATGCGCATCCGGAGCGGGAGCTGACGTCAGACGAACTGCAGCGCTATGACGAAGCTCTCGCGCGGCGAACTACTGGCATTCCGGCGCAGTACATCACGGGGCATCAAGAATTCTGGGGGTTGGATTTGATCGTTTCGCCGGCGGTGCTGATTCCAAGGCCGGAGACCGAGCATGTGGTGGAAACCGTGTTGGGGCTGATGTCAAGCCAGAGTCAAGATCAAAACCAAGATCAAGATCAAAAGCCGCGGACAGGAGTGTCCGCGCCACACATTGTGGATGTGGGGACTGGGTCGGGGGCGATTGCGCTTGCTCTGGCCAAAGAGCTGCCATCCGCCGAGATCGATGCGACAGACATCTCTGTCGAGGCGCTTGAGGTTGCTCGCGCGAACGCGGCTCGGCATGAGCTCAGTTCACGGATCAAATTTCACCAGGCGGACCTGCTTACCGGATTGCCACCTAGGGAGTTCGACTTCGTCGTTTCCAATCCTCCCTACGTCGGGGAATCAGAGGAAGACTCGGTGCAGCTTGAAGTCCGCAAATTCGAGCCGCGGAATGCAGTTTTCGCGGGTCCGACCGGCCTCGAATTGATCGACCGCCTGATTCCTCAGGCACATGAGGCGCTCAGGCCGGGTGGTTGGCTCGTATTCGAGATCAGCGGAACGATAGCCGATGGCGTCCGCGGGCGGTTATCGAGCTGGACGGATGTGGAAATTACGAATGATCTGCAAGGAATTGCGCGCGTAATCAGGGCGCGGAAATAAATCATTTCTTTTCCGGGCCAACAAAGCCGGCGTCCTTCCCGCTGTTGCATAGACGGCCCCTGGTAGATTTGCGATAATGCAAGGGCTTTTCGGAGTTCGCGCAGTGAGGAGATCCTTTCCGTTTGTCTGGTCAGCTTCCGGAACCCAACTGGGGCCGCTCGAGCGGCAACTGCTGGAGGCGCTGTGGTCCCGGGGAAGCGCCACGGTTCGCGAACTGCTTGAGGATGAAAAACTCACGCAGGCGTACACCACCGTGATGACCACGCTGGACCGTCTCTACAAGAAGCAACTGCTTGATCGGGTCGCCGAGGGCAGAGCATTTCGCTACTCTCCCCGGCAGACTCCCGAAGAGCTGCGTCGCGTGGCGGCCGTTGAGGGTATCCGTCAATTGCTCGGCTCGGGCGATACCTCGTCGCTTCCACTTTCTTATCTGGTGGAAGCCGTCGGCACGCACGATGCGCAATTGCTGGATGAGTTGCAGTTGTTGGTCGAACGCAAGCGTCTGGAGCTGAAGAAAGCGGAGCAGGAATAATGTTTATCCTGCGCGGCACTGCCGTTTCGCTCACATTCTTCGTGCTGCTCTATTGTCTTCTGTCCGTGCTGGTGGTGTGCGCCTGGCGCGGCGTGATGGGGCTGTGCGGCGCTTCGGCGCGGAGCCAGGAAAACATGCTGTTTTGGATACGGCTCTCCCCTTTGCTGGCTTCAGCTGCTGCCACTCTTACTCTCGCGGTGCCTTCCTTTGTGCTGCTGGAACCCCGTTCCATCGACGAGGAAATGAGTGTGCCGCTGGTGCTCGGCCTTGCTTGCCTGGTGCTCTTTGCCTTCGGCTTGTCGCGGGTTGTAATCGCCCAGGCAAAGAGTTCTCGTGTGGTGAGGGAATGGCTGAAGGAAGCCAATATTCTCGACGCAGGCGTGACGGTACCCACCATTCAGGCCAGTCGCAAATCACCGCCCCTCGCGCTGGTTGGCGTCTGTGCGCCCAGAGTGGTGGTTTCGGAAGCTGCCGTTGCGCTCCTCAGCACTCCCGAACTGCGAGTTGCGGTCCGACATGAGATTGCGCACATGCGGTCCCGCGACAACCTGAAGAAACTGGTCTTTCATTGCTCTCCGTTCCCGGGCATGGCAAGTCTGGAAGGCGCGTGGCAGGAAGCGGCGGAACTGGCGGCGGATGACGCTGCAGTATCAAACTTTCGCGACGCGCTCGATCTGGCCGCGACCCTGATCAAGCTGTCCCGGCTGATTCCGGCGAAGGCCGCCCCCACCTTCACGATGGCACTCGTCAGTGGCCCGGGATCGGTCCGTGTTCGGGTGGAACGCCTCCTCGCCTGGGACGAATCCAGAGTGCTCGATGTTCATAAGCCCTGGCGCTATGCCGTCCCGGTTCTCGCGGCGATCTTGTGCACCGCCGCTCTCTACAGCCCGGCCCTGGCGCAGATCCACCGTGTGACTGAGTGGCTAGTTCGTTAGCCGGACGCGTTTACTAGCGCTGGTAGTACCACGCCTTCCCCGTTACATTGCGTTAGCAAGCGTCACCTGATCAATCACTTCCTCGTGTGTGGCGTTGGTGGTCGCCCTGGTGCTTGCCAGATGCTGCTTTCGGAGCTTTCTAATGCGGGCTTATACACTCTTGATGAGTCTGGTCCTTTTCTCATTGCCCTTTGGCTGGGCACAGACTGTGGTCGAAGGAACTGTCCACGAAAAGGGCGGCGCGGCAGTCGCCGGAGCAACTGTCGAACTCAAGCGCGACAACGGTTCGCAAGTGGCGGCGCAGGTGACCGCCGCCGACGGCCATTTTCGCTTCAACACGGTGGAGGCTGACGCCTATCGGGTGCAGGCGACGGCGCCAGGTTTTTACTCGTCGGCGTATGAGTTCGTTCTCCGCCAGCGGCAACCCGTAGCCATTGATCTCGAGCTGGAACGGACGAAGTCGGTCGCAGAACGGGTTGAGGTTAAGGAACACTACCTGACCGTGGACCCACAAAAGACCGGCAGCTCCTACACCTTCACCCGGACAGAGCTGGAGCGGCTACCCGATCCGCTGACCGAGAGCACGAACGATCTGGCTAACAACCTGATGCCGGGGGCGAGCGATAGTCACGACAACTTCCTGGCGGTGCGCGGCACCGAGTTCTCGCTGCACGAGTTCGTCAACGGCGTGTCGTTTCTCGACAACATGCAGCCCCAATATGCGCCTGGGGTCAGCCCGCAGATCTTCGAAACCGTGGACTTGATGACGGGGGGCTTCCCGGCCGAATACGGCAACCGGTTTGGCGGAGTGCTCGATGTCACCACCCGGTCCGGCGCGTCCATGGATGGGCACGGAGACGTAAATTTCCGCGGCGCCACCTACGACAACTACGACCTCAATGCCGATGTGGGAGGACAGTGGAACAAGATCGGCTACTACTTTTTTGCGGATGGGTTCACCTCCGGACGCTATCTGGATCCGCCCGAACCGAAAGAACTCTATGACTTCGGCAAGGGGGCGCGCGGAACGGCCCAATTCGACTGGAAGGCGGGCGCGAGCGACGCTTTCAAATTGCTGCTCATGGGTGGCGGGAGCAACTTTCAGCAGCCCAACATCACCGAGGACCAGGAAGCCGGACGCGATGCGCAGCGTCACCTGCGCCAGCAGACGGTGATTCTGAACTGGATCCATACGTTTTCACCGGATACGGTGCTGGCCACCTCGGCGTATGAGCGCACCAGTTCAGACCGCGTGTTGCCAACCAGTGATCCGGATACGCCCCTCTCGATCGCGTCACGGGCTCCGTTCACTCTCGGCATAAAGAGCGACCTGTCGCACGTGTGGCACGGACACGTGTTCAAGGGTGGGATCGATCTTGTCAAGCTGCGGGAGTTGGAGAGTTTCTTCTTCGACAGCCGGGGCGATCCGGATGTGTTTCCAGACTTCAGCGGCGGTCGGCATGGCGTGGAAGCCAGCATCTACGGGCAGGATCATTTCTCGCCCTTCAAGAACCTGTGGGTGGACCTCGGGCTGCGCTACGACTACTTCAACCTGGTGGACACGCACGTGCAAATCAGCCCGCGCCTAGGACTGGCGTACCATTTCCCGAAATCGAAGTCGGTGTTGCATGCGTCCTACAACCGGTATTTTTCACCGCCGCCGATCGAGTATTCGGTGCTGGCGAGTTTCATCGGGAACAACGCGATCGATCCCAGTCAGCGGGTCGGGAACGTCAAGGCGTACACGCAGAATTACTTTGAAGGCGGTTGGTCGCAGGAGTTGCATTCGCGCGTCAGCCTCGAGGTGAATGCCTACCTCCACACCGGACACAACGCATTCGAAAACCACGAAATCTCGATCTCCCGGATTTTCGTTCCGATCAACTTCAGGACGGCGCGCGCCGAAGGCCTTGAGGTTGTGCTGAACGTGAAGCAGTTCGAAAAGCTTGGGATCAGCGGACGCTTGCAGTACGCAGCCTCGAAGACGTATTTCTATGGACCAATCACCGGTGGCTTCGCTGGTGACGAGCCCCTCGATGCGGGCGAACGCATTTCTCCCGCATTCGATCAGACCCATACCGGTACGGCGCAACTCTTCTATCACAACCGCTGGCGGGGATTCTGGGCGGGTACAGCGCTGCGCTATGGAAGCGGCACAGTGGTGGAGAACGGCCCGCGCCTGCCGCAGCACTTCACGACCGACCTGGCATCAGGACTTACCATCTGGAACGCCGAGCCGCGGCGACTGGATCTGGAGTTCGACGTCACCAACGTCTCGAATAGCATCTACCAGATCGCTAAGGAAAGTGAAGAGATCCCAATCCAGTACGCTCCGGCGCGCACCGTCGGCGGGAGCATCAAGTTCCACTTTTAATGGGATGGTCTACTCGGAAACCTGGACAGGCTGGATCTCTTCCACGTCGACCCACTTGGTGGGATAGTGACCGGTGTAGCAGGCGGAGCAGTAGGTGGTTTTTTCTCCCTCCGCGCAAGCTTTCTTTAGCCCCTCCAACGAAAGATAGGCGAGGGAGTCGGCGCCAATGTAGTCGCGGATTTCGTCAATCGACTTGTTGGCCGCGATCAACTGCTTTTTCGATGGAGTGTCAACACCATAGAAGCAGGGCGAGATCGTAGGCGGACAGGAGATCCGCATGTGCACTTCTTTCGCTCCCGCGTTCCGGATCATCCGTACGATTTTCTTGCTGGTGGTTCCGCGCACGATGGAATCGTCGAGCAGGACGACCCGCTTGCCTTCGAGGAGGCTGCGAATGGCGTTGAGCTTCAGCTTGACTCCAAAGTCGCGTACCGACTGCTGCGGCTCGATGAAGGTCCGCCCCACGTAGTGGTTGCGGATCAGGGCCAGCCGGAATGGAATGCCACTCTCGGCCGAATATCCGATGGCGGCGGTGTTGCCGGAATCGGGGACCGGTACAACGATGTCGGCGTCCACCGGAGCTTCGCGCGCCAACTGGCGCCCCATGGCGTCGCGGCTCAGGTCGACCGTACGGCCGAACACAATGCTGTCGGGACGCGAAAAATAGACGTGCTCAAAGATGCAGCTCGACTGCGCGGGGGAAGGAGAATAAAAGCGCGAGCTGATGCCCTCCGGTCCAACAATGACCAGTTCGCCTGGTTTCACGTCGCGCTCGTAGGTTGCCCCCAGCAAATCGAAGGCGCAAGTTTCCGAGGCGAACACGACCGTATCTTTCTTTTCTCCGGTGAGTGCGGCAAGATGCCCCATGGCGAGCGGGCGGAAGCCGCGCGGATCGCGGGCGGCGAAGATGCGGTCACGGCTAATCATGACCAGTGAGAAAGCGCCTTCCACGCGGCGCAGAGCATCGGCGATCGCATCGGGTAGGGTCTGCTCGCGGGAAAGCGCAATCAGGTGCACCAGCACTTCGGTGTCGCTATTGGTCTGGAAAATCGAGCCTTGGCCCTCCAGCTTTGCGCGAATCGCCAGCGCATTAACCAGGTTGCCATTGTGCGCGATGGCGATTGCGCCTTTGTTCGATTGCACCATGATGGGCTGCGCATTCAGCAACGCTGAATCGCCCGCTGTGGAATAACGGGTGTGGCCGATCGCCAGAATGCCGCGTAAAGAGGTCAGCACTTCCTCGTTGAAAATATCAGCGACCAGGCCCATCGATTTGTGGGCGCGCAGCCGCTCGCCGTCCGACGTCACGATGCCGGCCGATTCCTGTCCACGATGTTGCAAGGCATGCAGCCCCAGGTAGGCGAGTTTCTCGGCCTCGGGGTGCGCGTGGATGGCGACCACTCCACACTCTTCGCGGAATTTGTCGGAAATCTGCATTTAGCAATTAGCCTTTAGCACTCAGCTACTAGCTTCTGGCTCCTAGCTTCTAGCCAGCAACGGACGAACTTCCCGGCTCTGATTGCAGCGCCCTTTCCAGGGCGCCTTCGTATGCTTCGCGTAACTCAGCGATGCTGGCTGAAATCGTCGGCTGGCCGTTCATCGCGATCTCGACCCGGTCGGACACGGTTTCACCTATCACATCCGCCAGCAAGCCGTACTCCACCGCTGTCTGTTGGATTCGCGCCAGCTGATTCGGGTCGCAACTCAGCACGATGCGGCTGGCATCTTCTCCAAAGAGCAGGAATTCAGGGGGCAGGAACTGCTCCGCAATATGAACCTTACAGCCCACCCCAGCCGGCAGCGCCGATTCGGCCAGTGCCACTGCGAGTCCGCCATCGGAGCAATCATGCGCCGACTCGACCAGTCCCGCGCGGATCATCGCTACCAGCGCCCGTTGCAGCGTGGCTTCCTTTTCAAGATCGAGCTGAGGGGGATAACCCCAGATCGCGCCCAGGACCTCCTTGGCATACTCGGAGGAGCCAAACTCCGACTCGACGTCCACTGCATCGCCAGCCTCGTTCCCCCGCAGCAGAACGATCTTTTGCCCAGCCTTGGCGAAGTGCATCTTCGCAGTCTTGTGCACGTCCTCGAGAATGCCCACTACTCCAATAACGGGCGTCGGATAAATTCCCTCACCCAGAGTCTCGTTGTAGAAACTCACGTTGCCGCCCGTGATGGGAGTATCGAGTTCCTCGCAGGCCTTGGTCATGCCGTCAATCACCTGCGAGAACTGCCACATGATGTGAGGCTTCTCAGGATTGCCGAAGTTGAGGCAATTCGTCGCACCGACTGGAGTCGCACCGGCGCAAGCCACCTTGCGAGCGGCTTCCGCGACCGCGTGCATAGCGCCAAGCCGCGGATCGAGATAGCACCAGCGTCCGTTGCCGTCGAGCGCCATCGCGAGTCCGCGATCGAGACCTTTGATTCGGATCACGCCAGCATCGCCGGCACCAGGCGCCTCGACCGTATTGGTCTGCACCATGTGGTCGTACTGCTGCCACACCCAGCGTTTCGAGCAGATATTCGGGCTTGCCAGCAACAGTTTGAGTTGCCCGGTGAAATCGCCGCTTTCAACGAGTTGAATGTGCCCCGGCATGTCACGCTCCACCGGCGGTTCCCAGCGTGCCAGGGGGCGCTTGTAAACCGGCGCGTCGTCGGTGAGGGCAGAGTTCGGAATCTCCGCAACTACGTTGCCGTGCTCCAGAACGCGCATCTTTGCGTCTCGGGTGACTCGCCCGACCTCGACCGCGTCCAGTCCCCACTTCTGGAACACGCGAAACACTTCGTCTTCGCGGCCCTTTTGCGCGACCAGCAGCATGCGCTCCTGCGATTCGCTCAACATGATTTCGTAAGGAGTCATGCCGGTTTCGCGCTGTGGAACGCGGTCGAGTTCGATCTCGATGCCGGTGCCCCCCCGCGCGCCCATCTCGCAAGTTGAACAAGTAAGACCGGCCGCGCCCATATCCTGAATGCCGACAATCGCGCCGGTCTGCATCGCCTCGAGACAGGCTTCCAACAGCAATTTTTCGAGGAACGGATCACCAACTTGAACGTTGGGCCGTTTCGCTTCCGATCCTTCGCTGAACTCCTCGCTCGCCATGGTGGCGCCATGGATGCCGTCGCGTCCGGTCTTGGCGCCGACGTAGATCACGGGATTGCCCTCGCCCGCCGCCCGCGCGTAGAAAATCTGGTTTCGGCGCACCAGGCCAAGAGCGAATGCGTTCACCAGCGGATTGCCGGAGTAGCAAGGCTCAAACTTTACCTCTCCCCCCAGGTTAGGCACACCAAAACAGTTTCCATAGGAAGCCACGCCCGAGACGACGCCTTCCATCACGGAATGATTCTTGTGGATCTCAGCTTGTGTGGGGACGGCCGCGCCCGCCCTCGGTCGTCCGGCCGAGCGAAGCTCGGCAGCTTCAATCGGCCCAAACCGCAGCGAGTCCATCACCGCCACCGGCCGCGCACCCATCGTGAAAATGTCGCGCAGAATCCCGCCCACACCGGTAGCGGCACCCTGAAATGGCTCAATAAACGACGGATGGTTATGCGATTCGATCTTGAATGCACAGGCCCAGCCGTCACCGATATCAATGATGCCGGCATTCTCGCCTGGCCCCTGCACGACCAGCTTGCTGCGCGTCGGCAGGCGCTTCAAGTGCACGCGCGAGGACTTGTAGGAGCAGTGCTCGCTCCACATCACGCTGAAGATGCCGAGCTCGGTCCGCGTGGGTTCGCGTCCACCGAGCAGCTGCTTGATTTTCTCGAATTCGTCAGGCGTGAGACCGTGCTCCCGGATCATCTCGGGGGTAATGACAAGTATCGCGGTGGTGGTCATGATGGGGAATCTCTATTTTCGCATCTCAACCGACTTTGCGCATGCTTATTCGTTCAATGCCCCGTGATGACAGTTCCCCTGCCTTTTCGCTATGCTTCCCGACACCATGAGCAGCGCTGCCATAGAATCGCCCACAGACCGCGACCCAGAACTGAGTTGGACCCGTAACGGGATGCTCGCCGTGTGCGGCATTGCCCTCGCCAGCTTCGTAGTGCACTGGATCTTCAACGGCCGCTATGGCTACTTCCGCGACGAATTTGACTACATAGCCTGCGGTATGTGGGGACAACGCCGGACAATCCGTACGCACTGGGAAAAAATCTGACCGTCTTCCTCTGCCACGGCTTCAAGCACGGGACGCTGGCCCAGGTCTGGCCGCATATGAAGAGGTGGCGCTAGCTTTGGTGTCCGGGATCGAAGGGTGGGTTCCAAGAGCCAAGAGCGCAAGCGCTGCCGCCGTCTTGTGGTCCGCGCTCCAAGGCGCACCCAGCGATTTCCGCAAGGCGTCCACTTCTTTTCGCAACCCTGCTTCTGGGAGACCCCAAGCGCCCGCGGCGCGAGACCAGACTTCGCGTTCGCGCGTGGCGGTGACGGTCAACCCGCGGCTCTCACAGGCCAAGACGATCGCCTGCTGAAACAAGGCACCTTCCGCGGTGTGAATCAGAGCGTGTGATCGAAGTATCCCGGACAGGTCATCCGGGACCACGGTGGAGCCGGAAGGAATTCCGCAAACGCCTGCCTTGGCCCCGCGTGCATCGAGTTCGCGCAGGATACTCCTGATCGCGACTCGCGCGGTCTTCTGCGCGGCCTCTCGTGCACGACTCACGAGTGCGGTTGCTCGCGAGAGAGGCAGTTCAGCCGCCTCGTGGTACACGAAGCGAGGCACTGATTCGTCGGGCGGCAACAACTCCACGCGCCCCCGAAACAACACCTGAATTTCATTCGGATGGCCGGCCACCGCCACCGCCATGGCCCAGCCTGTGTGAAGTTTGAATCCTAGTGCCGCGCGCACCGCCATGCGCGAAGTCTACTGGCCTGATGAATGCTCGGCAACCTCCGGCCCCAAAGCCTGCCACTATACTGTTTTCGCATGAAGTCGGTCATCGTAGGTACCGCCGGACACATCGATCACGGCAAAACTTCGCTGGTCAAAGCCCTGACCGGCATCGATGCCGACCGCCTCGAAGAAGAAAAACGCCGCGGCATCACCATCGATATCGGATTTGCACACCTCGAATTACCCGCGCCCAACGGCGAAACGCTGCGCCTCGGTTTTGTCGATGTCCCCGGCCACGAGCGCTTCGTCCGCAACATGCTTGCGGGGGTCGGCGGCATCGACCTCGTGGTGCTCGTCATTGCTGCCGATGAAGGCATCAAGCCGCAGACCCGCGAACACTTTGATATCTGCCGCCTGCTGGCAGTCCGGCGCGGGATGACCGTCTTAACCAAATCCGACGCGGTGGACCGCGACACGCTCGAAGTCGTGCGTCTGGAGGTGGAAGACTTTTTACGAGGCTCGTTTCTCGATCCCACCAGTTCGCCTATCGTAGCCGCCAGTTCGCTGACCGGCGCCGGTCTTGATGAAGTGAAGAAGGCGCTCGCCAAAATCGCATCCGAGGTCACCACAAAAGACTCGACCGCCCTTGCCCGCCTCCCGATCGATCGCGTCTTCACCATGAAAGGTTTCGGGACCGTTGTAACTGGAACGCTGGTGTCGGGAACGGTCCGGAGGGAAGAAGAACTCGAAGTTTTCCCCGGCCGCAAGCGCGTCCGGGTGCGTGGCGTGCAAGTGCATGGTTCATCGTCCGACGAGGCTATAGCCGGACAACGCACCGCGCTGAACCTCGCCGGAGTGTCTACCGAAGACTTGGCACGCGGGATGACGTTGGCGAACATCGACACTTTTCGTTCCACCACACGCGTCGACACGTTGCTTTCTCTACTTCCCACCGCCAAGCCGCTCAAAGAAGGAGCACGCGTTCACTTCCACGCCTACACGATGGAGACGATCGTCGAAGCGAGGCTGTATGGAGCGAAAGAACGGAAGCCGGGCGAGGAGGCCTACGCGCAGTTACGATTGGCCGAGCCTGCATTGGTGTTGCCAGGCGACCGCTTCATCCTGCGCCAGCTTTCCCCCGTCGTTACGATTGGAGGCGGAGTTGTTCTGGACGCCCTCCCTCCCGCCCGCAAACGCTCACCGGAAGTGGCCGCCGCATTTCTAAAAGTCATGAGGGAAGGCTCTCCACTGGAGATGCTCTCCGCGCGTGTGGCGAGGCGAGGCGCGACGGGGTTGCCCTTACAGGATCTACCCACCGAGATGAATCTGAGGCAGCAAGATGCCGCGAAACTGACGGCACCGGCCGGACTCCAATGGTGCAATCAGATCCTTGTTTCCCAGGTCGCTTTTGCCCAGGCCAAGGCCGACGTTGTGAAGATCGTCCAAGCATTTCACGATGTGAACCCCTTGGTTTCCGCGATCAGCAAGGAAGAGTTGCGTGACCGCTCGAACCTTGGCTCCGACGTTTTCTACGCGGTGCTCGCCAAGCTGGCCGAAGAAAAAAAGCTCGAGATCGCCGGAGAACAAGCCCGCATCCCCGGCCGTGGCGTGGTCATGAAAGACGAGGAATCGGAATCAAAGAAAATTATCGAGCAGGCTTTCGCTTCCGCAGGGTTGAAAGTGCCGTCGCTGAAAGAAGTGTTGTCAGGGCTGAAAGTGGATAAACTGCGGGCCCAGAAGATTGTCACGCTTCTGCTCCGCGACAAAGTTCTGATCAAGATTTCCGAGGAACTCGTCTTTCACCAGAACGCGCTCGCGGATCTTCGTCAGAAGATCACAGCACTCAAGAGCGCAACTCCAAGAATTGACGTGGCTCGCTTCAAAGACCTGACCGGAGTAACCCGCAAATACGCAATCCCGTTGCTCGAATACTTGGATCGGGAACGAGTGACGCGGCGGGTAGGCGACGAGAGAGTCATTCTTTAACCACAGAGGACACAGAGTTCCACAGAGGAACATCGCAAACGCAGGTAGGTCGCCTTCCTCTGTGATCCCCTGTGTCCTCTGTGGTTAGATTTTTTCTTCCGGAAATTCCAGCGGCAGATCCAGGGGCCCTGTGACCCGATTCGTCAGATTCGCCAGACCGATCAGCATGTGCAGGTCAACGATCTGCTCGTCAGAGAAATGCTTCTTAAGTTCCGAGAAGTCGGCATCCGTAGCCCCATCCGGAGTGCGCGTGAGTTTTTCCGTATAGCGCAGCGCAGCTTGCTCTTTCTCGCCAAACGACGAGTAGTTGCCCGCTTTGAGCATCTTCATCTCATCCGGCGTCAATCCGGCACGCTTGGCTCCCTGAATGTGGTGCTGCGTGCAATAGTGACATCCATTGATCAGCGAAGTGCGAAGGTAAACCGCCTCATACAATTTGCGTTCGAGCGAGCGCCCCACGTTCGCATAAGAGCTCAGAAAGGTGCCAAGCATCGCAGGCCGGTGAGCCAGCGCCTTCTGAATGCTGCCGGGCTTGCCCTTGAGCTTCCCGTCGTAGATCTCTTTCACTTCCGGGCTGGCGTGCTCCGGTTCAATCAAGCTGATGCGTGCCATCCAATCGCCTCCTCGCTGCGCACTTATAATAACTAGATTCGGAAGGGTGCGTTTAGACGCATGAATCGCGTTCGAATTATCGGGGCGGGTCTGGCTGGATCGGAGGCCGCATGGCAATGCGTGCGCCGCGGCGTTCCCGTCGATCTGTTCGAGATGCGCCCCGTGCGGACGACTCCCGCTCATCAAACAGCGGAGTTCGCGGAACTGGTTTGCTCGAACTCGCTCAAGTCTGACAGCGAAAACACCGCTCCCTGGCTGTTGAAAGAGGAAATGCGGCGTGCCGGATCACTGCTGCTGGAAATCGCACGCGAAACCTCAGTTCCTGCTGGACATGCCCTGGCGGTCGATCGCCGTGAGTTTTCCCGCAAAGTGACGGAGGCAATCGCTCGCGAGCCGCTGATCAACGTCCGGCGGGAAGAAGTGGCGCAAATCGACGACGGCCAGATCACCGTCATTGCCACCGGGCCCCTCACCTCGGACGCACTGTCGGCGGAGATCCAGAGGTTGAGCTTGTCTCCTCCATCGGAAGGAGAGAGCACTTCAGACCTTTCGCGGGCAGGAGTGCCCGCGCCACACAACCTGTATTTCTACGATTCCATCAGCCCCATCGTCGAAGCCGACTCCATTAACATGGACCGGGTGTACATGGCCGCCCGCTACGACAAAGGCTCAGCCGACTACATCAACTGCCCCATGTCTAGGGAAGAGTACGACGCGTTCTATGATGCGCTGCTCGCTGCGCAGTCCGTGGAAGGAAAAGAGTGGGAGAAACTGAATTACTTCGAAGGCTGTCTGCCCATCGAAGAGATTGCCCGCCGCGGCCGCGACACGTTGCGCTTCGGCCCGATGAAACCAGTCGGCCTGATCAACCCGCGCACCGGCAAGATGCCCTACGCCGTCGTGCAACTTCGCCAGGAGAACCTGCGCGCCGATTCTTACAACCTCGTCGGCTTCCAGAATCACCTCAAGTTCGCCGAGCAGGCACGAGTGCTCCGCCTGATCCCCGGCCTCGAAGACGCCCGCTTTCTGCGCTACGGCCAGATCCACCGCAATACGTACATCAACGCTCCCACTCTGCTGACCGCAACGCTGCAAATGAAGCAACATCCGCGCACGCTGTTTGCCGGCCAGATTTGTGGAGTCGAAGGCTATGTTGAATCGATTGCCACCGGACTGATGGCGGGCGTCCATGCGGCGGCTCTGGCGTCGGGCAGCGAGCCTGTGCCCCCGCCGCGCGCAACGGCATTCGGAAGTCTCATGCACTACATCACGCAAGCCGACGCGAAGAACTTTCAGCCCGCTAACATCACCTTCGATCTGCTGCCCGCGCTGGCAACGCGGATTCGTGACCGCAAGGAGCGCCATCGCCAGCAATGCGAATGGGCTCTCGGCGAGTTCGCCCGCTGGCTCAGCCAGCTTCGCGACATACCCATCCCGCCGCCCGCGGAAGTTCCTGCTTGACCCATTTCTCGCGCCGCTTTAGGGTGCAAGTGTTCGAAACGAGGTTTCACCGTGTCGATCTCAGCCGTTGATTGCGTCCAACCCGCCATTCGGCATGCTCGGGAACAGCTTTTTACCCACTTCCGCTGGGGGCAGTGGTCACGCCTGGCACTCGTCGGGATTCTGGCGGCGGAATTGCGCGCGGGCGGATGCAATTTCGGGAATTTCGGTCAAGTCATGTCTCACCCCCAAACGCGCGGAGACGAGTTCCTGCCGACCGGGTTTCCGCGCGGGTTTCCGCAGGTTGACCCCACGCATCTGAGCCAGTTCATCGGACTCATCATGGCGGCCATCTTCGTTGTCATGGTCGTCGGTTTCATTTTCCTCTACATCAGCAGCGTCTTCCGCTTCATTCTGTTCGATTCCGTTCTCCAGCGGCGGTGCTCGATTGGAGAAGGGTGGCAACGCTGGCGCCGCGCGGGCGGCCGGTTCTTTCTCTGGCAGTTGGTCTTCCAGATTTCGGCCGGATTGTTGTTCCTGTTTCTGATTGGCGTTCCGGTCGCGATTGCCGCGGCCGCGGGATGGATACAAAACCCGCAGCAGGCTTTGGGCAGGATGATTGTTGGCGGCATCCTGCTCTTGGGCTTGTTCATATTGTTTGTGGTTGCGGCCGTCGTAGTACAAGTGCTGGCCAGGGATTTCCTGGTGCCCATCATGGCGCTGGAAGGCTTGGACTTCGCCGATGGCTGGAGCCGCTTGCTGGCAATCATGCGTCCGGAACCGGGAAAGTACGTCGTCTACCTGCTGCTGAAACTCGTACTCTCGATCGCGGCAGCAATTCTGTTCGGGATCATCGCAATTTTTCCAGCCCTCGCCGTCATCATTCCCGCCGTCGTTCTCTTCTTGGTGGGCAAAGCGGCCGGGCTGGGATGGAACGTCACGACCATCAGCCTGGCGGTGATCTTGGGAACCATCCTCCTGCTGATCTTGATTTACCTAATTGCGCTCGTCAGCGTCCCGGCCACGGTGTTCTTCCCCGCGTACTCGATTTATTTCTTCGCCGCCAGATATCCGAACCTTGATTCGCTCCTCCATCCGGCACCACCACCTGCGGCGCCGGCACCACCCACGGTTCCGGAGTCTTCGCCGCCCGAGCCACCTCCGCTGCCGCCATCGCCTGAGCTAATCGGTTGAGGCCTGCGGCGGTGGCTAGTGTCCTCGACTCACTTGAGCGGCACTTCTTGTTCCACCAGTAACAGCCACTTGCCATTGCGCCGGACCCAGATGTCGGAGCTCCAATAACGCCCGGAGATGTCCTGCCCAGCGTAGGTTTCGTGCATCGTCAAGACATCGCTGACTAGAATCAAGTCGTGACTCAAGCGCTTTACTTGCTGCCGCTCCACGTGCAGATCCACAAGATGAATCTTGGGGAACTCCCGCTTGAGTGCCGAGAAGTCCCATTGCTCGTCCGCGGCAAACCCCGAGTAGTCCGGCGCGACGATCTTCTCCAGCGCAGCCCAGTCCTGTCGCAGGTAGACCTCGGTGAGTTGGTCATCCAGTGCCGCTCCTTCTGCTGAGCTATCTGCGGATTGAGGACTCGGCGCCTGGGAGCCCGTAAAGATAGTCGCAGCTCCCAGCAGCAGGGACGCCATTGTCAAGATGCCTGGAATGAATCTACGGGCTCCAGAGGTCATGGTTTGCCCGCGCATCTAGACCAAGTCCTCCACCTTCAACTCCTCCCCGCCCTTCCACGCATTGTGAAACTCCTTCTCGACGAACCAGGCATCGGAGTTCCGCTCCTGCGCCTTGAGCGCCCGGTGCAGGCCAAACAACGACCGCGGATTCCGAGGATTCCTCGTCAGATCCTCCCGGAACACCTGCTCCGCTCCCTGGGCATCCCCGCTTAGCAGCAGCACTCCACCCAGCGACTCGCGCACCGGGAAAAACCAATCCGGAGGCTCGTCATACTTCAACCCATCCTGCACCGCCACCGCGTCCCGCAGCCTGCTTACCGCCGCAGCGTTGTCTTTTTTCGCGAAGGCGATCTGCGCGCCCAAGACATTCTCAGCAATTTTCAGGATGTCTTTCGTCTTGTTGTTGATCGGCATCGTGAACACGACATCGGGCGACGTGGCCTTCTCCGCGTCCGCCACAACTTTGTATTCCGCTTCCGCCTCGCTGGTCTTTCCCTTTCCCGCCAGCGCCATGCCGCGCGCAAAATGCCAGAACCCGACCGCCGTCTTCATCTCCGGATCGGGCGCCTTCATTGCCAGAATTTCGTCCCACTTGTGGAAGCGGACGGCCACCGCCATGGGGATCGTCATGAAGCCTTCGAGCGGCGGCATGTCCTTCACTGCCGGCCCCACATGCGCTGCCAGCATGTCGCCCGCTTTTTTCGCTTCGACATAATCGCCCGTCATGGCCGAGCACATCGCGATGAAATGCAGGTTGTGGCTGTAGTACATCATCGGATAAATGCCCTGTACCCCACTCCCCTTGATGTAGGCTCGGTCGGCTTCCGCCGCTTCCTGATTGGTCTTCACGGCCGCCGCATAATCCCCGGTGCGTATGTAAATGTGGGCCGGCATGTGCACGATGTGTCCCGCCGCAGGCGCAAGCGCCGCCAACCGGTTCGCACCTGCCAGGGCACGCTCCGGAGAGTTCGAAGCTTCGACCGTATGAATGTAGTAGTGAATCGCGCCCATGTGATTCGGGTCGCGTTTCAGTACCGACTCCAGCGTCGCAACGATCTCTTCCGTGCCCGCCTCGGGCGTTCCATCCGGATGCCACAGTCCCCACGGATGCAAATTCATCCCCGATTCCGCGAACAGAGTCGCCGCATCGAGATCGTCAGGAAAGTTCTTCACGCCCTCGCGCATAGCATCGTGATAGTCCTCCGCCGCCTTGCGCAGGTCCGCCTTGGGATCGGCCGGAAACCGCTTCGCCATGGCCGCGATGTAAGCACGCTCGCTGTCGCCGGCGCCGCCGCTCAAGTCCACTGCTTTCTGGATCGCCTCGTGCGCTTGCTTGAATCGGTCTTCACTCGCCGGATCGTTGTAATTCGGACCGACTGCCTCCGCGATCCCCCAATACGCCATCGCCAGTTTCGGATCGAGCTCCGATGCCCTCTGGAACGACCGCGCGGCCTCGTCATGGTTGAAGGCGTAAATCAGCCGCAGCCCCTGATCGAAGAACTGCTGTGCCTCCGCGTTTTTCGTGGAAACCGGATGGTGCAAATCGCCCAGTCCAGTCATCAGCGTGACCGGCTTGGGCGCTTCCATCGCGTGATTTTGTGCAAAGGTGCAGATGCCAAGACACACAACAGCACAAACGGCAGCCAGCAGTTTCATACAGACTCCTCCCTCGAAATAACCACGATGAGCCTTTGCTTGCGAAATAAAAGACGCACCTCAGCTTGAGCGGAAGCTTAATGCAGAAATGCTCGGCCACGCAATACCTGACAACTCTGTCCTCACGAGCGAAACCCTCCCACCCTTGTCATCCTGAACGGAGGAAGGTGCCTGCTCTTCTCTGTGCTCCCCTGTACACCCCGTGGTTCGCTCTTGCGATGCGTTGCATGCTCCGCCGCCGCGTCTGTTCTAAACTCGAATACACGCATGCACAAAGCCACCATCCTCTTCAATCCCAACTCCGGCCCCCGGCGCCGCGATACCGAACTGGACCACGCCATCGGCATCATCCAATCCGCCGGCATCCGCACAGACCTCACCATCTGCCGCTCCAGCCAGGAAGCGACCATCCACGCGCGCTATGCGGTCGCAGCGGGGAGGGACACCGTTTTCGCCTGCGGAGGTGACGGCACTATCCACGACATCCTTCAGGGATTGGCGGGCACGCCGGTCGCGCTCGCTATTCTTCCCTTCGGCACCGCCAACGCGCTCGCCCACGACCTGGGCATCCCGCTCCGCCCGAGCGCCGCCGCACGTGCCGCTGTTAGCGGCACGGTTCGCCGCATTCCGCTTGGCCGCATCGGGTATCACGATTTTGAAGGAAAGCCCTCCGAGCGTTACTTCACCGTCGCAGCCGGAGTCGGCGTCGATGCGCACCTCTTCTACAAGCTGAATCGGGATCTGAAGAAGCAGGCTGGCATGGCCGCCTATTACCTGAAAGCCTGGAACCTGTGGGCCACTCACCGCATGAGGAAATTTGAAGTCGAGTATGCCAATGGCAGCGGCGCGAAGCTGCAAGCCACGCTGACCGAGCTGCTCGCGGTCCGCATCCGCTTCTTCGGCAACATCCTGCGCGAACTCGTCCCCGGAGCATCGCTCGAATGCGCCGATCTGCGGGCGGTGATGTGCCGTACCGACAGCCGTACGGCATACCTGCGCTACGTTGCCAACACCTTGCTGGGACGCCCCCGCAACATCGATGGCATCGACCTCGTGAGTTGCTCCGAACTCACCTGCCGACTGCCAGCTTCAAGCGGAGCCGAAGATCGGGTCTACGTAGAGGCCGACGGAGAACTCCTGGGCCGCCTCCCCGCCCGCATGACCATGCTCCCGGACGCCTTGTCGCTGGTGGTTCCTGCCACGAAGAACGAGAAGCCTGGCTCCGCAACCGCGTGATTGCTATTGCGGTCACCTCAAGCTGCTGGTGAAGACCGGCGGAACTTCAGCGATTTCCGTCGTGCCATACGGACTCATGCCGATTTCGGAAATTGAGGGCGGAACTGTATCACTTTCCCACGTTGCGACGCAGGAATCCATCTCAGGAGTTTGCGGAATTTCTCTGGAACGTAAAATTCAATCACCTTCGCCATATCAACGTGCCCCTACCTTTCCTGTGATTGTTATTCCCGTAATGGCGGGAGAAAGGGAAGATGGGGGAGCGATTGAGATCTTGCACTAGCCTGCAAGGAACGTCCATAGAGCCGGTCTGAAGTGGCATGAATCGATCTGAAGAATAGTTCTGGGGGAGGAGAGCCAATCGCAATTGCGCCAGCAACGGGTTGTGCGTGAGAGCGCCTGTTTACATCAGTTGGCATGGTTATCAGCACACTTGTGCCACCCACCTTAGTCCTTAAAGGCCATTCTTATCGAAGCGCAACAACGGTAGTCTGGTACAAACGAAAAGCATACGGAAGGTGCTGTCTGGAAAAAGGGCCGCCAATATCGGAGCCATGGGTTGTTGCGCACGAAATCAGCAATGACTTGAGGGTTATTATCAAGCGCTGCGAGATGCTGGGAAGCCTCGTCAAAGAACCGGAAATGGCGAAACACCTGCATCTCATTCGTGAGGCGGCTCACCACATGGCCGACACAATTGCCCGAGCGGACATGTCAGCTCGACGGCGGACGAGTCGTACTGCCTGATGTGGGTAAGAAATCCCTCGCCATCGCACGCGTTCTCAATTAGCGTAATCGGCCTAATTTCGTGAATTGAGCAGCCTGGAGATTGATGGCGGCTGTTCACCGGGAGCGTAGATAATCGCCCCGGCTGACGTACTAATGTCAGGGTTGCGCACCTGCAGGCAACTCAGCGGGGTTTAGGGGGGTGCTCCTTTGTGCCAAGAGGATCAAGGGCACAATCACACCAAAAGGAACCAGCGCCAGAAGTTGCCACCAGCCACTTCGATTCGTATCATGCAGCCGCCTCGCTCCCACTGCGATCATCGGCAGCAGAGCCACGAGCGAGAACAGCGCGTAAACCCTAAGAGCGATGAGCGACGCGATGGCACTCCCAAGCAGGACGGCTAGAAAGAACCACCAGTACTCGGTGCGCGTCGCCCGCCCATCGAAATGCGCATACTTCCTGAAGCACGCCTTCACCGCATCAACAATTGGCATTCGAACACCCCCCTGTTCTGGACTCTGAGACCGCGCGAAACAATCCTGGGTATGGCGGAAATTCGCCGGGCATTCTCGCGCCACACGAGTGATTGCCTTGGTTTCATCAGACTCGTCTGAAACCTAGAGTGTAAAGCAAGTGTGGATTGTTGGCGATAAATCGCGATATCGCTCTTGAGGGGTTTTGAGCGCTATCGCCTGATAACAGAAGTTACGCGCAACACCGTGAACATTGATGCAAAGAAAGGCCGCCCAGACCTCGGGCGGCTGTCCTGCAAGAGATGCGCGAGCCTTAGCTTCCAGCTCAAACTGTCTTGCCCTTGCGTACTGCGGGTCGCCGGTGTCCGCAAGAGTTCACAAATCAACTGGGTCGGTCGCCTTGGTCCAAGGCCACAGCATGCACCTGCCCGTCTGCGATGGAGCTACTGACGACCAGCCCGGTGTTGGAGATGTCGTTGTTGGGCTCTTCCCACCGGTTGGGCGGTTCCCCATACTCGCCTCCATGACGACTCGGAGTGAAGGCGCAGTTCCACAGACATGCCGCCTAGTGGATCGCAACGGCAGCGGCTTGCTCAGGGTTGTCGCCGACCCCGTATGTGCCCACCGCAATTCCGAAGTTGTTCACGGCATAGCCGGTGCTCCACTCTCCCGGGAAACCAAGCACCACCGCCTTGGATGGATCCTTGCTCTTCCACCGCGTTGCCAGCCAATTCCAGTCAGCATCGTTGCTCACTCCCACCACGTCGCCAACGTCATTGATGCCCCAGGCGATATTCCATCCCTGCAGCAATCCTGAAAGGGTTGCAAATACCGTCAGGCTCCCATTACAAACACCGGAAGTTCTTACCTTCCAGAGGGCCGGGAGGGCAGTGCACGCCTCCTCGGTGCACTCCCAGTAATCACCGACGATCTCGCCGCGATTGTTTATCGCCAGCGCTTCGGTGTACGGGTAGTCAGCGACAGCGGATTGATAA
This sequence comes from Terriglobia bacterium, assembly GCA_020073565.1. Lineage (GTDB taxonomy): Bacteria > Acidobacteriota > Terriglobia > Terriglobales > Acidobacteriaceae > Acidiflorens. The sequence goes on from JAIQEY010000032.1 coordinate 23,548, forward strand.
GGAAGCCGTTGAATCTTCCATCCCCCTCTGAGGGTGGGGGTCCAGATCACGGCAATTTCATCGAAGTTATCGCTCCAGGCGTCTCCTACAATCTGACCGAGATCGTTGACCCCCCAGCCGCCCCAATTGTTCAAGATTACGTTCTCGAAGACCTTGCCCCGTTGTTCGAAACCGCCCATTGGCAGGGCATGGACTTCCCAAGTCAAGGTTTGCTGGCCTTTATGCCACTGGAATCTTGGCGTCCACGCGACAGGACTGAGCCATATCGTAAGGCCGTTCGGATCATTGACCAGCGCTCGCACACTGAAGCCGACGATGAGTGTTCCGAGGTGGTTTACCGCGATTGCCGCGCTTCCGTCATCACCTGGGAGGGGGCCCAAGTCGAACGTGGTTTGGTGATTAGCGGTCCAGGCATAGCCTCTGGGATAGCCGTTTCCCCCTGTCATGTAGCCGATGATCATGCCGAACAGGGTTATTCCCGCGCCTTCCCCAGCCTGGTCTGGAGCGGTACTGACGCCACTTTCGACCCAGTGGCCGGCCTTCGGACCGAAGATCGGAACGCCGAGCACGCGGATGTCTCCACCGGCAACGTCACCCCAACCAGTAGCGACACCAAGGTCGTTGATGGCGCCCAACTGCGCCCAACTGCCTTCGGGATAGTGGCCCAAGTCGTAGATCGTGTTGTCTTGCGCAGTCACCGCCGGCGCGGCGCTGCGCGGACTCATCAAGCGAAGATTGTGTTTCTGATGAATGGCTAGATTCTTCGGACCAGCGTGTTTGCCAACATGTGGCACGACAGTTTGCCGCTGTGCCCATGCCCCCGAACAGAAGATTGCACAAAGGACCAAAGCGAGAGTGCTGATGCGTTTCATGGTTTCCTCCCCATGACGAAGAGCGCGTCCGTTCTTGCTCGCGCCTGGAAGTGTTGAGGGCCGACTCGCCTCAGGGGGTGTGCGTCTCAACGGGCGGGAACTGCGCTTCGGGGAGGCGAGTACACTACGTTCATTTGAGTCGTCGGTTACATTCTCTCGCCGTCGGTGGCTGTCCTAGCGAAAAAATCTGAACAGGTGAATCGACCCATTCCCGAAATGGAACGGCTGTGGCTCGTTTACCGTTGGGGAAGGTGCTAGCGGCAAGAACCTTCGCTCAAAGGATGGTTGACGTAATATCGCTGTTAGCAACAGTTGACTTGATTTGTACCGGGATTGCGACGAAGGTAAGATTCGTAAATGCCGAAAGAGCAGCGGGCCGACGTAGCAAAGAAGCGGTTCGTCCTGCGTCAGGTACTCATTTTCGGAGGCTTGTCGTCGATGCTGGGGATTCTTTCCGTGTACCACCGCCATTTCGTCTGGCATCTCGGATTCGACTTTTGTTTCGTTGTTCGTGGACTCGGTGTGCTCGTGTTTTGGGTCGCATGCTGGTATTTCGTGTCGTTGTGGATGTGGTCACGGACCCCTCAAATCCTCGCGGATAAACGCAAGGAAGATCGCCGCCGAACATAACTGCGAAAAATCGCGTTTACACTCATTAACCGCGTAGTGAGAGTGCAAAAGCTGACACCAGCGCAATTTTCCGCCTCCTACTTCTGCAATCTAACTTCTGACTTCTGCATTCAGTTAAACTCTCTTCAGCTCGCTTGGAACCTGTCACCCATTTCCTATTCGGCGCCGCCATGGGCCGCGCCGGCCTGAACCGCAAGACGGCGCTTGCCACCGCCACGCTCACGCTTGCCGCCGAGGCGGCTGACCTCGATGTCGTCAGCCGCTTCTGGGGCTCGGCGGTCGGCCTCAATCATCACCGCGGCTTCACTCACTCGTTTCTCGGCGTCCCGCTGGTGGCCGCCGTCGTGGTTGGCTTCATATACCTGATCTGGCGATTGCGCGGAGGCTTAATCAAAGACCCCAACCTTCCGCCGCGCTGGGGACTGCTGTTCGCCTACGGCTGCCTCGCTGGGGTCAGCCACATCCTGCTCGACTTCACCAACAACTACGGTGTGCGTCCCTTCTGGCCCTTCTCCGAGCGCTGGATCTCCTGGGACATCGTCTTCATCGTCGAGCCCGTCATCCTGGTCGCGCTGATCCTCGGTCTGATCGTGCCCGGCTTGTTTTCGCTGATCAATGAAGAAATCGGCGCTCAACGTAAGGGCCCGCAGGGCAGGCTCGCGGCCAGCGCCGCCCTACTCGCCGTCTTCGCGTGCTGGGGAGTTCGTGATTACGAGCATCGCCGCGCGGTGGCTGTCCTCCAGTCGCGGAATTATCAGGAAGCCGATCCGGTCCGGGTTTCCGCCTATCCCTACTGGCTTAATCCCTTTCGCTGGTATGGCGTGGTTGAGACACCTGCGTTCTTTGCCACTGCAGACGTCGATTCGTTGACCCCCGAAGTCGATCCCGAAGACCGGATGCAAATCCTGTATAAGCCGGAGGAAACGCCCGTCACACTGGCTGCCAAGAAGACTTATCTCGGCCAAGTGTATTTAAGCTGGGCGCAATATCCTGTTACGGAAACCGAGCAGTTACAGAGCGGCCGCGCCGCCTACGTGGTCCGCTTCCGCGATCTCCGTTATGCCTACCCGGGCCGTGATGCCCGCGCCATGCTCGGCGCCCGGGTCTTTCTGAGCCGCGATCTGCAATTGGTGAGTGAGCAGTTCGGGATGCGAGGCGCGGATACACGGAGTGAGCCACAGCGATAGAAGGCGGTATGATGAAGTCTTGGAGCATTTCAAGGGAAGAAGGCGGTCTACAATAACCTGAGTCAGGGAACGGCATGAAGAACCGAATCATGTACATCGAGACGAAAGAAGATGGAGTCAGCGGGTCAGCACGGATTGGCCGTGTGACTTTTTCCAAGACCGGCAGGTCTGTCTACTATCGTGGCCGCCGCTTTGAAGCTCTCAAGAACGGCGGCTTCAAGTCGAACTACTTCGATTGTGAAACCGGCGAGGAATATTGGGTCTCCGGTTGCAAAAAGAAGGGCGGGGACCGTCTCTATCCCGGCACAGTCGAGATCGATGTGGATGTCCGAGAGGAGTACTGGACTGAAATTCGTGAGATGCCAGAAAAACGGCGGACCGCAACGATCCGATGTCCTGGCAAATACGGCGGCCGAGGACCGAACTGAACCGAGCCTTCCCTTGTTTTGTCTGTGTGGAACGTTCCTCACCGTTCCCTTGACCAGCCGCACTGATCCGCGCAACAATTCCAATGTTCCAACGAGGTGACCATGCTGGCTTACATATTTGTCCTGTTCGCAGTCGCGGTCCGGTTCATGCCCCATCCTCTGGCCTTCACTCCGGTCATGGCCGCCCTGCTCTATTTCGGTGCACGCGGTCCGCGTCGCCAACTCTGGGCACCACTCGCTCTACTCGCCGCCTCCGACGTCGTGCTGACCAAGATCGTCTACGCCTATCCATTCTCCTGGGATCATTTCGTTACCTGGGCGTGGTACGCAGCTATCCTGTGGCTTGGCACCAGTCTGCGCGACCATACGTCTGTGCTGCGCGTTGCAGCAGCAGCGCTCACCGGCTCCGTCTCGTTCTTTGTCGTGAGTAATCTCGCCGTGTGGGCTTCCTGGAATATGTATCCCAAGACCCTGTCTGGCCTGATGACGTGCTACACAGCAGCGCTGCCGTACTTCCGCCGCGGATTTGAAGGGGACATGCTCTTTACCGCCGCCATGTTCGGCCTGCCCGTAGCCGTCAGCGCCATTGTCCGCTGGATGGATGGCGCGAACAGCACTCCGACCGCGGCCTAACGAACCTAAGCTCTTACCCACGCAGCGCGGACTCTTCTTTCCTCGCTGCGTTTTTTCTTTTAGTCACCAGCCGCCACACGATCCAGGCCGCTACGATTTCTGCCACAATCGCCAGAATCCAGAACAAATGATGCGTCAGCAGATTCCCGGTCAGTGCGACGATGCCCGGCCCAAACCACAGCGTCAGCATCGCCTCGATCAGAAACCGCAAGAAACGCCCCGCAAAGATTGCCAGCAGAAAATGCGTGAAGCGCATCTCAAACGCCGCCGCCGCCAGCACAAAGATCTTGAACGGGGTCGGAGGCGGCAGCATGGCCGGAAACATCAGCGCCCAGAATTCATGCTTGTCGAACGAGGCGTGAATTTTTTCGAAGCGCTCGGGCGATAGCCGCTTGCGCAGCAGCACCTCACCGCCCGTGTATCCAACCACGTAGAGAACAATGCTGCCCAGCGCCGACCCCACCGCGCCGAGCAGAGCATAAAGCCAGAAGCGGGAGCGATCGTGGTACACGTAGCCCACAAAGATCGCATCCAGCGGCATGCCCAGAAACGAGCCATCGACCGCCGCAAACGCAAGCATCCCCCAGGGCCCAAGCGGAGCCAGCACGGCTTTAATCCACTCGCTATAGGAGTGCAGAAAATGTTTGAGCTTGTTCAAGAATGCACTAGCAGTGTACAGGTAGTGTGGCGCGGACACTCTTGTCCGTGTGTTTGCAGTGCGCAGGCGGTCCGCGCGAACAAGAGTGTCCGCGCCACACTACTCATGTCCCGTCTTTCCGTCCAGCAGATCCAACGCGTGCGGCAGCAAATCCACCACCGCCTCCAACGACTCCACCGCGCCAGCGGGACTACCGGGAAGATTCAGAATCAGGCTCGTTCCCCGAATACCGCAGACCGCGCGGCTGAGCGCAGCGAAGCGAGTCTTGCGGATTCCCTTCGAGCGCATCTGTTCTGCGATCCCATCGACGAAACGATCACACACTGCACGGGTAGCTTCCGGCGTCACGTCGCGGGGAGCGATTCCCGTTCCGCCCGTCGTCACTACCAGCCGGGCCGAGCCGCACAATTCAATCAGTTTTTCCTGGATCGCGGTCTTTGCGTCGGGGACGACGCTGCGCACGACTACCTGAAAGTTCCTCCGTCGAAGAGCCTCGGTAACAGCCGGACCGCTGAGATCACTCTTCTCGCCGCGCGAACAGGAATCACTTACCGTCAGCACCGCAGCCCGCGTCCGATCAGGTGTCGAGGAGGACATCTTCTCCCTCGGCCGCATCTCGCTGCGCTTCATCCAGCAAGCGCAGCCCCTCCATCAGCAGGCCCTGCGTGTTCAGCGTAGTCGTCTCCTGGGTAGTTTTGCCTTCGAAGTTGATTTGAAAGTTGCCGTCGGTCCAACGCAGCACCTTGAAAACCGCTTCATCGCCGCTGATGGACCCGTAGGTGGCGTGCTTCACTTGTCCACCCGCGAAATACAGCTCACACTTTTCGTTGCCGTTGGTCATGGTGAGCTGGCAGCTCTTGCGTCCCATCTCGAGCGACTGCACCAGGTCAATCACATTCATCTGTGACAGGCTGCCGCGCAGCACGCCATCCGACGCAGTCTTGCTCAGCTTCTCGAGCGCGATCCGGTCCACCACGCGCTTGATTTTCCGGATGGCGTCCTTCAGAAAGAAAGGCTTCTCCAGATAATCCTCCACCGGATCCTGCAATGACAGGCGGTCGCTCAAATCGGCCTTGCTGGCCATGAGGATGACCGCGATTCCAGACGTGGCCGGCCGGCTCTTCAGCTTTTCCAGAAGTTGCCGCCCGTCCATTCCGGGCATGCGGAAGTCGCTGACGAGCAGGTCGGGAAGTTCGTCTACCGCTTTCAGCAGGGCATCCGCTGCGTCCGTGGCGGTTGAGACTTCGGCCAGCGCGGAGAGAGATTGCCGCAGCATCCCGAGCACCATCGGGTTGTCATCCACCAACAGAATTTTGACGTTGCTGCTCATTGGTTATCGGCGGTTATCGGCCGCGGGCCGCGATTTGCGTTTGCTGTCTCTCCGGTAATCTCCGCTCGTGCCGCCGGATTTCCGCTCCAATACGACTTCGCGGATTTCGATGCCCTTATCAAGCGCCTTGCACATGTCGTAGACGGTGAGAGCCGCGACGCTGGCTGCGACCAGCGCTTCCATCTCGACGCCCGTCTCGGCGGTGGTCTTTACTTTTGAGGCAATGGAAACGCCATTCTCGCACACGCGCAAGGTCACAGCAATGTGCGACAGCGGCAGCGGATGACACATCGGAATCAGGTCCGACGTGCGCTTCGCCGCCATGATGCCCGCGGTGCGCGCGACTTCGAGCGGATCGCCCTTGGGATTTTCGGGCAGCGCGCGCAGCACTTGCGGCTTCATGCGAACGAACGCACTCGCCTCTGCCTCCCGCGCCGTGCGTGCCTTCAACGAAACGTCGACCATGCGGGCTCGGCCTTGCGCATCGTAATGGGAGAGCTTTTTCGGCATCGAACACAGGGTAACGCATTCGCTCGCCGTGCCGCACTTTCATGCCGTCAACAAGGAGACCCACTCGCCCGCGGCGATCTGCTCGCGATCGGGTGGGATCACCAGAAAGCAGTTGGCGCGAGCCAGAGCGGCGATGTCTCCGGAGCCTTGCCAGGCAGCTAGTTCGACTTCCACATTCTCGAATTCTCCGGACAGCACGGCTGGCAGAAACCGCCTCAGCCCGGTTTTTGTGCGGATCTTGGACTTCAGCCGAGCCTTCAAAAAGATCAGCGGCTGAGGTTTCATGCCGGCCAGAGCGGCAATCATCGACTGCGCGAAAAGCCTGAACGTCACCATGGTCGAAACGGGGTTCCCGGGGAGACCGAAGAAGTATTTCTTGTGTGGTGCGGGCATTTCTGCCCGCGCCAACTGCGGATTTGCTGCCAACACGCGGGCAGGAATGCCCGCGCCACACGAACCAAAGACGATCGGCTTACCGGGCTGAATCTTTGCTCCGGTGAAGTAGAACTCGGCTTTCCGTTCTGTCAGCACCTGCTCTACCAGGTCATACTTGCCCATCGAGACTCCGCCAGTCAGTAGAAGCAGATCGCACGTCAGACCTTCTTCGATCAGCGCCCGCAGGCGAACAGGCTCGTCGGGCGCTATGGGAAGCCTTATCGCCTCGCCGCCTGCGTGCTCGATCTGCGCGGCCAGTGAATAGGTATTCGAATTTCGAATCTGCGCTGGACCGGGCGTCGCTCCAATCTCTACAACTTCGTCTCCGGTGGAAAGCACCGCCACCCGCGGTTTCCGGAATACCGGCAGCGTGCTGGTACCCGCCGACGCTGCGATGGCGATGGCCGCATGGTCCAGTCTCGTTCCGCGATCGACAAGCAGGTGGCCTTGGCGTGCTTCGGCTCCGCGTGGAACGAAGTTTTCGCCGCGTTGCACGCTGCGTTGAATATCGACTGACTTCCCTGCGACCGCCGTGTATTCGACCATCACGACCGCGTCCGCACCCGCCGGCAGCGGTGCGCCGGTCATGATCGAGACGGTTTGTCCAACGCCGACGGTGCAGGTTCCGGGTTCGGGCCAATCGCCCGCCCGGATTTCACCCACCAGTTCGAGCCGCTTGGGGACCTGTTCCACGTCTGCGGCACGAACTGCGTAACCGTCCCGCGTGGCGCGGGGGAAAGGAGGGAAGTCGCGATCCGCCACGATCGGCTCGGCCAGCACTCGTCCCGCCGCTGCCAGAAGATCGACCCTTTCGACTTCTCCTGGGGCGACCTTCGCCGCGTGCTGCTCCACGGTGTGCCGCGCTTCTTCAAAGGTCACGATGCTGGCTGAAGACATGCAGAAATCATACCCTGCGAGACTTCGCCTAAGAGCATGGTTCAGTATCGCGGAACGCAACGGGTATTTCGCTCGTCAATCGTTTTGTCCAGCCTTGACCGGTCAGGCCGCTTTTTTCATCGGATCCTTAGCCTCCGGCGGCTCCTTCTTTTCCCCGAACAGTTTCCCGAGCAGTTGGTCCAGTATCCACTGGCCCCCGTAGCCGCCGAGTACGCCGAAAAAGACCGCGAACCACACTGTACCGCTCACCCCGGTTGCGGCCTGGGGCACGGCGAGAAACCCGATCTTAGCGGCGAGGAGCAGGATCATTCCGAAGACGAACCCCAGAGGAAGGTTGCCAATCAACCCCAAGTCGAGCGCCCCGGCATCGCGCTTGGGCATCAGACGGGTCATTCTTTCGGTGTGCGTCAGGCGGATGAAAGCGCCCACGATGCCGAGCAATCCCGCCCAAAGGACCAGATTGACCATGGGGGTGAACACTTGGATCTTCAGTGCGCCCTGGGCCAATCCGCTGCTCATGGCGGCGATGGTTACATCACCCGTCGCATTGGAGGCAGTGTATTCAACGTCGCCACTCTCCGATCCCCGCGAAATCAGCAGCCGATTGGGCTTCACTCTTCCGCTGCTGGAAACCAGGTTGACACCACGGTCCCAGTCCGCTTTGGCCGGACGGCCGTTCTTGTCTTGAAACGACACGTGGAGTGGGCGGCTCTTGCCGCGTGCTATCTGCGCCGGTCCGCTCACAACGACACTGTTCAGTTGACTCTCGAACGCCAGAGTCAGGTTCGCGGGCTCCAGATCCCCGCTCGGGTCTCCCGCTTCTATGGCGACTCGCCCGCCGGAAGGGGAGCTGCTGAGCGAAAGACTGGCCGAACCTACCGGATGATTGGGCTGGAGTTTTACCTGATCAGGGTTGATGGAAACAATCTCGGGCTCGCTTAGCGCGCGGAGTCGGACCGTGCACCTTTGAGCGAGTTGCGTGACCGGCACTCCGTCCTGATCGGCCAGGCGGATCGTGAGTGGGATTACCTGCTGGCCGGCAGGAATGAGAGCGGAAACATTGTCAAAGAGAAACTTGTTTGGCTTGGGGCTCATGAACGCGACTGCCAGAGAATCTTGTGCGGAGGACTGGAGCACGCGCGCGCTGATCGTGGCCGGACCAGGCCGTTTTCGAGTGATGGCAATCTCATCGGTCGATGCCATTCCCTCCCCGAGGACGATGTCGAGTGGGACGGTAGTTGTTTGACCCCTGTACCGCATCGGACAGGCGCAATTGTTCTGCACACGAATGGTGAGGGTTTCTCCATTCCTCACGCTGCGGTTCAGTGTGATCTTAAAGGGGATGGGTGTGATTCCATTCGCTGGAATGGGACCCACGTCCTTCGGCAAGATCTCCAGTTGCAGGGAATCCTGCGCATACACCAAGGGGAGGAAGCGGAACGACGCTCCTCTCTCGGGAACGATCACAAGCACAGTGCGGCCCGGAGAAAGCCCCTGGGATTCAGCTTGCACCTCAACCTTGCCTGCAGCTTTCGCAACAAATCCTAGTTCTCCAGTTTGTCCCGGACCAACCTTGATTTCGGTGTACTGCAACTCTCCGGCGCCGCTGGCACCCAGTGGTACAACCTTCAGGTTGACGACTCGCTCCTGGTTATTGGCGACTGGCTCATAACTGCTTCCCAGAAATTCGACAAAAATCCTGGTAGCTTCACCCACTTTCAGGGTGCTGTGTTCCATTCTCACGCGCAGTCGACTGGGAGCCGTCTGGGCTTCGGATGTACAGACCGGCCCTCCTGCCAATACGAGCAGAGTGACGAGCGCGAGAAACCCTGTGAGACGGGCGGTCTTGCGTAAAGCTACCCGCCATTCTTCGAGAAAGCGGCACTTAGTCCATGACATTGAGCACCTCCTGATTCCAATGGGCCTTCCCTCGGCTTGTGTGGGTCGAGCGAAGGCGAGACAGGTGGACGTGCGACCCGGCGGGGCATAGCGGTGCGGACGGGAAGGTGTCAGAGGCACGTGATCGTCTCCCCAACGGAAAGAGCGAACGGGCCGTAGAGATGGTGGCATACCTTCCTCCAAATGGGGAGAATGAAGAGCGCGCTTCCCGCCTTGGGTTGGAAGAAAAAGGCCTGGGTACGACGTGGCAACGGGGAAAGGAAGTTACCCGGTCCTACCAACCGAACCTATAGCAAATCCGGACGGTTTTGTCAGTGACCCGGGCTGACGGCTGGTTCTGGAGTTCAGTTTCTGGCGAGTTCCTGGCCAAGCACGGTGGCGTTGCTGGCGAAGCAGAGGCCGGTTTCGAGATCGACCAGTCCGGAGCGGACGAGTTTGGCGATCTCGCCGTCGAAGTGTTGCATGCCTTCGCTCTCACTGGCTTTGATGGCATCGAGCAGAGTACGGCCGGCACGCTCGCCTTGTTCGACACAATCACGGGTGCGGGAGTTTGATTTCAGAATTTCGACGACGGCAATGCGATCTCCGCCATCGGTGCGCGGAATCAGTCGTTGGGCAATGATGTAGCGAAAGGTTTTGGCTAGACGTTCTCTCACGGCCTGTTGTTCAGCGGCGGCGAAACCAGCGATGATGCGCTCGACGGTTTTTGAGGCGTCGACGGTGTGCATGCTGGAGAGAACCAGGTGGCCGTTTTCGGCGGCTTCCAAAAGTATCTCAAGGGTTTCGCGATCGCGAATTTCGCCGACCATGATGACCCGAGGCGCCTGCCGCAGGGCTGCGCGCAGCGCCAGCGTGAAGTTGGGCGCGTCACTGTGCAGCTCGCGTTGATGCACGGTGGATTTCTTGTGGTTGTGCAGAAACTCGATGGGATCTTCGACGGTCAGAATGTGATAGCAGTGCTGGCTGTTGATGCGATCGATGAGGGCTGCCAGAGTGGACGACTTGCCGGATCCACTACCGCCGGTGACGAGAATGATGCCGTTGCGCACCTGAGCCGCGTCTTCCAACTGCGCGGGAAGGTGAAGGGAGCTGAAGGTCGGGATGATGGTCGGGATCACGCGCATGACGATGGCACAGCTGCCGCGCTGGATGAAGACGTTGACCCGGAAGCGGGCCATGCCTGGCAATCCGTAAGAGACGTCGCAGGAACCCTGCTCGCGCAGGGTATGGATGGCTTGCTTGTTCGTGCCGATCAGGTCAGCCGCGATCCGGCGCGTGTCATCGGCAGAGAGAGTAGTGCTCCCGGGAATCTCAACCGCGGTGAGCTGCCCATGGATTTCGACTTGCGGGGGACGGCCGGGCGAAAAAATCAGGTCGCTTACTTTTTCCGAGGCGCGCAACATGCCGGCGAGCAGAACCGGGGTCGAGATCGAACCCGCACCGCTGAGGCCTTCGAAGGCAATCGCAATCGGGGAATTCCCCGGAGCAGCCATTCCACACACTCCCAAACAGACGAATTGGCACCACAGGGGAGACTCAGCGCAAAGCGCGGGGAGACAGTGATATTAATGTAGCGCGATTGCGTGGGAGTGCGAAGGACAGGTAGGTCATAGACCTCGGTAACTGACTGGAACGATACAGACGATACAGCCGGACAACGGACGTTGTGGAAATCCCACTCATCGCAATGTACGCGATGAGTGGGGCACCCGGTTCGTTTTGGGTTACTTCTTGACAGGCTTTTTCTTGGTAGTGCCGAAGCTGGTTTCGATGCTCGCGCCGATGCTGGCTAGCATGTCTTTCGCGGGTTGAGCAAGCGGACCGTTGGGCTGGAGTTCAAGATATTTCTGGAAAGCCTCGGCGGTGCCTTCCGGCGCAACCATCTTGTCGCCTTTCAACGTGGCTTTGCCGATGAGGTTTACGCCTTTCCAATAGTAGGCATCGGCCTTGGTGGGATCGGCCGCAATCACCTTGTCAAAGGCTACGATGGCATCGTCAACCTTGCCTGCGTTCGTGAGGACTGCGCCGGTGTTGAATAAGTATTGTCCGGCTTTGGCAGGGTCGAGCTGAGCAGCCTTGGCGTAGTTGGCCACGGCATCGTCAATCTTATTGGACTTGGCATTGGTCTCGGCAAGATTGTTGTAGTACGCGGCCAGGGTAGCGTTGTTGTTGGGGTCTTTTTGCGCTTGCTCGGAGGCGGTGCGAAGCTCAATGGCTTTCTGGTAGTTGGTGGCGGCTGCTTCGTAGCGTTTCTGCTTCTCGGCGGGGTCGGTTTGCTTGGGAGCAGACGAGCGGTACGCGTCCGCGAGCTTGAACCAGAGCAGATCACGGGTGCTGTCGATCTGGTTGGCCTCGGTCAGGGTGGCGATGGCAGTTTCAAAGTCACCGGCATCGGAGGCGGCCTTGGCGGCGTTCAGCTTGTCATTGAGGGCTTTGACGGTGTTGGTTTCTTTGGCGGCCTTGGCTTGCTGTTCTTGAACCTGCTTGGCTTGTTCGGCGGTCAGACCCTGGCCCTGAGCGGCCGCGGACTGCTCCTTCTTCAGGTCAAAATCGAGCACCACTTCGTCGAGGTTGACCATGACGCCGTTGAAGTGAAAGAGTTCCTTGTCGTCCTTGCTGAGCTTGACGTTGTACTTTCCCGGAGAAATGCCAAGCGAGAAATACTCGCCCCTGCTGCTAGTTTTCAGATTGTACTTGCGGCCGGTTTCAACCCCGGTCCATTCGACCTGCGCCCCGGCGATGGGCTTGCCATCCACGTCCTTGCAGACACCCTTCACGCTGCCCATGGCCTGCGCGAACACGGGTGGAGCCGATAGACCAGCCACGAGGACGAGCAGCAGGGGGATGATGAAATGCTTCTTCATAATTTTGCCTCCCGGCACTAAACCTGGATTTACTAAGACATCAGAGTTTTCAAAGCTCGATGCACAATTCCGGTACTGCAGATCTCCTCGCTCCCTCACCGCAGCAAGCAAAATCGGCTTCCACCCCCGAACGGCAAAGACGGCCGATCGGGATGACAACGCCACCGGCGGGATCCGGACGAATTCACTACACCTTCACCTCGGCCTCAGCGTAGGGGATCGGATCTCTTGCGCCGGCGTCATGAAAGGCGCGCAATCGAAGTGCGCAGCTGTCGCAGACGCCACAAGCGCGGTCCTGGCGCTGATAGCAAGACCACGTTAAATCGAAGGGTGCGCCCAATTCAAGGCCGAGCATCACAATCTCACGTTTGCGCATGGCGATGAGCGGTGTCACGACCTCGATGGCACCATCTTTCGTCCCCATTTTCACAACTTCGTTGAACGCACGATAGTACGCTGGGCGGCAGTCGGGATAGCCGGAACTGTCGGGCTCGACCGCCCCAATGTAGACCTTTTCCGCTCCCAGAACTTCGGCCCAACTGACCGCAACCGCCAGGAAGTGCGCGTTGCGAAAGGGCACGTAGGTGACCGGGACACCCGTTCCAATAGCGTGGGATGCGGGGACGGCGATGCTGGCATCAGTCAAGGCCGAGCCTCCAATGGCACGCAATGCCTCGTTGCGCACGAGGAGGTGATCGCGGATGCCGAGGCGGTCGCAGATAGCTTCGAACGAACGCCGCTCGCGGTCTTCGGTCCGTTGGCCATAGCTTACGTGCACGGCCGCAGGTTGGTGGTCGCGGGCGGCGAGCGCCGCGCAGACGCATGAGTCCATGCCGCCGCTGAGCAGGACTACAGCACGAGTCCGGCTGCCTGTTAAGTTCGATGACATTCCGTGGTTGCTCGCACAGGAATACGCTTCTTCCTAATTTTATGACAGTGGGGAGTGTTTAGGGCGAGACCCCCTCAACCACAGAGGGTACAGAGGAACACAGAGAAGCGCTACACGCCTTTGGCGGCGGGGTCCCAGATCAGTTTGTGGATTTGCAGGCTTAGGCGGGCCGGGAGATTGTCGGCCACGATCCAGTCGGCGAGTTCCTGCGGATCGAGAAGGCAGTGAGATGTGTCTCGCGCTCCTGAAGCTTCTTTCGCGAAGGCCGGGGAGAACAGGATCGCGTGGACGCGCGCGGGAAGTTCGTGGCGGCGAATGAAGTCGCGTGCGAACTCGTAGTCGGTGCGGTCGGTCAGGACGAACTTGAGTTCATCGTGAGGCTGGAGAGATTCGAGATTCTCCTCCGCAAAGGTGTCGGGCTCGCCGGAGTGGGGGCATTTCACGTCGACGATTTTGATGACTGCCTCCGGCACGCGAGCGAGCGGACGTTCGCCGCTGGTTTCGAGCAGAACTTGGTATCCGGCTTCGAGCAGGCGCTCCATCAGGGGGACGACTTCGCGCTCCTGCAGCATGGGTTCACCACCGGTGATTTCGACTAAAGGACCGGGGTGGGCAGAAATGCGCGCCTCACACGGGCTCAGGCGCATGACTTCGCTGAGGACTTCCTGCACCGCCATCTTGTGGCCGCCATAGAAACTGAATTCGCTGTCACACCAGGAGCAGCGGAGATTGCATCCGGTGAGGCGGACGAAGACACAGGGGAGGCCAGCGTGGGTGGATTCGCCTTGGAGTGATTTGTAGATTTCGGTTACTTGCATGGTTTCTGGTTGCTAGTTTCTGGTTTCTGGTTCGCCGGGCAGCACGAGAAACGAGCAACTAGAACCAGAAACTCCACACGCTATTCCGAATACCTCGCCGTGGTCGTGTCGGTCTCGAACACGGTTACGTCTTTCACTCTCACCCGGCCATTGGTTACGTTGCGGAGGCGGACGTTGGTTTCGTCGAAGAAATACTTGGACAGATTTTCAGCGGAGGGGTTGAGGATCGTAAAGGGTTCGATCTCGTTGATCATCTGATGGTCGAGGCGGTCGATGACGTGTTTCATGACGTCTTTCAGGTCTTTGAAGTCGAGCAGAAGACCGGCTTTGTCGAGTTCGGCTCCTGCGAGAGTGACCCGGATCTTGTAGTTGTGGCCGTGCGGCTTCTCGCACTTGCCTTTGTAGTTGCGCAGGTAGTGGCCTGCGGCGAATGTGTCTTCGACGGTTACTTCGTACATGAACTCGGCCTCAGCCCCCGGGACACGTCTTTGGCAGAGATTATTGTACCTTTTGAGGGGGCGAGGGGGATTGGAACGACGTGGCGAGTGGCCGCCCCGTAGGGGGTAGGGGTCCTTCGACTCCCCATACCCTTCACTTCGTGAAGGGTATCCACCGCTCAGGATGACTCAGGCAGGATGACTTATGAAAGAGGACGAGATCAGGATTCGGACGGCAACGGTGGCGGACACGTCGACGATCCTTCACCATCGCAGGTCGATGTTTCGCGACATGGGGGAAGGCACGACTGACGAACTGGACCGGATGGCTGCGATGACTGAGCCATGGCTCGCGCAAGCCTTGTCCGACAACTCTTACCGGGGATGGCTGGCGGAGGACAATCACGGGCGAGTGGTGGGCGGCGGTGGAGTGCTGCTTTGCCCGTGGCCGGCGAGTCCGAAAGATCCACTTCTTCGGCGGGCCATCATTTTGAACGTGTATACAGAGCCGCCGTTTCGCCATCGGGGGATTGCGCGGCGACTCATGAAGACGATTCTGGAGTGGCTTAAGGAGCAGGCTTTTGTATCCGTGTTTTTGCATGCCAGCGATGAGGGGCGGGCGCTGTATGGGCAACTTGGGTTCAAGGCTACGAACGAGATGCGGCTGCGATTCGGCGCGGGCGAATAGAGGCTTGACTGCGCTTCCACGGGTGGTGGGCGAGGCCGCCCGCCTCTCCATGTCCAAAGGGGGACCGGCCAGGAAAGCCCGTGTCTCCAACTGGCAGTGTTTTCTACTGTTAAGCAAATAAAGGGCCAACTGCTTATAATCTGCTAACGTTCCTGGGGCTGTACCGTCTATTTCTCAGCAAGCCAAGGTTGGTTTACTTGTAGAGGAATAAGACGAAAATGCCGGCCGATTCCTACGTGGCAGCAATTCCGGTTGGCGACCTTTCCGGTACCAGACGGCGCGCGCAGGGCATTAGTACCCAGAACCCCACCGTGAGGGGCTCCGTGGCAGCACAGAGTAATCGCATCGACGATACGACTCTGATCCGAGAGGCGCAGCATGGAAACCGCGCTGCCTTCGAGGTGTTGGTGCGCCACTACGATCAATCCGTGTTGCGGCTGGCATATCACCTGACCGGATCGGAATCGGACGCCCAGGACATCTACCAGGAGGCCTTCCTCAAGGCCTACAAGAACCTCGGGAGTTTTCGGTTCGAGTGCTCCTTCTACACGTGGATCTACCGGATCGTCACGAACTTGTGCCTGGATCATCTGCGCAAGCGGACCGTGCGCAAGGAAGATGCTCCGGTGGCGGTGGACCGGTCGGGCGAAGAGTACAGCCTGCTCGAACAGGTGGCGGACGGACGGGCGGGAGCGAATCCGGAGCGCGACCTGATGCGCCGGGAACTGGGCAAAAAGATCAGCGCAGCTTTGGAGCGGCTGACGCCGCGGGAACGGATGGTGTTCGAACTGAAGCACTATCACGGGCTGCGGCTGCGCACGGTGGGCGAGATGCTGAATACGACCGAAGAAACGGCGAAAAATACGTTGTTCCGGGCGACGCAAAAACTGCGCAGCGCGCTGACGGAGATGCGATGAAGGCTTTGAACTTTTTCCCCGCGGAAGGGGTACACCAATGAAATGCGATTGGGTTCGACAGAACATTCTGTTCTACGTCTACAACGAACTGGAAGACGACGCCAGGTACGAGGTCGAGCAGCATCTGGGGCGGTGTCCGGAGTGCGCGACCGAACTGAAGGCGACGCGCAAATTTCATACAACGCTGTCGCAGCTGCCGGTGGCGGAGCCGACGCCGAACCTGGTGGCGTCGTCGCGAATGCGGCTGCAGGAGGCGCTCGAAACGGCGAGCCAGGGCGGCTTTTGGCAGCGCGTGATTTTTGAGCCCGGAACATGGCTGCGGCAGGTTCGAATGTCGCCGGCACTGGCGGCGGTGATTTTCATCGTGGGATTTGGCGGGGGGATTGGGGCGACCTACAACTTCCTGACAAATCGAACAGGCATCAACAACGTTGCTCAGACCGACTCCTCTTCTTCCAGCACCTCCTCCCAGATTGAAGCATCCGCGATTACCGGCATTCGTTCCGTCACCCAGGAACCGGGATCCAATCAAGTCAACATCAAGTACGACACCGTTTCCACCAAGGAAGAGAAGGGTTCGCTGAGCGATGAGCGCATCCAGCAGTTACTCCTTTTTGCCGCACGCAACAACTTCAACTCCGGCGTTCGGATGGATTCTGTGGACCTGCTGACGCAGGCGCCCAACGAGACGAATGTGCGCGAGGCGCTGCTGTATGCGTTGCAGAATGATTCCAATCCGGGAGTGCGGCTGAAGGCGTTGGATGGGTTGAGCGGATTCGTGAAGCAAGATCCGCGCGTTCGGGATGCGGTTCTGCAGGCGCTGATCGGCGATGCCAATCCGGGCGTGCGGATGCAGGCGTTGCGGATGGTGGAGCCGATGAAGGCGGACAGCAGTGTGAGGTCGGTGCTGACGAGGCTGGCGGAGACGGATCAGAACGTGTCGATTCGCTCGCAGGCGCGCACCATGGTAAGGCAGATGCCGGAGATGGATTGAAGATCAGTGGTACGTGGTCGGTGGTTAGTGGTCAGTAGCTGTTTGATACGAACTATTCATCAAGGAGTAATAAATTGAAACGGGCTCTTAAATTCGCTGGCGGTGCGGTGGTGGCGTTGGGCACGCTGGCTTCTCTGGCGGTGTGTCAGGAATCACGGGTGTATCGAGACGGCAGCAACTGGATGCAGGAAATCAAAGGAGATCTCGGTGGAGCGAGAAATCTCCGGGTAAAGCTGGAAGCAGGTTCGGTGCGGGTGGAAGGCGGATCGCAGTCCGGTGTCAGTTATGTAATTCATCGTCGTTCTTATACCTCTTCGGAGCAGAGCGCCCGGCGGGAGTTTGAGAGGTACAAAATTGAAGCCTACGTACGGGGTGACACGGCGTTCATCGAGGCACAGTCGAGAGGCGGGCGGAATCGGGAATGTTCAGGGGATTTTGTGATCCATGTGCCGCGGGCCATGGAGTTGGCGAAGATCGAGACGGACGGAGGCAGCGTCACCGCGACCGGGATTGCGGGTCGCGCCGAGGTTGAAAGCGGCGGCGGGAGCATTCACATCGACGACATTGGCGGGCCGGTGACGGCGGAGACGGGCGGAGGCTCGATTGAAGTCGGCAACGTCGGCAGCGACGTGAGTCTGCAGACAGGCGGAGGCAACATCAAGATTATTTCCGCCAAGGGCAAGATCAACGCAGAAAGCGGCGCGGGCAACGTGGTGGTGCTCTCCGGCCTGCAAGGCGCAGTGCTCGAGACAGGCGCGGGCAGTATTCGAGTCGAGAAATGCGCCGGCAAGGTGCGCGCCACGACCGGGGGCGGCAGCGTGGACTTCGGCGAGATCGGAGGAGCGGCGGAGATCGAGTCGGGCGCAGGAAGTATCCGGCTCAGCTCGGCGAAGGGGCCCGTGTGGGTGCAGACCGGCGGAGGAAGTATTCAGCTGGATGGAGCGCCGTCGGTGCGGGCGGAGACGGCGGCCGGCGGGATCATTGCGAAGTTGCTTTCGTCAAGTGGCGAGCGCTCCGACTCCGTGCTGGAAACAACGGCGGGCGACATCACGGTTTATCTGTCCGACAATCTGCAGGTTTCCATTCGAGCCGCCATCGAACTGGCCAACGGCCATATGATCCGCAGCGATTTTTCGGACATTCACATCTCGAGCGAAGGTGCAACCTGGCCGGGACCGCGCACGGTGACGGCGGAGGGACAGCTGAATGGTGGCGGACCGGTGCTGAAGGTTCGCACCAGCTCTGGGAACATTAATTTTCGCCGCGCTAGCCACTAGGATTGTAGCGTCGCCTCGGCGCCTGTCCGGCGGGCGACTCCGCCCGCCGCGACGAGGGCGGGGCGCTCGCGAAACAGCCGGCAAGGTACCGGCGCTACGATCGAAGTGCAACGGTGAGATACGGGGTTCGAGGAGGGCTTATGACGCATCGCATCCTGATTTGCCTGGTGTTTCTCGCATTAGTGCCGGTCGCGCAATCGGAACAGCTGGGTTACGACACGACGGGCGAGAACTGGAACTGGGGCTACAGCTCGGATGAAGGTGGAAGCGGATCGTCCTACATGGGAGTGGACATCGCCGATGTCACCTCGGAGCGCCTCGCGGATTTGAAGCTCAAGGAGGAGCACGGTGCGGAGATCACCATGGTCGATCAGGACGCACCCGCGGGCAAGGCCGGGCTGCATGAGCATGATGTGATCCTGACCTTGAATGGGACCGCGGTTGAGAGTGCCGCACAGTTGCGCAGGATGATCAAGGAAACTCCTTCGGGCAGAGTAATCACGCTCGGCGTCAGTCGCGACGGCCAGCCGCTCACCATCAAGCTGCAACTGGCGGACCGTCGCAAATCGATGGCCTACAAACCGGGTCTCCCGGAAATGCCCCGCATGCCGGACATGCCGCTGATGCCTGAGTTCGAAGCGCCGATCTCGGTGGTGATCGCGCACTCCTCCTTGCGTAGCGGGTTGATGGTAGAGAACATTACTCCACAGCTGGGAGAATTTTTTGGAGTTAAGAGCGGCAAGGGCGTGCTGGTGCGCTCGGTGGAGAAGGGGAGTAAGGCAGAGAAGGCCGGATTCCGCGCGGGGGACGTGGTGGTGAAGGTCAACAGCCAGGTGGTAAATGACGCGTCCGACTTCACGCATGCGCTGCGGTCATCTTCGGGTGGCTCGGCAGCGGTCACGGTGGTTCGTGAGAAAAAGGAACAGAATCTGAACTTGACGCTCCCGGCGAAAAGGGATTCTGGGGGCCTGATCGAGGACAGTTTCGACATCGACATACCCGAAATCACCGCCGAAACAGAAATACAACTCGGCCGGCTGGGCGACGAAATTGCGCGCATCGGTCCAGTGATGGAGAAGGTGCAGCGGAAGATACAGTCGAAGGACTTTCAGAAGAAGCTGCAGGATTCTCAACGGAAAATGATGCGGGACCTCCAGGAAAAACTCGGTCACGAGATGTGCGGAGATGGGGCTGAGTTGTAACGATTCCAGGTGTCGAGGAAGGTTACGGAAGTCACCGGCCTGAGAAAGCCTGACTGGTGCAGGCTGTGGGGGATGGCCGGATTCCTGCCGGGGTGCAATACCCACTGGTTACCTGTCGCGGAGGAGGAAATACCGATAGCCTGTAGCCGAGATGGCTCTCCGCGCCCTGCTGTTTTCGAAAAGCCCTGAACCTGCCGAGTTGCTGGCGCAGGTGTTCAAAGAGTTGGGGATTCGGGCCGAGGTCTGTTCGGACATCTTCAATGCCATCGAAAAAGGGACGAAGCAGAACTTCTCGTGTGTGATCGTGAATTGGTCGGATCAGCCAGAGGCGAACTTCCTGTTGAAGCGCGCCCGAGAGTCGGCCGCCAACGGCAACGCGGTCATGATTGCCATCGTCGACAAGGAGTTGACACCGGAAGAACTGCGCGAGAGCCGGCTGGAATTTCTCCTCTATCGTCCGCTGGCTGTCGATGAAGCCCGCGCGGTCTTGATGAAGGCGTGCAGGCAGATGCAGATTCAAGCGGCCGCACTGGACGCCGATGAGGGTGGATCAGTCCAGCAATTCGAGACAGCTGAGGCGTCCCGCGGACCCGAGGATCCAGACCTGGTTTCCATTGCCGCCGAAGCGCCCAAGCGGCGAGCGGCCGCGCCAGAGACGGATTCCCAACACCGGCAGCCAGAAGAAAGCACTGAGTTTCCGGAAGAAAGCGCTGAGTTTGATGAGGCAGCCATCGACGAGGCAAAGCCGGAGCGGTCACGGCCCGTCATTCAATTCCGCACGGTCTGTGCCGCGGTGCTGGCTTGCGCGGCCGTGTTCAGCCTTTGGCGATCGCGCGAGACGGTGTTGTATCTGAGCCAGACTCACGAGGGCATTTTCCAGGTGTTGAAAGAGTCGATGGCCGCGCTCCTGTATACGAACCGGACCGGGGCGCAGCCGGTTGATTCGGTGATTGCCGACGCGCACCAGGACGCATATTTTGCGCGAACTGCTGAGAAAGGGCACGGCGATCCCCTAGGACTCGTCTCGACGGAAGCGAGTGTGCCGGAAGGCGCGGTGCGCCTGCCCAAGGCGTTTGATTTTCCACTACCCACGCCCGAACTCCTGCACACAGACCCGCCACCGCTGCACGTACAACACGGCCCGGTTCCAGAGAGTCTGAGGGGTACTGCTCCCATCGGTCCACCAGTGATCGCGACGGTGGGTCCGGCGCAGATCATGCCCGTATCGACTCCAACGCCGCCGATTCCGCAGTTCAGTGAACCGGTTCACTTGAGCGAGGACGCGGCCAGAGCAATACTGGTTCACAGCGTGGACCCGGTGTACCCGCCCCAAGCTGCGGCGCAGAAGCTTCAAGGGCCGGTTGTGCTGCAGGCGACCATCGGCCGGGATGGAAGCGTGGAAGACCTGAAGATCGTGCGCGGGTACTTTGTACTCGGCCGGGCCGCCATTGCCGCGGTCAAGCAATGGCGCTTTCAGCCCTACATCCTCAATGGACGTCCGGCAGAGACGCAGACGGTCCTGACGATCAATTTCAACCGACCGTAGAACTGAAGTAGTCTCCGCGCAGCGCGAGCGTCCAGGTTCGCCCCTCTAGTATTTATTTGTGTTTGTGCTCTTCCGGAGCTTCGGTGGGAGGGTTGGCGCCACTGGCCTTTTTCCAGTAGTCCTGAACGGCCGGCGGCAACTTCTCAACCCGGGTGAGAAAGGCGGTTACCTTCCACATGTCGGACTCGGAGATGTTCTTCTCCCAGGAGGGCATGCCGGTGTAGCGGACCCCGGTGCGGATGGCGTAGAAAACGTGCCACTCCGGATCATCGGGAGGATCAAGAATGAGGTTGGGGGCCGGGGGATAGAACGACCGTCCGAGTTCCACCGGCTTACGATCGAGCCCGCCGTGGCATTGCGCGCAATTCATGGTGTAGATCTTCATTCCCTCGATCAGGTTCTCGTCGGTCGGCGCCACGGGATTGTTGACGCGGGGAGCGTGGCGCTCCATGGAAGCGTCGAGCGCAGTCATGGCAATGTGCTGCTCCATCTTCGGTGGTGTGGTGTTGGCATTGGTGGGAATAAGGCCGAGCAGGGCGAGCCCAGCGCCTCCGATCACCTGAACCAGAATCGTGACGACGACACCATAGATGAAGTTGCGCATGTGAGTCCTCTGGGAGATCCGAAGAAAAAGCAGCCACAGGCTATATATAACAGCAGAGGCCCACGGGGGAGCAACCGGTTGGGAAGAAAAGCCAGGCGAGTCAGTAAGCGTGCAACCGGCGCGCTTCCCGCACCAGGTCGGCCATCTTGGGTAAGTAGAACTCTTCCTGTGGGGGCGAGAACGGAACCGGGGTGTCGGGGGCGGTTAAGCGGACGATCGGGCCGTCGAGTTCGTGGAAAGCGTCCTCGTGGATGAGTGCAGAGATTTCCCCCGCCAAACCGCCGGTACGGGCGTGCTCGTGCAAAATGATGACTTTGTTTGTTTTCGAGACGGTGGCCGCAATGGCTTGGCGATCGAGCGGCGAGACGGTGCGCAGGTCGAGGATTTCGATCTCGATACCTTCTTTACTGAGGATTTCTGCGGCCTCAAGCGCGGTGTGCACCATGGCGGCGTAGGTAATCACACTGAGGTGACGGCCTTCGCGGGCGACACGGGCTTGGCCGAGAGGGACTGTGTAGTCGTCGGCGGGAATCTCTTCTTTGATCCGGCGGTAGAGATATTTGTGTTCGAAGAAGATGACCGGGTTGTTGTCACGGATGGCGGACTTGATCAGACCCTTCGCGTCGTAGGCGGTCGCCGGACACACGACTTTCAGGCCGGGGGCGTGCACGAACCACATCTCCGGATTTTGCGAATGGAAGGGGCCGCCGTGGACGTTGCCTCCGCTGGGTCCGCGAATCACGAGCGGCGCCGGCGCTCCCCAGCGATAGTGCGACTTGGCGGCCATGTTGACGATTTGATTGAAGGCGCAGCCGATGAAGTCCATGAACTGGAACTCGGCGACGGGGCGCAGGCCGGTGAGAGCGGCGCCAAACGCAGCGCCCACGATGGCGGATTCCGCAATGGGCGTGTCGATTACGCGTTCGGGGCCGAAGCGATCGATGAATCCGTCGGTGACCTTGAAGGCACCGCCGTAGATGCCGATGTCTTCTCCGAGACAGAAGACAGCGGGATCGCGTTCCATTTCCTCCCAGATTCCCTGGCGAATGGCTTCGAGGTAGGTGACGGCTGGCACGCAGGGAGTTTAGCACTTGGCTTCTAGCTGTTACTTTTGTCCGTTAGGAATTGGTTTATGGGGATCTCGGGGATCGATCTTTCAACCTTAACACCTGCGACCTTGTAGACTTGATGCAGAATGAAGCGTGTGTTTATCATCGTCGTCCTGCTCGGTGGCTTGGGCAGGATGGCCGCCGATATAGCCTCGCAATACGGCCGGATCTGGGAGATCAAGAAATCCACCTCCAGCTACACGAAGACCTGGGTGGCAAACACCCCGATCATGGAAGAAGTCACAACCTACACAATTTCGGTTCAGGTCGGGAAAGCGTTGCTGGTCGGGACCTATGACATCTCTGAGCAGCAGCCTCAACCGCCTCCGGACTGGGGCAAGGGCTACGCGGTGAAGGTGCAAGAAGAGGGCGATTTACTGTCCGTGCGATCGGTGACGGGCCAGTTGCGGCTCCATCTCAAGCAGCGTAAGACGGGAAAGCCGATGGACCCGCTCGCCGCCGCGGAGAAGAAACGGCTGGATGAACTGGACGCTCCGCTGCAATCGCTGATCGGCTTCTCATCGGAAGGCAGTTCGAAGGGCGGAAGCGCGAAGGGAGCTTCTCAGGCCGCTTCCGAACCGGCACCACCAGCGCCATCACCCGCGCCGCTGGCCACGGGAACGGTGACCGTGCGCTCCACGCCGTACCTGTCGGAAGTGTTTGTGGACGGCGAATCGATGGGATACACGCCGGCCAAGATCGCGCTGCCCCCTGGCAAACACACGTTCCGTGTCGAAAAACCCGGCTACAAGCCGTGGACCAAAGAGATGACGATTACAGGAGGCTCGGACCTTACGCTGGACGCGAGTCTCGCGAGGAAGTAGGACGTGCGGGCACGCCCGTCGCTCTATCAAGTAAATCTAAATCGCTTACAATTCCTCCTTCATGACAGTTGCGGTGCGGTCGTTTGCCAAGATTAATCTCGGGCTGTACCTCGGACGTGTGCGGGCAGATGGCTTTCATGATCTGCGCACGGTCTATCAGACGATTGCATTGCACGACGTCATTCGGGTGACGGTGGGACGCGGGAGCGGAATTGAGATCCTGTGCGAAAACCCGCGCGTTCCACGTGATTCGTCGAACACTTGCTATCGCATGGCCGAGCGGGTGATGGATGAGTTGGGGGGGAAAGGCAAAGTCACCGTCGCAATCGAGAAGCGGCTGCCGGTGCAGGCCGGGCTGGGGGCGGCTTCGTCGAATGCGGTGGCTACGATGATTGGGCTGGAACGGGGGTTGAAGAAATCTCTCCCGGGTGCAACCAGATTGCGCATTGCTGCCGAGGTCGGGTCGGATCTTCCCCTTTTCTTGGTTGGCGGGACGGTGCTGGGGGTGGGGCGGGGGGAGGAAGTTTATCCGCTGCCGGATTGGGGGGCTGCGCCGATGGTAGTGGTCATGCCGGAGATGGGGGTTTCGACGCCCCGGGCGTTTGCGGATTGGGACGCGCTGACGGGCGAGGGCGCCCGTCGCTCCATTGAGAATCATGAATTGACGCAGTCTGGTGCGTCCGATAGACTGTTGGAGGTTGGCCGCGTGCTTGCTTCGTGGCTGAGTGATTTACCTAACACCGGTGCTCCTGCAAAAGGTTGGAGCCGGGCCGGGAGCCTGCTTCTCGACCTTGTCCGTACCGGGATTGAAAACGACTTTGAAAAAGTCGTTTTTCCGCAACATCCCGAATTGCGTGACATAAAACTTGCGCTGGAACGCGCGGGGGCTCGATACGCTTCGCTCTCTGGATCAGGGTCAGCCCTGTACGGACTGTTTCGTTCGCCCGCCGAGGCGCGGAAAGCCGCCGGCCGCCTGCAGAAGCAGGGTGTGAAGGCAGTGGCGACGAGTACGTTGACGCGTCCGCATTATTGGCAAAGGTTTCTAGTTTCTGGTTGCTAGTTTCTGGTTCTTCGCTAGAAACTAGAAACCAGCAACTTTTACTGGGCCGTCGACTAATGGTAGGTCAAGTGCCTTTGGAGCACTTTGTCTAGGTTCGAATCCTAGCGGCCCAGCCAAGACACCAGTTCTCGGTTCCCCGTTCTCAGTTCTCAGCGAGAACCGGAGCCAAAACTGAGAACTGAGAACCGGGGACTGAGAACAGCACCATGGCTACTGTTGCGACGACTGCCGAAAAGACGGCCGCGGAAAAAAAGCCGACGACCGACGAGAAGACAGAACGCAAGCCACAACGTGCCCGGGTCGACGACAGGTTCAAGGTCTTTTGCGGAACCGCCAACGAGGCGCTTTGCGATGAGGTCTGCCACTTCCTGGGACTGACGCGGGGCCAGGCCCTGGTCACGCGCTTCAAGGACGGGGAAGCGTATGTGCAGATTCAGGAGAACGTGCGCGGCGCCGACGTCTTCGTCATGCAGCCCACCTGCCAGCCGGTGGACATGCACCTGATGGAGTTGCTGTTGATGATCGACGCGCTCAAGCGGGCGTCGGCGCGACGTATTACGGCGGTGATTCCGTACTTCGGCTATGCGCGCCAGGACCGGAAAGACAAGCCGCGCGTTCCGATTTCGTCGAAGCTGGTGGCCGACCTGCTGACGACCGCGGGCGCGGATCGGGCGCTGGTGGTGGATTTGCATGCGCCCCAGTTGCAGGGATTTTTCAATATTCCAGTGGATCACCTGTTTGCTTCGCCGGTGCTGGTGGACCACTTCAAGAAGTTGAACCTGCCGAACTTGACGGTGGTTTCACCCGATGCGGGTGGTGTGGAGCGCGCGCGCTTTTTCGCGAAAAAAGTAGATGCGGCGCTGGCTATCGTGGACAAACGGCGCGTCGATATGAACGTGGCCGAAGTGATGCACGTGATCGGCGATGTCAAGGGACGGACGTGCTTGATCATTGACGACTTGATCGACACGGCGGGCACGCTGGTGAAAGTGGCGCAGGCGCTGGTAGAGAACGGTGCCAGCACGGTGTACGCCTGCTGCTCGCACCCGGTGCTTTCCGGGGCGGCGGTGGAGAACATTGTGAATTCTCCGATTACCGAGGTGGTCGTCACCAATACAATTCCCCTGGCCGAGGCGGCACGGCAGGTCCCTAAGATCAAAGTGCTATCGATTGCGGGGCTGATTGGACGCGCCATTCAGTCCATTCACGAAGAGACCTCAGTCAGCAGACTTTTTATTTAGAAGGACGGAAAAGGAATTATGGCGACAGCAACGGACATCAACATTCTGGAAGCACAGAAGCGCGAGCCCGGCACCAAGAACGCCGCCCGGCGCGTGCGCGTGGAGGGAAAGATCCCGGCGATCGTGTACGGCGCGGGCAAGGACTCAGCTTCGGTCGCGGTGGATCCGCGGCAGGTGCTGCGCATTCTGAAGTCTGAGAGCGGACATAACACGATTTTCGATCTGGCGCTCGACAACGATCGCGTGAAGGCCATGATCGTGGACTGGCAATTCGAACCCATCAAGGGAAAGCTGCTGCATGTGGACCTTCTGCGCATCGCGATGGACAAGAAACTCACCGTCACGGTTCCGGTGGTCCTCAAGGGCGAGGCGCAGGGCGTGAAGACTGAGGGCGGCATCTTGGAGCAGTTGCTGCGTGAGGTCGAGATTGAGTGCTTGCCAGCCGACATCCCGAAGTCGATCGAGGTGGACGTGAGCCATCTCGTTTTCGGCGTCGAGGTGCGCGTGAAGGACCTGCCGCACAGCGAAAAAGTGAAGTTCCTGACCGACGAAAACCAGATGATCGCGCACATCACTTCGGTGAAGGAAGAAGTGGCTCCGACTCCGGAAGCGGTGGCGGAGGCAGCGACGGCAACTCCGGCTGAGCCTGAGGTCATCAAGAAGGGCAAGCAGGAAGTTGAGGGCGAAGGTGAGGCTGAAGCTAAGCCCGAAAAGGCTGAGAAGGCCGAGAAGAAGGAAAAGAAATAGCTATGAGCTTCTAGCTACTAGCTAGAAGCTAGAAGCTAAGAGCTGACTTGCGTGAAACTGATCGTCGGTTTGGGCAATCCTGGAATCGAGTATCAATTCACGCCGCATAACCTCGGGTTCCTGACAATCGATCAAATTGCCAACGGACTCGGGATTGAAGTCAGGAATCGCCAGTGCCGCGCGCTGACCGCGCGGGCGGTGATCGCCGGCGAGCCGGTGGTCCTGGCTAAACCGGAAACCTACATGAACCTGAGTGGGCTCTCGGTGCGGGAGCTGGTGGTGGAGCATCAGGTCGATGTAACGCGCGATCTGATTGTGATTTACGACGAGCTGGACCTGCCGCTGGGCACGATTCGCATCCGGCAGCGGGGGAGTTCGGCGGGGCACAACGGGATGGAATCCATCCTGGGGGCTCTGAACACGGACGAGTTCTTGAGGATTCGGCTGGGGATTGCGCCGGATCGTAAAGTGGCGGACAGCGTGAAGTATGTGCTGACTCCCTTTCGGAAGGCACAGGAAAAGGTTGTGGTTGAGATCATCGAAACGGCAGCCCTGGCGGTCGAAGTGATTTTGAAGGAGGGGCCAGCGGTTGCGATGAACCGGTTCAATCGCAAGTCGGAAGACAGTGGCCAATGATCGGTGGTCAGTGGCCAGCGGTCGCAACTCATAGCGGGCTTGTAAAGTTTTGGGCAACTGGTCACTGACCACCGGCCACTGCCCATTGATTTTGGAGACAACGAATGAATCGTACTTATGAATTGATGTTCATCGTTCGCCCTGACATGGTGGACGAGGATTTGAACAAACTGATTTCCACGCTGGGGTCTTCGGTGACCTCGGCGGGCGGAACGATCAAGAGCGAGGTCTGGGGTAAGCGCCGTCTCGCCTACACCGTGCGCAGGTTCAACGACGGCATTTTCGTGTTGCTGATCATCGAGGGAACGGGCGCCATGGTGCACGAAGTGGAACGCCGGCTGCGCGTCACGGAGCAGGTAATCAAGTTCATCACCGTGCGCACCGACGAAGAGCTAAAGCGGCTCGACAAGATCAAGAAGCTCCGCGACGCAAAGAAGAAGACCAGCGCCGCGCCCGCTGCTCCGGTGACTCCGGAAGCGGGGGGAGAGCCGACTCCGGCGGCGGTTTAATGCTGAGCCTCCGGCAGACGATGAGGACTAGGGAGTAGACGGGCGAGACGCCCGTTTCTCCATCAGAAAGTTAAGGAGCATTATGGCAGAAGAAACGAAAGCACCATCCGCGGCAACCAGCGGCGAGACTCGGCCGGCAGAACGCAGCGAACGCCCCGAGCGCAGCGACCGTGGCCCGCGCGGCCCACGTCCGGGCGGAGGCCCAGGCGGTCCCCGCGAAGGCGGCCGGAAATATTTTCGGCGCAAGAAAGTTTGCAAGTTCTGCACCGAGAAAATCGAAGCCATCAACTACAAGGACGTGCGGCTGCTGGCGGGCTTTGTGGCGGAGAGCGGCAAAATCGTCCCGCGGCGTCTGACGGGCGTGTGCACGCCGCACCAACGTCGGCTTTCGACGGCTATCAAGCAGGCTCGGAACATCGCGCTGCTGCCGTTTGCAGGGCGCGCCCAATAGTTCGGTTTTAGAAAAGATCAAAGGTTCCTTCGTGTACCTTCGTGCCCTTGGTGGTTTAGAAGAAAGCGTCAACCACCACGGGCACGAAGGTACACGAAGGGGACCCAAGAAGACGGAGCCATCATGGAAGTCATCCTGAAGGAAGACGTGCCCAAGCTGGGCAACCGCGGCGAGGTGGTGAAGGTCGCGGAAGGCTACGGGCGGAATTTTCTGCTGCCGAAGAAACTGGCTATTGAAGCCAATGCCGCCAACAAGGCCGTCATTGAGCAGATGAAGGCGGCTGCTGTGCGCCGCTCCGCCAAGGAGAAATCTGAGGCTGAGGCGCTGGCCACGCAGTTTGACGGACTGGAAGTGAAGTTCCAGCGCAAATCGGGCGAGAACGATCAGCTGTTCGGTTCGGTCACATCGGGCGACATTGCGGAAGCCCTCGAAAAGAAGAGCTTTCACATCGACCGCCGCAAGATTCAGTTGCACGAGCCGCTGAAGATCGTTGGCGAATTTACGATTCCGGTGAAGCTGCACAAGGACGTGACCACGCACTTGAAGGTCGTAGTGGAGAAAGAAGCAGTAGTCGAGTAGCGGCTTGTGTGGCGCGGACACTCTTGTCCGCGTGTCGGCAGTGCATGAACAGTCCGCGCGGACAAAAGTGTCCGCGCCACACGGCTATCAAGAATCCACCCCGAAGAATCGTTCTACTTTTCCTAAGTCTGTCGTTCGGCTGTAGCGCGGCAGGCTCTCTACAAATACTTTTCCGTACTGTTTCTTCAGAATGCGGTTGTCGAGCAGCGTCAGTAGCCCGCGATCGTGGAGCGAGCGGATCAGCCTCCCAAATCCCTGCTTCAGCGTGATGACCGCGCTAGGTACCTGGTATTCGTAGAACGCGTTGCCCCCGCCCGCGTCGATTGCCTTCACGCGCGCGGCGACGACAGGATCGCTGGGCACGGCAAACGGCAGACGATCGATAATCACGCAGCTCAGTTGCTCGCCTTGCACGTCTACTCCCTGCCAGAACGAAGAGGTTCCGAACAAGACTGCATTCGGCGTGATTCGGAATTCTTCGAGTAGTGCGGATTTCGGAGCGTCGCCCTGCTTGAGCACGGGAAAATCCAGCAATCCCAAAAGGCGCTCGTAAATGTCGTTCATCTGCGCGTAGCTGGTGAAGAGCACAAACGCGCGGCCGCGGGTGATTTCGAGCAGGCGTCGGATGCGGTCTGAGGCTTGGGCCGCAAACTGTGGCGTGCGCGGATCGGGCAGGTCGGGAGGCACGTAGAGGATCGCCTGGTTCTCATAATCGAAGTGGGACGGCACGATGAATTCGCGGGCGTGATCGAGGCCGAGGCGCTGGCGGATGTATTCGAAGCCGCCGCCGACGGCCAGGGTGGCGGACGTCAACACCGACGTTTCCAATTTCGACCACAGGTTCTCGCGCAGCAGGGACCCGATTTCAATGGGCGTGGCCTGCAAGTAGACGTTGGAGCGTCCCCCTGCGTGCTTGTCTTCTGTCGAAGTCCGACGGACGGGCGCGCCCGGCGCTCTATGAAAACCTCGCCGTTCGATCCAGAAAACGGTGTTCCGGTCCTCGTTCTCCATCACAAAACCAAGCTGAAAATCCACTTGGTGCGCGCGGCGCGCAAACTGAAATACCTGGTCCGGTTTCTGCGGGAGCTGCTCCAGTTCTGCGACAACCCGCCGCAAGGCTTGATGCAGCGCGTTATATTCCTCGCCATTTTCCTCGAGAAATTCACGACGTCCTTCAAACGACGTCCGTCCCTCGTGCGCGGGCAGAAGGGAGAAGAAAAGTTGCGAACGCTCGCGCAGCGCCTTGAGAGCACCCGAAATTCCCGGCGTGTACAAGCGTTCCTTCTGGAGCAGCGCCTCGATGTCGCGCGCCAGTTCCTCCATCCGCGTGTTGCCGACCGAGATCCCGAAGTAGTTGCCGGCTACTTCTTCCAGCTCGTGAGCCTCATCGAAGATGACGACGGCGCTCTCGGGAAGCACGCCGGCATCGGGCGCGTCTTCGGCTTCGAGTCGGACGGCAAGGTCGGCGAAGAACAGGTGATGGTTGACGATGACGATGTCGCTTTCGGCGGCGCGGCGGCGCATTTCGGTGATGAAGCAGCGCTCCCACTCTTTGCACTTCTGGCCGAGGCAGGTGTCCGTACGGGCGTCGAGTTTGTACCAAAGGGCGCTCGCCTCAGGCAATTCCGCGAGTTCGGCGCGATCGCCGGTGTGGGTGGTCTTTTCCCAGGCGGCGATAGCGCGGTAGTGCTCGATTTCTTCCAGGCCGCTGAGCACGGGCTGGTCGGTCAGGTCGTAGAGTTTCTTGCGGCAGAGGTAGTTGTTGCGCCCCTTCATGTAGCAGACGGAAAGCTTGCCGCTTCCGTCCGGATAGAGCGCGCGTTCCAGAAACGGGACGTCTTTGAAAAAAAGCTGCTCCTGCAGGTTCTTGGTGCCGGTAGAGATGATGACGCGCTTGCCGGAGCGGATCACGGGCAGCAGGTAGGCAAGCGTTTTGCCGATGCCCGTACCTGCTTCGACGATCAGATGGCGCTTTTCGTCGATGGCCTGTTCGACCGATTGCGCCATCTGCAGTTGGCCGCGGCGGAATTCGTAGGCAGGGTGCGTCTTCGAGAGCAGGCCGCCGGGCGAGAAGAACTGGTAGAGTGAGAATCCCGCGCCAGTAGATACGGGATGGGAAGAGGAAGCCACCGAGTATCTATAATACAGTTCGCAGCTACGCGGACCGCAGAGATCAGCCGGCTGTCCCTACGTGAGCATTTCCAATTCATGAATTCGAGATCCACCACGGAAACCTCTGTCCTTCCCCTGCTTGCGATCGTGGGCCGGCCCAACGTCGGCAAATCTACGCTCTTCAACAAGCTGACGGGGTCGCGGCGCGCCATCGTGGGCGATGAGTCTGGCATCACGCGCGACCGCCTCTATGGCGAGGCCGAGTGGCGCGGGCACGAGTTTCGCGTTGTGGATACCGGCGGCATCGTTCCCGACGACAAGGACTTCATACCGTCGGAAATTTTCCGCCAGGCCAAGGTCGCGTTTGAAGAAGCGGCGGGCATCATCATGGTGGTCGATGCCCGCACCGAAATCGCCGGACCCGATCGTGAGTTGGCGAGATTACTTGCCCGCACTGGGAAACCTCTCTTTCTCGCCGTCAACAAGATGGACTCGGACAAGCAGGACTCTTTGATTGGCGAATTCCATTCACTCGGAATTCGGAATGTATTTCCGGTATCGGCTGAGCACGGACGCGGCATCGACGATTTGCTTGATGCCGTGCTTCTGGTGCTGCCTGCCGCCAAAGAGCCAACCACAGAGGACACAGAGATCACAGAGATCACAGAGGAAGGCACAGAGGCCTCTTCCTCAACTCCCGACGAGCCACATGAAATCAAAGTCGCCATCATTGGCCACCCTAACGTCGGCAAGTCCACGCTGCTGAACCAGCTCACCGGCAAGTCGCGCGCCATCGTCTCGCCGATTCCAGGCACTACGCGCGATTCGGTCGACGAAGTCGTTCGCTACCACGACCGCGATATTCGTTTCATTGATACGGCCGGGATCCGCCGCAAGGGCAAAACGAGGGCGATGGCCGAGAAGCTTTCCGTGGTCTTTTCGCGCAAGAGTATCGAAGATGCTGACATCGTGCTCTTCATGATCGACGCCACTGAAGGCGCCAGCGGCCTGGACGCGAACATTGCCGGCTACGCGCACGAGAGCGGGCGGTCCGTCATTATCCTCGTTAACAAATGGGACCTGGTGGCGAGCGGCGAGAAGCGGGCCATCAGCCAGTCGAAGGCCGCGCGGATTCAGGATGCCAAGCGCCCTCATGATCGCGCTCTGTACGAGCAGCGCCTGCGCTACGGGCTCAAATTTCTCAGCTACGCCCCGGTGCTCTTCCTCTCCGCGCACACCGGAACGGGGACCGACAAGATTCTCCCGCTGATTGAAAGAGTGGCGGCCGAGCGGCGGAAACGCATCACGACCGGCGAGATGAATCGCTTCCTGAAGAAGGTAGATTTTGACCGCGCCTCGGTTCCGGTAAGCAAGCGGGTAAAGATTCTCTACATGACACAGGCGGGTGTGGCGCCGCCCACGTTTGTGCTGTTCACAGACCGGGCCGTAAAGCTGCATTTTTCCTACCAGCGGTTCCTCGAAAACCAGATTCGGCACGTGTTTGGATTCATGGGGACGCCGATCTGGATTAAGAATCGGTCGCGGGACTGAGGTGTTTGAAATGACAAAATTGACCTTTTGTATTTTTCTTTTTGCGACGGTCTGGGCACAAACTCCAACTCCATCTCCATCTGCTCCATTGCCCCACGTCACGAAGTTCGTTGCTCCCGCCTACCCATGGAAGGCCCGTGAGATACGCATGCAAGGGGAAACGACCACTGAACTTCAGGTCCGAGCGGACGGGACGATCGAGTTGGTAAACGTGATGATGGCCCACCCCTTCTTCAGGGACTACGTGGAAGCTGCCCTAAAGCAGTGGGAATTTGAGCCGACCGGAAAAACGTTCGTACAGAAGGTGACAGTGCGCTTCTCGTTGGTGGATGGTTGCGACGATCTTCGATCAAGCCGTCCCAACGCATACAGAGAAACCCGCGTGCAGGCGCGTCTTCCGCAACTCGTTGAAGTCAGAACGTGTCCGGAACTCTTAATCACCAACACGGACTAGAAACTGCTTAAACTGCTTCTTGGAAACCCCTTCTAGGCGGCCCTCAGGGGCTGAAGCCCGCATTTCGAGCGGTTCCTATCGGCACGGCTGAAGCCGTGCCCTTCCCAAAACCACTTCTAACCCGTCACCGGAGCATGCTTCCCGTCTTCAGTGAGTAACCCAACCCGGTCCACGCCGGCGATGCGGGCGATGGCGATCACGTCGGCTACATCCTGAAAATCAATGTCATCGTCGGCTTCGACGTAGGCGATGCGTTCGATGCGGATGGCGTAGATGTCGCGCAGGCGGTCACGCAGGTGATCCCAGTCCACCGCTTCTTTGTTGATCATCACCTGCGGATGTTCCGCGCCGGCCTTCGCATGATGAACCAGAATCACAATCGTCGTGTCGGGCGGCGGAACGTTGTGAGCCGTCGGGGGCGCGGGCTGCGGGATTTGCGCCTCCAGACCCTTGGGTTTTTGCTCGATCACCACGAGCATGAAAATAATGAGCAGCACCAGCAGAACGTCAATCAGGGGCGTGACGTTCATCTGGGGCGCAGACGGACCACCGCCTGCCGTTGAGAAGGCCATTGAAATTACTCCTCATTGTTACGGAAACGGCACGCGCGTGTCTGAAGCATTGGACACCCGCTCGGGACGCGGAGTTCCAGAATGTGAACGATCGCAAGCATGGATTGGCCGATTCGGCTCGCGCGCCTTTACAATCAAGGATCCAGCGTACGGATCGTCTGCGTGGGGCAGCATCCCGCTCTGGCAATCAAGAATCATGGCCACACACCTTCTACCGTTGCTCGGCCTATTGATATTTGTGCTCAGTCGCCCGGGGCACGCGCAAGACAACTACGAGATCCAGGTCTACGACTCGGAACCGCTCGGGAAGGGCGTGACCATGGTGGAAATCCATTCGAATTTCACCGTGAACGGCGAGAAGCAAGTCGTCAATGGCGTCGCTCCTTCGAACCATTCCATGCATGAAACGCTGGAAATCACGCACGGCTGGACGGACTGGTTCGAAACCGCTTTCTATGTGTTCTCAAGCATTCAGCCCGACGATGGTTCGAACGGCGCGGGCTGGAACTGGGTGGGCGACCACATTCGTCCCCGGATCAGCGCCCCAGAGTCGTGGCATTTGCCGGTCGGGCTGAGTTTGTCGCAGGAAATTGGTTATCAGCGTCGAAAGTTTTCCGAGGACAGCTGGAACTACGAACTGCGGCCCATCATCGACAAGAAGATTGGCCGCTGGTATTTTTCGTTTAATCCAACCTTTGACCGCTCCCTGCACGGCCTGAACGTGGGCAGGGGCTGGGAGTTCTCTCCCAATGTGAAAGCCAGTTATGACTTTACCAGGAAGATCACGGGCGGGTTTGAATACTACGGGGCGCTGGGGCCGGTCTCGAATTTCGATCCCATTTCACACCAGTCGCAGCAGATCTTTCCCACCATCGATCTGAATCTCTCGCCGAAGTGGGAGCTCAATTTTGGCGTCGGCGTTGACGTCACCAATTCCGACGACCACTTGATTGTGAAATGCATCGTAGGGCGTCGCTTCACCTGGGGACGCGAGCGCAAGTCGGGGTTGGGGAAAGGACAGCCACCCACACAACGCAAGCAGGAAGAGTGAAACCCGCGGGCTCGGCTCCTGAAGTCCGATGGGTGGGATCTACGCTGACTGTCTAGAACTGGTTTGGCTCTGTTGACATCCCTGGAATCGAACCTGGGGCGACTGGAGACTGACGACGACGTTGCAACTCAGTCGTGCCTCCGGCACTCCGGAATCGACGCAGCGCGCGTTCCCGCCAATAAACTGGCGGGCTATTTTCGATGGTCCCTCCGGGACCGACCATCGTTCGCACTTAGGGTGTCAACAGAGCCAACTGGTTTCAAGAATCGGTTTTGGGAAGGGCACGGCTTCAGCCCCTGAGGGTCGCCTTTCTTAACCCCCAAAAGTATTCTTGCAACCAGTTCTGGTTACGGAATAGACGTAGTGATGCAGGCCTCGCCATGGCACTTCTTTCCAGATGGTCATGCCGTTGCGCTCGGCGACTCGGCAGGAGGGAAGGTTCTCGGGGCGAATCAGGGAAATGAGGCGGCCGACTGAAAGGTGCGCGAATCCCCATTCCCGGCAGGCGATGGCGGCTTCAGTGGCCAAGCCTTGTCCCCAGAGATCGCGGCGCAGGTGATATCCGATTTCGTAGAGAGACTCCCCGTCGACCTGCTGGCGAATGATGCCACAGTCGCCGATCATTTCGCCGGTAGCTTTCAGGACCATGGCCCAGAGGCCGACGCCGTCGTCGGCGTAGCGGCGGCGGTTGCGCTCGATCCACTCACCTACTCCTTTGCGGTCGATGGGCGCTGGATAGTGGCGCATGGTTTCTGGGTCGCAGAGAACTTGGGCCAGCGCCTCGACATCTTCTGGGACGAATTCGCGCAGGGTGAGGCGGGCGGTTTCCAGGATTTCTCCCACAACGTAGTTTAGCAATCGGCTTTGGGCGGGCAGAGCCTGCCCTGAGCGCAGTCGAAGGGAATGCCCGCCCCACACTTGTTAGACTTGGGCATGGCGGAGATGGGGCGGGTGTTGGTGGTTCTTGGCGTTGTGCTGGTTGTGATGGGCGTCGTCGTGATGCTGCTGGGACGGTCGGGCTTGCCCTTCGAAAGACTTCCGGGGGATTTTCTTTACCGCGGAAAGAACACTACGTTTTATTTTCCACTGGCTACGTCGATCCTGGTTAGCGTGGTTCTGTCTCTGCTCGTTTTCCTGATTGGGCGGTTGAAGCGGTAATCGGCCTCGCGAAAGACGTTGCCGAGCTGCGCTCGGCTGGACAGCCGGAGGCGGCTGTCCCTACGTGTGTCTCGGGTACACTGAAACTTTCATGGATGCGGCGGATCAACTCGGGTTCCAGTTTCGTGCGCCGGAGCGGCATATCTGGACGGTGCGAGCCCTGGTTTCGGCGGTGCGGTCGCTCGTTGAGCGACAGTACTCCGATTGCTGGGTGGAAGGCGAGATTTCGAACCTGCGCATTCCCGATTCTGGCCACCTGTACTTCACGCTGAAAGAAGAGAGCGCCCAGGTTCGGGTGGTGATGTTTCGGTCGTCGGCTCGGCTGCTGCGGTTTCGTCCGGAGAACGGGTTGCATGTAACGGTGCGCGGGCGAATCACGGTCTATGAAGAGCGAGGGGAACTGCAGATCTCGGCGGAGTTCATGGAACCGCAGGGAGCGGGCGCGCTCCAGCTTGCGTTTGAGCAACTGAAGGCACAGTTGCAGGCGGAAGGGCTGTTTGACGCTTCACGGAAGAAGACGATTCCAGCGCTACCGCAGCGGATTGGGATCATCACTTCGCCACAAGGCGCAGCCCTGCGCGACATCCTGAACATCCTGGCGCGCCGGCATCACTCGGCGAACGTGCTGATCTATCCGGCGCAGGTGCAGGGAGACGCGGGGGCGGTCGAGGTCACGGCGGGGGTGCGGCACTTCAATCGGAGCCGCTCGGTCGAGGTCATCATCATTGCGCGCGGCGGCGGATCCGTTGAAGACCTCGCAGCATTCAATCATGAAGGACTGGCGCGAGCGGTGGCGGCGTCGGAGATTCCAGTGATCTCGGCGATTGGCCATGAGACCGATTTTACGATTATGGATTTTGTGGCGGACCTGCGCGCGCCCACGCCCTCAGCCGCGGCGGAACTCGTGATCCGTTCGCGGCAGGAGATAGAAGCCCAGGCAGACGAGTTGCACCGTCGGCTGGAGCGCGCGGTTCGGTACCGGCTGCTGATGGCCCGCCAGGAACTGACGCAACGGGCGCAGCACGGGGCTTTCGGGCGGGTGATGGATGGGATCAACCGGCGTCAGCAAAAGCTGGATGACCAGCGCTTCCGGCTGGAAAAGGCGCAACGGCAGATTCTGGAGCGCTGGCGACGGCGTTGGGAGGGCGCTTCATCCGCGGTCCGCCACTATGATGCGCGGCACCGGCTAGCTGCGGTGCGGCAGCGGCTGGATGCGGAAGTCGCGAAGTTGGGGGCGGCTGCGAACGCCCGGCTGCTAGCGAATCGAGCCCTGTTGGATCGACGGATGGCCAGCCTGGAGGCACTTTCTCCGGTTGCCATTCTCAACCGCGGGTACGCTCTGGTGTTCGATGCGAATGGGCGGCTGGTGAAAGATGCGGCCCAGTTGCATGTGGGAGATGAAGTTTTCGCCCGGCTTGCCCGGGGGCGCGTTCGTGCCCGGGTGGCTGGAACCGAACCAGAATCCGGCGGCCCTGCATTAGAATGAAATTCAACTCTGACGCGAGGATTGCGTGACGCCGCACTTGTCCTGGCCGCACATCTCGGTGGTCTCGATCGTGGACATCGTGCTGGTCGCGATCCTGATCTACCAGTTTTTGGGGCTGGTGCGCGGCACGCGAGCAGCTCCGATGCTGGTTGGTGTTGCCGTGCTCGCGCTGGCTTTTTACTTTGCGCGTCTCGGCGAATTGCGCACCCTGAACTGGCTGCTGAGCACGCTGCTACCTTATGTGGTCTTCGCGCTCATCGTAGTTTTTCAGTCGGAGATTCGGCAGGGACTGGCAAACCTGGGGAGCCGGGTTTCGCGAATACGGGCGTCGACTTCGGCAGCGGATGTCTACGATGACGTTGTTCTGGCGGCGAATCTTTTTTCGCAGAATCAGACCGGCGCGCTGATTGTGATCGAGCGCGAGATCGGTCTTCGCACCTACATCGAAAGCGGCGTGGCCCTGGACGCTCGGCTCTCTTATGACCTGCTGGCGACGGTGTTTCGTCCCAGCGCTCCATTGCACGATGGCGCGGTCATTGTGCAGCGGGACCGGATCGCGGCCGCCGCCTGTTTTCTCCCGCTGTCCATGAACCCGGTGCTTTCGACCCAACTCGGAACCCGCCATCGGGCCGCGATCGGAATTACAGAAGAAACCGACGCGGTGGCGGTGGTCATCTCCGAAGAAACGGGCGCGATCAGCCTGGCGGTAGCAGGGAACATCGAGCGCGATTTGACGGTGGAACGGCTGCGGCAGCGGTTGAGCAGCCTGCTCCGGCGCTATGCTCCCGCGCCCACTCTGCATACTCCGATGGAGGAAAGCTTCATCGAAGACGAGCCCCCGAGTTCAAAGTCGATCCCCAGGCAGGATTCCAGTGTTCGTCCCGGGAGCGATGACTGACGATGCCCAGCCTTTTCCAGCGGACGTTCGTTCAGAACATTGGCCTGAAGCTAGTTTCCCTGCTGCTGGCAGTCGGGCTGTGGTTTGTCGTGGCGCACGATCGCATCGCAGAAGTGGAGATGAGGGTTCCGCTCGAGTTCCACAGTCTGCCGGAGAACCTGGAGATCGACTCGGCCAGCTTTACGCAGGCGCAGATTCGAGTGCGCGGACCGGAACGCGTGATTCATCGTCTGGAAGCGTCTGATGTTCGTGCGGAAATCAATCTGACGAACGTCCGCCCGGGCGAACGGACATTTGATTTGACAGCGCGGCAGGTCCACGTGCCGCAGGGTCTTGAGGTCGTTCAGATCATTCCCAGCCAGTTTCAACTCTCCTTTGACACCCGAACCACGCGGACGGTGGCAGTGCGCGCGCGGGTGATCGGAACTTTTGCCGGCGGAATGCGGGTTTCCCAGGTGATTGCGGACCCGTCGAGCATCATGATCTCCGGGCCTCGCCGCCGGGTGGAGGCCGTGGAATCGGCCACGACCGATCCGGTGGACGTCAGTGGGACTATGACGCGCGCAGCTTTCCTCACCCAAGCCTATGTTCCCGACCCTCTGGTTCAGGTTGTGCACCCCACACCCATTCGCGTGACGGTTATTATGGAACGCTCGGGACAGGAGAAGAAGACAGAGTGAGCTCAGGCTTTGGGCTTTAGGCTCTGGGCTTTAGGCCGTAGCGTTGAATCCCCGAGGAGAGACCTAAAGCCGAAAGCCTAGAGCCTACCGCCTAAAGCCTACCTTCATGACGCAGACCAGGCAGCTTTTTGGGACCGACGGAATTCGCGGAGTGGCGGGAGAATATCCGCTCACCCGCGACAGTGTTTACCTGATTGGACGCGCTTTAGGCCACGATCTTGCGCGAATGAACACAAGAGCACGGGCGGTCATTGGACAGGATACGCGCACATCCAGCGCCTGGATTGCCGACCGGCTGTGGCAGGGTCTAGCGACCGTCGGAGTCGTAGTGCGCAGCGCCGGGGTTATTACCACGCCGGGCGTTGCCTACCTGGCGCGCTCGCAAAAGTTTGATGCGGGCGTAGTGATTTCCGCGTCGCACAATCCGTGGACCGACAACGGCATCAAGGTTTTCTCCGGCGACGGGTACAAGCTGCCCGATGCGCACGAGTTGGCCATCGAGCAGGAGATCTTTTCGCTGTTGAACGATGCGGTCGCGGTACCGGTTGATTCGCCTCAGGCGATGGCCAGTCTGCCGGGCGAGGCTGATCTGAGGCAGGCGTATGTCCAGTGGCTTGCGGGCAGCGTCGGCACGGACTTGAGCCGCCTGCGGGTCGCGGTTGATTGCGCTAATGGCGCCGCCGCGGCTGAGGCGCCGGAGCTGTTTCGTGCGCTCAAAATCGAAACCGCTTTCCTGCACTGCTCGCCGGACGGCCAGAACATCAATGAGAGTTGCGGCGCACTCCATCCGGAGACCGTGGCGCGGTTCGTTTCGGAAAACCAAGCCAAGTTTGATCTGGGCGTGACCTTTGACGGCGATGCAGACCGGGCTCTGTTCTCCGACGCCGAAGGAAGGGTGGTCAATGGCGACGCAGTTCTGCTTCTGGCTGCGCGTGAAATGCAGTCGCGCGGCACGCTCGCCAATGCGACGGTGGTCGCCACGACGATGTCGAATATGGGGTTGGAACTGGCGCTGAAGCGTTCCGGCATTCGCATGTTGCGCGCCAATGTCGGCGACAAGTATGTGCTGGAAGAAATGCAACGGGCGGGGGCCACTCTCGGCGGCGAACAATCAGGTCATATTCTATTTCGCGACGGAGAGGCGACCACCGGCGACGGTCTGCTGACTGCCCTGCGGGTAATGGAGATCATGGTTCGCTCGGGCAAGTCACTGGCGGAACTGGTGGGCGATCTGAAGGTATTTCCGCAGGTAATTCGGAATGTGCGTGTCCGAGAGAGAACTCCCTTTGCTCAGATCCCGGCGGTGCAGACGGCAATTCGTGACGCCGAGCGGGAACTCGACGGCGTTGGCCGGGTGGTCGTGCGCTATTCGGGCACCGAAGCTCTCGCCCGGGTGATGATTGAAGCGGAGTCGAAAGAACGGATGGATCGGCTGGCCGAGTCGATTGTGGGCGCGATCCGAACGGCTCTGGGCGCATAGCGTTGCTGCCTCCTCTGCGAGGGCGAGGGCCCCTTCGGCAGGCTCAGGGCAGGCTCTCGCGACAGCAGTCAAGGTGCCGGCGCTACGTTCGGCCTCACCCTTCGGCAACCCCCTTCTACTTCCAAAAGCACGTCCATTCGTGTGGCTCGGTTATCTTGTGCGATCTAGGGATCGCACCGAGAATGAGAATCAGTTCACATTCATACGGTTTAGAAAACCTCATGAGAATCCTGATTGTTGAAGATGATGCGGCTCTTTCCAGCTTTCTTCGGAAAGGGCTTGAGGCGGAACATCATGCGGTGGACACTGCCCATGATGGTCAACAAGGCCGCGCGATGGCGCTGGAGTTTGACTACGACCTGATGGTGCTCGATCTTAATCTGCCGGGGGTTGATGGTTTGTCGATTCTGAAGAGTGTGCGGCAGAGCAAGACGAGGCTGCCGGTGATGATCCTGACCGGACGCAGCCGGGTCGAAGATCGCGTGCTGTGCCTGGACACAGGTGCGGACGATTACCTGGTGAAGCCGTTCTCGTTCCTGGAACTCTCGGCGCGGGTGCGGGCGCTGTTGCGCCGCAACCATCTGCCGTCGGAGTTAGTGCTGACCGTTCGAGATCTCTTCCTCGATCGGGTGCAGCGGAAAGTCGAGCGAGCGGGCCGCCATATCGAGTTGACGACGAAAGAATTTGCGTTGCTCGAATACCTGATGCGGAACGCGGGACGCCGGGTAACCCGTTCGATGATCATCGAACACGTTTGGAACATGAACTTCGATTCGACGACCAATGTGGTGGATGTATACATCAACTATCTGCGCCGCAAGGTGGATGACGGGTTTTCGCCGGCCTTGATTCACACCGTGCGGGGAGTTGGATATCAACTCAGTCCGGAAGGAGGGTCGGCTTGAGCGCCGCACCTCAGCCTTCGCTCAAACTGCTGCAAAATCAGGAAGTGCTCGGCGAATTACTGCACTCGTTGAGCCAGCCGCTGACCAGCCTGCGTTGTTCGCTGGAGCTTTCGATGGACGAGGCCGCAGAGCAACAGCAGGCCACCGTCACCGTCGCTTTACAACAGACGGAAAGAGTCATCGGCCTGATTCAGCTCATGCGTGACTATCTTGACGCTGAGCAGCCCGGATCGGAAGCTTGCCTGGTGGCGCTGACTCCGGTGGTGCGGTCGGTCGTGGAAGA
This sequence comes from Terriglobia bacterium, assembly GCA_020073565.1. GTDB lineage: Bacteria > Acidobacteriota > Terriglobia > Terriglobales > Acidobacteriaceae > Acidiflorens. Next base: position 65,049 of record JAIQEY010000032.1, read on the forward strand.
CTTGTCGTCGATTGCTGCACTGCGCGGGATCAAGTTGCTGCTGGCAGGCTCGTGCACCGCGGGCGTGCCTGTACCCGAACCCCGTTTGCGGCTGGCCCTGCAATACCTGCTCTCCTCAGTGATCGAAGTTGCACAGGCGGACAGCGAGATCAGGCTTGTGCTGGATGAGGGCTCGTCCGCATCTGTCCTGCGGGTTGAGTGCGAGAAGGGTGCCCGTCCGCGTGACGAGGGCGCACGGGGCCCGCATTCGAAGCGCGATTCGGTCAGCGGCACGCTGGGCAAGGTCAGGCTCGCAATTGCCTGCCGAGTGTTGGAAACCGCTGGCGCGTTGCTGGCAATGGAGAGCGATGACCGTCCCGGCTTTGTCCTGCGGATTCCACGGTGGCTCGCCACTTCAAGCACTCCGGCCTGAGGTTCCTCACGATATTTTTAGGGGCGCGGGCGGTTGCCGTCCGGAGTACAATCCTGCCTTCCCTGGAGGTGACCGGTGAACCGCTGGATTGCGCTGCTGAGCGTCGTATGTCTGGCTGCCGTGAGCCAGGCTCAGAGTGAAGGGCCGGTGCTCAAGCCGTTGACCGTGATCCGGGCTGGCACGTTGATCGACGGCGTGTCGAATTCTGCTCGTCGCGATCAAGTCATTGTCATTCGCGGTAATGTCATCACCGAGGTGTCCGACGCAGCTTCGGCCAAAATCCCTGCGGATGCAACCATCGTTGATCTTTCGCGCGCCACTGTTCTTCCTGGGCTGATTGACGCCCACACGCACATTTTTCTGCAAGGCGAAGATCCCGCCCAGGGCGGATACGACATTCAGCTTCTCAAGTACTCGCTGGCGTTCCGAGCGGCGCGAGCGACGGTTTCGGTGCGGCGGGCACTGGAGCAGGGCTTCACGACGTTGCGCGACGTGGAGACCGAGGGTGCGGGCTACGGAGACGTGGGCATCAAGCAAGCGATTGATGGCGGTTATATTCCCGGCCCGCGACTGTTTGTATCTACGCGCGCCATCTCAACCACGGGGGGATATCCACTGGAAGGGTACGCGCCGGAGATCGAAGTGCCCAAGGGCGTTCAGATCATTGACGGTCCAGTCGAAGCACGCAAGGCGGCACGCGAACAACTTGACCACGGCGCCGACTGGATCAAGGTGTACATGACGCATCGTTCGTGGGTGGGGAAGAATGGCGAACTGGCGTCGCAACCGACCCTCACTTTGGACGAACTGCGCGCGATCGTCGATGAAACCCATGGCTGGGGGAAGAAAGTCGCCTGTCACGCGTATAGCGGGGAAGGGATGCAGCGCGCCCTCGATGGAGGTTGCGATTCGATCGAACATGGTCTGGTGCTGACGGACGCGCAGGTGGCACAGATGGTGAAGCAGGGAACGTGGCTCTGTCCAACGCTGAGTGTGTATTACACGGACTGGGCGGCAGCTGATTCTCCGGCAGGGCAGCGGGACCGCAAGCGGGCGTCGGCGCACGAAGAGTCATTTCGCAAGGCGCTGAAGGCGGGAGTGAAGATTGCGTTTGGGACCGACATGGGAGGAATTCCGTGGACGGACCCAATCGCGCAGGAATTCCCGCGCATGGTGGAGTTCGGGATGTCGCCAATGCAGGCGATTCAGAGCGCGACCTCAAGGGCCGCCGAGCTACTCGACATGAAAGGACGCATCGGCGTAATTGCGCCCGGCGCCTACGCCGATGTGGTTGCGTTCACCGGCGATCCCTTGGCGGATATCAAGGTCCTCGAGAATGCTAGTTTCGTGATGAAGGACGGGAAAGTCTTCAAGAACGTAGCAGTGTTGAGCGGCAAGCTGCCGAATTAAAGGTGAGCAATGAATCTTCTGGAAATGTGCGACACGGACGCCGCGTTCGTTCGAGTGGAGACAACGGTAGAACAGGCGATTCGGACCATGCTGGACCGGCACGTCGGAGCGGTGGCGGTCATTGACGAAGATCGCCGCGTGGCCGGCGTTTTCACGGAGCGGGACGTATTGCGACGCCTGTCGCTGAGCCGGCGCGATCCGGGCGCCACTCCGGTTCGCGAAGTCATGACGACCCCTGTCGAGATGGCGACGCGGGCCACGACTCCAAGCGAGGCGCTCGCGACCATGGTGGAACGCCATTACCGGCACCTGCCGATTGTCGATGACGATGGCCGTCTGCTGGGGATGCTGTCGATTCGTAATGTGTTGGAAGCCAGGATCGACACCCTCACGCGGCAGCTCGACGAAGCCCGCTCCCTGCCTCATTGACGGGCACACCGCGCTACAGGCTGCCGAAGAGGTCTGGTTTTGGGTGGCGCAGTGCTTTCGCGCTGTGGTGAGAACTTCAGTTTGACTACCGGCTTTAGCAGCTGAGGTCGCCGATTCGACTTTCTCGCAACCTGGTTAGCGGTGGGCGTGCGGACTTTGGGCGGGATTCTTGCGCGCCGCGGGCGGAGCCTTTGCGATCCTTACGTCAAAACTGACTGGCAGTTGTTTGGGCGGGTAGCAGGCCGCGTTATCACAGGCCTGATATTTCAGAATCCCGCGGACAACATACTTTCCAACCTGAACGGTGTGCAGGGGCCGCACTAGCACATCCACCTCGAAATCGCCGGTGTACACGTTGAGTTTTTCGTCGGGCGCGAAGGCGAAGCTCATGTCTCGGCCGTCAGGGTACGTGGTTTTGCCGATCACGATGTCAGTGGTGGCATCGATCTTGAGCGTGGTGGGGATCAGGAATTCTGATTTGGGGCGGTTCGAATTAATGTGGTAGCCGCTGGAAACACGGAACGCAAGCGGCACGGTAGCCGCTTTGCCCTGCATGACGCTAACCACGGGCGCGGGAGCCATTTTCACCACTGGCCCCTTCGGGCCGTATCCATCCTGCCCGAACAGGAACGCGGAAAGCAGAAGAAGCCCGATCGCCGGAGTGTTTCTCATCGATTGCTAGCGTACCGCAGTTTGTCTTGCCAATCGAGGTTACCTACGAGCCTGTACCGCCTGGCCCTGGCTCAGGGCTTTCTTGATGTTGTCGACAAATACGCTTCGGCTCTGCAGTCCGAACTCACGATCGGTGATCTTGCCGTCGCGATCGACAAAAAACGTTGTCGGCAGCACGCCCACGCCGCCATAGCTCTGGCCGACGGATTCCTTGCCGAGCAGGATGGGGTAGTTAACTCCCATTTCCTTGGCGAACTTGGCGATGTCCTCGGTGCTGGCGTCATCCATGGCCACGCCAATGATCTGGAATCCCTGCGGTCCGTATTCTTTTTGCAGCTCGACGAACCATGGCATCTCGATCTTGCAGGGGCCGCAGTAGGTTGCCCAGAAATTGAGCAAAACGGCCTTGCCGCGGAAATCGGAGAGCTTGACGCTCTTGCCTTCGAGCGACTGCAACTCGAAGTCAGGAGCGGTCCGGCCGATCAGTTGTCCGGGTGGTCCGCCCGCATGGTTCTTCCGGGCAATGTGAATCCCGACGAGCAACATGGCCGCGACCACGGCAGCGATGAATACCAGGATGAGAGGATTTCTTTTCACGGGTAACCTCGGCGGTTCAATCTCAACTCTCAAGATCTTGTCATCCCGAGCGAAGCGAGGGATCTGCAGTTCGCCGCAAGATGCAGATCCCTCGCTGCGCTCGGGATGACAATTCCTTGAAGGTCTCGCTCATTCGAATCCTACAAGGCAAAGCGGTTCAAGAACGCGAAGTAGCCGGAGATCATCGTAAAGCGTCCCAGCACCAGCAGTCCGCCGAGAAAAATCAGCAGTACTCCGGAGGCGACTTCGACGGCGTGCATGTGGAACTTGAACCGGTTGTAAAACTTGAGAAAACGCTCAATGCCGAGCGATGTCAGCAGGAATGGCACAGCCAAACCGGCCGAGTAGATGGCGAGAAGAAAAATGCCTTTCCAGACTGTGTCCTGCGCAGCGGCGAAACCGAGCACGACCGCGAGAATCGGGCCAACGCAGGGCGTCCAGCCAAACGCGAACGCAAAGCCAATCACAAAAGCGCCCCAGGCTGACGAACTGCCTTTCAGGCTGTGAAGGCGGGTGTCGGCCAGCAGAGCCTTGATCTGAAAGATTCCGGTCAGGTGAAGTCCGAAGATGATGATCACCGCGCCGGCGACGCGGGCGAGCAGCGACTTGTACATGGCTAAGAACTGGCCAACTTCGGTCGAGATCGCGCCCAGCGTGATGAAGACGATACTGAAGCCGATGATGAAGGCGGACGAATTCAGCATCACTTTTCGAAACAGGTGGCCTTCCTGGGCCTTCAGTTCTTCGACGCCCACGCCGGAAATCAACGAAACGTATCCGGGCACGAGTGGAAGGACGCAGGGCGACAGGAAAGAGATCAGTCCCGCTACGAACACGGCCGCCGGTAATGGCAAGTTGTGCATGAGGTTCTATTGTAACGAGCGGACCGATCTTCCGCCCTGCTAACAAGATGCCCGGAAGGGCAGGATTGTTACAGCATTTCCGCAGGACTTGTCCTAAATCCGGTTTTTAAGGCGTCCCGCGTTGAGGCTTTCTGGCAGTCGGCTGCTTAGGTGGCACTGGTGAGGTCGGGGGCGGATTCGGGACAACAGGCTCAGGCGGGGCCTCGCTCAGAACTTTCTTGACGAATCCGGGAGGCACGGTCGCGGTCAGGACAGCGCGGTCGCCTGCACGTTCGACTTTGAAGCTGTCGAAGAATGCCCTTACGTCGGCGTCGGTCCCCTGCGTGCCGACACTGCCCTCGGCGGCGTGGAAAACGCTGAGGAAGGCGCTCACCTTTTCGGTGATGGCCTGTGCGTCCGAATCGCTGTCAGTAAAAGCTTCTGCCCGCAGGTGGAGAGCACGGAGGTAGCGCGCGGAGATAACCGCGACCGCGGGTTTGGGAAATAGAAGTGTCCAGGCGCCAACGCCGGAAGAAAGCATCTCAGTGGGCTTCACGCGCAGGATCGCAAACGCCAGACTCGCCAGGGGAACGTGCTTGTAGTAGTGGCGCAGCAGCGAGGGTCCGCCAAACGGCGAGGCCAGCTTGCGGGAGCGGTCAATCACACCGCGAATCACATTGGAGTCGGGATGATAGGACAATGCAACGGTGTTGTAGGAAAGAACTGCCACGCGAACGGTGGAGCTTTCCTGTGGAACGTTATAGATGTCAAAGCCTCGATAGTTGTCGACCGAATTGGAAATCCGCTTGAGGTAACCAGTCAGCTTGCCGGAATCAATCCTTCCGACGAAGACTGCGGAGAGACGTGGCTCCCGGGTAGACCCGCCGGTTCCGTTCCCCCAGCTTTGCGGGTAGTGCACGGCAAAGGCGGCCTCGTCCAGATCGCGTTCGAACTGGAAACCAGTTTCTTCGACAAACTTCTGGTAGTCCGCCTCCCGCGAAACCGGTGGCAGCTGCCCGGTGGCGTTGAAAGTTCGAATCCACTTCAGATTGACGTACAGAAAACCGTCAGCACCGGGCAGCAAACGGGCGGCCTCAGGTGGAGCGTGCTTCCGCAGAGTTACGATCAGGGCCACCGCGGCCGCAATCACCAGGATGGCGACTACCAGGGGAAGGCTGCGTCGGATGCGCATCGAGTGTCGACAGGTACGGCGCTCCTCGGCTACGAACACGAAGAGTCCCCGTATGATAGCACCTCAAGTCGCGGTGGGCTGGGGCAACGCGGAACTTCGTGAGGCTGCAAGTAGTTGCACGTCAATACCCCTTGTGATAACTTAAATAATTGTCCCGGACTTCCGTAAGGGATCAGGGGAGGAATTGTGTCTTTCGGGACGCGGTCTTCCCATTGCTGGCGTAGCTCAGCCGGTAGAGCATCTGATTTGTAATCAGAGGGTCAGGGGTTCGAATCCCTTCGCCAGCTCCAGAGAACAGTTTTCCGGAAACAAAGGCGGTTTGCGCGGAGACGCGTGCTAGCGGCGCAAGAATTCTAACGCACTCCATCAAAGTATTTTCCGGCGTGATGTAGTGTCACAAGCGGGAGTTCCCGCATTTCGTTTCCCATAGCCGCGAAATGCTGTACTGCGTTTGTGTTGAGTTTTGCGCGTCCGGCGTGTTTCCGGATTTGCACAGGTGGGTGAGTGGTTAAAGCCAACAGACTGTAAATCTGTCCCTCTCAGGAGGTACGGAGGTTCGAATCCTCCCCTGTGCACCAGAGTTGAGCTTGGCGAGCGTGAGGCTGCTGGCGGAATCCCGAGCGCTTTAGCGAGGGACCGGAATGCGACTAAATCGCTTTGCAATGGCGCTCGCAGCATACGTGGTTTTGGCGGTGCTGGCGTGGACGACGATTTCGGACGGGAAAATTCGTCTGGCCACGTTGGCGGTGCTGGCGTTATTCGCGGTGAAGACGATCGTCCGGCGCCGGGATGTGATGCATCCAGACGGCGAGAAGTAGGCGAAGCCGAACGGTTTTGCTGAAAGCTGACGGCTGAGACGCTGACAGCTGATTTTCAGGGCCGATGTAGCTCAGTTGGTAGAGCACTCCCTTGGTAAGGGAGAGGTCACCAGTTCAATCCTGGTCATCGGCTCCAGAGATTAGAAGTTTGCCGGAGGGTTTGGGAAGGGCCCGGCTTCAGCGGGCCGCAAGGAGTCGAAAGCAGAGCGGCTTTAGCCGCTGAGGCTTTACTGAGAGCTGACGGCTGAGAGCTGACAGTTGGTTTTCGCGGGAGTAACTCAGTGGTAGAGTCACAGCCTTCCAAGCTGTTGGTCGCGGGTTCGATTCCCGTCTCCCGCTCCAGGATTTGAAAGCTATGGGTTTCGAACAGGCCACGATCCGGATCGAGAAAGAGCGCGAGTTTGGCGACTTGAAAGCTGCGCTCGGACAGGCGTTCTCGGCTGATCGAGTCGTGAAGTACTTGAAAGCGCTGGACAGCCGCAATATTCGCATCCGGAATCTGGATGCAGTATTGACGGCTAACGTAATCGATTCGATCACTGGCGCCAACACTGGAACGGCGCGGTCGTTGTACGGGACCCTGACCGTTTCGGACCAGGCGCAGATGCGGGAGTTCTACCTCTCCAAGATCGAAGACGTGGAACCGGCGCTGCGGGCGAAGTTCAGCAAGCTTTATCAGTACTACTGAACTGAAGCCCCGAAGGGGCGGCATACGTTAGCCCAGGGCGTAAGCCCTGGGTAGGTGAACATAGGAATTGAGTCCCGCAGGGACGACACACGCGGGCAGGAATGCCCGCGCCACACGGAGCTGAAATGGCGAAGGAAAAATTTGATCGCACCAAGCCGCACTGCAACGTAGGGACGATTGGCCACATCGACCACGGCAAGACCACGTTGACGGCGGCGATCACCAAGGTGTTGCAGAAGCACAACCCGAAGATCGTGTTCCGGTCGTTTGATTCGATCGACAACGCGCCGGAAGAGAAGGCGCGCGGCATCACCATCGCGACCGCGCACGTCGAGTACGAGACGGCGAACCGGCACTACGCG
>JAIQEY010000094.1 GCA_020073565.1 Terriglobia bacterium
TTCCCCGGCTCGGATCCCTCGCTGTCTCGCTGGCTGTCCTAGGCCGGTGGAAAAGCCCAGCTTCCACTCCTTCGCTCCCAACTCGAAAGCTAAAAACAAAACCGTCTCATTGTTGATATACTTCTTGCTGCGGGTCGTTGGTTTACTCATCGTAGGCTCCTTTGAAAAAATTGTCTCTGCTGCCAAGGAGCTTACCAAAAAACGACCCGCTCTTTCGGGTCATCCCGACCGTTCATAGGATCTGACCCCTTCCGGGAAGGTGTCGAATTCCTTCAGTGCCGCCCTGATCCACGAAACGGGCCTTGTTTTCCGAATCATTTGCTGTCCCCCGGCTCATAGTGCTCAATGAGGGATGTTGTCATATATGACAACACTTGTCAAGGCAGGCCGTCGAAAATCGTACTCTGGGGGATAACTCGGCCAATATCAATTCATTCCGCTGAAATGTAGATTGCGAAGATACGACCCCAATGAATTGTAATCATTCTTGGTTTTCATTCTGCGTCATCCGCGAAATCTGTGGATCAAACAAATGTCGAATGTGTGCCTGACCCGAATTTCTTGGAGGACTCTTGGCTCTAAGACTTTGAACCTGGACTTTTGAACTGCTCTTCCTTACCACCCATAACCTACCTGAAACCTTCACGCCGTCGCGGTGAACATCATCTGATGTCCGACTTGGCGGATTGCCAGTCGCGAAGGGACGAATCGGTCTACCGGGACAATACTGAGGCTAAAAAGGGCCGTCTAAGCGTGAAAAAGGCCCTATCATGCAGGGTATCTTCTTTGTAAAGAGAAGTTAGCTTGGTCCGACCCCATTATTAATGATACCTTCGAATGCCTCGAGCCATGGGCGGATCGCTCTTTTGCCCAACACTCGGGCGACGTCTCCCTATTGTTTACGGCGAGGAACAGCTCGAGCAGGCTGAAACTCATGATCCTCCGTGGAACGCTGCTCAGAAACAAATGGTCCTGAAGGGCTGGATGCACAACTACATGCGGATGTACTGGGCCAAGAAAATCCTGGAGTGGAGTCCGTCGGTTGCTACCGCTTACCAACGTGCGGTTTGGCTCAAAGACCGTTATGAACTCGACGGCCGCGACCCCAACGGTTACGCGGGCATTGCGTGGGTCATCGTAGGCAAGCACGATCGCCCTTGGTTCGAGGGTCCAGTGTTTGGACAGGTGCGATATATGTCGCTTGCCAGCACCGGACGGAAATTCGACTCAAAGAGTTACATTGCGCAGATCGGCAAGCGGGAGCGGGCACATGTCTAGGGACTGGATCGCGCTCCTGATCTTCTTCGGGATTTGTTTCACGGTGGCTGCGAGCGGATCGGTATTCACAGCAAGCTCGGTGAAAACATGGTATCCCCGTCTGCTCAAGCCCGCGGGCACTCCGCCGCCGTGGGTCTTCGGTCCCGTCTGGTCAATCCTTTACCTGCTGATGGCGTTGGCTGCCTGGCTAGTGTGGCGGCAGCGAACTCACGAAGATGTGTGGCTGGCATTGGCCCTGTTCATGGTGCAATTGATCCTCAATGGACTTTGGTCTCTTGTCTTCTTCGGTCTGCGAAGGCCCGGAGCGGCCCTGGTCGAAATCATCGTTTTGTTGGGCGCCATCGCCATGACCGCCATGCGATTCGCGGAATTCTCACGCCTAGCATTTTGGCTGATGACACCCTACGGCGCCTGGGTCCTATATGCTTCCTACCTAAACTTCGGAATCTGGCGCCTGAATAAAGGCACAGAATGAAGGTCCTGGTTACTGGTGCGTCCGGCTACATCGGCCGGCAACTGGCGGACAAACTCTCGGCAGCGGGTCACGACATCACCTGTATGATCCGTAATGCCGCCCGGGCCCCCCAACTTCACTGCCCGCAAATCAAGGTCGTCGAGGCGGATGCAATTTTGGGGTCAGGCTAACATAATTACACAATTCCATCCGATCGGTCAAAGAGGCCTCGATGGCAAAGGCGGGGACTATCCGCTGAGCCTGCAGATTGAAGCCACAAAGGTCGAATTGAATGGGGTCGTATCTTTGCAATCTACAATTGGGATTCGACGAGGCGAACGGTCTCGGCTAACTGCTTGTCTTTATTTACCCTTTCTTCGGACCGGTGTCGGGCGGAATAGATGGTAAGCCAACTCATCCCACGGGCCCGAATCCCCCCTGCGGTGCTGTGATACAATGCTCCTGAGCAGATGACGGCAAGTTTCTTCCCTCGGAAACTCCGTCACGGGGGGAAGGGCTGATTTCATCCAAAGGGAAACTCCAACGAAATCACAGCCTGCCGCTGAAATGTAGAATGCAAAGATACGACCCTAGTATTGCTCCCGTTCCGCTCGACTGCGCTCGGGGCAGGCTCTTTCGCGGTTTTTGCGAAGAGGTAGCCCTAACAAGGGCGCTGCCTGAAATACCCTATCCATGCGACTGCCGCCCAAACCCAGAAGATCGCGAACTGTACGACTGGCTCGCCGGCGAAGACAGAGTGCAAGACGAAGGGAATGGGGATCAGCGTAAAAGAGATCGCAACCACCAAGGAGACTGTGCGCCGTCGCAGGCGCGCGAAATAGAGGAACCAGAAGGGCACCGCCAGGCTCCAGTTAAACGTCGCGTTCCAAAGGGCGTCGCGAACCGTCAGCGAGACGAGATGGCCATGGGTGAAGGTGAAATAGTATGACAGCGGGAAGAGCGTGAGGAACAGGCTCCCGGCGAACAACCGCTTGCGCTGCCGCAATCTCCAACGGATGCTCTCCAGGTCGCGTTTCTCCTTTTCCGGGCCGGCCGCGATGGGCGCGGCCGCCCGCAAAGTTTCGAGCGGCGTCGCCGCGCTGCGCGCAATGCGTTCGAAGTCGGGATCCTGGCGAAAATAATCCTCGACCAGCACCTTCGTATCCCCGCTGGCCTCGCCCGAGAAATAAATCGGCAACAGATCCGTGACCACTTCCCGTGTGACGTTCATGGTTTTGCTCCTGCGGCGGGAACGACATCCCGCCATGCCTGCCTGGTCTGCATCAGCTTCAATCTTGCGCGATGAACCTTCACTTTTGCGGTGACCACCGCGATCCCCAGCGTCTCCGCGATTTCCTCGTATGGCATTTCGTCAAGCGCGCGCATCAGCAGCACCGTGCGGTCCATCTCCGGCAGTTGCTGCAAGGCCGCAAGCACCGCGCGTACTTCCGCGCTCAGCTCCATTTGCGTCTGCGCGCTGATCCGCGTATCGGGCATAGTCTCGTCAAGCTGCGTGTGGCGCGCGGTCCGTCGCAACAAATCGGTATACGCGTTTCGTGCAATCGCCAGAAGATAGCTTTTCACCGTTGGCTGGCGAATGCGGTCAGCCGCCATCCACGCGCGCACAAAGGTGTCCGAGGTGATCTCATCCGCCATCACCACATTGCCGCACAAATACAGCGCAAATCGGCGGACATCGCCGGCATAGCGTTGGTAGAGGTTCTCGATGTCCTTCATTTTGATTGCCACACACATTACGGGCGAACACACGAAAGGTTACATCAAAGGAATTCCTGGTGAGCAGTTTCCTCACGGCCCATGACCTCTGAAGCAGCCGTGGTCGCGATTACTGTTGAAATATCGCCATTTCACCAGTGATCGCGGTTGTGAGTGAAATCGCCTACCCCGCGCGGCTTCCAGGGCAGGTATAGACACCGCTGTGCGTGTTACCCCAAACCTCCCGCTGTGGGATGAGTCGCCCGGAATTCCTTTGTAACCTTTCGAGTGTTGGATCGTACATGTGTGGCAGTCGTTTTGGGATGGAGGTACCGATGAACACGCAATTCAAGAAACAGCAGTGCTATGTTGCCGGTCTTGCGCTTTCCTGGATAGGCTACGCCGTTGGCTTGGCGTATTTCAGTTATCAACGCCAGTGGGTTGTCGTCCTGCTGTGGATGGCGGCCTTGCCGTGCCTGCGCTGGGCGCTCTTTTATTTCTTTCCCCACATCTCTCGCTTTCTCGGCTATGGGCGGATCGTGGATCAATTCGCTCCCATTCCGCCGCCGCATGCCGATCCTTCCGCCGCGCCCGTTGCCGTGAGTTTTTACAGCTTCTTCAGCTGTCCGTTCTGTCCCATCGTTCTCGCCCGGCTGCAGGCCTTGCAAAAGCAGATGGGGTTTACTTTGGAAACATTTGACGTAACACTCAAGCCACAGATGCTGTTGGCGAAAGGGATCAGATCCGTCCCGGTTGTGGAAGTGGGCGACCATCGCCTGATTGGTAATTCCACAACGGAGCAGTTGGCCAAGCTGATCGCACTTAGCCCAGCCTTCAGAACGCTTCAGGCGAGCTAGCCTCAGAAATGAAGAAGCGTCTTCGAGTTCTGCGCGCCGAGCGTTGCCGCTCGCCGGGCTACTGGCACATGGACCCCAATCCGTCGATCCGCGAAGAAATATCTGTTGAAAACCTCCTAGAACATGGCTTTCGGTTTAAAGAACGAGGATTCTACGTTGTCACTCTCAAGCGTCTGACGCGGTGAGCCGTTGTTGGCGAAAAATCGCCATTTCACTCGCAACCGAGTTCTGAGTGTAATCGCCTGTTTTCGACAGTTACTTCCGTATTGCCCGTCAGTCGCCCGCGACACAAAAGTCAATCTGCGGCTCGCAGCGGCGCGAATTTCTGTCAGGCCGTCTTCAGCGTGTACGGATGAATGGGGTCTGGTCTTTCCAATCTCCATTTCAGCGGTACAATATACTTGGACTATGTCATCGTCTTCAGCCCCATCCGCCGGTACGATGACAAAATGGAGACAGACCAGCACTTGGCCGAGATCTTCCAGAACGTCACATCTCAATTGGAGATTGGAAAGGCCAGACCCCAATCATTGACCCCAATCATTTCTTCTCATCGCGAGATATCCTTTCGTCGCCGCTGCTCGCTCTCCTTCATCATTTCGCTCAAATCCACGACCGGCCGTATCTCAATCGGTCCAAGTCCATACTTAAAGCCTGGTTGCTGTGAGACAAGCTGAATGGCATGATTGAGGTCTCGCGCCTCAAGGATCTGAATGCCGCCGAGCTGTTCCTTGGTTTCTGCATAGGGGCCGTCAGTCGTCGCGACTTTGCCGTTTTTCCAGTACAGGGTCACGGCGGTCTCCGGAGGCTGAAGAGGTACTTCGGCAACCAGATGTCCGTTGGCGCGCAGGTGGTCATTGTGCTCAAAGCATTCGTCGAGCACTGCGTGTCGCTCGTCCTCGGTCATCCCTTCGAATGTTCCTGGCTCGATGTATCCCAAACAGATGTATTTCATCCATTCCTCCTAGTTTCCTGTGACTCAGAGAGCCGTAGCTCATCGTTCAGTTGTCAGATAGTCGTTCGGGAGACCGAAAATCGACAGCTACTCCACTTGTTTTGGTTCGGAAAAACTGGGGAACGTTCGGTCTGTCCCCAGTTTTCCCGGCGTGAATGTTTATTGACTTGCGGTTTGGACTGCGCCTGCACGCTCGTAATTCACGTGAATGACGCCATTCGAGGCGACAATGCTTCCCGTCACGTTGAACGCCGCCGGGATCGTGCCCTCGGCAAACAAACGTTTTCCGTCGCCCAAGGTTACCGGATATATCATCAGCCAGAACGTATCGACCAGATCATGCTTGATAAGCGTTTGAAGGAGATTACCACTTCCCCAAACGTGTAGATCCGGCCCTTGCTCTTGCTTGAGCTTGGCGACTTTTTCTGCAATATCTCCGTTCAAAAACACGGACGGCTGCCATTCGTGAGAGGTCATGGTGTTCGAGGCGACGAACTTGGTTGCCGTGTTGACGCCGGGCCATACATCCGCATGTTGGGGCCAGAATGCTGCCCAAATGTTGAAGGTTTTGCGCCCTAACAACAGGTCGAACGGCGTGTTCATCATCTTTCTCAGGGCCGTTCCAATAACGTCGTCGGAATACGGCGCTGACCATCCGCCATACGCAAAGCCGTCGCTCGTATCTTCCTCTGGCCCGCCTGGGGCTTGTATGACTCCATCAAGGGAGATATGTTCAAGCACAATAATTTTTCTCATGACTGAGTTCCTTCGAGTCCCGTCTAATTTTGTTTAATTTTCGGGTGTCCCCGCTTTTCGATGAGCTTCTTCTAGAAGTCACCGTCTCGCCGGGTCTTGATCTCAGCACAAATCTTGCCCGCAAGGCAGTTTAATGAACGGGCGATTTTGTCACCAACCGACCTTCTGTTCCGTCTGACCACCGTTGCACGGCAATCACGAACGTAGTCACGTCCTCCCGGGTGTCGCTAAAAGCTAAGATGGGAGAACCCGGCAGACCAGCTCCCCAGATTGCAGGGTCGGTCTGCGAAAAGTAAAACATGAGGTGGGGAGGCCAGTGTTCGACGCTGTCGCCGCCGTATCCTTGCTTCGACATCATGTAGCACATCGCCCCGGGCTCCATCGCAGGCAGTTCTTTTTTGTCGACGGCGGCCGCGATGATCTCGTCCGTCTGAGCTTGCGTGCGTCCCGCCAGGATCAAGTCGGTCCTTTTAATGTTGCGGAGAAGGAAGGAACGCGCGGCTGCCGCATTCCAACATATTGGGGTCCGCACTTTCGGATTCGAAAAGTCAGGATCAGCTGCGGAAGTCCACGAACGCTCCACGATACACACGAAACCGTTTTTGCCTTTGACCGCCGTTTCGAAACCATGACGTCCAAGAACCAGGACCTCTGCATCGCGTGAGATGGACTCCGGTGCTGCGCTGCGCGCCAAGGCTATCTCCGCATCCCGGTCCGTCATTAGGTATTGGTTGATTGGGGCCATCTTCGGATACGGCGTCGTGGTGTCCTGTGCCGTCGCCTGGTACGCCGTACCGAGCACAACCAGCAGCGCGAAGCTCTTGATTGCGATTGCGCCAACCTTCTTTTTCCGCATTGTCTCCCTCCTGAGAGTGGGCCTTTTCTGTCAACCCGCCATGGATCGCGAATACGGTGGTAGCCGCGGCCGCCATTTGATCGCTCTTAAGGCTGGCGGATTGCCGACGCCTTCACTATGACGACGAACGACCGAACCCGAATTCGACAGACCGTCCAGGAAACTTTTCTCACTGCCCCGAACTCTGCCGCGACGCTTTTGGCTTCTCTGCTATATCAGCTTTGCCAGTGGCGAATGCTTTGCGCAGCGCAGACTTCCAACTCGCGCTGAATTGTTGGGAGACTTCGGCATCCGGCACGAGGAGGTCGAACCCGTGGAAGGCACCAGGCACGACCAGGAGTTCCGTTGCGACTCCGGCATGGACGAGCCGGCGCGCGTACTCCATGTCTTCTTCGACGAACAGGTCAATGGAACCGACGCCGATCCAGGCAGGCGGTAGGCCGGCCACGCTGGCTACCCGCGCCGGGACGGCGCCTGCCGGCACCCTGGACGACCCCGCTGGAACACCGAGCAGCGAGCTCCAGACCAAACGATTGGCACTTGCAGTCCACATAAAGTGGCCAATGGCGGGCGGCGCTGGACGGGTGCTGCCCGTTCGGTCGTCCAGCTGGGGGTAGATGAGCAACTGGAAGACGATGGGGACTTCGTTGCGGTCGCGCGCGTGAATCGCAAGCCTCGCTGCGTGGCCGCCGCCCGCGCTCTCACCGCCCACGGCAATTTTGGAGCGATCAATGCCGAGCTCCGCTGCATGGGCATGAACCCATTTCAGCGCGGCATAATTGTCCTCAAGCGAACCGGGATAGCGCGTCTCCGGAGCCAGCCGGTAGTCGACCGAGACGACGACGCAGTGGCAATCTGTCGCGATCCCTTGCAGCCGGGGGAGCAACACGGGGTCGGGCATCACGAAGCCGCCGCCATGCATGTGAAGCAACACCGGCTTGCCCCTCTCCGACGGCGCAGAATCAACGACCCACAGACGAACCTCGGGTGCTCCTGGCGGCCCGGGGATATGCCGTCCCACGGGTTGCGGCGCAGGAGCAGGTAACGGGGGCATGCCGGGCGTTTGCCGGAACTTGCCGACCATCTCCGCTGAGAAGTCAAAGGCGGGAAACTGCTTGAGTGCAGGAAGAAGTTCCGGATCGACGAGGGAATATGGATCCGCGACCGCCGGCGAAGTTTCTGAGCGCGAGGCTTGCTCAGCCTCCGCCAGCGTAGCAGCAGGCGCGAGTCCCAAAGGCAGACCAAAGCCGGCGGTGCGGATAGCGAAGTCGCGACGAGTGAGTTGATTGCTCATTTGAGTAGAAGCCCGGTGGCACGAAGATGGTCGTCATATTCAAAGCATGTATCGAACATGGCGTTTCTATTCCGTTGCTCCCTTCGGGTCCGGGTAGAAAAGAAGCTCGCGCACTTCGCCGGGCACATCGCAGGTGATGGCAGCCTTCTTCGCCCATGCAAGTGCCTCATCCAGATCGGCGGCTTCCAGAATCCAGAAACCGCCCATGTGCTCCTTGGTCTCGGTGTATGGCCCATCGGTGACGAGCACCGTACCATCAGACTGCTTCCGCACCGTCTTTGCGTTGCTGGCCGGGGAAATGCCGCAGGCGAACTTCCTGGCGCCGGCAGCGATCATTTCGCGGTTGAGCGCGTGGATCTCCTCGATCATCGCTTCGGTTACGGCGGAAGGGTCGAAGTCGTCGGGGAGGTAGTTAGCAACCAGATACTGTGGCATGACTTTTTCTCCTTGTTTTCTGTGGTTTGTTCCCGATGACTCGTTTCCTGTTCACTCAGGAACCGTAGCTCATCGTTCTTTTGTCCTATAGTCGTTGGGGAGACGGAAAATCGACAGCTATCCCAATTTTTATTTCAGCTGCCGAATCCGCTCCTGCAGGAATTGCCGCTCCGGTTCCTGTTGGGTCAGCGCCAGAGCTTTCTCATAAGAGGACCGGGCCTCAGCGGTCCTGCCGAGCCTGCGGTACATATCTGCGCGGGCTGAATGCGCCAAGTAATAATTTGCCAATTCGCCATGTTCCAGCACCGCGTCGATCTGCGTCAGACCAGCCTCTGGACCATCGCACATTGCAATGGCCACGGCACGATTGAGCTGTACAACTGGCGAAGGGTGAATTCGTAGCAATCGGTCGTAAAGCGCAACAATCTGTCGCCAGTCGGTCGCAGCGACCGATTCCGCCTCCGCATGAACGGCTGCAATCGCAGCCTGCAGTGTGTAGGAGCCGAAGCGGCGGGACTTCAGGGCTTTCTCCAGCCATGCCACTCCTTCCGCGATCTGCTCCCGGTTCCAGAGCGAGCGATCCTGGTTCTCCAGCAAAATCAGCTCTCCGGTCGGAGAGGTTCTTGCGGCGTGACGGGATTCCTGTAGCAACATCAGGGAAAGCAGCCCAATGACTTCCGGTTCTGGCTGGAGTTCGGTCAGCAACCGGCACAGTCGAATCGCTTCGCCGGTTAGATCGGCCCGCGTTACCTCCGCTCCCGCAGCAGCCGAATAACCCTCGTTAAAGACGAGGTAGATGACATGAAGCACCGCGCCCAGTCGCTCCGGCAATTCCTCCGGCGTCGGCACCTCGTACGGAATCGGCGTCTCTCGAATCTTTGCCTTGGCGCGCACAATGCGCTGTGCCAGTGTACGCGGAGTGGTCAGGAAGGCCTTTGCTATTTCCTCGGTTGTCAGCCCGCACACCTCGCGCAAGGTGAGCGCAACATGCGCTTCCGGCGCTAGAGATGGATGACAGCACGTAAAGATCAGGCGCAGCCGATCATCCTCAAGGCTGTCCTCTTCATTGGACCTTTCCGCCGAACTCCATGGCGCTTCCAGAAATCGCGCGAGCTCGTCTTGAGACGCATCCAATCGTGCCCGTCGACGCAGCGTGTCAATGGCTTTGAATCGGGCCGTCGAAATCAACCAGGGTCGCGGGCTGCCGGGTACTCCACTCCTCGGCCACAGGCTTAGCGCTGCCGCAAAGGCTTCGTGCATCGCCTCCTCGGCAAGATCAAAATCTCCGAGCAAGCGGATCAGAGTTGCCAGGATTCGTCCCGAATCCTCGCGATAAAGGGAGTCGAGCAATTCACGTATCTGCTCAGTGGAACGCTCGGACATGACGACGACCTTAGCAAACCAGCTACCCCGAATCAATTTGGCAAACTGCTTGTGACAACGGAAAAGTGTACCACCGTGATCGAGCAAAAATGTACCACCCCCGGGGGTTTTAATTAAAGGAATGTCATGAGTGAAAGTGGAGTGGACCCCCAAACTGAGACATGGATAATAGGGACAGTTTTAAGAAGGAGAGCCATGTCCCAGAAGAAGAAAGCGCGGGTGTACAGTCGGGAGTTTAAGTGGCGGGCGGTGGAGCGAATGCTGGCGGGAGAGGGGGTCAGCCGTCTTGCCCGGGAGCTGAAAGTGCGGCGCAAGTTGCTGTACGAGTGGAAGGATGCCTATCAGTGCGGCGGGGTCGAGGCGCTGCGGACGCGAGGGAGGCCGCGCCAGGGCGACAGGCTGAGGCGGGCTCCTGAGGCGAAGACCGAACGAGGCGCCCTGTTGCAGGCCCGCCAGCGGATCGCGGCCCTGGAGCAGAGAGTCGGCCAGCAGCAACTGGAGATTGATTTTTTCGCCGAAGCCTTGCGGCGCGTGGAGGCCGTTCGAGCAGAGCGGAGCGGCAGGAAAGAGCCGCGGTCTATGCGCTCATCCGAGAACAAGCCCCGCAAGGCGGACTAACGATCGAGCAGATGTGCCAGTTGGGCCAGGTCAGTCGAGCCGGCTACTATCGTCGCTGGAGGGCAAGTCAGCCCCGGGAGGAGGAAACGGGGTTGCGCGATCGAGTGCAGACCCTGGCCTTAGCTCACCGGCATTATGGGTATCGGCGCCTCGGCGTGTTGTTGCGACGGGAGGGATGGCGGGCGAACCACAAGCGGGTGCTGAGACTGCTGCGGACCGACAACCTGTTGTGCCTGCGGCGGCGGGCCTTTGTGCCGGCGACCACCGATTCGCAGCATCGCTGGCGGGTGTGGCCCAACCTGGCCCGGGGGATCACAACGACAGCGGTCAACCAACTGTGGGTGGCCGATATCACCTACATTCGCTTAAAGGAGGAGTTCGTCTATTTGGCGGTCGTGCTCGATGCCCACTCGCGGTGCGTGGTCGGCTGGGCCTTAGAGCGGCATCTCGGCACGATCCTGGCCCGGCGAGCTCTGAGCAAGGCGCTCGAGAGCCGCACACCCGAACCGGGGATGATCCACCACTCCGACCGCGGGGTGCAGTATGCGTGTTCCGACTATGTGGAGATGCTTCAACAGCACGGCATTGAGATCAGCATGAGTCGCGTGGGCAACCCCTATGACAACGCCAAGGCGGAGTCGTTCATCAAGACACTGAAGCAGGAGGAGGTCTATGACCGAAACTATCGGGATCTCGGCCACGTACTGCAATCGCTCGCCGAGTTTCTCGAAACCATTTACAATGGCCAGCGCTTGCACTCCGCCCTGGGCTACCAATCCCCACGGGAGTACGAGGCCAATTTGATGAGATCAGCAGCGGAGGACACGATACAAGGGAGGGTGGAGAAAGGGGGCGGCTGCCCCCTTCCCCCACGCCCCCATCCCCCGCAGAACCTTAACTCTTCTGTCCCTGTTTTCTCTGTCTCAGAGTAAGGGTGCAGTCCAAAAGGGGTCGTATCTTCAAATTCGGGACAGTCCCGAATTTTCTGCGTCATCCGCGAAATCTGTGGATCAAACAAATGTCGAATGTGTGCCTGACCCGAATTTCTTGGAGGACTCTTGGCTCTAAGACTTTGAACCTGGAATCTTGAACTGCTCTTCCCTATCACCCATAACCTACCTGAAACCTTGGCGCCGCCGCGGCGAACATCACCTGCCAACATCATGCTACCCCGAAGGGGTCATATTCTATAGCCCAGGGTTGGCCGCCTTGCGGCCTACCCCGGGTCATGGTTGTTTCCCATGGAGGTTTTACCCTGAAGGGGTTGCGTAAACCATGACGGCTCCGAAACCGCTTTGAAGTTTCACAACCCCCCGCACATCCGACTGTTCTCCACAGCCGGGTATGTCATAAATTGTGCAGCAAACCCTACCTATGCTACCGCTGAAATGTAGATTGCGAAGATACGACCTCAATGAATTACACTGCTTATCGACGCAATGTACATACTGCACCACAACAAACCGAACGAGGCCCTGACTGCGATTTCGGACAAATACTTCGCCGAAAGTTGGTAGAAAAAAACTGGGGGACAGGCCGGACGTTCACCGATCTCCATTCGTCGAAAAACTGGGGAACGTTCCGTCTGTCCCCAGTTTTTCTGTCCCCAGTTTTTCGAAGCTGCAAATCCGGGTTTGACTCCCGGCCCGTCCACCACGTGCTAGCGAAGGTAGGTGAGCGTCGCTGACTTGTTTACTGGAGACTCCGCTCTGTTACTTCCGGTTTGCGCGTTGTTCGGGAATATCTTGGGTTCGAAGCATGATTAGGGGGTTTGCGGGAGCGAGCTCCTGGACTTGAGAATATCTCCCATAAGGTCCTGCTCTGTGTTTCGCTCCAATTGTGGATACCTCGCTCCTCGGTGATCGTCCACATCCCCTTGGAATCTCTGCGATCCGTTTTGCACAGAGAGATTTACGGGTGCCGTCGAGGTGCCATTAGCGGCGATGGCATCTCGCAATACTTGCGGAGACCAGGGACGCCGGTTTACGGTCAGCACTTTCATGTCTGGCCCCAGTCCGGCATTCCACGCTGCGGAGTCGCGGACAACATCAATAACCGTGCCATCCTCTTGCAAGAGGAATCCTAGGGAAAACCGCTCTTCGACGGTGTGGTGAATCTTGTCTCTCGCCGCCTGAACGGAGCCAGGGGTGTTCCTATATGCCAGGCTCCATCCGCTTGCAAGCAGTCCGTCGAGCGGGGCGCGGTCCACACCGGTGGCGTTCAACCGGTTCTCAAAAAATGCTTT
>JAIQEY010000095.1 GCA_020073565.1 Terriglobia bacterium
GCATGGGAAATCTATCGATCCGATGAGGGATGAGAAACACTGGGAGCAGAAGTTGCGCCTGCCCCCAGCGCTCATCGGCATCGATGAGTTTCAGTTGGCTATTCCTTGGCGGGTTGGTCTCCACCAGAGCCCGCTTCCGCTTCACCAACCGGGGGCAGCATGCAGTAAACTCGCTTTGCCGGTCGAGCATTTCTCAGCGAACGGCAAACTATCTCTTAACTGTTTGTCTCACCCCAGGGGGCAAGGCCAACCGGCTTCTCTGACATTGAGGCATTAGTCCATCTCTCCAAACTGTTTGACGATGCGACGGCGAGATCTAGTCGTAGAGTCTCAAACCCTCTGAAGGGACTGCTTAATGGCAGTAGGCGGGTGTACCGGAGGTTTCTCACATTTTCTGGACGTCCGGGCTCCGATACTGCGGTCATACACACGTGGCTTACGAAACGCAATTTCGGTGAATTGGAGTCCGTCCGTCTGGAAATGCTTGAAAAAATGAGCAAGGAACTCGGGTACGATTTGGCCGATAGCGACGTGCTCTTCGACGTACCGAAAATTGGCAAGACGCACGACATGCTACCCGCGTTGTATGTTCGTGACCCGGATGGGCACTATAGAATTCTGACCGATCTGTCAGGTGTGGTGGCGTCGCTATGTCAGGAATTCGAGAACCTCACGAAAAAATCAAGAATATACGTTTCTCCGCTCGTTCGAGAGAAGCTCAACACGGACAAGAAGGAGGCTGACCGCATTGAAAATGCATTTAGAGACTTTTTAAGTCTTCGTGCAAAGAAAGAATCCTAGGGCGGAAGGAGAGAGGTACGGTGAGCACTGGGCATGATTCCGAGGGCCAACTAGACCTTTTTGAGGGCGGTGCGGAACACACGTGGTCGTACTCCCGCCTCAAGAGCCTAAGAAGATGCCCGCTCGAATACAAGGTACGCTGGCTAAGCGACCAGCATTCCCTCTTCGAACCCGGGCACATTGACGTCCAAGCGGGTCGTTTGCTCCACCACATCATCCGGGAGTATTACCGCTCACCGGCAAATGCTGAACCATATCAGCTCTTGCTAAAGGCGTACCACAAGTTGGCGCCTCACGCTTCGGAGTGGAAAGACGATCTTCAAGGGGAGAACAGGGCCTTAGCGGCATTGCAGCTGTTCGCTTACTCGAAGGCCGCGACTCTTAGGGCGGCAGCCCTAGAGGTCGCTTGCAAGGCGCGAATAAGTGAAACATCTTTTGTTGGACAAGCCGACCTGATCTATGAGATTCCGGGGTCTCCTACTGCGTATGGCATTCTCGAGTTCAAGTTGAACGATGTTGAGGTTAGAGTAGATGACCCCGCCGAGAGATTCCTTCAATGTCTGATCTACTACGCGGGACTCCCTGCTCAGTTTCGCTCGTCAACGAAGGCTATGGGTATTTATATTTTCGACACCGGCATGCTGCTTGAGGCGGAGATTGACCGAGCTTTGCTCAATAAGGCTTTCAGCATCGTCGAAACCGCCCTGCAGTCTGCTAATGGCCCCGAGTTTCCGGCACGTATAAATCCGTTTTGTAAGAGTTGCGGTTATCAGACACTGTGTCCCGCGTACTCAAGTTCGCTCAAGCGACGTTGACCCGCAGACTCTGGGGCGGGAGGTTGTGTAGACGTCCCCCCCCCCGGGGGCCTGTTTTGATGGTCCTTCGAGGGCCTGAATCCTAGCCGCTCCCCTCGCCCACTTTCAGCACGGCCAGGAACGCTTCCTGCGGAATGTCCACGCGCCCGATGCGCTTCATCCGCTTCTTGCCTTCCTTCTGCTTCTCGAGCAGTTTTCTTTTGCGCGTGATGTCGCCGCCGTAGCACTTGGCGAGCACGTTCTTGCGGATGGCCGGAACCGTTTCGCGCGCGATGATCTTGGCCCCGATCGCCGCCTGGATCGCCACCTCGAACATCTGCCGCGGAATCAGCTCCTTCATCTTCGCCGCCAGGGCCCGTCCGCGTTCGTAGGCGAAGTCGCGATGGATGATGGTCGAGAGCGCGTCCACCGGCTCGCCCGCCACCATGATGTCAAGCTTCGACATCGGCGACTCCCAGGTTCCCGCCAGGTGATAGTCGAGCGACGCGTAGCCGCGGGACACCGATTTCAGACGGTCGTAGAAATCCAGCACGATCTCGTTCAGCGGCAACTCGTACTGCAGCATCACGCGCGACGAACTGACATACTCGAAGCTCTTCTGCTTGCCGCGCTTTTCTTCCACCAGCTTCAGAATGCCGCCCACATATTCTTCGTTGGTCAGAATGACGGCCAGAATCACCGGCTCTTCCACCTTCGCAATCTCGCTGGTGTCGGGCCAGCGCGACGGGTTATCCACCTCGATGACTTCTCCATCCGTTTTATGGATCAAGTAACGCACGCCGGGCGCGGTCGTAATCAGGTCGAGGCCGTACTCGCGCTCCAGCCGCTCCTGGATGATCTCCATGTGCAGGAGGCCCAGAAAGCCGCACCGGAAGCCGAATCCCAGGGCCGCCGAACTTTCCGGCTCGAAGAAAAATGACGAATCGTTCAGCCGAAGTTTTTCGAGCGCCTCGCGCAGTTGCGTGTGCTCGTGGGCGTCGACCGTGTAGAGGCCCGCGAACACCATCGGCTTGATTTCTTCAAACCCGGGCAGCGGCTCGATCGCCGGGCGGTCTTCGTCGGTGATGGTGTCGCCAATCTTGGTGTCGGCTACGTTCTTGATGTTGGCCATCAGGAAGCCGACCTCGCCTGCTACCAACTCCTCGACCTCTACTGGCTTGGGCGTTAGCACGCCGAGTGTTTCCACCTGAAATACACGGTTGTTCCACCAGAACCGAATCTTCTGACCCTTGCGCAGCGTGCCTTCGAAGACGCGGGCCAGCACCACCACCCCGCGATAGGGATCGAACCAGGAATCGAAGAGCAGGGCTTGCAGGTGGTGCTCGGGCGAGCCCTTGGGTGGCGGGATGCGTTTCACAATCGCTTCCAGAACGTCAGGCACACCCTGGCCGGTTTTCGCGCTAATCAACAGGGCATCGGAAGCATCGAGCCCCACCGCGCTCTCGATCATCTCTTTCGTACGCGGAATGTCGGCGCTCTGCAGGTCAATCTTGTTGATTACCGGGATGATTTCGAGCCCGTGATTGATGGCCAGATACGAGTTCGCCAGCGTCTGCGCTTCGACTCCCTGCGACGCATCCACCACCAGCAACGCGCCTTCACACGCCGCCAGCGAGCGCGACACTTCGTAGGAAAAATCCACGTGACCCGGCGTGTCGATCAGGTTGAGTTGGTAGGTCTGGCCATCCTGCGCGGGGTAGATCATGCGGACAGCATGGGCCTTGATGGTGATGCCGCGCTCGCGCTCCAGGTCCATGGAGTCCAGAACCTGCTCCTGCATCTCGCGCATGGCGAGCGAGCCGGTCAGTTCCAGCAGGCGGTCGGCCAGCGTGGATTTTCCGTGGTCAATGTGCGCGATGATCGCAAAATTTCGGATGCGCGAGGCTTCCATGTGGACACCTCGATTCTAACAGGGGGAGTGGCGGGGCGTTTCTGACGCGCGCATGGCGCATAATGTTCCACGTGGAACGTTTTGTACTGACCATAGCAAACGTATAAAAATATACATACATTCTCCACAACTGGAAGACGCGAAGCGGGTTAGCGCGACGGGCCGCCGCGAAGAATGAGGTTGAGGCGAAGGGGCCCTTACAATCTAATGGCCAGAGCTAGACAGGTTGCGGAAAAAGTCGAAATCGGAACGGCAGCCCCTAAAGGGGGAGTCGAAGAGTAACGACTTGCGGCATCGCTGAAGCGATGCCCTGATACGAATCGTACGTTCTTCCGCAGCTGTGAAGGTGTTCTACTTCCCCGCCAGCTTCTTGGCAATCTCTTCCACGATCTTCGGGCGAAGATCGGCCAGCACACTGTCCACGATGCTGGCGATTGCTTTAGCATCGGGCGCTGCTGGGGAAGCCCCTGTGTTCTCGGCCGCAGCGGCGGCCGCCATGGCCTTGGGAGCTTCTTCGGCGGGCTCAGCCTGCTTGGCCGCCTCGACAACGTCGGAGGTTCCTGCCGCGGGCGCTCCCTTTCTGAGTTGATGCCACGTCGATTTCCCGGTGTTTGCGCGTTCCTTCGCCATAACTTCCTCGTCTCCCACCGCTTCCGAAGTTGGAACTTCCATCGTCTCGACGACCGGAGGCCCCACTTCCTCCGCCGGAACCGCCGCCTCGCTTGCGGGCTCTGTGCCCGGTTGCGCAGAAACCTCGTTGTGCTCGACCGCATCGGCAAAGGTCGCCGCCGCGGGTTCTTCCGCTGCCTCCGCTGCTACTTTCGCTGGCGAATCCTTCTGCTCGGCTTGTACCTCTGCCACGCTCGGCGAATCTGTCTCGCTTACTGCGGACGGAACTGCTGCTAATGTCTCCGCTGGAGCTTCTGCGAGAATGTCCGGTTTCACCTCAGCGACCGGTTCACTCGCCACCGCCGTCGGGCTCATGGCAGCCGTCGCGGCCGTCGCAGCCGAATCGCTCCCTTCCGCTGCGGTTCCCGCCAGCGTCCGAAACATCTCCTTCTCCAGGGAGAGAGCCGCTTCCTCCGAACTCAGTGCCACAGCCACCGCGGTCCACCGCGGTCCCTCCGCGGCATTTCGCGCAACCTGTTCTGCCAGGACCGCGCCAGCAGCGACCAATGTCTCTCGCGTTGGCATGGACGATGGATCTGTATGCGCGAGGGCCGGCGTGAGCAACCGTAGCGCTTCTGCCAACTCCTCTTCGCTGGGCGCCGGACCAATCGCTGCCTCTTCCGCAGCCGCGGCGACGGGGGCCGCTTCACTTGGCACTTCCGTCTGCGGTGTTTCCTCGATCTTCGGTGCTAGTTCAGCCGACGGCGTTTCCTCCGCCTGGACCGCTTCCACAACCTTGGGGGCTTCTTCAACCTTCGGTTCATCCGGCTTTTGCTCTTCCGCCTTCGCCTGGATCGCGGGCGTCTCTGGCGGATTCGCCGCTGCGGCCGCCTCACTACTGGCAACCGCGACTTCCTGGACTTCAGTCTTCTCTTCCTGCGGGGCGAGTTCTACCGCGCCCGCGGCGGTCGCAAAGACCGGCTCATCTTGCCCGTCGACAGGAGCAGGCTCGGCGGCAAAGGTTTCGACATGCACGGTCTCCGCCGGTTTGGTCTCGCTCGCGGCAGCCGGCTCGGGCGCAATCACCGCAGCACTCGCGTCCGCGACCGCATTCGTCGCCGAAGGTTCCGCTTCGCCCGTGGGCTCCGGGGGAGCAACTGGAAACTCGCCTGCGATCTTTTGTTCTCCGGAGGGCGCAGATACCTCAAATTCGGGCTTGGCCTGAGTTACCGCGGCCTGCTCGACCGCCGCTACAGCCGTCTCTTCCGGCGCCGACGCGGGCGCATCGAGCTTCGCGGCCAGGGCACTCAGCGCATCCAATTCTTCCGGTGTGATGTCGCGCGGAATATCGGGAACCACGGTTGGTTCCATCGGAGCGGGTGCGGCTTTCCCCGCACTCGACGCCTTCTTTGAGCGCCGGAAATTGCGGAAGCTCGGCCCGGTCGTAAAATCCGTTTCGGGTTCGGGCTCGAATTCTTCCTTCTTTTTCTTCGACGGGAAACGCAGCCGGTTCTTCCAGCCTGTGTCGGGGTCTCCGTCGTTTTCCGATCGCCTGCTGCCCCCGCTGAAACGCGAGCCGTCGCCTTGCCCCGGAACCATCTGGTCTTCCATGCGCGTCAGAGCGCTCAACAACTCGCTCGCTTCGAAGGGCTTGATAATGTAGGCGTCCGCCCTCACCCGCCGGGCTTCTTCGGGCTTGAATGGTTCCAGCTTGCCGACGGTGAGAAGAATAGGAATGCGTTCGGTGTCGGGCGAGTCTTTCAGACGCTGGCAG
This sequence comes from Terriglobia bacterium, assembly GCA_020073565.1. Lineage (GTDB taxonomy): Bacteria > Acidobacteriota > Terriglobia > Terriglobales > Acidobacteriaceae > Acidiflorens. The sequence continues at coordinate 5,891 of JAIQEY010000095.1, forward strand.
ACTTCCAGCCCGCTGTAGCCGGGCATATATACGTCGAGCACGATGAGGTCCGGCTTCAGTTCTGCCACCCGCTTGAGGGCGGCAGACCCGTTATTGACCGTGACGACGTCGTACCCGGCGTCGCTCAGGATCTTTCGCCCCATGTTCTGAGCGGTCACACTGTCATCAGCCAGCAGTATCTTCCGCGCCAAGCGTGTATCCTTCGCCAAAAGGAGAGATAACGCGAAAGTACCTTGTCCTGTAACTCAAGTCAACGATTCGTAAGCCAACATGCGGTTACGACCGTGTCGAGTACTAAGGTTCATGTACCTGAAGACAGTCAGCGGGCTGTCTGATTTCTGACTTCGCTAGAACGGGTTCAGTTTCCTCAGTCCCTTCTTTTTCTTCTTGCTCGAAGAGATGTCCACCAGGTCATCCTTGCTGGAACTGGAGGAAGCAACGGATGCCGATGAAGAACTTCCCGCTGCAATCTCATTAGTCTGCGGGGGAGGGGGCAGCGCATTCGGATCGGCCGGCACGTTCGGCTTCAGCTCATTTGGATCAGCCACGTCCGGTTTCAACTCACCCACCGCAGCATTCGACTGGTCCGGGGCCGGCCCGGCTGGCTGTTCCTGAGGTGGCGGCGGGGCAGTTCCCGCCTCCGGAGCTGGCGTGTCCGACCGCGGCGCCTCCTGGCTCGGCGGCACGGCCCCATTCACGGTTTCTGCTGTCAGTTTGCTGCCACCGCCGGCCGCTCCTATCATCGCCTGTTTCACCACGTCCGTGGCGGTCACCGGCTCCTTGTCTACCATGGGTGGCTCGCCCACTCGCGAAGCCCTGGCCACGTCGGGGTGTTTCGCGAAGTTCCCCATCATGCTCGACACGAACCCGGTTTCTTGCCGGCTGGCCATCTCCTTCTTATTCAGTTCCAGTGCCGCTCGCGTGGGGCGCGGCACCGTTTGATGCAGCGCCTCCAGCCGGGCCTTGGCATCGAGCGCCCGGTCCATCGCCGGATACCGCGTGATGATCCTCGAATAGGCCTCGGCGGCATTCCTGGTAAACTCGGCGATCAACTTGGCCTTATCGACTTCACTCGCGCGCGGATTTGCCCGCACCATCTCAATCTCGCCTTCATACGACTGACCCAGCAGATATAGGGCTTGATCGGCCCCGCTGTATAGCGGATACCGGTCCACCAGCGTCCGCAAGCGCGCAATCGCCGCCGGATACGATTGCCGCAGATAGTAGAACCGTCCGATATTGAACTCGCGCTGTGCCAGTACTTCCTGCACCTCGCGCAGTCGCTGCTTGGCCTGCGGCACCAGCTTGCTGTCCGGATACTCCTGGATCAGCGCCCGGTATTCTTCCTCTGCCCGCATCGCATGCGTGTAATCCCGGTCCGGCTTCTCCATCTCCTGATAGTGGATGTTGGCCACCTTCAGCTGCGCCTCGGCTGCCTCCGGCATATTCGGAAAGAACGTCCGGAAATCCTTGTACTCGATTTCGGCTTGCTGCATGGCCGTCGATCCACCCTCGGCATACCAGGAGTCGGCCACCGCCAGTTTCGCGCGCGCGATGTACTCCGAATCCGGATAGGTGTTGATCAGGGTCTGCAACGTCATCCGCGCCACATCGAATTTGTTGTGCTTCATCGCATCCATCGAGCGATCGAACAGCACCTTGTCCGGCTGCTTCGACCCGACGTTGGCGAGCGGATTGTTGACTTTCTTATTCGTGCAACCCAAGGCAAACGCCAGCACGAAGACCAGGAACCCAGGTATCAAATTACGACGCATAAGAACCTCAAAACCTAGTTCACCACGGAGACACAGAGACACGGAGGAAAACAATCTGGAGAATTTCTCCGTGTCTCCGTGGTGGAGTTCATAACTACACCCTCTGCAAACTGGCGCTCCGGGCTGCTTCCAACAGAGCAGAAGCGTTCGCCTTCGGGTCGCCCTTCCCAAACACCGCATTTCCCGCCACCAGAATCTCTGCCCCGGCACGCACCACATCGCCGACCGTCTCCAGCCCGACGCCGCCATCCACCTCGATCCGGTACGAATATCCCCGCGCCGCCCGAATCTCCGCCAGTTTCTTCATCTTGCGCAACGTCCCGGGAATAAACTTCTGTGCCCCAAACCCCGGATTCACGCTCATCACCAGCACGTAATCCACAATGTCCAGCACTTCACTCAGCGTCTCCACCGGAGTCGCCGGATTGAGCACCACGCCCGCCAGACACTCATGGCTCTTAATCAGATGCAGAGTGCGGTTCAGGTGGCGGCAAGCCTCCTGGTGCACGGAAATCCAGTCCGCGCCCGCCTCCGCAAACTCTGGGATGTACTGGTCCGGGTTCTCAATCATGAGATGGCAATCCAGGGGAACCCGGGTTGCCTTGCGCAGCGATTTCACCACCACCGGCCCAATGGTAAGATTGGGCACAAAATGCCCGTCCATGATGTCTACATGGATGACACTGCCGCCGCCCGCAACCGCGCCCTCCACCTGCTGAGCCAGGTGCGCAAAATCGGCCGAAAGTATCGAGGGTGCCAGTTCGATCAAAACAGTGTCCGGGAACCTGGGGTTGAGCCTTGAGAGATCTGTGGAAATTCTAGCACGTACGGGGTGAAGCAAGCTTCTGGCTGCTTGCTCCTAGCTGCTAGAAAACCGAGCAAGTTCGCGACAAACCTCCATCGGTGACTCGCATCACGGCGGGCGGGAGACGGATCCTTGTAGCCTAGCCATGTCGTATTGTCAGGACGTTCACGCAACTGCAGCCTCCCCCATACTGAGCACATTCTTATCATAGGAACATGCCATGATGAAATTTGCAGTGGTGGTATTGATGTCGTTTGTTCTTGCGGTGCCGGCTTTCGGCAAGACCTCCAAGAATACCTATCCCGTTCCGTGCAGCGAGTTGTGGGGCGCGGTCAAAGATACCCTTAGCAATGCGGAGAACTACAACGTCGAGGAGAGTAACGACACCCTAATGGCTGCTACCTACAAGGTGAAGCACGCCGCTCATGTCACCGTCAGCGGAGCGGTCCTGCAACGAGCCAACCACGTCAGCTTGGTATCGAAGGGTGCAGAGTGTGAGATGCAAGTCAAGTCGAACTATAGCGGATTTGAGCACAACGACAGTAGTGACTTCCGGAAGCGCGTGGAGGAATCCTTTGCCAAGCTGAAGGGGTCGAAGCCGGCCGAGCCTGCCAAGCCGGCGGACCCAAGCAAGTGATCCTGGCAGGACGGCCCATGACTCCCCCGGCTGGGGAACTGGGGACCGAGAACTGGGACCTATTCTCCCTGTTACTTTCGTGTCCGCGACCGGCACCGTCAAACGTTTCTCTGTGACGCCCGTCCTAATCTTCCGCTGCCAAGTAGCCGATGATTAATTTCGGGGTCATGCGCCGGCAAGTGCGCCTGGCCCGAGTCGTCATGAATGTTCCAGATCAGCAGCTATCGACTGCGCTTCTAACTCGCCCGGACCGGCGACGCCATCCTCGGTATAGCGTCCAGGTTCAGGTCGAACTTCGCCAGGAAGGAAAGGACTTCCCGATGCGTCTGGAAACCACCGACCTGAGCCGCAGTGGGTGTTACGTCCAGGTTCTGATTCCTTTGCCGGTTGGCACCAGGATCCGAGCGACTCTCTGGCTCGACGGTTACCCCGTTGTCATTCGCGGGAGGGTTGCCACCTGCCACCCCCAGTTCGGCAACGGCATCATGTTTCAGGAATTCGAAGACCACGCCGACCTACAACTTTGCCGATATCTGGACGCCATCACCAGCGGGTAGTAGGTGTGGGACGGACATCTCTGTCCGCGTTACCGCTGCCATCTGACTGTTACTTCTGCCCTCCGACGCACTCTGCGCACGGGCACACTTCGCGCAAATACACCCACGAGTAAAGTCCCAAGTCGTGATTATCGTTCCACGAGAATTTCAGCGCATACTTGCCGACCGGCTCCGCCGCCAGCGCTTTCGTCGCTGGCTTGAACATCGGAAGGGCTCCGGGGGCCAACTTCTCCGCCTCGCCAGGCTTGCGGCCGGCCTTGCCTCGCTCGTCCTCGCATAGGGCGCACGGGCAGGCATCGCGCAAGAACTTGAAGGTATAGACGGACTTGTGTCCGTCTTTCCACTCAATCTCCATGCCCGCCCCGGTGGTCAGATGAACCTTGACCGACCGAGGATCATTCGCCAAGCGCGGCGTAGGATCAGCCACTGTCATGTCGCCAGTATCGCATGCGCCGTGGCGGCTGAGAGAGCGGTTGGTAGCGGAGTCCACACCACTTCGTCTTTGAGGTCACAACTTGTGATCTCAAAACCCCGGCGGGCGAGAATAGTAACTACACTGTTTGGCGTTCAGTTTCGCGGTTCGGCATTGAATCCGGTATCATAGAAAGACTTTCTTTCCGGAGGGGTAATGGCTGTTCCTGTGTCCCAGATGTGGACGGTAGCCAGCTACGTCCTGCGCCAGAAGTTGGCCGGACGCAAGCGCTACCCGCTCGTGCTCATGCTCGAGCCGCTGTTCCGTTGCAACCTGGCTTGCGCCGGATGCGGCAAGATCCAGTATCCCGCCCACATTCTGAAGAAGGACCTCTCGCCCGAAGATTGTTTCAAGGCAGTGGATGAATGCGGCGCGCCGGTGGTCTCAATTCCCGGCGGCGAGCCCATGATGCACCCTGAGATCGACAGAATCGTTGAGGGCCTGGTCGCACGGAAGAAGTACGTTTATCTCTGCACGAACGCACTTCTGCTCAAAGAAAAGCTGCACCTGTTCAAGCCCAGCAAATATCTGAGCTTCTCTGTGCACGTCGACGGACAAAAAGAGCACCACGATTTTTCCGTCTGCCGCGAAGGTGGCTACGACATTGCCATCGACGGGATCCGGGAGGCGGTGCAGCGCGGCTTCCGCGTGACCACCAACACGACGCTGTTTGATGGCGCCGACCCGAAGAGCGTGCGCGAGTTTTTCGACGAGATGATGGAACTGGGTGTCGAGAGCATGATGCTTTCCCCCGGTTACTCCTACGACAAGGCGCCTGACCAGAAGCACTTCCTGGGACGCGCCCGCACTCGGCGCCTATTCCGCGCCATGCTTTCGAATCGCAAGAAGAAATGGCGTTTCAACCAGTCGCCCCTCTTCCTCGAATACCTGATGGGCAAGCGCAATTACAACTGCACGCCTTGGGGCATGCCGACCTACAACCTGTTCGGCTGGCAGAAGCCTTGCTACCTGCTGCAGGATGGCTACGCGGAATCTTATAGAGAATTGATGGAGACCACCGACTGGGACGCTTACGGCACACAATCGGGCAATCCGCAGTGCGCGAACTGCATGGTGCATTGCGGGTACGAGCCCACGTCGGTCGATGACACCTTTGGCTCGCTCGGCGGATTCATCGACACCGTGAAGGCGACCTTCTCGCTCTATCCGGATAAAGACGCGCTCTCGGACCTCGATCGGCCCGTGCGACCGGTCTACTCTTACAATCCGCTGGTACAAATTAACGACGCCCAGATTGCCGTTCCTTCGAATGAAAGCACTTCCGCCGTGGAAGAAACACACGCATGAGCGGTCGCGAACATGGGCACGAGCCCCCGTTGCCCCACAGCGTGCCAGTTCCGCAACCTCACTCCAACGACGAACTGGAAGTCGTTCCCGGCTTCGAGCGTGAAAATCTCCAAGGCTGGATTCCGCACTTTGCCGCCGAAGCTGACATTCGCATGGTGATCGAAAAGGCATTTGATTATCGTGGCGACGTGACCGTCACCCGCAAAGATGGCTCGCAGATCACGGGTTATCTTTTCGATCGCCGCATTGGCAAGACGCTCACCGATTCCGTGATCCGCCTGATGCTCGCCACCGGCACCGAGCGCCCTTCCATCCCCTACTCCGAAATTGCCGGGATCGCATTCACCGGACGCGACACGGCCGCCGGCAAGAGCTACGAAGCCTGGGTCAAGAAATACTGGGAGAGCCGGGAAAAAGGCGAGAAGAATATCTCGATCGAGCCCGAGGCGCTGGAGTAGGGCTGTTTTCTTTGGCGGAATCGAATGCAAGCAACTAGGATTGTGAGTGCAATCGCCTGTTAACGTCAACTGGGATGGCCGCTCAAGGGGAACGCAATTGGCGGGAGAGTATGATCTTTTGCATGATTCGCTGGTGCATGGGGCCATTGCTGCTAACCGCGTTGATCGCGTCGGCAGTCGCTGGCGCCGACGAGAAGTTTACGGTTAGCGGCTTCGGTGGCTATCCGATTTCTCACAGCATAACCTCCATGTGGCTTGCAGGGCCGGATCATCGTCCTCTACTCATGGTTTATTTCCACGGGCCGGAAGAGTGGCACAACACGAAGTGGAAGGTCGATTCAAAGTTCGAGAAAAGGCAAGCCGGGTTGGGCAGAACTACAGTCGGAGAAAGCAACTCTGCGGCTTTCGATGGACACAGAAACCGGAGAGGCGGAAGTTCAATCCGGTAAGTTCAAGATCAGCGAGAGCAATACTTTCCTTGTCTTGCATACAGGTGAGCCTTCGGTTCCGCAGAAAATCATCCCGCTCGGCGTCTTCGATCTCCCGGCGTCGAAAGATCAGCCAGCTCCAGTTCTTTTGCTCAAAGCAAACCCAGAACTGATGGAGCGTATCAACAAAGAAGCGGCAGCGGGGAACCATTAGCCTTTGTCGAAAGAGGTTGCCAGCCTGCAACGATGGCTGATCCGTCAATTGGCGATCACGGTAGGGACAACCATTTCTGGTTGCCCCCCGTACAGACCCGGACGAGCGCTTGTTAGCGCATCCGGTTCTTATCTCGGATGACTGGCGGCAAAGCGAGCGTCAGGAAAGGGATGGAGCGCTCGCGGCTGAGGAAGCCATCGCTGAGCCAACACAAGAAGGCGCGTCCAGGAGACTCGACGTTGCTGGCTCCGACGGCGAATGGTACGCCACCAGAGCGCAAGGACCCGATCCCGAAACACACC
>JAIQEY010000001.1 GCA_020073565.1 Terriglobia bacterium
TGTACTATCGCCCAACAAATGAAGGGGTGGAAAAGCGGATTCGCGAACGTCTGGAGGAAATCAAACGCCTCAAGCAGCCGGCGTCAGATCGCACGCCAAAATCAACCGCCAATCGAACAAAAAGAGAATCCGAGCCTTGAGTTTTGCCATCCGATAGATAGTTGCAATCGACCGGCAGGAGGATTTCGTCGTGGCCACCAGCCCGCTCACAGATTTCGGCTTTCCCAGCCCTCCTCTACCCGAAACAACTGCGGAAAAGCTCGCCGAACTGGTACGTCTGCAGAAGTTTGCACAACGAATCACCTCCACCCTCGACATTGAAGAACTGGTTCCGCGCATTGTGGATGAGGTCGCGACGTCGCTCGGCTGCGTAGAAATCAACCTGTTCCTGCGCGATCCTGCACAGCCGGAATTCGTGCTGGCGGGCGTTCGCGGCTGCACCGTTCACGGCAAGGGCCACCGCATCTCAATCGGTGAAGGAATGGTCGGGCACGTGGCGACCACGCGTAAAATGCACTACGCCCCCGACGTCACTCGCGACCCGTACTACATGGCCTGCGAGCACGATACCCGCTCCGAAGTCGCCATCCCGCTGCAGCGCGAGGGCGATCTGGTCGGAGTTTTCACCGCTTCCCACTGCGAACTCAACGCCTTCTGCCCAGATCAACTGAGGCTTCTCGAAGGATTGTGCACGCATATCGCCGTCGCGGTACATAACGCCCGGCGCTTCGGCAATGAGCGCGAACAGCGCGAGCGCATGAGCCGCGAGGCCGAGGAAGCTCGCTCCATTCAGCAGGCTCTGCTGCCGCGCAGCTCTCCTCTGATCCCAGGCTTCCGTGTCTCCGGGCTTTCGATTCCGGCAGGCTCAGTCGGCGGCGACTGGTATGACTTCATTCCTCTGCACGACGGACGTTGGGGCCTGGTTCTCGCTGACGTTTCCGGCAAGGGCACGGCAGCGGCGCTTCTGATGTCGGCCACGCGCGGTATGTTGCGCTCGCTGGCGCAAACCGGCTCTGGGCCAGCCGAGGTTCTAACCCGCCTCAACCAATTGATGATCGAAGACTTTCCCAGCGGCCGCTTCGTCACCATGGTGTATGCCGAACTCGACCCGTCCAGCCGCGTGATGCGGATAGCGAACGCCGGCCACTTGGCGCCGCTGCTGCTGGAGCCTTCCGGCCATCGCTGGATCAAGCACGAGCACGGCCTGCCGCTCGGCATCTCCGCCAGCAAGTTCTCCGAGACGGAAGTGACGCTAGGCGAGCATTCGCGCATCGCGTTCTATTCCGATGGAATCACCGAGGCGGAAATCGGTTCCGGCGAAGAATACGGCGCGGAGCGGCTGCTCGCCCAGATGCAATCGCCGGAAGTTACGCCGGATAGTCTGCTCGCCGATGTCAGAAAATTTACCAATGGAACTGGGCTGCGCGACGACGCCACGGTGATCATGGTGGGAGCGCGCGAAGCAGGAGCAAGTTCGAGCGCGAACGCCTGATGAAAGCTGCTACCGGAAGCGCGCCCCGTGTTCCTTCAAAATGCAGCGGTCCATCACCACAAACATTCCAGCCTTGCGCGCCTTCTCCGCCGCGCGTTCGTTGATCACGCCTTCCTGCAGCCAGATCGCGGGAATCTTCAACTGGATCGCCTGTTCCACAATCTCGTCCACATACTCGGGCCGCCGAAAGACATCGACCAGGTCGATCGTCTTCACCACTTCAAGCGGGATTTCGAGCAACGACCGGTACGCCTTCTCCCCCAGCGCCTCGGCAATCTGCGGATTCACAGGGATGATCTTGTATCCGGCCGACTGCATGTAGGCGGAAACGCCGTGACTCGGACGCAGCGGACTCTCCGACAAGCCAACCACGGCAATCGTCCTCGCCTGCGCTAACAGTTCGTAAATAGGATCGGACTGCTTCATCTTTGTTCCGCTTTGTTCCGCTGCTACTGGGTACTGGGCAAAAGCGTTTTAGCCTTTCTTCTCCATCTTCTGCTTAAACATCCGCAGCGCCAGCTTGCGAATCGTTTCTGAGATTTCTTTGTTCGCCGACAGATTCTTCAGATCGTGAATCATCAGGTTCTTCATCAATCCCAGCGAGAGATCGATCGGGGTGCGCGGGTTATAGACCAGGTTGCGCATGATGCTGTAATTCTTCGCAAACCGCCGTTTCAGCGGAATCGCGCGCAGCACCGCCTCCAGCACATTTTTCTGCAGCGCAAAGCCTTCCACCTCACCGTCGGAAACTTTGGGCGACTCCAGCACGGCCAGCGCCACGAGTTTGGTGCCGTCGCGAATCAGAATCGACCGCTCCTCCTTGCTGCCCCGCATGGCCAGCGAGATCCGTCCCTTGATGTCGAGTTTGGCAATCTTCTGCAGCGTGCTGTCGCGCCGTTCCTCGTGGCTGGGATGTGGATGCTGTGGATCCTTTTTGCCGTGAAGATCAGCTAAGGCGGCCGCTGTCTTTCCCGCCGCGGCAGTCGCCAATTTCTCCGCTGCGATTTTGGCCGCCTCGGCGCTCGCACCCGCCGTGGCCGCGGCCGCCGGCGGCTCAACCGCACCCGCCGCCTCGCCGCCCGCATTATGGTGTGCGATGCCTGCGTGCGTTGCTCCTACGGGCTCGAAGGGTTTGTCTTTTTCGTTTGCCAGTTCCGCCGCATTCTCCTCCAGATACTTGGCGACGGTAGTTTCCAGGACTTCATCCGGCGCTTCAGCTATTTCGCCTGCTTCCGCCTCGCCTGCTTCCGCCTCGGCTGCTTCCGCCGCCTGACTCGTCTCCAAGACCGCAGTCTTCTGTTCCATCTCCGCGAGTTCATTCGGATTCAGGTTGGGATTCGACTGCAAGGCCTCCAGCAGCCGCGGAGAGTTCATCACACGCCGGCTCTTCAACAGAACTTCCACGATCGGACGCGCTCCCGACATCGCCAGCCGGTCGAGCGACTCTTCACTTACCGATGGATTCTCCGCCAGCGCCGGCAGCAGACAAGTCCGCAGATTTTCGATGTCAATGAAATACTTCAGCACCTCGGGGCTGGTCTTCGGATCGGCAGCCACCACCAGGCTGGCCTTTTCGTCCCAACCGGCCAGCGTTAGACCTGCCTGCCGACCAAACAAATTGTTATGGAGCGCCAGATGAACCAGGATTTCAATCGTCTCGCTGGGTGGCACCGAGAGGGCTCCGCACGCCGCGAATTGCATCAGGTTCGACGGCAACCGTGAAGTGCGGACCAGATCAATCATTCGGGGCATCATTCATCTCCCGGAATTGGCTGCGCCTTTTTTCTTTGTGACCTTTCGGTGGACCTCTTCGGTGCCCGCGCTTTCTGGCCGACCGCCAACTCCAATTGCGCGACGGCAATCTCGAGTTCCCGCGTAATGCGGTTCGGGCTGCGTCGCCGGTATTCGTCAGTCAACGCGCGATAGTACCAAAGCGTGCCTTCCCTCTTCCCCGTGAACCGCGTCCAGATCGCTTCTCCATGCTGCCGGTAATCCGCCAGAATCGTACGGACGTTATGCAGCTTGTCGGACGCCGAAACCAGCCGCGTCTCCACCCCGGCGTGTTTCACTTCGCGCAGATAATCCTTCTTCCGCTCCACCCACTCCGGTTTAGGCTCACCAAATGAATCCGTGCAGCCCTCGACGATTTTCGCCACTCTCGGTCCAAACTGTTTGCGGATTTCGCGCAGCCTCGGCATCCCGCCGCAATCTTCGACCACATCGTGCAACAGCGCCGCGATCGCCATATCCTCATCGCCGCCGCCTTCCAACACCAGCGAAGCCACCGCCATCAGGTGCGATAGATAAGGCACCGCCGATTGCTTCCGAGTCTGTCCGTCGTGCTTCTCGGCGGCATAGCGGAACGCCCGCTGCAAGCGGGGACCAAGTTTCGGCGGTCGCAGCGAAACCCTATTCCGCACCTTCGTATTTCCAGCCTTCATAGAACTCCAACCCGCGCCAATCAGCGCCTTCCCCCGTGTACCTCTGTATACCCTGTGGTAAAGATTTCGCAGGTCACCACGAGAAGTGAGCCACGCAGCCTAACTCTTCTTCTCGCCTCGCCGCATCCGCAGATACGCCTGCATCAGCGGCCGCAGGTCCCCGTCCAGCACGCGATCCACGTCGCCAATCTCCAGTTTCGTGCGGTGATCCTTGATCATGCGATAAGGTTGCAGCACATACGACCGGATCTGCGACCCGAAATCGATATCCAGCTTCGAATCCTCGATCTTCTTCGTGACCTCGCGCTTCTTCTCCAACTCGTACTCGTAAATCTTCGAGCGCAGCATGCTCATCGCTTTTTCTTTGTTCTTATGCTGCGAGCGCTCGTTCTGGCAATTAGCCACCAGGCCGGTCGGGATGTGCGTGATCCGCACCGCCGAATCGGTCGTATTCACGTGCTGTCCGCCCTTGCCGCTCGAGCGGTAAGTGTCGATCCGAATGTCATCCGGCTTGATGACGACCTCGATGCTGTCGTCAATTTCGGGAGAAACGTACACGCTGGCAAACGATGTATGCCGCCGCTTCGCCTGATCGAAGGGAGAAATCCGCACCAACCGGTGCACCCCAATCTCGCTGGTCAAATACCCGAACGCATATTGCCCCTGCACGGAAAATGTCGCCGACTTGATTCCGGCTTCTTCTCCCGGCTGGTAGTCGTACATCTCGGTCTTGAATCCCTGGCGCTCCGCCCACCGCAGATACATGCGCAGCAGCATCTCCGCCCAGTCCTGCGACTCGGTCCCACCCGCGCCGGGATGGATGGTTACAATCGCGTTGCGCGCGTCATTCTCGCCCGAGAGCAGCGTCTCGGTCTCGACCCGATCCACCAGTTCGCGCAGCGAATCCAGTTCGCGCTGCAGATCGGCGCTGACATCCTCGCCCTCGCCGGCCAGATCGAAATATGCGCCGATGTCCTCGGTCCGCCGCACGAGGTCGCCTTCCAGAGACAACACTTCCTCCAGGCGCTTCCGCTCGCGCATTACCTGCTGAGATTTTCCCGGATTCGACCACAGGCCCGGATCCGCGGCCTGCTTCTCAATCTCGGCTAACTGCTGGCGCAGCTTGCCCGCGTCAAAGATACTCCCGGAGGTCGTGAACCTTGGTCTTGAGAGTGCTGTACTGCTGTGTAAGTTCGTCTAACATATGTGTTCGCTCGTTGCGTGCTTAGTAGCCAGTAGTCCGCACTGGCTACTGACTACCGTCTACTGACTACAGCTATTCCAACCGCTCCCACCGAAATTATCGCACACAGATACGCGAACCAATCGCCGTGCCGCGTATAAAACGTGGTACTTGAAACCAGCGCGTACGGCGCAACGAGCACGCTCCGCTCTTTGCGCGGGACCTGCGCAACCACTCTGCCCCAAGGATCAATCGCCGCCGTCAGTCCAGTATTGGTCGTCAGCAGCACCCAGCGGTTGTTTTCGATGGCGCGCATCTGAGTTTGCTGTAAATGCTGTTTCCAGGCGCCACTGTCGCCGTACCATCCGTCGTTCGAGATGTTCACGAAGACCTGGGCACCCTGGAGAGCGAACTGCCGCACTTCGTCGGGGAACACCGATTCATAGCAGATGAAGACGCCCAGCCGGGTGTTCCCAGCATTGAGTGGCGAGCGCGATGTTCCTCGCTCGAATTCCCCAATCTCTTTCGTCAAGCCTCCCACAAAGGAGAAAAGACGCGGAAAGGGAAGATATTCTCCGAATGGGACTAGGTGCACCTTGTCGTACCGGCCAACCCACTCACCCTGGGGGCTGACCAGCGCCCCGGAATTGAAAACCTTTGATTGCTGGCCGCCGCTGTGCATCGCCGGGTCGACTCCGATTGCGCCTGCTACAACCCAGGTCTGCGCCTGCCGCGCCATATCACTGACCGCCTTCTGAAACAGCGGATCGCTCGTGTAAAACGGCGCCGGAGATTCCGGCCACACGATCAGATCAGCCTTGCCCGTGGACCGGGTGTCCTTCGCCGATTTCACGCTCCGGCTAGTCAGGTCCTGCACCGTGTTTTCAAAATAGTCCCGCGTCCAGTCCGCCTGAATCGGGATGTCCTGCTGCACCAGCAGCGCGTTGTGGTCAGCCGCTGCCGGCGCGGGCCCAAGCCATTGCCCCGCTTGCAAGATCAACGCCGCCCCGCTCGCCGACACCAGCAGCCATTTGCGCCGCCCTCGGGCGACCAAAAACGCGGCCGCGAACACGCAATTCACCAGCATGATTTCCCACGACAGCCCGTACACTCCGGTCAGCGTCGCCAGCCGCGTCAGAACAAAATTTCCGGTCTGCGCATAGCCCAGCAGTTCCCACGGAAAGGCCGAGATCCGCGTCAAAGCGAGTTCCGTCGCCACCCAGAGAAACGGAGCGGCCACCAGCGCGCGCCGCTGCAACCCATGGCCTCCGGCAACCGTGGCCACCAGCAACCCAAACAGGCCGCGATAGAGCCCTTCATGCATCGCGGCCAGGAGCATGGTCGGCAGAACGACTGGCACCGACATGCCGCCGTAACGATGCATGGGGCTGTACACCCAGTAGCATGTTCCGAAGTACCAGACGATCCCGCAGGCATAGGCCAGCAGGAAACCTTGCCATGGGCTGGCCGGCGCCAGTCGTACCGGGGCGTCTATTTGCAGAGCGCCGACAACCCGCGCCCGCAGAATGGCCACCAGCAGAGGAGCCACCGCCACCCAAGCCAGCCAATACAATCCCGGCAGCGGGAAGATCACGATTTGCAGGACTGCCGACAGCAGCGCCAGCCCCCAAGCGCTCGATTGAATTTGCCGCACGCGCAAGAATAGCAAACCTCATTCGGCGTGCGTGGGCATCAGGCCACAAACCGTCCTGTTCTCATCTCCTCATATCAGCTAACATAATGGGATTATGCCCCTGGTGGTAACGCTGGTAGCGCGACTCTTGGAGACTATGTTCGTCATCGGCTCCATTGGATCCGTAGCAGTTCTGGTGTTGAGCGCCATCGACGATCTCGAAACGCTCTTCGGCCGGGAGGAATCGGAGCACTCCTGAAGTCCGGCCTCTCCCTGAATGTCATCGTCCTCCCAACCCGCCCCTCCCAGTTCGAACCGGGTTCGAATCGTCGTCGCGACCTCGGTAATGCTCACCTTCATCTCGTACTGGCGCGCCGCCGCTATCGTCCTCAACGACCTGGCTTCCTCTGCCTTTTACGCGTGCGGGATCGCTGAGCAGGCAATTGGCAAATCCGCTCCGTGGTTCATCGTCGGAGTCATGCTTTTCTCGTTTACCGTGCGGGCGGTGTACGTAGAGAGTTGTTCCATGTTCGTCCGCGGTGGCGTGTACCGTGTCGTCAAGGAAGCCTTGGGCGGCACCCTCGCCAAAATCAGCGTCTCCGCCCTGATGTTCGATTACATCCTTACCGGCCCAATCTCCGGCGTGTCGGCTGGACAGTACATCGCTGGACTGATGAACGAGGTCATGGTCACCGCCGATGTGCACGGCTGGGTCCCGCGCGCCGTCCACAACCTGTTCAATGGCACGCCGCAGTTGAGCGTGAATTGGACGTCGGTCTTTTTCGCGCTGGCGGTGACCATCTACTTCTGGTGGCAGAACATCAAGGGCATTCACGAATCGAGCGAAAAGGCTCTGCGCGTCATGCAGATCACGACCGTCATGGTGGTGATCCTGCTCGCCTGGTCGGCGCTGACCCTGTTCAAGTCTGGCTACCAGTCCGTCCCGCTGCCCACACCCGAGAATCTCCATTTCACCAAGGAATCGCTTGGTTTCCTGAGTCACAGTTTCCCAGAGCAAAGCCTCGCCCGCATGTTCGGAGTGCTCGGAATCCTGATGGCCTTCGGACACTCGGTTCTAGCCATGAGCGGCGAAGAGTCGCTCGCCCAGGTCAATCGCGAACTTGCGCACCCCAAGCTCAAAAACCTGAAGCGCGCCGCCATCGTCATTGCCATCTACAGTTTCGTTTTCACCGGACTGTCCGCCCTGCTCTCCGTCATGCTCATTCCGGACGCAGTCCGCGTGCCCGTCTACAAAGACAACCTGATCTCCGGCCTGGCCATGTACATGTGGGGGCCGCAGATTCTGCGTTTGCTCTTCCGCGGATTTGTCGTCGTGGTAGGTTTTCTCATTCTCTCGGGCGCCGTGAATACGGCCATCATCGGCTCGAACGGCGTCCTGAATCGCGTTTCGGAAGACGGGGTTTTGGCCGACTGGTTCCGCTTTCCTCATCGGCGGTACGGAACCAGCTATCGCATCATTAACCTCATCGTCCTGCTCCAGGTGCTGACTATTCTGGCCAGCCGCGGAAACGTTTACGTCCTGGGTGAAGCGTATGCCTTTGGCGTGATCTGGAGTTTTACCTTCAACGGCCTCGCGATGCTGGTCCTGCGCTACAAGTACAAAGGAGAGCGCGGCTGGAAAGTCCCGCCCAATTTCACCATTGCCGGACGGGAAATCCCAGTCGGGCTGGCCTCGGTCTTCCTGGTTCTGCTGGCGACTGCCCTGATCAACCTTTTCACCAAGTCAGTCGCAACCGTCGCCGGGGTGTCCTTCGCTATCGTTTTCTTCATGATTTTCACCATTTCGGAACGCGCCAACCGGAAGAAGTTCGCGCTCGCCGAGCAGCAGATGAAAGATCACTTCCAGTTGCTGCAGCGCGACACGGTGGAACGCGACGCCCTCAACATTCGCCCCGGAAATGTGCTCGTCCCCGTCCGCGATTACAACACCCTCGCGCACCTGCGTTGGGCACTGGAACGGATCAATACCGATGATCAGGATGTAGTGGTGATGTCGGCCCGCGTCAGCCGTTTTGGCTCCGGGGCCTACGATCTGGCGATGGAGCAGATTTTCAGCGATTACGAACAGACCCTGTTCACCCGGGCGGTCGCGGTGGCCGAGAGCTTCGGCAAACGTGTCTCACTGCTCGTCGTGCCGGCGGCCGATGTGTGGTCAGCAATTGTACAGACCGCGCACCAACTTGAATCCTCGGCCGTGGTCGCCGGTCTCTCGAGCAAGATGACTCCTGCGGAACAAGCCTTTGAATTGGGTCGCGCCTGGGAGTCCATCCCCGAACCTAAAGGTCAGTTTGTTCTGCAGATCGTTCGCCCCGGCAACGTCGTCGACACTTTCCGCATCGGCCCCCACACGCCCACCATGAAGAACGAGGACGTCATCCTGCTTCATCGCTTGTGGCTGAATATCACCCGGGAACCGGGTCTGGAAAAAGTGCATCACCACGACATCTTGACCGAAGCTCTGGTTCGCTTCGCTCATGATTACGGCGCACGGGACCGGGAAGACATCGTCAAAGAACTTCGACGCATTGCCTCCGACAGCGGCGTCCCTCCGCCACGCCGGATTGCCGATCAGGTGGCCCCCACGGTTCACCCCGACTCTGCGCCCAAAGATCGCGGCGACGGAGCTCCCCCGGGATCGTAGCCCGCAACTCTTGATTCTGCAGTGGACCGCTACTTCACCTTCGGCGAACTCACGTCCGCGGCCTTCTGATCGTCCCCGTGAATCACCCCGTCATCTTCCGCATAGAACGAGCGGTGCTCCTGGTCCAGTTGTTTGGGAGTCATGGTGAGCACGAAGCCGTCCTTCTGCGAGTGGAACCCAACCGTGTAGTCGCCGCGCTCGGTGCTGTGCGCCATGCGCTTGGTGAACGATCCCGTCCCCGCCAGCCCCGCCAGGGAATCCGCGAACTTGTTATGGCGTTTCTTGTACTCCCGCTGCGCTCGGAGCACCACCCGCATGTAGCCCAGCGCTTGCGCTTCCGATTCGGACCGCGCCGGATCCCCCGGAAACTTCGGCTGATAGGGAGCCGCGGCTTGCGGCGGAGCCTGCTCCTGGCCCTTCGCCAATCCGCCTGCGATCATCCCCACCACCAAGACCAATCCGCATAAGCGATAGATCATTCTTCGAGTCACCGCGAGGCCCTCCTCGAAAGCCTCCTCTTGCGGGGGTTACCGCCGTAATTTGTCTCGGTCACCAATCGTTCCAATTCCCCGTAAGTTCAGGCAAGCTTAATCAGGATGCAATCCTAACAGGGAAACCTTGATGAAAGCTGCAGTTGCCAGAAAGCCGCTGATTCGTGTCGCCGTAGTGGAGAGCGATCCGCTGCGGTTTGTGGGATTCCGGGCCCTTTTTGATTCCGAGCCAGATCTGGAATTGGTCTCTGCCTCGCTGCCTGAACTCGGGCAGCTTCCCAACGTCGATCTGATCCTGCTCGGTAATCGCAGCGGTCAGAATCTGTTCGACATTATGGCCAGCCTCAAGGCTGTCCGGCCCGATCTCCGCATCATTGTCACCGGCTCCGGCATGGACGATGAAACCGTTCTGAAGGCCATTGCCGCGGGCGCCAAGGGCTACGTGGACGAGGCGGCGTCGGCCACCGAGTTCGTGCAGGCTCTGCGGATCGTTAATCAGGGCTCGGTATGGGCGCCGCGCCGTGTGCTCTCTACCTTCATCGAACGTGTCACGGCTTCCCCCGGACGCATCTTCCCGGCGGGCCGCGTCACCTTTACCGACCGCGAAAAAGAAGTCCTCGAGATGCTGGTCGCGGGCCGCTCGAACAAAGAAATCGGTTCCGCGCTCGGCATCGAAGAGCGCACGGTCAAGGCACACGTCGCCAAGCTGATGCGCAAGGTCGGTGTGCAGAATCGCATCGCTCTGTCGGTTCACGCCATTACGCATTCGCTCGTGACCGCGAAATAAGGTTTCAAGGTTCCATAGTTTCAATGTGAGCCCCGGTAGAACCGGGGCTTTTCCTTGCAACCTTGAAACTCTGAAATCTTGAAACCTGCCGGCCCAGCACTCGTTACCCTGGGACAGTGACCTCGGTAATCTTGTCGCTCCACGGCACCTGGCGCATACTCCTCTCACCTACCACAGAACCTGGGAGACGGGGTTGGGAGTGGAGATTAGGGTCGCCACTGTCAGCCCCGATTTTTTGCTCTTTTAGCCCGACTCACCCTGATCACTCCCCCAGTACCCTCCACCGCCCTCCTCGCATCTAATAGAATCAAGGGATTAGAATCAACACATCCCGATCTCCCAAGTGAGGCCTAATGCGAAAAGCCCTCGTTGTGTGCGTGCTGGTTTGTTTGATGACTACTGTCGTCTTCGCCCAAACCCAAGATGCCAAAGACAATTCCAAAGCGGCGGGCAGCACCCAAGCTGCCGGAACCGTGCCCGACCGAGCCCAAGAGGCCCAAGAGGCAAAAGACAACTCCAAAGCCATTGACCGCGTCGAAGCTGCCGGAACCGTGCTCGACGAAATCCAGGCCGCGCCCGACAACCGAGTTCCCGAAGAAGTTCTCGCCTCGGCCGAATGCGTGGCCGTGGTCCCGTCGTTGATCAAAGGCGGTTTCATCTTCGGAGCCCGCTACGGCCGTGGCGTCGCCACCTGCCGCACGGAAAAAGGTTGGAGTGCGCCCGCGTTCTTCACCATCGGTGGCGGAAGCTTCGGACTGCAGATCGGCGGCCAAGCCGTGGACCTGGTCATGCTGATCATGAACAAGAACGGCATGGATCGCCTATTGTCCAGTCAGTTCAAACTGGGGGCGGATGCCAGCGCCGCCGCCGGCCCGGTCGGCCGCCATGCCTCCGCCGACACCGACTGGAAGATGCGAGCCGAGGTCCTGACCTACTCGCGCGCCCGCGGCCTCTTCGCCGGCCTCGAACTCGCTGGCGCCGTCATCAAGCAGGACAAAGACAGCACCCGCGACTTTTACGGACGCATGGTGCCCTTCAAAACCTCGCTGAGGGGAAACATCGAAGCGCCCCAGTCGGCCTACCCGTTTCTGAGTACCGTAGCCAAGTGGGCAAAGGAAGCGGAAAAGAAGTAGATCTTTTGTAGCGCCGGCATCTTGCCGGCTGTCCCGAGGGCGTCTCGCCCTCGGTGTCGTAGCCGAAGAATCCGGCGCTGCTTCCAAGTCGGTTGCCTTTGCAGGCAACCCCCGAACTTCCGGCACCGTGCGCCATCGTCTCGAATTCGCAATCGTCTGGCTGTGGGTCAAAACCGTCGGCCTGCTCCCTCGCCCTCTGGCAAGGGCCAAAGGGATCGCGTTCGGGCTGCTGGTGTACCTGCTGCACGGACGCCTGCGCGGCGTCGGAATGCGCAATCTGGCCCTCGCTTTCCCGGAAATGCCCCACAGCCAGCGCCGCCGCATCCTGCGTGGCGTGTTCGTTTCTCTCGGACGCCAGCTCGCCGAGGTCTGCCTTTTCCCACGCTACACTCGTGAAAACGTATCTCGCATCGTGGTTTACGACGGGTTCGAGAATTTCGAGCGCGCCTACGCTCGCGGCAAAGGCGTTTTGTTTCTTACCGGACACCTCGGCGCCTGGGAACTCTCCGCCTTCGCCCATTCGCTCCAGGGACATCCGCTCTCGATCGTCATGCGTTCGCTCGACAATCCTCACGTTGACGCGCTAATTCAGGGTTATCGCACCATGCACGGCAACCGCACGGTCGACAAAGACGATTTCATCCGCAGCCTGCTGCAAGCCATGCGTGCCGGCCAGACGGTCGGCATCCTCATGGACACCAACATGACCCCGCCGCAAGGCGTCTTCGTCGATTTCTTCGGAATTCCAGCCTGCACGGCGAGCGGCCTCGCTCGCATCGCCCTGCGCACGGATGCAGCCGTAGTCCCCGGCTTCACCGTCTGGGATTCGAAGTTGCGCAAATATATCTTGCGCTTCGACCCCGCCGTCGAGTTGGTGCGCACCGGCAACCTTGAGGCCGACATCGTTGCCAATACCGCAAAGTTCACCAAGGTCATCGAAGACTTCGTGCGCCGATATCCCGACCAGTGGCTCTGGGTCCATCGCCGCTGGAAAACGAGGCCGGAAGGCCAGCCCCCGCTGTATTAGGCTCTTGGCTCTTGGCCTAGGGTCTTGGCTCTGGCTCTAGGCTCTAGGCTCCAGGCTCCAGGCCCTACGCTCATCTCTCGCCCTTCAGAAGTGAACGCGTAGCTCTAGTACTGACTACTGGCTACTGACTACTGGCCACTAGGTACTGAGTACGCGACAATAGAGAGCCATGAAGCAAACCCTGCGCGATCTCGCCGAGAAGGTCGGCTGCCGCCTCCTGGGAGAAAGCTCCATCATCGTGACGAGCGTCTCCAGCCTGCAATCCGCTACTCCCGAAAGCATCGTCTTCGTCGAGGACGCGAAGCATCTCGATGCTGCTCTTGCATCCCCCGCGGCCGCCATCATCGCCGGAGAGTTCGCCGTGCAAGCCACTGGCCGCAAGCCACTGCTGATCGTGAGCCAGCCCCGTCTGGCCTTCGCCCGGGCTGCCAGGCTGCTCCATGACGCCAATGGTCGCGAGCGAGACATCCATCCTTCGGCAATCGTCCCCCCGTCGGTACAACTCGGGAGAAACGTCTCGGTTGGCCCCCGCGCGATCCTCGGTCGAGATGTCAAGATTGGCGACGGAACCACGCTAGGGGCGGGTTGTGTAGTTGGCGAGTGCGTAGAAATCGGGGCCCATTGCCGCCTCGACGCCCACGTGACCCTCTACTCCCACACAACTCTCGGCAATCGCGTGGTCGTGCAGGCGGGCGCAGTCCTCGGCAGTGAAGGATTTGGCTACGTACGAGATTTCGAAACCGGCCGCTACGAGCAATTCCCGCAGGTCGGACGACTGGTGATCGAAGACGACGTGGAGATCGGAGCCAACTCCACCGTGGACCGGGGCGCGCTCGACGAAACCCGTATCCGCCGCGGCACGAAGATTGACAACCTCGTGCACGTCGGCCACAACGTACAGATCGGTCACGACGTAGTCATCGCCGCACAGACCGGCCTTTCCGGCAGCGCCATCGTCGAAGACAATGTCATCATCGGCGGACAAGTAGGCATCGCCGATCACGCGCGCATCGAAGAGGGTGCGATTCTAGGCGCGCAAAGCGGCATTCCGACCAAGAAAGTGATTCGTGGCAAAGGGGTGGTTTTCTGGGGGACCCCAGCGCGCCCCATCCGGGAGTATCTTAGGGAATTGGCGTTCTTGTCGCGGGCGGCAAAGCGGAATAAATAATGGCTTCGAGCCTCGAGCTACGAGCTTAAACCGATGCCTAGCGCAACTCGAAGCTCGTAGCTCGCAGCTCGCAGCAAACCCATGCCTATTATCGTCATTGGCGGACACTCCCGCAGCGTCGGCAAGACCAGCGTTGTCGTCGGCCTCATTTCCGCTTTCCCTGATCGAGACTGGACCGCGCTCAAAATAACGCAGTACGGACACGGCGTCTGTTCCGCCAACGGTGAAGCCTGCGACTGCGCGACCACCGATCATTCCTGGGCTGTGTCAGAAGAAAAGGACCGCTTGGGCGAGTCCGACACGTCTCGCTTCCTCGTAGCCGGAGCCGATCACTCCTGGTGGGTGCGCACCCAGCAAGGACGCCTCGCCGAAGCCATGCCCCGCATCCGTAAGATTCTCGCCACCACGCAAAATGCCATCATCGAATCGAATAGCATTCTGCGTTTTCTGCGACCGGATCTCTGTCTGACCGTGCTCGACCCGCATACTCCTGACTTCAAGGATTCTGCCCAGACCTTTCTCGATCGCGCCGACGCCGTTCTGCTGCACTCCGTCGAGAACTCAAAGGACCCAGCCTGGCAACGCGTCTCGCTGAGACCAGTGATCGGACGCCCGATGTTCGAGATCCGGCCGCCAAATTATGTGACGCCTGAAATCGTCGAATTTGTCCGCTCTCGCCTAAGTTCTTTCTAAAGCTTTCTCCGTGCCTCTGTGCCTCTGTGGTGAAAAGCCTTTCAGTTCGTATACATCCCAATCACCCGCTCAATCGCGCGGCGGCACACCGCGCAAAATGCCTTGTACCGCGTGAACATGATGCAGTC
This sequence comes from Terriglobia bacterium, assembly GCA_020073565.1. Classification (GTDB taxonomy): domain Bacteria; phylum Acidobacteriota; class Terriglobia; order Terriglobales; family Acidobacteriaceae; genus Acidiflorens. The sequence goes on from JAIQEY010000001.1 coordinate 14,839, forward strand.
GACTTCCGGACGGTAATAGCCCTTCGCCTGGTAATTCGCGCCCTCAAAGGCCCCGACTTTGCCCGAGTACTTCTGCGAGCCCAGCAAGGCATCTTCCTTCTCGCGCTCTTTGCGAAAGAGTGCTTCCATTTCCGCTTCGGGCTTGCCGGCCGCGCGCAGCTCTTTCCTCTGCTTTTGAATGTCCTGCTCGAAGCGCTCGAATTCTTCTTTGTCCCAGGGAGTCGGAACCGGTGTGCCCGCTGCAACCAGATCCCTCCATTTCAAATTCGCGGGATCGAGGAGCGCGGTCACGTTCGGCTCCCAGGGTTCAATCTTCTTCTCCGGCGAAAGATACGCCACGTCCGACGTGTAATATTCATCGGCCAGGGCGGCAAACTGGTGGCCAAATTCATGCACCGCCACATATCCCGCCCACTGATTGTCGATCGCCACCGTCGCGTACTGATTGAAGATTCCCCCACCACCATAAGTCGCGCCATTCACCAGAATCTCGATGAACTCATATGGGGCGAATGACGCCACATCGCGCAGTGTCCGGTTCTCCATGGTCAGCACATAGCGCTCCGACCCGAACGCATCGTACGACGCTCCCACTGGCGACCGCCGGTAAATTCCGCTCGAGGGGCGCGAGACACCCGACTCCCCCGCCGCCGGACACAACCCCCACACGTTGAAATCCTTCTGGTGCTCACGAAATGGTGACGCGGCAAACAGCATCTCCACAAATCGCCGTGCGTCCCTCTCAAATTTTTTTCTGTCGCCTGCCGTGTAGCCGTCCCCCAGCACCAGCAGATCAACCTTCGTAGCCGGGTCGCCCATCTTCTGCAGTTCAATCAGCTTTCCCGGCGAAGGCGGTCGTCCCCGGTCGACGAATTGGTCCTTCGGGTCGACGGTGGCCTTCCAGACGTCGCGAAAATCATCTCCCGCGCGCGCTTGTAGCGACACCTCAACCACACCCGCGGGCATCGGAAGCCGCAGCGATTCCGAAAACGTGCGGTTGGCGTGCAACGCTTCGTCGGTCGTCTTCCACTCTCCAAACACGGAATTGAATCCGCGCGAATAGAGCAGTGTCCCGCTTCCCTTCTCTCGCACTTCGAACCGATAGTCGCCCAGTTGACTCTCATCGATGGCTCTCGCTGGATTTCCCGGCCACTCCAGTGGTTCCAGCACTACGCGGTCCAAGCTGAACCACTCCTTTTGGGAGTTTCCAGAGTGGTAGTAGTCAACGCGCAGGGTACGCGGCGCGGCAAAGCTGAGAAGAGAAAATAGAAGAAGAGTAAAACCGACGCAGACCGTTCGTCTCATGCGCGGAATTGTACGCCAACAAAGCTCGTGGAGAGACGGGCGCCCTCGCCCGTACGCTGGTTGTAGGTCCTCTTACGATCCCACCTTGATCTCAACCGCCTTATCGTTGCGATAGACGATCGTCAGCGCCTTTCCGCCATTGGCGTAGTGCAGCGTCCGGGAAAAAGAAGTGCTCGATGCGTCCAGCATTCCTGCCCCAATGGCGCAGGTCGCCTGCAACTCGCTCATCCCCGGCAGCACCTCGTGATTTTCAATCGCCTTCCAAACTTCCGCAGGCCAATGCTTGTAAAGCTCGTGGGGATCTTCGATGAAGAAAATGTCGTCGGAATAGATTTTGAAGTCGTCAGCCTGCTCGGAACCGATCGGTACCGCGTAGTTCTTGCCGTCCAGTTCAAATCGCGCCAGCACCTGCTTGATCCCCGGAGCCAGGGGCGAAACATCGGTCACTACATCCTGAATCGAGAGTCTCTGTAGCGGCAGCAGCGTGCCCGCCTCGTGCCCGAATACCGCCCTGCGCCGCGCCACGTCATACGGATAGTACGTGTGGTAGTAACCGACTCTCACCCAGACCGGCTGCTTGGTCAATTCGCGCGCCGACTTCAGATCGTACGGATGAAGCTTCTTCGGAGTGACGTAGTAGTCGGCCTTAAGGGCACGCTCCTGCTTCGGCCGCTCGGCTTGTTTCCTTTCTTGGTAACGCCCATAGACAATGTAGGCAGTCCGCGCACCCACCAGCACAATGGCGATGCCAAGAAGAATCTGCAGTCTTCTTCGCAACTCCGAATCGAATGTCATGATCTAAATGATGTACCCTAGGAATCCTATGTCACTTACCCAGGATGATGTTCTCAACGCACTAAAACAGTGCTACGACCCCGAAATACCCGTCAACATCGTGGACCTCGGACTGATCTACGGGATCCGCTTCGACTCCGCGCCTGACGATCAGCAGGACGTCGCCGTGGAGATGACCCTCACAGCGCAAGGCTGTCCCGCCCATGTTCAGATTAGCGACCAAGTGAAAGCACGCGTCGAACAACTTCCGGGTGTACGCAACGCTACCGTGAACGTTGTCTGGAGTCCGCCCTGGACTCCGGAACGCCTCAGCGCAGACGCCCGCAAACAATTGGGAATTGAGTAGATAGGCTCTCGGCTTTAGGCTCTCGGCTTTAGAAGTTAGGCTCTCGCTGACATGATCGCGATTCCCGAGAGCCTAGAGCCGAAAGCCCAGAGCCGAATCTCAGTATTCCCCCAACTCCTCTAGCAAGCTCTCTCTGCGACTGGCCGCCAGTTCTTCGATCTTGCTGCCGATCCGCATCGCCAGATCCAGGAACCGCGTCCCCTGCCGCACATACGACGGAAGTTCTTCGCGAATGCGCGTAAATTTCTCCGGATATTCCGAGGCCAGCACGGCCAACCCGAGACCCCCGGCCAACACCGCCGCCGGTCGTTTTCCCTTCAGCAGCAGGATTGTCGCCACTCCTACCGATCCCGCAATCGCTGCTCGTTTCCAGTTATCCATGTCCGCTCCTGACTTGGGACCACCGCCGCTAAGGATTCTAAACCAGCGCTCGCGCTTCGATGCGTTATACTGCCACGGGACTTTTAGCCTACGATTGCAAAGGCGATAATAATGATCCGGTTCATTTTGACCCGCATTCTTCTACTGCTGTGTGTCACCCATCTTACGTTCGGCCAAGCCAAGCCCCGGGCCCGCGATCTCGGCGTCCCTTTCGACGGCACACCCGGCGCCAACAACGCTATCACTGACGTGAAAGGTGTCGAAGTCGGCCACACCACTCTGATCTCCGGCTCCGGCAAGCTGAAAGTAGGCGAGGGCCCGGTCCGCACCGGTGTCACTGCCGTTCTTCCCCGCGGTAAAGACTCCAAGGACGCGGCCTTTGGCGCGTGGTTCACGCTGAACGGCAATGGCGAAATGACGGGCACCACCTGGGTCGAGGATTCCGGCTTTGTTGACGGCCCCATCATGATCACCAACACGCACAGCGTAGGCGTCGTACGCGACGCGGTTATTGCCTGGAAGGTCAAGCACGGCTCGCCTGACATGGAAGGCTACTGGTGGTCGCTCCCCGTGGTCGCCGAAACCTGGGACGGCTTTCTCAACGACATTAACGGATTCCACGTGAAGCCTGAGCACGCTTTCCACGCGCTCGACACCGCGCACTCCGGCCCGGTGGAAGAAGGCAACGTAGGGGGCGGTACCGGGATGATCTGCAATGAATTCAAGGGCGGGATTGGCACCGCCTCACGAGCGCTCGACGCAAAATCAGGTCGCTACACCGTCGGCGTTCTCGTCCAGTGTAACTATGGTCGTCGCAGCGAACTGCGCATTGCAGGGGTCCCCGTCGGCAAGGAAATTCCCGAGCGTCCCGCTTACGGCGAAGACGTTGGCTCCATCATTGTCGTGGTTGCCACCGACGCACCCCTGATTCCCACCCAACTCAAGCGCATCGCGCGTCGGGCATCGCTGGGCCTGGGACGCGATGGCAGTTATTCCGGCGACGGATCGGGCGACATCTTTATCGCTTTCTCCACCGCCAATCCCGGGGCCGCCAATCCGAAGGGTATTCATGACCTGAGGATGCTCCCCAACGACCAACTCGATCCAATCTTCCTCGCCACCGTGCAAGCCACGGAAGAAGCAGTAGTCAACGCCATGGTCGCCGCCGAGACCATGACTGGCATCAACGACCACACCGTGATTGCCCTGCCCCACGACAAGTTGCGCGAGGTACTGAAGAGATACAACCGCCTGACAAAGTAATGCCTGTGTGGCGCGGGCATTCCTGCCCGCGATGGAGTGACGGCCGCCCTCGCCCGTCCGGTGGCTCCTCGGTGCAAACACAAAGAGCGCCCGCAAGCGCTCTTCTGAGAATTGAGAACCGGGAACTGAGAACTAATCCTTCACCGCCTGATCCGTAATCTCAAGCCCTTTGTCGATGATCGCAAAAGCCTCGCGCAGTTGCTGCTCGTTAATGCACAGCGGAGGGTTGGTATAGAACGTATTCCAACGCACCAATGTGTAGAGTCCGCTTTCGCGGAAGAACTTTCCGAGCGCAGCCATTTCGTCGGACGTGCCATTGAACGGCGCCATCGGCTGCTTTGTCTTGCGGCTGCGCACCAGTTCGACGATGCCGAACAGCCCAATCGACCGCACCGCACCCACTGATGGGTGCTTCTTCTGCAACTCGGCGCCGAGGTCCTTCATGATTGCGCCCATCTTACGGGCGTTTTCGATCAGATTGTCTTCTTCGTACACACGAATGGTCGCCAGCGCCGTCGCACAGCCCATCGGATGGCTGTTGTAAGTAAGTCCTCCATAGAAGACCTTGTCCTGGAAGTGCTGCGCTATGTGGTGGCGCATGCCGACCGCGCCCAGAGGAATGTAACTCGAAGTAAGTCCCTTCGCCATGCAGATCAAGTCAGGGACAACCTTCCAATGATCGATGGCAAACCACTCTCCCGTGCGCCCGAAGCCGGCCATCACTTCGTCAGCGATCATCAGGATGCCGTACTTATCACAAAGTTTGCGCACGCCCTGCATGTAGCCGTCGGGCGGAACCAGGATGCCGTTGGTGCCGACGACTGTTTCCAAAATAAATGCCGCGATGGTATGCGAACCCTCGAGCTGGATAATCTCCTCGATCATGGTGAGGGAGCTTTCGGCGGACTCCCAGCCGCGCTCGATGCCGTGGTAAGGATCGAGCACACGAACGACGCCCGGGATCCCCGGTTCAGCAGCCCAGCGGCGGGGATCGCCGGTCAGAGTGATGGCGCCGGCCGTCGCACCGTGGTACGAACGATAGCGGGCAATGATCTTGTGGCGTCCAGTGAAGAAGCGCGCCAGCTTGATTGCGTTTTCGTTGGCCTCTGCGCCGCCGTTGGTGAAGAAGAAGGTATCGATATCGCCGGGCGTAATCTCGGCAAGCTTCTGCCCCAACCGGGCGCGCGGCTCGGTCGCCATGAAGGGATTCGCGTACGCCAGCACAGAAGCCTGCTCGGTGATCGCCCGAATAACGCGCTCGTCGCCGTGTCCGATGTTGACTGACATCAACTGGCTGTTGAAGTCGATGAAGCGTTTCCCTTCTGGCGTCCAGAAATAGATCCCCTTTGCGCGAGCGACGGGAATGGGATCGACCTTCGATTGTGCGGACCATTCAAACAGCGTGTACTTCTTGGTTAGGTCGACAATTTCCTGACCAGTCATGGTGGGAGTAGCAGTTGCAGTAGTCATGTTATGAGAACTCCTCATTTCCCTTCGTGCGCCTTTGTGTCCTTGTGGTTTAAGATGGTACGTGAACCACTAAGGACACGAAGGTTCACGAAGGAATCATGGCGATGGGCGAGGACGTCCGTCGCTCCAAGAACCACGCTGCTAGAACTTACGTGAGTGCTCTTTGGCCCAGCGCTCGACCACGATTTTCTTTTCCGTGTAGAACTCGATAGCGTCGTTGCCCTGCGCGTGCAGGATGCCGAAGAAGCTGTCTTTCCACCCGCTGAACGGGAAGTAAGCCATGGGCGCGGCGACACCGATATTAATCCCGATATTGCCTGCGGGCGCCTCGTAGCGGAAGCGGCGCGCGGCCGATCCGCTCGACGTGAACAGCGATGCTTGGTTGCCGTAAGGGCTGCGCGCCAGGAATTCCATAGCCTCGTCAATGCCGCTCGCATGCACCAGGCTGAGCACTGGCCCAAAGATTTCCGTGTTCGTCAGTTCGCTCGCGGCGGGAACACCGTCCAGCACCGTGGGCTTCACGAAGTTTCCAGCTTCGTACTTGGCGATCTTGGGATTGCGTCCGTCGATCACGACCTTCGCACCGTCTTTGGCGCCGACGCCGATCAGGTTGTGGATGCGCTCTTTACTCTGCGGCGTGATCACCGGCCCCATCTGAACGCCTTCGTCGAGCCCGTTGCCCACGTGGAGATTCGCGGCAGATTCGGTGATCGAGTCGCGGAAGGTTTTCTGCGCTTCGCCCACGGTAACCGCCACCGACACAGCGAGGCAGCGCTGGCCCGCGCATCCAAAGGCGCTGTCCGAAATAATCTGCGTGGCCATCTGCATGTCAGCATCGGGGAGAACGATCACGTGATTCTTCGCGCCACCCTGACACTGCGCACGCTTGCCGGTCGCACCGGCACGGGCGTAGATATACTTTGCGACCGGCGTCGATCCGACGAAGCTGATGGCGCGCACGGCCGGATGGTCGAGTAGAGTATCGACCGCTTCCTTGCCGCCGTTGACGAGGTTCACGACGCCTTTCGGGATGCCGACTCTCTCCATCAGTTCGAAGACGTACTTCATGGTGAGCGGCACGCGCTCCGACGGCTTCAGGATGAAGGAGTTGCCGCAGGCAATCGCATACGGCAGAAACCAGAACGGCACCATTCCAGGGAAATTGAAGGGCGTGATCGCCGCCACCACGCCGAGCGGCTGGCGGATCATCATCTCGTCGATACCGCGTGCGACATCTTCGAGGTTGTTGCCCTGCATCATGGTGGGAATGCCGCACGCCACTTCGACGTTTTCGATGGTGCGGCGCATCTCGCCCTTTGCCTCCGTGAACGTTTTGCCGTTTTCCTGTGTGATGATGCGAGCGACGTCGTCGATGTGCTCTTCGAGCAGCATCTTCAGCTTGAACAGGGGCTGAATGCGGTCTTCAGCGGGGGTGCGGCGCCACTCGGGATAGGCAGCCGCAGCAGCTTCAATGACGCGCACCACTTCGGCGGCGCCCGCCAGTGGCACGCGACCGAGAACTTCGGCAGTGGCCGGATTGACGATGTCGTTCCACTCGATGGCTTGCGAGTCAATCCACTGTCCGTTGATGAAATGAGGAATCTTTGTGGCGGGTGGTGCGGCTACGGTCGACATGAGGTTGCTGCCTTTCGCAATTGCGGAGATTTAGTAGCGCCGCCGTCCCGGCGGCTGCCGTGCGAGCGTCTCGCACATCTGAGGCCAAGATGGCCTCAGGGCAACCGGCGAGACGCCGGCGCTACACGGCTGCCAGCGCGCCTTTCTTCTCGGCCACATGGGCAAGCGCGGCTTCGAGCACGTCCAAAGCCTCGTCCATCTGGGCGTCGGTCAGAACCAGCGGCATCAGCAGCCGGATTACGTTGCTGTAGGACCCCGCAGTGATCGTCACCAGGCCATGCTCGTAACAGTATTGTGACACCTGTTTGGTCTCTTCGTCAGCCGGCTGGCGTGTCGTCTTCGAGCGTACCAGTTCAATCGCCTGCATGGCGCCCAATCCGCGGACTTCCCCCACCAGTTCCCATTGCGACTGCCATTTGGCCGCGCGCTTGCGGAAACGTTCACCCAGCAGGTTGGCGCGGGCGCACAGATCTTCTTTCTCGATGATTTCGAGGACCGCAAGCGCCGCCACACAAGCGACTGGATTGCCTGCAAAGGTTCCGCCGAGTTGGCCAACTCCCGGAGCATCCATGATATCGGCGCGGCCCGTGACCGCTGCCATCGGCAAGCCGCCGCTCAGCGACTTCGCCGTCGTAACCAGATCGGGTTCCAGACCCAGGCGCTCACAGGCGAACATGGCGCCTGTCCGCGCGAATCCGGTTTGCACTTCGTCGGCGATCAGCAAAATGCCATGCTTCCGGCAAATCTCGCCGAGTGTCGGATAGTACTCCGCGGGCGGCGTCACGAATCCGCCTTCACCCAAAATCGGCTCGACAATCACGGCCGCAACTGTCTCGGCTGCCACTACGCGCTTGAAGGTGTCTTCGAGTTGACGGGCGCAATGCACATCGCACGACGGATACTTCAGCGAATAGGAGCAACGGTAGCAATACGCATATGGGATGCGGTACACATCGCTGGGAAACGGCTCGAATCCGGCCTTGTAGGGGTGCGTCTTGCTGGTCGTCGCCATCGCCATGTAAGTACGGCCATGGAAGGCGTCTTCAAAGCAGATAATTGCCGACCGCTTCGTATAGAAGCGCGCAATCTTGATCGCATTCTCAACCGCTTCCGCGCCCGTGTTCACAAGGATGGTCTTCTTCGGTCCCTTGCCGGGGACAAGCGCGTTCAACTTCTCGCAGACGGCGACATAGCTCTCATAGGGCAGCACGTTGAAGCTGGTGTGCAGGAAGCGATCCACTTGCCGCCGAATGGCAGCGACCACAGCGGGAGCGCGATGTCCGGTGTTCAGGCACCCGATGCCTCCGGCAAAATCAATCAGCCGGTTGCCGTCGACATCTTCGACGACCGCGCCCTCGGCTTTGTCTAAAAAAACAGGCGTGGCATGAAAGGCACCCACGGCAATCGCAGCGTTGCGGCGCTTCATCAGCGCCTGCGAGCGCGGACCGGGGATGGAGGTACGGAGTTGAATGGTAGACATAAATAAGTTCCAGTTCTCGGTTCTCAGTTCTCAGTTGTCAGATCTCAGTTGCCGTTGGGCGATTGATGTTGCGTGCTGAGAACCGAGAACTGGGACCTGAGAACTGTGTTTCAGTACCAGCCGATCGGGGCTTCGTTAAGATTGATGTGGACCTGCTTGGTCTCGAGATACTCCTCAATCCCCCACGGCCCGAGTTCGCGGCCAAAACCGGACTGCTTGTAACCTCCCCACGGCGCTTCGACGTAAGTTGGCTGCATGTGATTGACCCAGACGATTCCGGCGCGGAGCGACTTCACCGTGCGCATGGCCTTGAAAATGTCGCGCGTCCAGACGGCGGCCGCCAGCCCGTACGGAGAATCGTTGGCAATCTTCAGGGCGTCTTTTTCGTCGTCGAACGGAATCACTGCCGCGACCGGGCCGAAGATTTCTTCGCGTGCAATGCGGGCGCGGTTGTCGACGTCGTAGAAGATAGTCGGTTGGACGTAGTAACCCTTGGCAAACTTGTCGGCTCGCCCGCCACCCGAAGCGACCTTAGCCTCTTTCTTTCCGATGTCGAGATAGGAGAGCACGCGGTCGTACTGCTCTTTGCTGACCAGGGCTCCCATCTTCGTTTCTCGTTCCATCGGCGGGCCGAGTTTGATCTTCTTCGCTTTTTCGGCCATGGCTTCGACAAACTTCTTGTAAATCGATTTCTGCACCAAGATGCGGCTGCCCGCCGAGCAGACTTCGCCCTGATTGATGAAAACGCCGAAGAGAGCGCCGTCAATCGCGGCTTCAAAATCGGCATCCGCGAAAAAGATGTTCGGAGATTTGCCACCCAGTTCGAGCGTGACGCGCTTCACCGTGTCGGCCGCTTCCTTCACGATGATCTTCCCTACCGCCGCTGAGCCCGTAAAGGCAATCTTGTTGACGTCGGGGTGCTTCACCAGAGGCGATCCGCAAGTTTCGCCAAAGCCCGTAATTATGTTGACCACGCCCTTGGGTAGGCCGACCTCATCGAACCACTTCGCCAGTTCGAGCGCGGTGATCGGCGTCTGCTCGGCGGGTTTCAGCACGCACGTACAGCCTGCGGCCAGCGCCGGAGCTAGTTTCCATGCAACCATCAGCAGAGGGTAGTTCCACGGGATGATTTGTCCGGCAACACCCACGGGCTCTTTGAGCGAGAGGCTCATGGCATTGTCGGGCACCGGATTGACGTAGCCGACAACTTTCGTCGCGAGCCCGCCGTAGTATTCGAAGCAGGTGGCGACGTCGTTGATGTCGTATTCGGCTTCGACGATCGGCTTGCCCGTGTTGCGGCATTCGAGTTCGGCTAACATGGGCAGGTTCTGACGAACCTTGTCAGCCAGGCGGAAGAGGACGCGTCCGCGCTCCTGCGCCGTGGTGGTGGCCCATGGACCTTCTTCAAACGCGGCCTTAGCGGCGGCGGCGGCGCGGTTTACGTCGTCGGCGTTGGCGTCCGGAACCTGCGCGATCACCTCTTCGGTTGAGGGATCGTACACAGGGAAAGTCTTGGCCGACTTACTCGCGACCCATTCGCCATTGATGAACATCGAATAAGTCTTGACATCGGCTGTAACTCCACTAACCATAAGTCCTCCGCGCACCCACTTGTGTGGGGACGGGCGCCCTCGCCCGTCCAAGCCGAGCTAAGCTCGCCAGGTTTTCCAGCGTTCCCAATCTATGTCGAGCTCTCGCTCGACCGGACTACGTGGACCTTGCCACTTCTACATCTTCTGCCGGCGCCCCTTGGGACGTCTTCAGACGTCCGTACCCGTAGAAGAAAAATACCGCCAACGCGATGAAACCCAGCGTTATTCCGAACATGCTGACTTCATACTTCCACAATGACGTGATCTGCCTCGCGGGAAAGAACGCTACGATGATCGCCAGTGTAGTGGTCACCAGGCCAGCCACGCCGGCGAACATCAATGTTCCCCTGCCGTAGCGTCCGCCTTCCAGAGAGCGACGCCAGGCGAACTTCACCAGCGCAGCAAAAACGTACAAAAACGGTACCAACTGCAACACGACCGCGGCGGAGAGCATCTTCTGGAAAGCCTCCTGCACGCCGCCGGAAAGGGTGAAGTTCAGGACGATCAAGATGAGCGAAACGAGTCCCTGCACGATCAAGGCTACGTGTGGCGTCGAGTACCTGGGATGAACCTTCCCCATGGCTGCCGGCATGTAGGAATCGAGGCCCGCGACAAACGGGATACGAGCCGAGCCTCCCATCCATGCGGAGCCGATGCCGGCGATCGACAGGCTGAGCATGACCGCGAAGGGAGTGATGATCCACGCCACGCCAACTTTGCCAGCCATCTGGCTGACTCCCTGTACGATTCCCTGCAGCACGCTGATATCGTTCTTACCGATGGCAATCAGCAAAGTGAGCGTTGCGCCGATGTATAAGACGCCAGAAATTACTCCACCCCATGCCACTGCGCCGGGTAGCGTCTTCTGCGGTTCCCGAATCTCGTCGCCCATCACAGACGCGAGTTCCAACCCGACCAGTCCAAAGCAGATCACGCCGAACGAGTTCAAAACAAACTTGGGATCCGCTGGGACTTGGAAATCGGCTGACGTCACAGTGGTGCCGAAGCGCACCCACGCAGTGACTCCCAGACCGATCAACACCGCCGCCGCAACAAACGTTCCGACGGCACCGAGGTTGTTCAGCCACTTTCCTACGCCGAGCCCAACGATGTTCAGGACAGTGAGAAACGCCAGCAGCGCCACGGACGCGGCCATTGCGAAACCCTTGCTCTCGGCCAGACCGGCGTGCCCAGGGCCCATCGCAAACACCGACACACCAACGAAGTACAGCATCACCGTCGGCACGTACAGCATGTTATTCGTCCAGTAGCACCAGCCGGAGAGGAATCCGTGGAAGTCCCCGAAGACTTCCTTCGCCCACAGGTAGACGCCGCCTTCTCCAGGATAACGATGGGCCAGTTCAATTACAGCAATCCCCTGCGGCCAGAAGAACAGCAGCAACGAGATGATCCAGAGCCAGACGGTCACGCCACCGTTAGCTGCAATGCTTGGAACCACGTTGAGGTTGAAGACCGCCACCACAAACAGCAACACCAGGTCGAAGCGTCCTAGGACGCGCTTGAGGTGCGGCTGGTTTTCGGCGGTCGTGGACAAAGTCATTCCAGATACAGGTTTCAGAGTCTCAAGGTTTCAAAGTTTCAGGCAAAACAAGGCACAAGGCTGACCCAGACGTTCTTCGAAACCTTGCAACCTTGAAACTTTGAAACCTGCGGGGCGGACAGGAGTGTCCGCCCTTCACGGTTCTAAGGCGTTGCTACCGCTCCTAACCTTTCATGCTGCGCGGTTGCAAGCGACTCGGCGATATCGGCAAACGCCGCCAGGTGCGTGTCGATGTCGGCCTCGCTATGCTGCACCGAGATCGTCCACTGCTCGTCCCACCAGTAGGGCTGGCACATCACGCCGCGGTTCACCATGCCAAACCAGTAGTGGCGCCACAGATCGACGTCGATGGGCAGCCAGTCGCGGTAGTTGCGGATCTCCTGCGGATAGAGCATCAGCGCGCCGTTCGCGCCGGCGCTTGCGATGTAGCCCTGCAGGCTGACCTTGGCGATGATCTTGCGGTAGCCGTCCACCAGTTTCTTCTCAAGTGTCTCGATGTGCGTGTAGTTCGCGCGCGTCAGCACCTCGCGGAACGTCGCCAGGCCCGCCGCCATCGAGATCGGATTCGTGTTGTAGGTTCCGCCGTGGAACACCTTGTGATCGGAGATCAGGTCCATGACGCGCGTGTGCGTGCCGAAGGCAGCCAGCGGAAATCCGCCGCCAATCGACTTCGCCAGGCAGATCATGTCCGGAATTACGCCAAAGTACTCCGAAGCGCCGCCCCAGCACAGCTTCGCACCGGTCTTCACTTCGTCGAAGATCAGCAGCGCGCCATGCCTATCGCACAGTTCGCGCAAACCTTTGAGGAAGCCGGGTTGCGGCATACAGAGCCCGACATTCATCATGATCGGCTCAAGAATCACGGCCGCGATCTCATTAGGATTCTCCCGGAAGCGACGCTCCACGGTCTCCAGGTCGTTGAAGGTCGCGATCGGAATGTTGGCCAAGCTGGCTTTGGGCACGCCCGCTCCGCCCGAAACAGCCTTGGGGTTCTTGATGTCGCCGAAATCGTCCTTGGGAGGATGAGGCTTCACGCTGACCAGGGCCGCGTCATGCAAGCCGTGGTAGCCGCCTTCGAACTTGATAATTTTGTCGCGTCCAGTCGCGGCGCGCGCCAGACGAATGGTGTGCATGGTGGCTTCCGTACCGCTGTTGCCGAAGCGGCACATCTCGACCGGGAAGCGCGTGCAGATTTCTTCCGCCAGTTCCCATTCCATGTTGTGAGGCATGCCGTAGGCCGTACCTTTGTGCAGACGCCCTTCCACGGCCTTGATCACCGCCGGATGCGAGTGCCCGGCCATGAGCGTTCCGAAACATAGATTGTGGTCAATGTATTCGTTGCCGTCCAGGTCGCGGAACTTGCTGCCGGAGGCCTCCGACACAAAGATGGGATAGGGATCGTAAGCGCGGTAATTGCTGGCCACGCCCAGCGGCAGGCGCTTCAGGTTCTTCTTATGCGCCTCGGCAGACTTCGGAGTACGGCGCTCGAATGTGTCGAGCTCTTTCTTAAGTGCGGGGTACATCGTGATTCTCCAAAAAGCTCAGGCCGGATAAGGCCATTAGATTGGGCCCGGGCGGGGTGAACCGCCCGGGGGTCGGACTAGAAATAGAATTTTAAAGCAAATTGCATCAACCGTGGGTCGGCGACTTTCTTGGCTATGCCGAAATCAGAACCGTCAGTAGTGTTGCCATCCACATTGTAGAAATGAGTGTGGTTGGCGACGTTGAAGACATCCCAACGGAACTCGAAGCGCTTACTCTCGCTGATCGGAATTTCCTTCTGAACCGACACGTCGGAATTGTTCAAGCCGGGTCCGCAGCAGATGGTGCGGGGTGCGGTTCCATAACGACCCAGGAGCGAGGGATTGTAGCAACCGAAGACCTTTTGCGTGCCGCAATCGACAACCCCGTTGTCCGCCGTGGGTGCAACGGTGGCATTGTCGGTGAAGCTGTTTGGGTCGAAGACGTAGTGGTTAGGGTTGCTGCGCGGGTCGAGTTTGTGAAAGGGCGCAATCTGATCGGGCGTGGCAGCCGCGGAGAAGTCAATACTGCTGGTGAGCTCGTTGTCAGCATACGACTGGATATGAACAGGAAAACCCGATTGGAACTGCGTGATGCCGGAGACCGCCCAGCCATTCAGAACTTTGCCCTTGAATCCGGAATATTTGGGGATCGGCAGTTCGTAGTAGTAGCTCAAAACGAAACGGTGGCGCGCGTCGTAGAGGGAGAGGCTACGAGTCGCACGAAGATTGAACGGGTTGATGAGGTCTTCAAAACTGGACGCCTCATCCAGGGATTTGCTGTATGTGTAGGCAGCTTGGAACTGAAGACCATGAGAGAAGCGCTTCTCAAGGTCGACCTGTAAGGAGTTATACGCAGAATTGGCGATCGTGTCTTGCGCGAAGATGTTCGAAAAGACGGGAATCTGGTCCGGAGGACATGTGCTGCCGTCGAGCTGACAGTTGGGGGAAGAATAAGGCCGGATACCGACAAAGTTCATCGTCGATCCATCGAGTGCGTGCGTAGTGCCGTTGGGAAGGTGGAACGTCGAGATGGGAGCGCTCGGGTCGAGCGTGATCGTGAACTGACTGTCCTCCAGAAACGCTCCGCAGGTTCCCGGAACGCCGAAGGAGGAGACGTTGTTCGCATTCTGGTTGGCGAGGGCCATGATGTCCAGGCAGGTCTGGGGATTTGCACGGTTCAAGTCGGTGGTGGCCAGCAGGCGATGCCCCTGGGACCCGACGTAGCCGATCTGCAGGACGAGATCCCTCGCCAGTTCGCGCTGAATGGTGAAGTTGTACTGGTCGGAGTACTGCGTCCTCATGTGGGGCTGAAACTCTCCGAACAGCAGGATGGGACGGAAGATCGACCAATCCACGGGCTGGTTTGGAGTGGGGTGCTGAATTCCGGTGACCGGGCCACCCTGCGGGTTGAAGGCGTTCGGGTACTGGTAGTTTGCCTGCGCGTAGAACGGCGTGTTGAAGAAAGTGTTGTAGATCAGGGTGCTGCCGCCGAAAGGAGGCTCGGCACTGAATTGCTCAAGCACCAATTGCTCGATGGGGTTATAGAACATACCCCAGCCGGCGCGAATACTGGTTTTGCCTGATTTCCCCGGGCTCCAGGCGATACCAATGCGCGGGGCGAAGGCCTTGTAGTACGTCTGGGTCAGTCCCGCCGGGACGCCCTTGTCACCGGGCACCACCAGGCCGGTGGGAAATATTCCCGTGTTGTTGCAGTCAGCTCCAGGGAAGCCCAGGTTGTCGAAGTATTGAACGCTGTAATCGCTTAGCGTGCAGGGGTAGACGGTTGTGTTTTGGCCGGGACGGAAGGTCTGGACGTGGTGACCGATATCGACGAGGGGGCTGTTGAATTCCCAGCGCACGCCATAGTTGACGGTAAGATTGGGCCGAATCTTCCAACTGTCCTGTGCGAATGTGTACAAAGCGGTCGCGCGGACGTTCTCCACCTGGGCTGCGCCCTGCTGATACTGGTCCGGTAATCCGAGCAGGAAGTCAGGGTAGAGGTCGGAATTGCCCTGGGCGTCGGAAAAGCCAGTCGTGTTAAGTCCGGTGCCAAAAAAATTGTAATAGCCACTCACTTCAAAGAAGAGGTTCTGATCGAAGCGCATACGGCGCAGATCAGCGCCAAACTTGAACGTGTGATTGCCTTTGACCTTCGTCATGCTGTCAGTCCACTGAAAGGAGTTGCCGACCTGAGGAATTTCCCCTTCGAAGTTGTTGCCGATGGTGAAGCCGCCAGAAATGGTTATATCGGGAACGCCTTCACGATTTGGACCCAAGCCCGGCGTGATGCCTAGCCTGGAAAGGCCGAGGCTACTGATGGCCTTGGAGTCCGACACTCCAGTGAAACAATAGGGTTGCGCGTTGGCGGTAGTGCAGGAGTTGGTCACAAGGTCAGTGTGCTGGGAGTGACCAAAGGTGCGTTGCGCTTCGCGCATGTAGGTGAAGCGTGCCTCATTGATTAGGCTGTTGGTGATCGTCCAAGTGTGGCTCAGGTTGTACTGCTGGAAACGCTGCTTGATATTGTCGCCGAATCCGGGCACGTTGGCGCCAGCGGCTTGGAACGTATTGAAGGGGCTGAAGTCGGTTTCGTCGGTCAAATAGTAGTAAGCAGAGAAGTTCTGCTTGTCGTTGATGCGGTGGTCAAAGCGGAAGGTGGCCTGGTCTTGCCGGTCGCGTTCAGATGCAACTGTTACGAGCGAACCATTGTTGGCCTGGGGCAACAAGGGAGTCACGTAATGATTCATCAGGTCGGCCGCAACCGGATCCTGGCAGGCAGTTGGGATCTTATTGTCGGGAAAGACGCTGGACCACGGAATCTGCCCTGTGTTCGGATCGACTGGGAGGAGTGCGATTCCTCCCGCTGGAAGACCCAAAGCAGCATCACAAGTGGTAGTAGCGTCGGATCGGCCATCCAGCACCTGAGCGACGAAGTTGTCTGTAATGCCCCCGGAGAACGCCGATCCAGCCGAAAAGTCACCCGCGGTCTCTGCCATGGTAGGAACGGAAACTGTGCCGCTGGACATTCCCCGGATGCGCCGTCGTCCGTCGTACGATCCGAAGAAGAAAGTGCGGTCCTTCTTGATGGGTCCCCCCAAGGTAGCGCCGAACTGGTTCTGAATGAAGGCTTCCTTGGTCGGATCGAGATAATTCCTGGCATTCAACGGGCGGTTGCGGTGGAACTCGTACAAGTCGCCGTGAAGCTGATTGGTGCCGGACTTGGTGACCACGTTGACGACGGAGCCGGAGTTACGGCCGTACTCGGCGTCGAAGCCGTTGGTGAGGATGCGGAACTCTTCCACGCTGTCCGGGCTGGGCTGAACTGTCGGAAGGTTCGCGAACATGTCATTGGCGTCGCCGCCGTTCACACTGAAGTTGTTGGCACGGCCACGGCCGCCGTTGACGGACACGCTGCCGGTGCTCGTGCCGCCGTAGTAGAGGTCTGCGCCCACTTGTGATTGCACGCCGGGCTGGAGAGAAAGAAACTGATAGGTATCGCGCTGGTTCAATGGCAACTGAGCGATGGCGCGCTCATTCACTACGGTACCTAGCTGAGTGCTGCTGGTTTCGACCAATGGCGCTTCGGAGGTCACTTCAACTACCTCTTTGGTCTGTCCGATCTGCAGCGCGGAGTTGAACGTCACAACCTGGTTCAGATCGACGGTGATTCCCCTGCGGACATTGGTCTTGAACCCGGCCAAATCGAACGAGAGGGTGTAGGTCCCAACCGGAACCTCAGGAAATACGTAGTCGCCACTGTCGTTGGTCTGGGTCGTGCGGGTGACGCCGGTCGCTTCGTTGGTGGCTGTGACCTTCACCCCCGCCAGCACAGCGCCGCTGGGGTCGGCCACCCGGCCCAGGATTCGCCCCCCGGTACTTTGCGCGAACATGAGCGTGGAACAGACCAGGCAGAGACCAACAACTGCGAGCCAGCGTGTCAGCCAGAACGGTTTCGATGGCGCCATGGAACAGACCCTCCAGATCCCCAGGGGAATTTTTGTTTGCGATCTGATTCGACTTGCGTGCGCGGAAAACCTTGCTATAATCGCGCAAGGTTATTGATTCCGCGGCCCTCTGTCAAGCGGAAAAGTACTGCCCCTCGACTACCAAAGTTCATAGGGGAGATGCATGTCGGGCGACGCTCAAGTCCATCTGAAAATCGGTGATGTGGCGCGACTGGTGGGCATATCGCCCTCGGCCATTCGCAGCTGGGAGAGTCTTGGTCTGACCCGCCCGCAGCGCACGGAAAGCAAGTATCGGCTCTATACCAACGACGACGTTCGCCTGCTCAAAAAGGCCCGCTATCTGCGCAGAGTACGTGGCCTGAATGCTCCCGCCATCGTGCAGATGCTGAAGCGCGAGGGTGCCATCAAGCCTTCCAACGGCAAGGGCTCCGGATCGATCGGACCGCGTCTGCGGCAACTGCGCACCAAGCATGGCGTCGGACTGGCCGAAGTGGCGGCGGCGGCCGGAATCTCGATCGGTTTTCTCAGCGCGCTCGAGCGCTCGCAAATGAGCGCTTCCGTCGGCACCCTGCGCAGGCTAGCACGCTACTATCGGACCAACATCCTTGATTTTTTCGATCCGACGGAATCGAATAGCCGATTAGTGCGCCCATCAAACCGGAAGGTACTCGACGCCGGCCCCGGTGTGCGCATGGAACTGCTGGCCTGGGGCAACACCGTGATGGAGCCGCATCTGTTCCGCATCGCACCCCAGGCAGGCAGCGGCGAATCGTACACGCACGAGGGCGAAGAGTTCCTGTTCGTGCTGCGCGGTGAATTACAGATCGCACTGGCGGACGAGGAGTACCATCTGAAACGCGGGGATAGCTTCAATTTCGAGAGCTCCACGCCGCATCACTGGAAAAATCCCGGGCGGACTGAGACTTGGCTGCTTTGGGTCAACACGCCGCCGACATTCTGATTTAGAAATATTGAGGACTATGCGCTTCCCTTGCTTCCGCCTCGGATTCTTTCTGCTCACCGTCTGTTTCTCGATGCCATTGGCAGCCGCCGACGCTCCCCCACTTCCCGCCGACGTCATCGTCACCAACGCCCGCATTTACACGATGAATCCACAGCATAAGTGGGCGGAGGCAGTTGCCATACGCGGCGAACAGATTGTCGCCGTCGGTGATCGCAAAACGATTGACACCTTCCGCGGACCATCCACCAAAGTGATCGACGCCGATCAGCATCTGGTGCTGCCGGGCTTGACTGATTGTCACATCCATTTTATGGATGGCTCGCTCGGCCTCACGCAGGTGGACCTGAACAATGCCAAGACGGTCGAGGAAATTCAGAAGCGGGTCAAAACCTACGCCGACGCGCATCCCAGCGAAATCTGGATTCAGGGAATGGGCTGGACGTATCCCACCTTTGGCGCTTCTGCGTTGCCGAATAAGAAGATCCTCGACGACATTGTGCCCGATCGCCCGGTCTACCTCGTCGCGTTCGACGGGCACAGTTCCTGGGTCAACAGCAAAGCGCTCGCAGCGGCAGGCATCGATCGCAATACTGCTGACCCGCCGAATGGAGAAATTGTTCGCGATGAAAAAGGGGAAGCGACCGGCGCCCTGAAAGAATCCGCCGGCGATCTGGTCGCTGCCAAGGTCCCTAAACCCACCCGCGCCGAGCGTCTCGAAGCACTGCGCAAGGGCATTCACGAAGCAAATAAGGTCGGCCTGGTGCGCGTGCACAGCGCTGGACAGGACTTCGAATATCTCGATCTCTACAACGAACTGCGGAAGAACGGAGAACTGACCTTACGCTTCTACATCGCCTACTTTCTCAATCCGCCCGGCCTGACGCCGGAGTCCACTGCGCTGATCGAATCAGCACGCCGCCAGTACAACGACGATTGGATCTCGGGCGGCGTGGTGAAGACGATGCTCGACGGCGTAGTCGAGGCACACACTGCCGCCATGCTCGACCCATATTCCGATGACCCAACCTTGAGCGGCAAACTTTTTTGGGATCCCGGCAAATACAAAACAACGATTGCCGATCTCGATGCCCGTGGCTTGCAGATCTTCACCCACGCGATTGGCGACAAGGCTGTACGCTTGGCGCTGGATGCATATCAGAATGCAGCCACCGCAAACCACACCAAGGACGCCCGCCCGCGCATCGAGCATATCGAGACCATCAGCGCGCAGGACGTCGACCGCTTCGGCAAACTCGGCGTGATCGCCAGCATGCAGCCGCTGCATTCGTACCCCGACGAGGACACGCTGGACATATGGGCGCGCAATATCGGGCCGGAACGCGCCAAGCGTGCCTGGGTGTGGCACAGCATCGCAGACAAAGGCGGAGCCCTCGCATTCGGCAGCGACTGGCCAGTCGTCACGCAGAACCCCTGGAGAGGCGTACAGACCGCGCTCACGCGCCAGACCGACGAGGGCAAGCCGGAGTACGGATTTGTTCCCCAGCAGCGATTGGGTCTTGATGACGCGCTCCGCGGCTATACCATCGGCGCCGCCTTCGCTGGGCGCCGGGAAAAGACCGAGGGCTCGATCGAGACCGGCAAGCTCGCCGACTTGATTGTCATCGACCGCAATCTCTTCATGATCGAGCCGACCGAGATCGGCAAGACCGAAGTGCTCGTGACCATGGTAGGCGGCAAGGTTGTGTATGAATCGCCGAACTGGAAAAGTCCTGCTGCCAGGGAGAAGAAATAAGCATGCGCAAATCTCTGCTTGCGCTATTCGCGGTGTCCTTGGTCGCGCTCTGCGGATCGTGCGCCAAGAAGACTCCCACGCTCAGCCTGCTAGTGTGGGAAGGCTACGCCGATCCCTCGTACGTCAAGGCCTTCGAGGAGCAGAACCACTGCAAGGTCTCGGCCTCCTACATGGGGTCGAGCGATGAACTCACCACCAAGCTGCGGGGCGGCGCCGCGGCCAACTACGACGTTATTTCTCCTTCGAGCGATGTGGCGACCATGATCGCATCCGCTGGTTTGGCTGCTCCGCTCGATCTCGCCAAATTGCCCACCTACAGCCAACTGCCGCCCCAACTCACTTCGCTGTCCTTGGTACGTGTGAAAGGCGCTGTCTACGGTGTCCCGTTCATGTGGGGCCCCGACCCGATGATCTACGATAGGTCTGCGTTTCCGAATGCCCCCGACAGTTGGAACGTCATGTGGGACCCGAAGCTAAAAGGAAAGATTTCCGTCTGGGACGATCTCTCGACCGTCTACATGGCCGCGCAGGTTCTCGGCTATGACAAGCCCGAGCCCGGACACCTCTACAATCTAACGGATGAGGAACTGGACGCGGTGAAGAAGAAGTTGATCGACCTGAAACCAAACATCCGCAAGATGTGGTCAACCGGCGGTGAACTTACGAACCTGTTTCAGAATCACGAAGTCGTGATTGCGATGGGCTGGCCACTCATGACCAACCAGCTGCGCAAAATCAATTTCCCGGTCGGCGAATCGATTCCTAAAGAAAATACTACCGGGTGGATCGATCACCTCATGATCACCGCTGGAAGCGAAAACGAGGACCTCGCCTACAAGTTTCTAGAGTTCATGATCCAGGCCGAGACGCAGAAGAAAATCACTGATATCACCGGCTACACGCCGGCGAATCCTCGGGCCGCACAGTTCATGACGCCGGAAGAACAGAAAAACCTGCATCTCGATGACGTGGACAACTACCAGAAACGCCTCTATTTCTGGCAGAATGTCCCGCGCCGCGCCAAGTACAACGAAATCTGGAACGAAGTGAAAGCAGCGCAGTAAGATAGCGCCGCCGTCCCGGCGGCCCGACCTACGGGGACGCCGGCGCTACGACGACAGCGATGGTAACCTCTATCGAACCCGTTACGAGTAGCGCGAAACCCGACGCTACTAGCCTGCTCTCCATCCGCTCCGTCGCCAAACATTTCGGCAAGAACATCGTCCTGCGCGACATCTCGCTGGAAATCGCGGAAGGCGAATTTCTCACCATCCTCGGTGAAAGCGGCTCCGGCAAAACCACGCTTCTGCGCATCCTCGCCGGTTTCGAGCAGGCTACCTCCGGAGAAGTCTGGATGGCCGGCGAACGCCTCGACACTCAGCCTCCCTACCGCCGCCGCGTCAACACTGTCTTCCAGCACTATGCGCTGTTCCCGCACATGACGGTCGAAGAGAACGTCGGCTACGGATTGCGCATCGCCAAAGTCTCCGGCGCGGAAGTTGAGTCGCGTGTGACCCAGGCGCTGGCAAGAGTAAAAATGTCTGCTCTCGCGAAATCGATACCGTCAAAGATCAGCGGAGGCCAGCAGCAGCGCGTCGCTCTTGCACGTGCCCTTGTCAACCGTCCCCGGTTGCTATTGCTCGACGAGCCCCTGTCGGCACTCGACGCCAACCTGCGCCGCCAGATGCAGGTCGAACTCAAGGCTCTGCAACGCAAAGTCGGAATTACCTTCATCTTCGTCACCCACGACCAGGAAGAAGCAATGGTGATGTCCGACCGCATCGCCCTGCTGCGTTCCGGTGAACTTGAACAGGTCGCGAGCCCGCGCGAGATCTACCATCGTCCCGCGACCGCCTACACCGCGCAATTCATCGGACACACGAACCTGTTGAAGGCCGACATTTACCAGGGCACCGCTACTTGTTGGACGTTGCAATGGCCCACTTCACTGGCCGACGGAACGTCTCTGTTCTCACTCCGCCCGGAATGCATACGCCCCGCCGGTCCTCCGTCGCAGGCAAATGGCGCTACCGTTCGCTTTTGGGCAAAACTCCACGACCGAGTCTTTCATGGCGCTACGCAGCTTCTGCGCATCGAGTCGGATGGCGGCCTGATCCTCACCGTTCGCACCGCCACTGCCGATCTGCGGGAAGGCACGCTCGAATTCGAATTCTCCGCGGCGGATGTCGTCCCGGTCCGCGCGACCAGTTTCGAGGAACGAGCCTGATGTTCTCGCGCGCCTACCGCACCGCCATCACTGTGCCGCCGCTGGTCTGGGTTGCGGTCTTCCTGCTTGTGCCCTACCTGCTGATGTTTTGCTACAGTTTCTGGTCGGTCTCGCCGTCGCAGGCGATTGTTCATTCGTGGACACTCGACAACTACAAAGAACTGGTGACTAAGCCCGTCTACTGGCAAACACTGCTGCGCTCCATGTGGATCGCCGCGCGCGTCATGCTCTTCTCTCTGCTGCTTGGATACCCGCTCGCCTATTTCCTGTCCTTTCACGCGGGCTCCAGAAAAGACCTCTACTACCAGTTGGTCATCATTCCGTTGTGGGTAAGTTATCTGGTTCGCGCGTATGCGTGGAAAACGATTCTCGGTACCGACGGCGTGCTGAACACGCTCTTGCAATACGTCCACCTGACCCAGCATCCGCTCAATTTCCTGCTCTACAGCCCGTTCGCGGTCGTCCTTACATTGACGCATATCTATACGCCGTTCACGATTCTCCCGGTCTACGCCGCGCTCGAGCACATCCCGCGTAATCTGGTCGAAGCTTCGCACGACCTGGGCGCATCACCCGCACAGACGTTCTGGCGCGTGATCTTTCCACTCTCCATTCCCGGCGTACTTGCAGGAGCAACCTTCGCCTTCGTGCTGAGCCTGGGAGATTTCCTTGCGCCTATGCTCCTCGGTGGCCCAAGCGGAATCATGATCTCGAACATCGTAGTCAGCCTGTTCGGTGCAGCGTATAACTGGTCGCTGGGCGCGGCGATTTCGCTTTGTATGCTCGTGCTGGTCGTCTCTCTGCTCTTCGTCTCCGAGCGGCTCGAGAAGAAATGGAGCTTCTCGTGAGCGAATCTGCTCGTTCCTTCGGAGGCTCGCGCTGGCTCACGCTGCATGCGCTCGCAGTATTCGCGTTTCTCTATCTGCCGATCGTTATCCTCATCCTTTATTCGTTCAACAGCCAAGGCGTGGGCGGCTTCCCTCCGCGCAACCTCACGCTCAGCTGGTACCAGACTCTCTTTCAAGACGGTCCCATCTGGGAGTCCGTCTTGAATAGCTTAATTGTCGCTGTGGCCGCCATGCTGATCGCGCTCGCCTTCGGCGTCCCCGCCGCGCTCGCTCTTGATCGCGCCCATTTCCCCGGCAAGGCGATCTTCCGGCGTCTCGTTCTTCTGCCGCTGATTCTGCCCGGCATCATCACCGGCCTTTCACTGCTGATGCTCTTCCGCGAGGCCGACGTCAAACTTAGCCTGTTCACCATCATCCTGGGTCACGGTACCGCGCTCATCTCTGTGGCTACGACCGAAGTTTTCGCCGGATTGCAGAAACTCGACCGCCGCCAGGAAGAGGCCTCGCTCGATTTGGGCGCCAATTATTGGCAGACCTTCTGGCGCATCACGGTTCCCAACCTCAAGCTGTCAATCATCGGAGCTGCGCTGCTGATCTTCACGCTCTCGATGGATGAAATCGCCGTCAGCTTCTTCTTGATCGGCCGCGATAACACGCTGCCGCTGGAAATCTGGGGACGCCTGCGGCGCGGCATCACGCCGGAGATCAATGCCATCTCAACGATCATCTTCGTGTTTTCGCTGATCGCGATTGTGCTCTGGTACCGGCTGCGGGTAGGGTCGGAAGGATCGCCGGAGATCGCAGGAGAGTTGATGGAGACCACGGGAACGCGCAACGGATAAATGCGAAAGCCTCCGGGGCTTCGTAGGTCACGCTTTCCGAGTGTAACGGAGCAGTAAAGCAACCGCGACGCCAAGCCCAAGGGCACCCATCACGAACCATTTTCCGATGTCGAGACCGACGGCGCCCATCACCAGGAAGGCAGCCGCGAGAAGAAGGCCGGCAAACTCCGAGTCCACCTTCATCACGCGCCAAGGTCCCGGGTGACGATCGGCATCACGGTTCTTCATCTTCTGATTCTCTCACCGACTGCCAAATCCAACCCAACTGCGTGTCACTGTTTTCTGTGGCTAGTTACTGGTTGGTATCTTAACTAGTTAGTATGGTGGGTACCCCCCTAGCCCCGGTCTTTTGGAATCATGGAGTTAGATGGGCAAAACGCTCCAAAATCTAGAACGCACAGGGCTTATACGTAAAATATTCCGGAATAAGGACTTACAGTTGTTAAACAGCGCTGAAAATGGGTTTGGGACAGCTTCGAGGGCCGCCTCGAAGACGGACACACTCATACATTGCCCCAATCAGAAAGCGATTGTCGCACGGGACTGGAGAGCAAGTCAGTGATGGGGCGCACCGTTGGGAGTGATGGGAGATCATGAAGTGACAACCCTGCACCACAGCATGAACGAGTATGCGTGACATGAGCTGGGGCCATGGCCCATTCATTCGCAAAGAACAAAGAACGCGAATGAGTGGGGCACCCGAGGTGAAGGCGTCATGACGCCTTGGCCAGGGTTGTGGGTCGCTTCGTGCGAACCTTCCCGACACTCTGCACAGACTTGACCGTCCGTTGATGCTTGTGAATCGCAACCCGCGGTTGAGAGGAGGGAACGGCCACCGTGTTGGATGTGGCCCACGGGTCATGCCAGGTCGGATCAACTTCCTGTTGGCTATAGGCCGGGAGCAATGTCGTGAGCATCACGCCAAACAAAATCGCAGTAAATGCCAGAACTCTGCAGGGCCTGATACCTCTTGATCGTTTCATTGCATCACCTCCGTGGTGAATGGATTTCGACTCGCGGTAATCGCCAGCGGAAATCATGGTTGGCATCTTGCACCCGCTCGCAAGAAGCGTCCATGGAGGAGGTCTGAATTGTTGTGAAGCGATCTGAAGATCGATCTGCCGCGAACGGGTGAAGGCGCAATCCGGAAGGACCGGGTGCCATGCTCCATAGTAAAGTAGTAGTAAGCCTTCAACGGCAACCTAGAGGAGTTTTCGATCTGAATCCCGGTATTCGCAACATCGCTATCATCGCGCACGTCGACCACGGGAAGACCACGCTGGTGGACGCCATGCTCCGGCAGAGCGGCACGTTTCGCGACAACGAGACCGTGGCCGAGCGCGTCATGGACTCGAACGAACTGGAACGCGAGCGCGGCATTACCATTCTTGCCAAGAACACCGCCGTTTTTTATAAGGGCGTAAAGATCAATATCGTCGATACGCCGGGCCACTCGGATTTTGGGGGCGAGGTCGAGCGTGCGCTCAAGATGGTTGACGGTGTCATGCTCCTGGTCGATGCCAGCGAAGGGCCGCTGCCGCAGACGCGATACGTGCTCAGCAAGGCGCTGGAAGCAAACCTTCAGCCCATCCTGGTCATCAACAAGATCGACCGGCCCGACGCTCGCCCGCAGGAAGTTTTGAATGAGGTTTACGACCTCTTCATTGATCTCGACGCCAAGGAAGAGCAGCTCGACTTTCCCGTTCTCTACACCAACGCCAAGGCGGGCACGGCTGCCGTGCATCAAGGTGCTCACGGCGAGGACTTGCGTCTGCTGTTTGAGGCCATCATCGACACGATCCCCGCCCCGCGCGGGGACGCCGACGGCACGTTGCAGATTCTGGTCGCGAATCTCGACTACAGCGATTACCTCGGCCGCCTGGCCATCGCGCGTGTGTTTTCGGGAACCCTGAAGACCGGGGAAGACGTGGCGATCGCCAAGCGCGACGGTTCGTTTCACAAAACCAAGATCACCAAGCTTTTCAGTTTCTCTGGCCTGAAGCGCACGGATAGTACCGAAACGTTATTCGGAGATATCGTTGCGATCGCTGGGGTTGAGGGCATCACTATCGGCGAAACCATCACCGACGCCGAGCATCCCGCGCCGCTGCCGCCGATCGTCATCGACGAGCCTACCATTGCCATGCTGTTCACCGTGAACAACTCGCCGTTCTGCGGGCGCGACGGCACCTATGTCACCTCGCGCAACCTGCGCGACCGGCTGGCCAAGGAACTACTCACCAACGTCTCGCTGCGCGTAGAAGAAACTGACAGCACGGATTCGTTCAAAGTGCTTGGCCGTGGCGAGCTCCAGCTTTCCATCCTGCTCGAAATGATGCGCCGCGAGGGCTACGAACTCATGGTCGGCAAGCCCGAGATCGTCACCAAGCGCATTGACGGCAAGCTCATGGAACCGGTCGAGCATCTGACCGTGGACGTGCCGGAAGAATTCGTCGGCGTGGTCATGGAACAACTGGGCTCGCGCAAGGGCGAAGTCGCTAACATGCACAATCACGGCTACGGGCGGGTGCGCATCGAATTCCGCGTGCCCTCGCGCGGACTGATCGGGCTGCGCAGCCAGCTGCTCACCGACACGCGCGGAACGATCGTGATGAATGCACTGTTCGATGGATACAAAGAATGGCAGGGCGAGATTCCGCACCGGCTGACGGGTGCGCTGGTCGCCGACCGCTCAGGGACTTCGACTGCCTATGCGCTCTGGGGTCTTCAGGAGCGCGGAGAACTGTTCGTCGGCCCCGGCATTGAGCTTTACGAGGGCATGATCATCGGCGAGAACGCCAAGGATACCGATCTTGATGTGAATGCCGTGCGTGAAAAGAAGCTGACCAACATGCGCGCCTCTACCGCCGACGAAGCTATCCGTCTGGTGCCGCACCGCCAGCTGAACCTGGAGCAAGCCATCGAGTTCATCGCCGACGACGAATTCGTCGAAGTCACGCCCAAGACGTTGCGGTTGCGCAAGAAAGTTCTACAATCGAATCGGCGCAAGAAGAGTGCGCTGGCCGCTGTTGAAGAGAGCTGATGTCGAAGGTCGCCGTTAAGAATCGCCCAGGGAAGAGACCCGTCGAACCGGAGAAGTTCCGCATGTTCCTCATCCCGTGCAGTTGCGGCGCCAGCTTTGCCGTGTCCGAGGACTACGATCGCAAGGGGATGCACATCCGCAGTTTCATTCCGTGCCCCAACTGCGGCAAGCGCCACGACCCGCGCAACCGCCTGCTACATCTCGATTATCAGGAAGAACACTTCTGGAAAGTCGGCGGCTGCTGAACATTCTGGAGCGGACATGTTCAGACCCGTCGTCCGCCCTCACCCATTGAGGCGCCCCTGGTTGCGTTGTACACTAGATCAATCCACCGCGCGCCCGTAGCTCAGCTGGATAGAGCGGCAGCCTCCGGAGCTGTAGGTCGGGAGTTCGAATCTCTCCGGGCGCGCCATTCCACTCTCGCTTTATATTCAACAGTCGAAAGATACCCTTCGCAAGTTTAGAACTCTCAGGATGTGGCCATGACCGCTGAATCGGAAAGCATGTTCCTCGAGGCACATCGGAACGCTTTGAACTGCTTCTGGGATCAAGTCAAGAGTCACGTTATTGAGTGGAAGTCCGGATATGAATGGGGTGGTGTTAGGGGCCAAGCTGCCCTGGAGGAGCGAAATAAAATTGAACGGAAGATTCGGATGGATTTGGCCGGGCAGAGATGTCTTTCTAAGGCGACTTTCGACTCCGTCATGAATTGGGGATTCAAAAGGGACTCAGAGTGCTCCGAGGAGGAAATCAACCGAGCTACGCACTTTGCATTTCAACGTTTGGAGGAGGACCGACTCGGCGAAGCTGCTCGCGAGTTGGTAAAGTTGCGAAACGTTGGCATCAGCCGAGCAACCAAGGTCTTGGCGCTCTCAGATCAGAATGAGTTAGGCATATACGACAGCCGTTCAGCAGATGGGTTGTCTGACCTAGTAAACTCCGCTGGCCGGCACCTGATTCCAATTCCACCTTCAAGGTCGAAAAAGATTAAGGGCGACCACAAGACGAAGGAGGAATATTGCGCTGCGTTCGAGAGCTACACGTGGGTGTTGCGATATCTCCGGAGATTAGCAGGAAATGACGATTCGCTACGCGCTGCGTTTACTAGGATTGCCGATCTAGAAATTGCCTTTTTCATGAGAAAAAGGCTGGGCGACCCCCGACGGTACAGCCACGAGTAAGAGAGTTCTAAAATCGGTCTCTAGGGCGCGCCAGTATTCCCTTCCCCTGCCGCATTTCAGGAGTGTCTCTGCCCAAAAGGTGGGGGAAGCAGCATTTTCGTTTCATGTTCATTGCGGTATTTATTTTCTGCTCGACTCACTTTCTCCATTGACAAAGAATCGAACCTGACACATGATCCTGTCGAGTCATAAGGGGCCAAGGTTCTTCCCCGGCCCGAAGTAAAAGCAAGCCAATAACAACTAGACGACGGTTGGAAAACAAAGAGTTTCTCTGTGTGCCCTTCGACCAGTAGTCGGGGGTGTCAGGCGACGTGTGTGTTCCGACTCGCGTACTTCTACCAGGAGAAGATGAAATTATGTATGTCGAGAAAATTAGTTACAGCATTTCGAGCAAAGCAGCTCTCATCGCAATCATTGCAACCCTTGCCCTGAGCCTGACGTCCACAGCCCTAGCCCAAGACAACGAGCCGATCGCAGGCACCCGTGGTGCACAGCCACAAGCAAGTGCGAAACCTGCCGTCAGCAATGCTTATATTCCGGAAAGCAGCGTGGCGAAGCCGGAAAATGCCGGGAAGTTTGCCAACACTCATTACATGCTGCGCAGTAGCACGGGCGCGAGTCCAGCGGCGGCGGCCGTGCCGATGCTCACCGAGGCGGAAACGCCTGCTTCCATGGGCTGCGTCTACAAGATTGGACCGACCTATGCCGGATGCAACCCGGCGACGGGCGGCACTAACCATCCGACCGGCGGCTTTGGAGCAATCGCCCTGGTGGATGCCTACGACAATCCGTATGCAGCCTACGATCTGGCTTATTTTTCCAGTTACTGGGGACTGCCCGCAGCTAGCTTCGCTCAGATCTACTGCACGACCGCCGCTGCCAATGGCGGTTGCTACACCTGGAACGTTCCTCCAGCGGGAAGTACTGGTTGGGGACTGGAATCGGCCCTCGATATCGAGTGGGCGCACGTGATGGCTCCCGCGGCCACGATCTATCTGGTCGAAGCGGCAACTAACTCCTGCACCGATCTGGCGTACGCCGTAGCTTGGGCTGGCTCCTATGTTCAAGCGGCGGGTGGCGGCGCCGTTTCCAACAGCTGGGGCTGCGGGGAGTGGTCCACCGAGTCGAGCTTTGATCCGGATTTCTACAACGCGTGGAACAAGACCACCTATCTTGCGTCTTCCGGTGACGGTGGTGCGGGAGCGAGTTGGCCCGCTTCGATTCCGTGGGTTGTGGCTGCAGGCGGAACTACGGTGAACCGCACCAGCACTGGAAACTTCTCCAGCGAAACTTGCTGGGCCGGTTCGGGCGGCGGATACAGCGCGTTTGAAAACTCGCAAGGCTACCAATTCGTCCTAACCGCAGGTGGCAAGCGCGCCATTCCCGATCTGTCCTTCAACGCCAACCCGGCCAGCGGCGTGTGGGTCTACGACTACTACAACGGTGGCTGGTGGGTCGTTGGAGGCACCAGCGTATCCTCACCTGCTTTGGCCGGTATCATCGACAACATCGGCAACAAGGTTGGACAGGGAACGGTCTACGCCTTTCAGGGATTCGGCTACCTCCAGAACCAGGAAGACTACCTGATCTACGGACAGATGCCCACCGCCGTGGACTACAAGAAGAACTTCTACGACCCCAAAACCGGTTCCAACGGCTACAGCGCCGCAGCGTTGTATGACCTTTGCACCGGCGTTGGTACCCCGCGAGGAAAAGCCGGGAAGTAGATTGATCGCTGTGCAACTAAAGGCCCTGCCCTGCAGGGCCTTTTTTTGTGTTGGAGTGGACTAGCGGGCGCAGCGGGGCCAACTCACTTATCTGCCGGGGGAGATGGCTTGGGTGGATGCTGGGGGAGCAGCTTCGGCTTGATCTTCTCCAGGGCCGGGCATTTGCTGGGCGGCTGAAACAGAGCCGCATCCGGCGTTTCCAGTTTGATGTCGTGAAACACAAACGTGGGCGCTCCGAGTGCTTCAATCTTTACTGGGAAGCCTTTCAGATCGGTTGCGGCCCACACTTTGGCCTGCATGCTCTCTCCATTGGGAGAGGTCAGCGTAACTTCTTCGACCGTGCACGGATGTCCCTCCATCTCCTCGTTGCCTACCGTTTTCCTTGTGATCTTCACGTCGGGCGGCTGTTGGAGCGGGCTGCTCATCATCGGAGCTTCCTTCAGCGGCAATTGCATGCAGGTCGCGCCGTTCTGGCGCATGGTGTAGACCTTGTCCTCAGCCGGGAACCAGATCACGGCCTGTCCCGGGTCGCGTTCGGTCCGATAGCGCACCCCGGACTTGTAAATCTTCAGCGGCCCCATCTGGGGAACGGAAGCGGGAGACTGGGATATCTGGGTCGCTGAAAAATCTGGCAGGCCCCAGGGGTCCTGCGCGTGGGCGGTAGTCGTCAACAGTGCGAGGACGACAAGTAGCATGACTGCAGCCGTCAGTCTGGAAGATTGCATATGCTCTCCAGTGTAGCCGCGGGCACTCCTGCCCGCATGCCTGCAGTTCTCGGGCTCCATGCGGCGCGGATAAGAGTGTCCGCGCTACACGAGAACAGCTGCAAGGAACCGCCGCTCAGGCGGCGCGGCCCGCGGCTTCCGGCGACACTATCAGAACGTAACCCGCACTCCAAACTCCACCTGCCGCGGAGCGCCCGTTCCAAACGTTCCCGAACCTGGCGTAATGCGGTCCATCCGCGAAGTGCAGAGCGTGCTCGAGCTGCCACAGTTGCCCGCCCCCGTCGCATTGTTGATGGAGGTGCCCGGCGAGCCGTCGAGCACTCCGCTCAATTGCCGGCCCGCGCCTCCGAAGTTCGCGAGATTGAGAATGTTAAACGCGGAAGCGTTCGGCTCGATCTTGAACCGGTCGCCAACATGGAAGGGCCAGCTCAAGTGCAGATCGACCGTCTTCAACCAGGTCGGCGTTGCCCCCGGGTTCTGCTGAATCAGCGGCATCACCGCGCCCAGCTGAGCCAGCTGATCCGAACTGAACAGATGTGCGTTCACCAGATCATTTCCAGCCGGTGTCGGGTGTCCTGCGAAGTTCGAGTTGTAAAACTTGATCGCGTTCGCCACCTTATCGACCGTATATCTTCCTACACTTCCAATCTTCATTTTACCCGGCAACAGATCGCCGACCGTGCCGTCGCCGGTCAAATCCGTGCGGAAGATTTCCCCGGCCACCCCGCTGCCATCCTGCTGCGGAAGATAGAGAGTGAGCGGAAGTGGCGACGTCATCTGCGCAATCATCGTCAGGCGCGGCCCATGCCGCAACTCCACTGACGGAGTAAACGCAAACAAGCTGCGCCGGTCCAATCCCGAAGAGCCAAAGTGCCCCACGTGCGGATTGACGTAGTCCAAGGCCACGGGGAGCACGGAATAGTCGCCCCCGCTGCCATTGGGCGAGGCGATGTTGCTCTGATAAGCCGAGTAGGTGTACGAAAACGCCAGATCCCAGTGCCGCACTCCGCGCACCAGACTGTCGCCCGATGTTTTGAAGGCGATGTTCACACCCTGATACTTAGATCGTCCGGTGGGAAAGAACATCACGTTCGATCCCACCGCCGAGTTGATTCCGCCGAACGAGGCTTTCAGCGGGTCGCCTGCCAAGTTCTTTTTCTGCAGCACCGCACACGGAAACGGCCCACAAAACGCATTCGAAGAATCCAGACCCTGGCGCGCAAAATCCGTGATGCTCGCGCCCGCTACATTTTGCAGGTAGCAGTTCACTGCCGCCTGCGAACTGCTACCCGCCGAGGTCGCCTGCGGACATCCCACTGACAACGGATTCGCCGCGAGCGTCAAATTGATCGCGTCCAGTTCTGTTGTATAGGTGTTGTTCGCCGGATTCAAATCGCTTCCATCGACCAGATATCGGGTATCCCCGACATGATTCGTGTCGATGCCCAGCGGAAGCTGCGTGCCGATCTGCCGCACGTAGTCAATCGAGAACGAACTATGCTCGCCGATCGCTCGTTGCAGCCCGAGACTCATGTGAACCACGCGCGGCGTTTTGTAAGTCGGCGCCAGCATTCCTCCAAAATTCGCCAGGCTGTTGGCCAGCGAATAGACATTTGGCTCGCTGGTCGCCGCTTGCGCCGCCATGAAGTCCGCCTGCAACTGTTCGATCGCCCGCGCTACCGTCGGCGCTCCCAGACCGGGCGCAGCTCCCAGAGGTTGCCCACAGATCTGTGTGGCAATGTCCAGGCCAAAACTCGAGTTCACAATCGATCCATCGGGAAACAGCACTGATCCCGTCGGACACAGCGTCAGGCTGCGGGCATACTGTCCGGTCGACAAGCGGTTGATCCGGTCCTGATACGCGTTCTGCAGGAGAAAATTGTCAAAGAACATCCCGCCGCTGGCGCGTACCACCGTCCGGCCATTGTGTCCCGGGTCCCACGCGATGCCCGCCTGCGGCGCGAAATCATAATTCGGCTGGTGCGTCGTGAATCCCTGCCCGGGACCAATGCCATACACCCCGAGGATCGCAGTGCTGCCAGTACACGGCGGCGCAGCCACGATCGTGGTATTGATGGCCGAGCACGGTATCGCCGACAAATCGCTATTCGTGCGCCCGCTGTCCCGAACGTAGTTCACTCCGATTGTCACATTCAAGTTCGGGAACACCTGGAAGGTGTCGGCCACGTACCCCTCGAGCCGCGTATCGAGATGTCCGCCCGTCGAGCGGTTGAACGCCGAGTGCTCGCTGAAGTTACCCAGGCCGTTGTAAATCGTGAACGTCCCTACCGGATAGTTCAGCGGATTCTCTGCGCCACCCGGCTGCAGAAGCGGATTTGAACTGCCGTTGATGGCGTTGATGACGTCCAATCCGTTCGAACTCGTCACTGAGGCCCCACTCAGGCCTGGCGAATAAAAATCGCCCTGCGTAATGCGATGAATCGCGCCCCCAAAGCGCAGCGTATGAACACCGCGATAGTTCGTGCTGCCGTCGTAACGCCCGAACAGATCGCGCTGAATGGTCTGCCGCGGGCCCAGATTGCTCGGCCCGAGCGCAAAGGATCCAATCTGCTCATGAATCGTCTCGTGGCCCGGCAGAAGGAATGAATCACGCCCAAACGCCGGATTGATCGCATTCACTAGCTTCTGATATCCAAACCGTCCGCTATGAGCGAAGCGTCCCCGATTCCAGTCCAGCCCAAACACCGCCGACGGAACGTTGACCTGATCCTGAAATTTCGACAAGCTGTCGGTCGGCCCAAACTGTTTTGCGTTGTCGTAGCTCAGGCGAACGAACCACTTCGCGTTCTCCGAGAGGTTGTAGTCCAGACGCCCAGTCAGCAGGTTCTCGCGATCTGAAGCGTCCCGAAGACTCAAGAAATTATCAGGAAATCCCTGGTAGAACGGCAGTTCGCCATCCTGTTTCACGCGCTCACCGCTCAGGAACACGAACGCCTTGTCCTTGACCGCCGCCCCGCCCGCACCAAACCCATAGTGCTGCCGGCTGTACTTCGGATCGCCTGAGGGAAAGCCCGCCATCCCCGCGCGCCGGTCGCGATAGTTGCCAAACAGGTTACCGTGCAACTCGTCGCCACCGGAGCGTGTGGTGACATTGACCGCGCCCGCTGCATTCAACGACTGATACACCTCCGGGGTGGCGCGCGAAATCGTCACCTCGCTCACCGCCTCCGACGGCAGGTTCAGCGTCGATGCGCCCCGCGTCTCATCCATCGACTCGACCTGGTCCATGTCGTAGTGCGTCGTGCGTCCCCAGAGGCCGTTGATCGAGATCGCCTGGAAACCGCTCTTCCCCGGATCGAGCACTGCTCCATCCACCACCTGCGTGCCCGCCTCACTGCGGGCCGCGCTGAGATAGTTCCGTCCATTAATGGGCAGTGTGTTGACCACATCGCCCGCGATCTTGCTCTCTTGCCGCGCCGGGCCGGGATTAATTTCATCCAGTTTGAAATCCGCCGTGGCCGCCGCGCCCGCTTGCACCGTGACCGAGGTCTCGGCCAGAAGATAGTCCTGCGCATTGGCCCGCGCCGTGTACACGCCCGGTGGCAGGGCCTCGGAAGTATAGGTGCCATCCTTCGCCGAGCGCGTCTGGCCGTTGGTCTCGGTGTCCTTGGAGTGGAACGCCACGCGGGCCCCCTCGATGGGATTACCGTCCGAGTCGCGGACCGTGCCCTGAATCGTCCCTGCACCCGCCGCCTGTTCCTCCTGTGCGCCCGCCTGGGCCGTTAAAGCCAGACCGAGGCAAGTGAGAAGAAAAGGAAGGCACAGGCTCGTAAACACAAAACGGCCAAGCCAGCGTCGTTGCGTACCCGACCAATTGAACAAAGTGCATCTCCTGGGAGCAGAACCGCAAGTGAGAACCGGCAGCGGTCCCGCATCTAAGGTCTTGGTTTTCAACCGCAATGGAATAGAACAGTTTACTAGATGCGGCCACTTCCCCGGGGCGATGTATGGGTTTTTTCAGCGATCAGCATTCAGCTAAACCGGGTTTCACACTAGTCTGATTGCTGATTGCTGATTGCTCCTCATCTCCCTACCAATCGCCCTTCGTCGTGTAGTACCCCGCCCGGTAGCGCGCCTGATATCCCGCCCCAGCCGGCGCGCTCGCCAAGTCCACCTGGATCCTCCGGAATTCCGAATCGGAATAGCGCTGGGAGGGATAGTAGGCTAGCAGGTACTGCGTGCGCAGTTCGTCGCTGATCCTGCGGAAGGCTTCGTCCAGTTGCGCCAGTGAGGTGGCGTAATAATACTTGCCGCCCGTGTCTTCGGAAATCTGAATCAGAGCATGTTCGCCGCCCGTGTCGCGACCGGCGCTCGCTTCAATGGGCACGACAATAATGCTGTAGATGATCGCCTCCGCCTCCTCGGCCGCCCGCAGCGCCTGTTTGTAATCGACCTGGCTGACCGTGTCTCCGCCATCGGTGATCGCGACCATCACTTTTCTTCCCTGCCTCTTTCCCAGTGCCTTCGATCCCAGAAACACGGCATCATACAGCGCCGTGGCCGCGCCGTTGCGAATGCGATCGATGCCCGCGTCAATCCGCTTCAGGTCTGAGGTGAACGGCACCGCCTCGCGGACTTCTTCGCTGAACGTATAGAGCGACAGGCCGTCCTGCGGACGCAGAATCGTATGCGCGAATTTGCGCGCCGACGCCAGCTCCAGCGGCAGATCTTTCCTCGTGCTCAAACTCGTATCCACCGCCAGCACTATCGAAAGCGGCAGCTCCGATTCGCGGTCGAAGATTGCGATTTTCTGCTCTTTGCCGTCTTCTCTGAGCAGAAAATTTTCCTTCTGCAAACTGCCCACCGGAGCGCCATGGCTGTCAGTGACCGTGACGAACACGTTCACCAGCTTGACGTCCACCTTGAGTGTGGTTTCCGGTTCCTGCGCCGCCGCAGCCAGGGTGGAACCGAGCACCATGAGGGCCAGATAGATTCGCTTCATATGCGGGACGTTCATTTGGATGCGGGCTGCTCCCCCGCCGTGCCTGCCGGACGGCGAATTTCTTCCGGAAACGGCTCTCCGTCCGCCCACACCGCACCGTCCTCGAAGTACTCCTTCTTCCAGATCGGCACCGTTGTCTTCAGCGTGTCGATGATCCACCGGCACGCCTCAAACGCCGGACCACGGTGCGCCGAAGCGACCACAATCAGCACACTTGTCTCGCCAATCTCCAACCGGCCCAACCGGTGTATCAGGGCCACCTGCCGCACACCGAAGCGCGACCGCGCCTCTTCCGCCAGGGCTGCCATCTTCTTCAAGGCCATGGCTTCATAGGCTTCATAATCGAGATAGAGCGTGCGCCGCCCCCGCGTGTTGTTCCGCACCACGCCATCAAAAATCACCGCCGCACCATCTTCGGGCAGCTTTAGCCTTTGGACCACTGCCTCCGCCGCAATCGGCTCGCGTACGATGCGCACCTCATCTTGCGCAGTCCCAGGTTCGTGTGCTCCGCCACTCACGGGCGGCAATAACGCCACTTCGTCGCCCGGCAGCAAAACCACGTCTGCCCTCGAATATTCCTGGTTTACGGAAAGCGCCAGCGACGGCAGCATCGCCTCGAAAGGCGGGGCTTGCCTCGAGTAATGCCGGAGCACGGCGTCGACCTTTGCCCCTTCGGGCAACTCGATGGTCTCACTGGACCGCCCCACCAGCTCTTTTAGCACCCCAAAGAAAAGCACGCGGATTAGCATGAGGACACGTGTAGGCACGCGGCTTGCTGCGTCTCACAGTGTACCGCGCCGCAGCCCTTCCACCCCTTTGGACACCTCCTTTCGGAACAATCCGCGCAGCCGGCGGGGCTGGTCCCATTACCTCCGTAATCGTGCATCAGGTCACTTTCCAGCTTAGGCTTAAGAACGAACTCCCTAAGATCAGGAGGCCCGCCATCTCGAGTGTCGCCAAAACCGAAGCTGGCCGCAGCGCGTCCGCGCGGGCTTTCATCCACAGCCTCAACATTCTCGTAAAGTACACCCGGCTGTATGGAGTGAATCACAAGCGCACCGAAGGGCAGTTCCAGACGACCTGGACCGAGTTGCAGCAGGCTCTGGGCGGAGATAATGGTTTCCTGCTCGGCGTCTCGGACAACAAACTTCTGCTCGACGGTGTCCCGCTCAGCACCGGCCAGGCCGAGCGTAGCTTCGCGCAATTGTTGACGGCGGCCGGACTGGCCAGCATTCATTTCTCGAACAAGGTTACGCTCGACGACTTCACCCGCCTGGTGCGCGCTTTCGCCATGGGCGCCTCCAAGGCCCAGGATTTCGCCAAGCAGATCAAGGAAGCGCTGGGCGACAACAAGAATTCTTCCATCCGCATCAACGAAGTGAAATTCGTCGCGGCCGATCCGGCCACGGGAGAAATCTCGATCGCGGCCCAGATCGCCGCCCAGTCGCTGGGGCCAGAGTTCAAGCAGTGGCTGAACGATCCGCAGAAACTACTGCAGCTGATTGCAGCCGCACAGGGCGCAAATTCCGGAGGCCCAGGCCAAGCTGGCGGCGCTCCGCTGGGCAGTGTTCCCACAGTTCCGATTCCCGGTGGCGGCGGCGACGGCGCTGGTGGGAGTGGCGGTGGGGCCGCAGGCCCAGGAAGCGGACGCGGCGGCAGTGGTGCAGCCTGGAAAGGCGGCGTCGTTCCGCTACAAGAAGAGGAAGTGATCCAGACCATTCGCCTGCTCACGCATTTCGGCCAGGCCATGCAGGATCCCAACGCATCCCCTGAAAATCTTAAAGTTGAACTCAGCAAGGCCCCGGAAAGCGCCAAAGTCAACCTGGCTGGCCTGCTCGAATCGCTGGCGTCGCAGGTTTCGCACGACGAGGGCAGCGACACGCCGCTGCTGATGAAGGCCGCCGAGCACATGGCGATCAAGTTCGCCCTCGACCGCTATCAGAAGGGCGAAGTCAAGGTCAACGCCGTGCACCAGATGATGGAGCACATGAGCCGGCAGATGGACACGCTGCGTCAGATCCTGCGGGTTCAGGAAGACAAGATGTCCAAGGCCGGCATCCTCATCGAATCCCACGCCGACATTCTGGATCGCATGTTCTGGGCTGAGGTTCCGGAAGCGGGCAAGAAAAGCGTTCTGCTCTCTGGGGAGGCCGCCTGTGTCCCCCCCCGCAATATCCGCCAGTTCGTTGAAGTGCTGCTGGAACGCGGCGACCACGAACTAGCGGCAAAAATCCTAATGAACTACTGCGGTTGCCTGGAGGCGAAGGACGCGGAGCCCCGGCGCAAGACCGCCATCGGCCTTTCCCAAATCGCGGACCTGTACGCCAACGCGACCGATGAAGTCATGCCCAGCGCCATCGCTCTGATGGGTGAGAAGCTGGGAAAGGAAAACGACCCGGAGATTCAGAGCCTGCTCAGTGCCGCCTTCACTCGCTTTGGCCAGGAAGCCTGTACCCGCAAGAAATATAAGGCGATTGCCGAAGTCTGCTCCTCGCTCGATCAGATCGCTCAGGAGCGGCCGGTCATGGTTCAGGACTTGCGCTCCCGCATGGGCATCGAGAACCGCTTGCCCGAAATGATCGAAGAGGCGATCAACGAGACCCACGTTCCTGAGGAACTCGTCAACGTCCTACAGCAACTTCCCAAAAACGCGGTCGAACACCTGGCCGACCGGTTCTTCCGCTCCCAAAAGAGAGTCGAATGCGATCGCATCGTGGAGCTGGTCGGGGAACTGGGACAGCCCGGGGTCGCTGATTTGCGCGAGATGTTGCGCGTCGGCCAGCCACGGCAGGCCGCCTCCGTCGTGGGCTTGCTCAGCCGTCTGGCCGTCACGACGCTGCTCGAACTGCTGCCCTCGCGCATGTCCGAGTTTAATCGCTTCTATCAGGACGTTATCGTACGCCAGGTCGCGTACGGCGCTGCTCCGGATCGCGGACGCACACTGTTGGAATTGCTCGAACTGCTTGATTCTTTGATTTTGCCCGAGGCGATCGACGAGATCGGTATGAGCCTGGACCGCAGCGCCAGCTCCAGCCTGATTGCGCTGGCCACGGCCGGCGAAGCTCGCAACCGTCCACCCTTCGTGCAACTGAAAGCCGTCGAATCCCTGGGACGCTTGCGCGAGACCGAAGCGGTTCCGGTGCTTCGCTCGATCATGGAAGACAAGAAGATCTGGGGATACAGCCAGCACCGCGAGCTGCGGATTGCAGCGGCGCAGGCGCTCTCGAAAATCGATCCCCGCTACGGCGCGCAAGCCCTGGGGGACAGCGGTTTGGAATCGGCCGAACTGGCGATCGCCCCCCTCGATCCGGCTCCGGCGTGCCCTTGGGTCCGGCAACGCCGCTATGATCGTATTGTTCTGCCGCGCACCCTGAACGCGACGCTTTCCAGTTCCTGGGGAAAATCGAATATCGTGATGCGCGAGATGAGTCTGGGTGGCGGAATGGGTACGCGCAGCGACAACCTGCGCGTCGGCTCCGAAGCCAATGTTGAGATCTCACTCGGGGTGAAGAAAATCCGCGGCCAGATCCTGTTACGCCGCGCCCGGGTGAACGAGATCGGCTTCGAGTTTGTCAGCATGGACCTCGACAGCCGCCACCGCCTGCGCCGCGTCCTGATGGAAGCCCTGGAGAAGGCCCCTGGCAATGGTCCCGACACCTGGGACGGCGAACGCAAAGGGTAGAGCAGGCTCTAGGCTCTAGGCTTTCGGCTCTCGCTGCTCCCCGCCTTAATGCTCACCCACTGTAGAGACACCGCTTGCCGCGTCCGGGCTGGGGCAAGAAAAAAGGCCTGTCTCTCGAGGCAAAGGCTCTTCATGAATCCTTATTCATAACGAGCGGGTGCCCCACTCATCGCCCACTTTGCGATGAGTGGGTCCCGATAATGTTCGAGCGCCTTACGCGACTTTCACGAAAATAATCACGAGCGTGAACAGCACCAACGACTCGATAAAGGCCAGCCCCAGAATCAGCGCCACCTGAATGCCGGCGCGGGCGGCCGGATTGCGCCCAAGCGCTTCGCACGCCGACGATGCTGCACGCCCCTGGCCCTGGGCTGCCAATCCGGCAGCGATGGCGATCGCGAATCCGGAAGTAATTGCCACCCAGGGGGTGGAACCCGCTGCGCCTCCGCCGGTCTGCGCGAACGCCGGCACAGCCAGCAGCGAAGCCATCATCATCACAAACAACAACATCACGATTTTCCGCATCTGTTTCTCCTTATGAATTGCCCCAGTGGGTGGTTGACGCCGTGCTCGAGTGAGCCAGCGCCCTCACGCTGAAAGGCTAGTTCCCAGTTCTCAGAACAGTTCTCGAGCACTCTCTTAGTGCTCATGTGCCGTCGCCTCTCCAAGATAAACGCAGGCGAGCAGCACAAAAATGTACGTCTGAATAAACGACACACCGATGTGCAGGCCTTCGAACACAATCGGGATACCCAGCGGCACCAGTGAGAAAAATACCAGGGTGACCATTTCACCCGCAAACATGTTCGCAAAAAGACGGACGGTCAGCGACAACACGCGAGCCGTGTGACTAAAAATCTCAATCGGGAACAACAGAAACGGCAACAACACCCGGACAGTCAGGGGCATGCCCTCTTGCGGCCCGATAAAGTGCTTCAAATATCCGATGGGCCCGTTCTCTCTCACACCGTAATAATGGTAGTAAAACCATGTGAACAGCGCGCAGCCCAGCGGCACCATCGGCACCGCCGTCGGTGATTCCAGACCCGGCACCACCCCAAGCAGATTGCAGGTCAGGATGAACAGCCCCAGCGCGGTGAGATAGGGCACGAACTTTTCCGGATGATGCGAAATCGTCTCGCCCGCCAGGTTATTGACGAACCCGTAGATGCCCTCCATGGTGTGCTGCAGCGCGCCCGGCCGCTCGACCGAAAGCCGCATGCGAACGGCGATGAAGAAGATCGTCAGCAGGAGCACCACCAGAATTTCCATGGCAACAGCATTCGTGATGGGCGTGGCAGGGTGTTTCGGATGAATGTGCAGCCGCAGCAGCAGCGCCAGTACAGGCGCGCCGAAGAGACGGTTGAGGAATGCGGTAAAAGCCAGTTGCTCCATTACGATAAAACCAACTGCGAGCCTTGGGCTACGAGCTTGAACCTTCTGGCTCGAAGCGCGCGGGTCGTAGCTCGTAGCTCAATTCCGCCGAAAAGCCGCGTACGCCTCGATCCCGGCCTCCAACATCATGGCCGCGACTGGCAGGCACAAGCCCCACAGGAAGCCACGAAAGGCCAACGCAGAACCTTTGAATATAGCATAGGCAACGACTGCCACCAATCCGTAGCGCATAAGGAAACGCAGCACGATCCTGCGTCCCTTCTCCTGACTGTGCTGATTAACAATGCGCTCGGCAAGGCTTTCCACACCGCGGGCCAGAGCAAGAAAATTGATGTAGGAAACCGCTGCTCCCGCGGCAAAACCAATCGCGCCCGCCCAGCCGTAGAACCGGAACGCGGGCACGAGCAGCACGACGCTCGCCACCAGCATGATGCGGAGCATGCGCGGCATCACGCGCGCATAGATCGACTCCAGACGCACATCCGATGCGGGTGTTTCCGAACTCCCCTGCTCATTCATCTTTGGAAGCGCCCAGCGCCATGCGAATCATCTGCGCGAATCCCACCACCGCGCCAAACAGCAAGCCCACCAGGTAGAGCCACCTGGTGTGGAGCCAGTAGTCCAAAAGTTTGCCGAGAAAGAAGCCGAGCAGAACTGCGGCAGGAATAATGAATCCGATTTCCGAGTAGTGTGCGAGTGAGACGAGCGGATCTTTCTTCTCGGAAGGCTTCGGCGGAAGGGGCATGCGGAGATTCTAAATCAGCTGCGAGCAGGCCAGCCGTGGGCGAGAACCTCGAACTGTGAGACTGCAGATCCCTCGCTCCGCTCGGGATGACAATCCTGTAGGAGACGTGCCCTCTTTGGCTATGCTCGTAGCTCGCGGCTCTACTTCAACATCGCCGCCGCGTGTGGGGTTTGCGCGATCCCCAGCGACCAGTTCACGCTGCGGATGAAGGGCTCGGGATAGACTCCGATCACGATGGTCGCGAGCGCGGTGATTCCAAGCGCGGCGCGCATTCCCAGGCTGATCGGCAACCGCTCCGCCTCCATTGACTCGCGCATGAACATCGCATTCGCAATCTTCAAATAGTAATAAAGACCGAACAACGCGTAGAACACGGCGGCCGCAGCGAGCCAGTAATGCTGGCTTTCGATCAGACTGAGGAAGATGTAGTACTTGCCCAGAAATCCGGCGGCGGGCGGAATACCGGCGAGCGAGAGCAGGAAGAGCAGCATCAGCACAGCCTCGAGCGGCGCGCGCGAGTAAAGCCCGGCGATATCATCCAGTTCGTCGCCAATCACGTTGCGGTTGCGCAGCGAGGTGATCACTGCAAACGCGCCCAGGTTCATAAACGTGTACACCAGCAGGTAAACCAGGATGCCTTTAAAGCCGTCAATGAAGCCGGGGCTGTTAGGCGCGGATGTCCCCATGGCCACAAACGCGAGCAGCATGTAACCGACATGCGCGATCGAGGAGTAGGCGAGCAGGCGCTTGGTGTTCGACTGGGTGAGCGCAGCGAAGTTCGCACCCGTCATGGTCGCGATCGAGACGAACACGATCACTGGCGTGTAAGTCGCGCGCAGCGGATACAGTCCCAGCACGACCATCTGACCGCCGACAATAAAGATGGGGTACCCCAGGATGCGCAGCAGCATCGCCCACGCGGCCGCCTTCACCGCCACCGACATGAATCCGGTGATGCAGGTCGGCGCGCCTTCATAGGCATCGGGCGCCCACTGGTGAAACGGAATCGCCGCGATCTTGAACAGCAGGCCGACCATGGTGGTGAGCATGGCGATGATCACCACCGGGTCATGCGGATTGCGAGCCGAGACCGCGCGCGCAATGTTCAAGAGGTTGGTGCTGCCCGACAGCCCGTAAAACAGCGAGAGGCCGTAGGCAAAGATGCCGGACGAAAACGCTCCCAGCAGCAGATACTTCAGGGCCGCTTCATTCGACCGCCGGTCGCGCCGCAGAAAACCCACCAGCACGTAGGTCGAAATCGCCATCAGTTCCAGGCCAATGAAAATGAGTACGATATCGATGCCGGCGGCCATGCACATCATGCCGATCACGGAGAGCAGCAGCAGCGCGTAGTATTCGCCGTGATGTTCGTTTTCGACGTCGAGATATCTCACCGACATCAGAATGGCAATCCCCGCACCCGCCAGGAACAGATACCAGAAGTAAATGGCGAAGCGATCAACCAGCAGCGAATTCAAAAATCCTATCGCGCCACGTGGAAACAACGTCTGAATCTGCCACACGCACAAGGCCGAGAACAGCACGCCCACGAACGCCCCGACCGCATTCATCCACTTCCACTCGCGCGGAATCATCAAGTCGATCAT
Organism: Terriglobia bacterium; assembly: GCA_020073565.1. Lineage (GTDB taxonomy): Bacteria > Acidobacteriota > Terriglobia > Terriglobales > Acidobacteriaceae > Acidiflorens. The sequence goes on from JAIQEY010000001.1 coordinate 57,854, forward strand.
CAGAATGCCGAGCGCAAAAATGCCCAGTTCCACCATGGGCAGCATGAGCCGGTATTCAACGGGCGAGAGGCCGAGCACTAGAATTTCCCTTTCGATTTCGCGGCACGAGCCGCGTGCACCGGCTTGGTAACGGGCGCGGGTGGCACGGCTACGGACGTGGGCGCCGGCGGCACCGGAGCCGCTACAGCCGTGGCTTGCGCGTTCACAGTCGCTTTGGGATATCCCGGAATCGGATAGCCCGGACGAACCGTCTGCACAATCTGGTTCACCGGCTGTTCGAGAATCTGGAAAAACGGCTTCGGATAAAGTCCGATCCAGAACGCTACGATCACCAGCGGCACGAACGTGAGAATTTCGCGCGGCGTCAGGTCATGCAGCTTTTCGTTTTTCGGATTCGTAACGGTGCCAAAGAAAACGCGCTGGTAAAGCCACAGCAGATACGCGGCCGCCAGCACCACGCCCGGCGACGCCCACGCCGCCCACTTCCAATTCTCAGTAAACGTTCCCTGCAGGATCGTGAACTCGCCTACGAAGCCATTCAGCAGAGGCAATCCCATCGACGACAGAAACATGATCATGGTGATGGTGGCGTAAACCGGCATGACGTTCGAAATGCCGCCGTACTCCGCGATCTCGCGCGTGTGCCGCCGCTCATACAGAATGCCGACAATCAAGAAGAGTGCGCCCGTCGAAATGCCGTGATTGATCTGCTGCAGCACCGATCCGCTCAGTCCCGCCGGGTTCAGCGCGAAGATGCCGAGCGTGCAGAAGCCCAGGTGGCTGACCGACGAATACGCCACCAGCTTCTTCATGTCCTTCTGCATGAGCGAGACGAGCGCGCCATAAATAATGCCGACCAGCGAGATACCGATCATCCACCCGCGAGTCGTCACATTCAGAAACGTAGCCGTACTGGAGAGCACCTGCGGGAAAAACGGCAGCGAAAAGCGCACGAACCCGTAAGTACCCATTTTCAGCAGAACGCCCGCCAGAATCACCGAGCCTGCCGTGGGCGCTTCCACGTGCGCGTCCGGCAGCCAGGTGTGAAACGGGAACATCGGAACCTTGATCGCAAATCCCAGGAAGAACGCAAGGAACAACCAGATCGCGGCATGGAACGGAATCTGCGGAGCCGTCTTGTAGAGTTCCGGAATGCTGAATGTGAATACGCCCGTGACCGTGTGATGGTGGAAGTAGAGAAATAAGATACCGAGCAGCATCATCACCGAGCCCAGCAACGTGTACAGGAAGAATTTGATCGCAGCGTAAAGCTTGCGCGGCCCGCCCCAGATGCCGATCAGCAGATACATCGGCACCAGCATCGCTTCCCAGAACACGAAGAAGAGGAAGAAATCGAGCGCCATGAAGACGCCCAGCATGCCGGTCTGCAGCACCAGGAACCAGATGTAGTATTCCTTCACGCGGTTCTCGATCGCCGTCCACGATGAGAGGATCGAGACCCAGCCCAGCAGCGTGGTCAGCATGATCAGGAGAAACGAAATGCCGTCGATGCCAAGGTTGTAACCCGCGCCAATCGAGGGGATCCAGTTGTTCACCGAACCTTCCAGGAACTTGAACTGCTGTGTGGCGTCGAACCGTTGCGCCCAGAACATCGGCACCAGCGGGATCGAAATCAGGCAGCCCGCGAGCGCGAAGATGTTCGCAATCCAACGGATCGCGTCCTTGTTCTCCTTGGGGACAAACAGGAGAACGAACGCGCCCACCAGCGGCGTGAAAAGGATGATCGAGAGTATGTGACTCTGCATAAGTTCAGCTTCTAGCTTCTGGCTACTAGCTTCTAGCAAGCGCTACTGGCTCGCGCTTTGCGCTGGTTCTGCTTGCTAGAAGCCAGTAGCTAGTGGCTAGTAGCTGCGTCACTTCCAAACGCAATACACGGTAAAACCTAACAGCCCGGCGACCATCACCAGCGCGTACCACTGCACCAGGCCCCATTCGAGCAGGCGCGCGGGATACGAAATCATGCGCGCCAGAATTGCGGGGCCGTTGACTCCCACGCCGTCGATGATCCATTTATCCCACCACGTCGAGAGGGTAGCCACGGCGCGCGTGGTCCAGCCCGCGCCGTTCACCGTTCCGTCGATCACCTTCTCGTCGAACCAAGTCGATGCTTCGCCCGCGCCCATCACGCCCAGGCGGATGTCGCCGACCTTGCGGCGGCCGGTGAAGACGTAGTCGTAACCTTCGTCGACGAACCACTTGTTGTAGAGCACGTTGTAAAGCGGCGGAGCCTCGACAGCGATGGGCTCGCGGTAATCTTTGCCGGCGTGCGCGTAGGAGTGATATGCCCACATAATGCCAGCGAACGCAACCGCAATTGACAGCGCCATCAGCCCGTATTCCATCGGATCGGTGTGCTCTTGTTCCTTCTTGCCGGCTTCCAGCTGCGCTGGCTTTTCCATCTGCATCACGGAAGCCTCTTTCGCGAACACCGGCTCCAGAAACTTGTCGAAACGGTTGGATCCACCAAGGCTGTGCGGCACTCCCAGCCATCCCGCAAACACCGAGCCCAGCGCGAGGATCACCAGCGGAACGGTCATCGACTTCGGCGACTCGTGCACATGGTGCTCAACTTCATGGCTCATGCGCGGCTGCCCATAAAATGTCAGGAAGATCAGACGTCCCATGTAGAAAGCAGTCATCAGCGCGGTGGCGAAACCGACGAACCACAGAATGCGGTAGGCGCCTCCCTCTGAAGCCCATGCTTGCCACAGGATTTCGTCTTTGGAAAAGAATCCGGCGAAACCGGGGATACCCGCAATCGCCAGCATGCCGATGAACATCGTCCAGAACGTCGTCGGAATGCGCCCGCGCAGGTTGCCCATGTTGCGCATATCCTGTTCGCCGCTCATGGCGTGAATCACCGAGCCCGATCCCAGGAAGAGCAGCGCCTTGAAAAACGCATGCGTAAACACGTGAAACACACCCGCTGCAAACGCTCCCACTCCGAGTGCGAGAAACATGTATCCCAGTTGCGAGACCGTGGAATAGGCCAGTACGCGCTTGATGTCATTCTGGACGAGGCCGATCGAGGCGGCAAAGACCGCGGTCAGGGCGCCGATGATCGCAACCGTCTTCATCGCCGTGGGCGCGAGCACGAAGATAGCGTTCGAACGCGCCACCATGTAAACGCCCGCCGTTACCATGGTGGCCGCATGGATCAGCGCGGATACTGGGGTGGGACCTTCCATCGCATCGGGCAGCCAGACATAAAGCGGAATCTGCGCGGACTTCCCGCAGGCGCCAACAAACAGCAGCAGCGCGGCGGCGGTCAGGATCGGATCGCCAACCGCGAAGTGCCCGCTGCGGGCCGCGGCGTTGACATCAATGAAGCGGAGTGATCCCAGGTACCAGACCAGCGTGAACATCCCGAGCAGGAACCCGGCGTCGCCGATGCGGTTCACGATGAACGCCTTATTCGCGGCGTCGCTCGCCGACTTGCGATGGAAATAGAACCCGATCAGCAGATACGAGCACAGGCCCACGCCCTCCCATCCGACGAACATGAGCACGTAGTTGTTCGCCAGCACCAGCGTAAGCATCGAGAACATGAACAGGTTCAGGTATCCGAAGAAGCGGTAGTAGCCGCCCTCGTGCGCCATGTACCCGACCGAGTAGATGTGGATGAGCATGCCCACGCCGGTAACGAAGAGCAGCCAGATCGCGGACAGCGGGTCGAGCAGGAAACCGAAGTCGGCGTTGAACGTGGCGGGCGTGCCGTCTTTCTTAAGAAAACTGAGGTGAGCGTCACCCGAGCCCAGCCAGGTATAGACGACCTTCTCAAAGGGCTGACCAGTGCCGTGCGCAAAATGCGTGTACTCGACCACCGCGAAGCAAGCAAACACAAACGCAACCACCACCGCGCCCACGCAGACCGCGCTCACTGCTGACTTCTGGAGCTTTCGGCCAAAGAAAAACATGCCCGCGGCGCCCGCGGCGGGGAACAGCGGGATCAGCCAAATACGAGACAAGAAGAACAAGTCACTGGCTGTGCCGGCAGAATGCATAGGTCCTTCGCTTCGCTCAGGATGACAAAAAGTTAAAGCTAGTAGCCAGTAGCTCGCGGCTCGTAGCTCGCAACTTCCTTACCACTTCAACAAATCAATCTCATCCACATTGATCGTCTCCTTGTTCCGGAAGAAGGCGATCAGAATACCTAGCCCGACTGCGGCTTCCGCCGCCGCATCGACCACAATAAAGATCGAGAACACTTGCCCATGCAAGTTTCCCCACATGCGCGAGAACGCCACCAGGTTCAGGTTCACCGCATTCAGAATCAGCTCAATCGACATGAGCACGATCACCACGTTGCGGCGCGTGAGCACACCGATCACGCCCAGCACAAACAGTGCCGCCGCAACAACGAGATAGTGCAATGTCGAGATGGGAGCCATTGTTCGTCCTTGGTTTCCGGTTGCTAGTTTCCGGTTTCTCGTAAAACCCAGGACGACTAGAAACCAGGAACCAGAAACAAGAAACCGTCTTTCAAATTCTCTTCTTCGCCATAATCACCGCCCCCAGGATCGCGACCAGCAACAGCAACGACGCGATCTCGAAGGCGAGCATGTAATTGCCGTACAGCATCGCACCAATCTGTTGCGTGTTCGACGAGTCGGGCAGCGATATCGTGGGATCCGGCCACAGGGGCTTGCCCGTCCTGGGATCGTCAAGCAGCGTCTTCCCCTTCACGTATACCGAAACGAACAACCCCAGCAGCGCGACCGCAGCCACCACTCCGACGGGCCAAATGCGATTGAACTGGCGCTCTTTCACCGTGCGTTCAATGTTCACCAGCATAATCACAAAGAGAAACAACACCATGATCCCGCCGGCGTACACGATGATCTGCACGCCAGCGACAAACGGCGCGTACAGCATCAGGTAAAGTCCCGACACAGCCAGCAGCGTCACAATCAGCGCGAGTGCCGAATGCACCGCGTTGCGGCGCGTGATCACGAGCACGCCGCCAATGACGGCCAGGCCCGAGAGCAGATAAAAGAAGAACGGAGTCGCGACCGGAGCCATGCCTGGGGTCATTTGACGATCACCCCCACGATCGCAGTCACGATCAGCACTCCCAGCGAGATCGGCAGCATGACTTTCCATCCTACTTTCATCAGCTGGTCGAAACGGTAGCGCGGCCACGTGGCGCGATACCAGATGAACAGGTACATAAAGACGGCTACCTTAAGCACGAACCAGTACACGTAGTCGATACCTTCGCGGAAGCGGGCGGCGAAGCTCGTGTCGGCGTGGCGTCCGGCAATCGCGATGATGAGCAGAAGGAGCGCAAGCAGCCCCAGCAAGGCCGCGAATACGGCGAGTCCGGCGCGCTGAATCTTGAAGAACGAATCTCTGGACATGCGCGCCACGCCTAAAAACGCAATGGCCGCCAGGCCTCCGAATGTGAGTGCCGGGAACAGCGAGAAGATGAATTCCCATGCCGGCCCGTTCAGCAAATTCGGAAATGGGTGCAGCCATCCGCCCAGCCAGAGCGTCACGGCGATCGACGAGACGGCAATCATCGCCGCGTATTCGGCCAGCATGAACAGGGACCAGCGCAGGCCGCTGTACTCGGTGTGAAATCCGGCGGTCAGTTCCGACTCGGCTTCTGCCAGGTCGAAGGGCGCTCGGTTTGTTTCCGCCACCATCGCGATGGCAAAAATTACGAATGCGATCAGGCCGAGTGGGAAGAACTTGAAGATGAACCAGACACCCTGCTGTTGCTGGGCTCGCACGATGCCGATCATGCTCAGCGTACCGGTGCCGCTTTCGTTCAGGCTCGTCATCAGGATTGCCGAGACCACCGCCAGGCCCATCGCGACTTCGTAAGAGACCATCTGAGCGCTCGAACGCAGCGCGCCGATCAGCGGATAGTGCGAGTTCGAGGCCCATCCTGCGGTCACGATGCCGAGCACGCCGAGCGATGAAACGCCCAGCATGAACAGGATGCCGATGTTCATGTCGCTCACGGCTTGCGAAGGGCCGAAGGGCACGACGGTGTAGACGGTGAAGGCGGCGAGCAGGCCGATGAGCGGCGCGATCCAGAAGACGACCTGGTCTGCTTCGGCAGGAATGATGTCTTCTTTGAGCAGCAGCTTCAGTGCGTCGGCGATAGGCTGCAGCAATCCGTGCGGGCCCACGCGCATTGGCCCCAACCGCACCTGGAAATGCGCCAACGCTTTGCGCTCGAGCCAGTTCATCGCAATCACGGCGACCGACACACCCGTAAAAATAATGAGGATGTAGATCAACGCCCAGAGCTGGTTGCCCGCCACTCCGGGGCTGAACTGGCTGCCCAGATACGACATGAAGGAAGTCAGCATCAGCGGTCCACCTCGCCGAGCACGATGTCGAGCGTGCCGATAACGGCGACCACGTCGGCGACCAGCATGCCCCGGACCATGATGTCGAGCGCCTGGAGATTGACGAACGAAGGCGGACGCACCCGTAAGCGGTAAGGTTGTGTCGAGCCGTCGCTGACGATGAAGTATCCCAGCTCACCCTTGGGTGCTTCGATCGAGTGGTAGATCTCGCCGACCGCCGGCTTGATCACCTTGGGCACCTTGGCCATGATCGGGCCTTCGGGAATGCCGTTGACGGCCTGCTCGATGATACGCAGCGATTGGCGCATCTCGATCATGCGGACCATGTATCGGTCGAACGTGTCGCCGTTTTCACCGGTAGGAATTTCGAAGTCGAAGTCGGCATAGTTCGCATAGGGCTGAGCCTTGCGAATGTCCCACTTCACACCGCTGGCGCGCAGCACTGGGCCGGTCACGCCGAGGGCAATGGCGTCAGCTGCGGAAATCACGCCGACCTTCTTGGTGCGCTCGAGCCAGATGCGGTTGCCGGTCAGCAGCGCTTCGTACTCGTCAATCTTCGGCGGCAAGAAAGCCAGATAGTTCTTGACGTCTTTTTCGAAGCCCGCGTAAGTCTCGTACTGGCAGCCGCCGATGCGGAAGGCGTGCGTGGTGAGGCGAGCGCCGCAATACTTCTCGAAGATCTTGAGAATCTCTTCCCGGTCGCGAAAGGTATAGAAGAGCGGCGTCATCGCGCCGATATCCAGAGCGTGCGTGCCCAGCCAGAGCTGGTGGCTGGCTATGCGGTTCAGTTCGGTCAGGATGACGCGGATGTGGTTCGCGCGTGGCGGCGCTTCCACGTTCAGCAGTTTCTCGACGGCCTGGCAGTAGCCGAGGCCGTTGGAGACCGCGGCAACGTAATCCATGCGGTCAACGTACGGATTGAACATTGTGTAAGTGCGGTTTTCGGCAATCTTCTCGACTCCACGATGCAGGTAGCCGATCACGCACTCGGTGCCCAGAACTTTTTCGCCGTCTAGCTTGAGGATCACGCGCAGCACGCCATGCGTCGCCGGGTGCTGCGGCCCCATATTGATGATGAGCTCGTTCGAATCGAGATACGGCTTCTCGGGAGTTTCAAGTTCGAGGTTGGATACGGCGTTCGGAAGAGCGTTCGCGTGCTCGGGCTTCGTTGGAACGCTCATTGTCCGCTCTCAATTCCGAGGTTGATCTGCACCCACTCCTGATCTTGTTGCAGGATGCCGTAATCCTTGCGCAGCGGGTGGCCTTTCCATCCGTCCGGAAGCAAGATGCGCTTCAGGTCCGGATGGCCGTCGAACCTGATGCCGAACATGTCGAAAACTTCGCGCTCCAGCCAGTTGGCGGTCGCCCAGATGGGAACGGCTGAAGGCAAAGACTCGCCGTCCCCAATTTGCGTTTTCACGCGGATGCGTTCGTTGCGTGGAAACGAGTACAGGATCCAGACGACGTCGAATTGCTTCTCGCGCTTCGGATAGTGAACGGCGGTGATGTCGACGCAGTAGTCGAACTGTTCCTCGTCGCGCAGCAGTTTCAAAATGTCCGGAATCAGCGAGCGATCGACGCTGAAGTAATTCTGTCCCAGGTAGGTTTGCGCATCGAGGCCCGATCCGTACTGACGCTTGTATCTCTCAACCATCGGCGAAGACCACGGTACGGGCACTGGTCCGGCAGGCTTCGCGGGAGCAGGCTTGGCGGGCGCAGCAGCGGCCGGAGGAGCAGGCGTCTTCGGAACAGCAGGAGTGGCGGCCTGTGCGGGGGGGACTGCCTTCTCCGTCGACGGCTTCGGTTCGCCTTCGGGCAGCGGTGGTGCAGGCGTTTTGGTTTCCTCGGCCATTCTTCCTTCGGCCTGCTTTTCTCGCAGTGTCGCCGGCGTCTTCCCGATCGGGTTTTTTGTACGGCATTACCTGCGGCGCGAAAGCATCCCTTCTAACAGTTGCTTGCCTCACCGTCAATGACTGCCGTCACAGCAATCTTCGGCGCCTCGTGCCGTCCGCAAAGGCGAACAGGCTAGCGCCGGGCTGCCTGGAAGCTTTCGACCAGGTCGCGGATGCGCAACGCGTCGGCCTTACGATGGCCGTGACTAGTGATCGGATCGGTGCCTCCCGTGGACTCAATCATGATGTCCGACCAGAAAATTCCCGTCGAAATCTTTACCGAGGCTACCTGAGAAATCGAAATGCTTTCCTCGCTGCTGCCGAACAGACGCCTCTTCACGCGGCTCACGCGCAGCGGGCTGACCACGATGCGCGTCGGGAACCACAGGTTCCCCTTCGTCCAGCGGCTCGCGCTGAAGGTCTCATCGGGAACAGCCGGATTCGGGCCCGCCGGATTTACACCCACTCCAGCGCGCCTTTCTTCCAGACCCAGATGTAGCCCACCACCAGGATGCCCAGAAAAACCAGCATTTCGGCCAGTCCGAACATGCCCAGCGCCTTGAACTTCACCGCCCAGGGAAACAGGAAAATCGTTTCCACATCAAACACCACGAACAGAATGGCGATTATGTAATAACGCACGGTGTAGCGGCCGCGAGCGCTGTCGTAGGGGTCGATGCCGCACTCGTAGGGCATGAGCTTGGTGCGGTTGGGATTTTGTGTGCGGACGATTCTGGCCACCACCAGCGTGACCGGAATCAGGACGCCGACGACCGCGAGGAAAATGAAAATAGGAACGTAGTTCTGCGGCATGAGTCCTCGAAAAATCGCTGAGCAACGCGAAACACGAAGTCTACCGCCGAAGTGGCCTGGCTTCAAGGACGAGGTCCCAGGCGCCAAGTCGCAGGAGGTCCCTAACCGGTGGTCCGATCAGGTAGAACGAACGTATGGCGAGCCAGGTCGGAGTCGAGCGTCTCCTGGCGGTAGAGGGTTGCCAGCGCGCCGCCCTTCCAGACCAGCAGGTCGGAATTACGGACGGCGAATTCTTCCCAAGTCAGGGCCCCGCCCGCGCGGGCGATGCGCTCGCGTATCAGAAGCAGGTAGGCCCAGGTGATGGTCTCGTGGTAGAGATTCGCTTTACCCTTGGAAACGGCAAAACGTTTCAGAGCAGCGGGAAATCTCTCCAGCGCTTCGAGCACTGGGTAATGACACAGGTACTCAAACGCCAGCCGGACATGATCGGCGTGATGGAAAGTCCCGGCAGGGGTAGCGCCGCGATCGAATTGTTCGATCAGTTCCTCGCTTGTCATGTTCACCTCTCTGCGTTCGCTGACTTCCCCGCCATCACCGCCCACGCCGCCGCCACATAAACCGCCAGCGCTCCTACATCGAACCATCCGTGCAGAAGATGGAGGGCAATCGCTGCGCCGAGCACGACGATCAGAAACCATCCGCCAACCACCGTGGCACGCGGAACGAGGAACAGAATGGCGGCAGCGATCTCCGCCCACGCCAAGGTAAGGCGGATGAAGTCGGGCAGCCCGGTTCTGGCGAACGCATGTGCGGCCCCTGGGGAGAACGCGAAACGCGCCGACTCCGCCAGGATCACCAGACCCAGCACCCACTGCAGGATGCACAACGCCACCGGCAATCGGTCGTGTGTCATTTTTTCTTCTCCGAGGCAGTCTTTTTGCTTGAGCGCCGCTTGATTTCGGTCAGGTGGTGGCTGGCGCTCGAATCGAGATCAAGTCCATAGAACTTTTTCAACTCTTGAATACGCGCCAGGGAGGTGGGGCTGAAGGGAGTCTTGCCGTCGAAGGCGTGGAGCACGATGCCTTCAAGCAGGTCGCCGAGCGACATGTCGTGGTATTCGGCGAATCCTTTCAGGACTTTCAGGATGCGCTTTTCCATGCGGACACCGGTCTGGACGCGTTCAATGAGCAGCTTGGATGGATCCATCATGGTACCAATGTACCATGGTACACTAAATTTAGACCAGCCGGACAGCACACGATCTGCCATTTCTGTTCTGGGGTTCTTCGAACTCTGGGCTTTCTCGGCCGAGATTTCGGCCAACGCTATCAATGACTCTTTTCTTCGTGCGCAGCGGGAGGGATCTTACTGGACGTCACCAGACTGCTGGCCGGTTCGCCAGGGCTCGACTCCAGGTATTTCACGATGACGGTGATGCGGCGGTTGGATGGGTCGAGGGGATCGGTGCCTACGCGCAACAACTGATCGGCATAACCTCTTACCTGCGCCACCTGGTCAGCGCGAACACCGTTTTGCTGCATCAGGCGACGAGCAGCATTCGCTCGGTCGACCGAGAGCTCCCAATTGCCATAGCCCCGAGCTCCCGAATAAGGTTTGGAATCAGTATGTCCTTCGATCGAAAGCTTGTTAGGAATCGCTCCTAGTTCCTTGGCAATCAGAATGAGCAGTTCCTGGCCCTGCTGGGTGGGTGCAGAACTGCCCGTCTCAAAAAATGTCCCCTTCGCCGTTTCCAGCAGTTCGATCCGCAGACCCTCGGGAGTCACTGTGATTTGGATCTGATTCTTGAGCTTCTCAAAATCGTTCAGGTGGCGAACAGCCTTTTGGAGCTGTTCCTTCAACTGCTCCATATTTTGCTTGGTAACCGTGAAGGCGTCGCCGGAGCCACGCTGGTCGGTGCCCACCTTCTTTGAATTCCCCGATGGATCTTTGAAGTAGCCTCCGACCGCTTCCTGGACCTGTTTGCTGCTGTTCATTAACCAGAGCACGATGAAGAGCGCCATCATGGCAGTCACGAAATCCGCGTACGCCACCTTCCAGGCGCCGCCGTGGTGCCCGCCATGGGCAACCTTCTTCTTGACGATGATGATGGGGCGGGTTGAGGCCATGGTGGACGTTACCCCTGACTTGAGCCCGCTTCGGCGGCGGCTGCTTGTCCACCTCGACGGCAGAGATTTTCAACTTCCTGGAACGACGGGCGGAGGTGACCCGGTATAGCGCGCCGGGCGGCTTCGGTGGCCAAAATCGGAGCAGCGCCCTTCAAGAACGAAATCATCACAACGCGCAGGACTTGAAGATAGGCATGTTCCTCTTCCGCTGTCTTGGTCATGTTGGCGGCGAGAGGTCCGACGAGTCCATAGCAGAGCAGGATTCCGAGGAAGGTGCCCACCAGCGCCGCGGCCACCTTGTGACCGATCTCCTCGGGCGGGCCGCCAAGGGCGCCCATCGTGATCACTACCCCCAGCACGGCGGCCACGATGCCGAGTCCTGGCAAAGAGTCGGCCATCGAGTTCAACGCCGCCACCGGCTGGGCGGCACAGTGATGATGCACTTCGAGGTCGAGGTCCAGAATCTGGTCCAGTTCGAACGGATCCGATCCGGTGACCGCCATGCGCAAGGAGTCGCATAGGAAGTCCTTGACGTGATGGTCGCCGAGAAAGGCGGGGTATTTGGAGAAGATGGGGCTCTTAGCTGGATCCTCCACATCAGTTTCGAGCGACATCAGACCCTCCTTGCGCGCTTTGGCGAGCAAGTCAAACATCATCTTGAGGGAATCCAGGTAGCGCTGCCTGGTGACTTTCGGACCTTTAAAGATGGCGACAACTCCACTCGCGATCTGCTTCAAGATGTGAATCGGATTAGCCACCAGCACCGTACCAATGGCGGCCCCACCGATGATGATGAGTTCGGCCGGCTGCAGGAGCACCATCATGTTGCCGTGCTCCATCTTGTAGCCTGCGACAATCGCGCCGAAAACAACGACGATTCCAATAATTGCGAACATAGCTCCTCAAGCATCGGCCAACGCCGGGTGATCTCTTATCGGCAGTCTCGTGGTGAGAGTTTAGGTAAGGTGAGGCAGCCGCGGGGTCTGTTCCCGGCACTTCCCTGCGCTTTGCCAGGTCAGCAAAATTCACCAGGCACGCTGGGATTGTTCTTATTGGCCAAAAGATCGTCCCGCGGCTTCAGATTCGCGTTGCGTTCGGGCTACGATCACCAGATCCACGCGGCGGTTGGTCTTTCGGCCTTCTTCTGTTTTGTTGCTGGCGATGGGGTGGTATTCGGAAAAGCCCGCGGCCGAGACTTGCTTCGGATCGAATCCGTGCTGTTCAATCAGCAGCGAAACTACTTCGGTGGCGCGCGCCACCGACAACTCCCAATTCGACCGAAAACGGCCGGTGTGGATCGGCACATTATCCGTGTGGCCTTCAACCCGGATCTGAAAGCCCTTAGCGTTGAGGATGGTGGCAATTCGGGTCAGCGTGCCTTCGCCATCCGACAGGAGGGTGGCGTCTCCGCTGTTGAAGAAGCCGACTTCGCGCAGGCTGACCACCAGGCCTTCGGGCGTAACCCGCATGTCAATTTCGTGTTTCTTGATCTGTTCTCCGAGGGCCTGTTCCAAGTCGTGTTTGAGGCGATTGATGTCGGGGCCGTATCCACCGCCAATTCCCTCCAGACGCTTGGCGTTGGTCAGACGCTCCATCGCAGGCGCGTCGAGGCTAGCCGCCCCGCTTCCGGGTGGGGCTGCTTCGGCGCGCAGAACCGGTCCTGGAGCATTGCCGGAAAAGACTCCGAGGTCCTGAAAAGCGCCTTCAATGGCCGCGGAGACTTGAGCGATCTTCTTGTTGTCGACCTGAGAAGATGCGTAGAGCACCACGAAAAAGGCAAAGAGCAGGGTGATGAAATCTGCATACGAGACCAGCCAGCGCTCGTGGTTGGCATGAGCGTGTTTTCTGTGCCGGCGGCTCATGCTTTGACCGGCTCTTCGAGTTGCTGATCGTGCAAATATCCCAGAAGTTTCGTCTCCAGCATGCGAGGATTCATGCCCTCCAAAATCGAGATCACGCCCTCCAGCGTCATCTCCTGCAGAACCTGTTCGTCTCTGCTCTTGATCTTCAGCTTGCCGGAGGCGGGCAGGAACAAAAGGTTAGCAGAGCCAACCCCGTAGATCGTCGCCACAAAGGCGACGGCGATTCCTCGTCCTACTTCGTCGATGTTCTGCAGATGTTGCATGACCTGGATGAGGCCGAGAACCGCGCCGATAATTCCGATCGTCGGAGCAAATCCTCCCGCTGACTCGAAGACCTGCGCCACCTTCTCGGAATGTTCTGCCTGGTTGTCGAGTTCGAGTTCCATCATCTTTCGGAGTTCCTGGGGCTCGGTTCCATCCACCGCCAACATCAAACTCTTTTTCAGGAAAGGATCGGTGATCTTCTCCAGTTCCGAGTCCAGCGAGACAATTCCATCTTTGCGAGCCCGGACCGCGTAGCCAACCATATCCCGGATGATTGCCTTGGGATCCTGCGAACGGTCGAGGAACACGTGGGCCAGATGCTTCACCGCCTGCTTCACGACCGGAAGAGGAAACTGCACCATGACCGCGCCGAGCGTGCCTCCAAAGACGATCATGGCAGCGGTCGGCTGCACCACTTGGGCTAACTTTCCGCCCTCGATCAGCAGGCCCGCGAGAATGCCGCCCCCGGCGAGAACAATGCCGCCAATCGTACTTTTATCCACGAGAATCGTCTCCTCTGGGTTCACGCATGTGGCTGGGTTTGGTCGGGATCGTCACTGCGTTGAACTGGGAGACGGGATCTGTCCCTGTCAAACCCAGGCCGGAAAGCACCTCACGGCGAAAGGCAACGATACGAGTAGTAATTTCTTCCAAACTCTCACGGACGACGATTTTCTCGCCATTGAGCAGGGTGACTAGCGTGTCGGGCGCATTCTCAACGAACTTGATCAGATCACAATTGACGGCAAGCGGTTGATTGTTTAAGCGGGTGAGACGTATCAAGGCAGCCATCCTCCCCCTTGTGCGCTTTGCCGCAAGCCCATGCGCCTCAGGATGGACAGCATAATCGGCAGTATGAGGTGCGATTACGAGTAGAGCTGACCGCGAAGTGCAGTACCGTGGTAATACGAACGCAGATTACTCACGCACGGTCACCCGAGTGCCTACAGCAACCTGGGGACGCGAGTTCACAACTAATCTGTCACAGAGGTCGGCCAGCCTGATAAAAACGCATTGGTCCTGCTAAAGCCTCGCTTCTAACGAACCGTTAACTCCACGCGCCTGATATCCGGGACTCACGAAGACACGCGCTCGGGCCGATAGTTTTACATCATGCAGACCGCAATGCATCTCGGAGGCGAGTACCCGGTTAAGCTATGCGACTTCTGCAGCCACGGCTTGTTTGTGAAGTGCTACACGTGCTACTCCTTTGTGTATCTGAAAGGGACCTCGGCTGAGCATGATAGCGGGCAGGAGTGGAATGCCTGTGCAGAATGCGCCCGGCTGATTGACACAGATAAGTGGAAGGCGCTCACCGAGCGTGCGGTTCAAGCGTTCGCCCGGCAGAACCGGCTTGCCGGCTATGAAGTCCCGCTCATTCGAGAAGAGATGGATTACCTGCATCGGGCACTTCGTCAAAACCTGATTCCTGAGTCTTGAGCGAAGTGGATGGCGTGCGCCGCGCGAACGCCCAAACTCGGACCGGAGAGTTGCGCTGGAGGCAAACATTGGCGTTGCGGGCTTGAGAGCAAGCAAGTGCCCTGCATCCGGTGGCCTTATCTGTTTCTAATCCGACAAAAGCAAGGGTTCAGCTGATTTGAGAGGTGTTCCCGGTGTGCGCCAGCGAGATCTGGTCCGCACAACGGATGCGATAGCTGATCTTGGTATTGCACGTGCACACATTCTGCCGGGGAGTCGACTCAAACACAGTTCCAACCAAATACCAATGTCCGCAGGAAACCGGATGCCTACAGTAGGTCTTTCAATGATCGTTAAGAACGGCGGGGAGACCCTTCGCCCCTGCTTGGAGAGCGCACGGGAGATCGTCTCGCAGATCGTCATTGCCGATACCGGCTGCACGGACAATACCTGTGACATTGCGCACGAATTTGGCGCAACCATCGTTTCTGTGCCCTGGGAGAACCACTTCGCGAACGCACGGAATGCCGCGTTGGCGCCCGTGACCACCGACTGGGTACTGGTACTCGATGCGGACGAGGAACTCGACCGCGGCACGCAGCGAAGAATTCCAGAACTGCTCACAGAGTCGGGTGTCGGCGGGTACCTGACTCCGATTCGCAACTACATGCCTACCCGATTCAGCCGGGGATGGGACCGCGTCAGCGTGCCGAATGACTTTCAGCATGAGCGTGCTAAAAGTGCGCCATCCTTTTTTGTGCACGAAAACTGCCGTCTTTTTCGGCGGCATCCGGAGATTTATTTCGCCGGACGTGTACATGAATTGGTTGAGGATCAAATCCGAGGCTGCGGTCTCAAGCTGGAGATCGCGAGTTTCTTCATTCACCATTTTGGACAGTTAGTGGAACAGGAAGCCAGGACACGGAAAGCAGGGTTCTACCACGACCTGCTGCGCCGTAAGGTCGAAGACCATCCGGATGACACGGGAGCATGGATCCAGCTCGGGCTTCACGAATTCGAATTTTTCAATCAGACGGATGAGGCCTTGCGGTGTTTTGAACGGGCCCTGGCGTTGAAGCCAGATGCGCCCGAAGCCTGGCTTTTCACAGCGATGGTTTACGCGCGTCTACAGCGCTACCAGGAAGCTTTGGAGGCGCTGGAGCGGGATCAACGGACCGGCGGCAGCTACGCTTTGCGGGAGGATTTGAAAGGGGATGCACTCACCGGCCTGGGGCGATTTAGGGAGGCTCGCCTGAGCTACCGGCGAGCATTGAAGCCCTGCAAGGACAATCCTCTAGTGGAAAGCAAGTTGGGATACGTGGAAGTTCACCTCGGCCAAAAGAACACTGGGCTTACATTATTGCGACGCGCTGCGAAGGGTGCGCCAAACATCTATGTTGTCCAGGACCGCCTGATGAAAGCTTGCATCGTTGCTGGTAGGTTGTCCGAGGCGGCCGAGGTGGCAGAACGCTGTGCCGAGGAGCTTTCGCACCCCAGATTATTCCTGCGCGCCGCCAGCATCCGGGCCCGATTACAGCAATGGGATCGAACCCTGGAGATCCTGCAGCACGGTCTGGAGCGGTTTCCGGAAGTCGCAGAGCTGCAGGCAGCATACGCAGAAACGCGGGCCAAACACCCCAATTTCAGTGGCTCGGGGGGAACTGCCGAGCGCACGATTCTTCCAACCCCATCAGGTTTTTCAGTACAGGGTAACCCACCGCAGGTTACCGACGTGCTACAGGAGGCCAAGTTTAAATCGTGAAGTGCCGATAGGTAATCCCGCCAAAAGCAACCTCCTGCTCGATAAGGCGGCTGGCAAACCTGAGAGGTAAGCAGAGAGCCGCGACCCTCGGTGCAGGCGGGATTCGAAAAAAGGAGATTCACACAATGCTTAGCATCCTGAATAACGTTTCCTCACTGGGGGCGCAGAATCAGCTGAACGTCACGCAAGCGTCTCTGAACAAGACTCTCGCGCAGTTGTCCTCAGGCCAACGGATCAACTCCGGCGCAGACGACGCAGCCGGCCTCGCGATCGCCAACGGTCTCAGCGCCAACATCACCGCCCTGACCCAGTCCGTACGGAACGCGTCGGACGGCGTGGGCATGTTGCAGGTCGCCGACGGCGCCCTGTCCCAGATCACAACCCTGTTGAACCGCGCGGTTACACTGGCGACCGAATCCGCCACCGGCACTGTCAGCGACAGCCAGCGCACCGCTCTGGACGCCGAATTCTCTTCGATCAAGGCGGAAATCGACACGATCGGACAGAAGACCACCTACAACGGCCAGGCTGTCTTCGGTGCAGCAGCAAACTTGACGGTCTTCATGAGCGATTCGAGCGGCGCGGGCACGACCTCCGTCTCCGTGACAATCGGGCAAGTCGACTCGTCGCACCTGAGCTCGGGCGCCACGCCGTCCAGCATCGGTAGCGATGTTCTGACCAGCGTTGCCAGTGCAACGGCCGCTCTGGCGGACATCAACGCCGCGATTGCCGGCGTCGCTTCTCTGCGTGGCACGCTTGGAGCTAGCTCGAACCAGCTCACAGCGGCCACCAACGTCATGAACAACCAGATCCAGAACTTGACGAATGCCGAGAACGGGATCATGGCTGCCGACATTGGAAAGTCGACCGCAGATCTGTCGAAGTACAGCATCCTGCAGCAGACTGGTATCGCTGCCCTGCAGCAGTCGAACCAGATGCAGCAGTCCGTGCTGAAGCTCCTCCAATAACCTCTTAACCTGGATGGTGGGATTCTCACGGATCCCACCAACCATTCTTTAACGGCAACAAAAGTAGCTGAGGTTCAAATATTCATGGGTTCGCTCTCCTCGATCAACCTCAACTCGTTACTCTCGGCCTTTGGTTCGTCTTCTACCGGCATTAACGTCCCCGCTGCGGTAGCTCAGGCCATGGCTGCTTTGTCGGGACCCGAACAACAGTGGCAGGCGGAGCAGGTCACGCTGCAGAGCCAAACCAACGACATCAATTCGCTTCTGAAGGACATTTCGAGCCTGACGGACGCCTTGAGCGCTCTCGGGGACCCGGCTGGCGCGATAGCGTCGATGGCGACCACGTCCTCGAACTCCGGTCTTGTGACTGCCTCGGCAGCTGCCGGAACGATCGCCGGCAATCACGTGGTGGTGGTGAATAATCTTGCGACCACGGCCTCCTGGTACTCGAACTCGGTTGCCAGCAGCAGCACGACGCTTGCGGCGGGGAGTTTCGATTTCCAGATCGGATCCGGGGCGCCAACTCACGTCACGATCGGCAGCGGCGTGGATACGCTTGACCAGCTCGCCACTTACATCAATGGACTTGGGCAGGGTGTCACCGCCAGCGTCGTGAACGACTCGACCGGCTCCCGCCTCGCCATCGTCAGCAAAGCCTCGGGATCGGCTGCCAACTTCACGATCAGTAACCCCTCTGGCCTTACTTTCACGCAGGGTGTGGTTGGCAACGATGCTTCGCTTACGGTCGATGGCATTCCGATCCAGAGCGCAACCAACACTGTGACTGGCGCCGTGAACGGACTGACTCTTAATCTGCAAGGCGCGGCCCCGGGCACCCAGGTGAACATCTCGGTAACTCCGGATTCAACCGAAATCTCCAAGGCGGTCAGCAGTTTCGTCGACGCTTACAACACACTCATCAAAGACGTAAACAGCGTCTATGCTGTGGATGGAAATAACAAACAGGGCGCACTGGCAACTGACAGCACATTGCGCATGCTGCAGGACGACCTGTTGTCGGCAGGAAACTACACCGCTGCCAGCGGCACGATCAGCAGCCTGGCCGGCCTCGGGGTCACCATGAATAATGACGGGACTCTGAGCGTGGACAGCTCGAAGCTCGACAGTGCTGTTCAGAACAATTTTGCGGACGTGCAGGCCTTCATGCAGGGAGTAGCGTCGAATGGATTCGCCGCGTCGCTGAAGACACAACTCAGTACCCTCTCCGACCCGACCACCGGGGCGTTCACCGTGGATCTCCAGAGCATCAAGAGCCAGAATGACGATCTGCAAAACAACATCGACAACTTTGAGGTCTATCTGCAGACTCAGCGAACCCTGCTTACGGCCCAGTACAACCAGGCGGACATCCTGCTGCAGCAGTTGCCGAATCAACTGGCACAGCTTAACGCTATGCTGGGACTCACTAACAACAAGCAGAACGGCCAATGACCAGGACTCAGACAGAACGGACATACCTGGCGACGGCCGTGCAGAACGCTACCTCGGCGGGTCTGGTCGTGATCCTTTTCGACTTGCTTATCTCCGACCTGAACGGCGCCATTGCTGCCATCGAGCGCAACCAGGCCGAGGAACTGGCGGCCAAGATCAAGCACGCTTTCCTGGTTCTACAGCAACTGGACGGTTCGCTCGACATGGAACGCGGCGGACAGGCAGCCAAGCACTTTTCGAGCTTCTACGCGGCCATTCGATGCAAGGTGCTGGAGGGGCAGATCAAGCAGAGCTCCGAGATTCTGCGGCGCCAGATCGAACTGCTCTTCGAGGTGCGCCAAGCCTGGCAGCAGGTGGATCAGCCCAACCTGGGAATGAAAACCGAGCCGCAGTCAGCGGCCGCTGCTCCAGCCGCTCGATTCACAACATCCGATCAGGAAGTGACCACTACGAACTGGACAGCCTGAACGCAGGCTCGTCTGCGCTCGCTCCGGTAGAGTTACCTCGACAAGCTGAGCCTCTCTCACGCGAGGCCATCTCACGTAAACCACCAGGGTCCTCAGGGGCTAAAGGTGCTGGGAAGTGTCAGCACATGTTGTTCCGGCCCGGTTCTGCATCACAGCCCTGTCTGCCAACCCAACGCTGGCGCTACGAATCGAGCGGAAGACGTAGCTGTTGTCACGGTCAATTGTGTAACGAATTCCGGAAGTTTTATTTGCAATCTTTTGACATCCCAACAATCTACGAGATTGTCTCAGCCCCTTAAGATGGGACTATGAACGAAACATCGACATGTTCCTGGAAGTGTGGGGCATGGTAACCGCGGCCAGTTCCCCGTCAGTTACCGCCGTCAGCACGAAAGCTTCTCTCCTTCCCGCGCAAGGTTCGCGGTTGGTTTCCGTGGATGTCTTGCGTGGACTCGTCATGGTCATCATGGCGTTGGACCACACTCGGGACTTCATGACTTATCAGAGGTCTGCTCCTGAGGACCTGGCACACACGTCCGGGGCACTTTTCTTTACGCGCTTTCTCACTCACTTCTGCGCGCCCGTATTCGCTTTCCTGGCTGGCACCGGCGCATTCCTCGCCACTAGCCGCGGAAAGTCATTGCAACAGGTCTCCCGCTTCTTCTTCACTCGTGGTTTATGGCTTGTACTCCTCGAGTTCACGGTCATCGACTTCGCGTGGGGTTTTGTCCCTTGGGCGCATGCGGGAGTGATCTGGGGTTTAGGTTGGAGCATGGTTGCGATGGCGCTGATCGTGCGCCTTCCGGTCCGCTGGATCGGTGCGCTGGGATTGGGCATGATCGCCACCCACAATCTGCTCGATCGTATCAATCCTGCCTCGTTCGGACAGCTCTCCTGGTTGTGGATCTTTCTACACACGCCCGGCCGCATTCCGGTCAGCACTCATTTTCAGTTCTCTACAAGGTACGTCCTGATTCCGTGGGTCGGTGTCATGGCTGCGGGTTTTGCTTTTGGAAGTCTGCTGCTCCGGCCCGACCGCCGCAAATGGATTCTGGCGCTCGGGATCTCCGCGACGACGCTGTTCTTCGTGCTCCGCGTGTTCAATTTTTACGGAAACGGTATCGCCGGACTGCTGTTCGGATACCCACGTTCTGCTGGCCCATGGAGTGTTCAGCCGACGCTTTCGTTGACGGTGATCTCATTCTTCAACACGCTCAAGTACCCGCCTTCTCTCGACTACCTGCTCATGACCCTCGGGCCGTCTCTCATCCTGCTGGGGCTATTTGACAAGGCCAAAGCAGAACGCGGGCTGAGTCGTATTCTTCTGGTCTTTGGGCGAGTGCCGATGTTCTACTATGTCCTCCATCTCTATCTCATTCACATCCTGGCGATCTTGGTCGCGTTCGCTTTTCATCAGCCTATCTTGCACGGCTCCGTGATCGCAGACCTTGCCACCAAACCCGCCGGGTATGGTCACGGTCTGCCCTTTATTTACGCCATGTGGATTCTGGCTGTCGCAATTCTCTACCTGCCTTGTCTGTGGTTTATGGAACTCCGGAGTCGGCATCGGGATTGGACTTGGCTCAGCTATCTGTGACGGGCAGCTGAGTTTGTCCGGGATTGCTCGTGTACCATCTCCTGGCTTACGTAAACTGTCCAGATTTTTCTGACAGCCTGGCTTCTCCGTTGTGCACTATTTCCGCCTGCTCTATGCGATCCGAATCGCGGCAAAAACTGAATGAACCTGGAACTCCACCCATTTGGGTAACGACAAACACTCTGATATGTTGGCGGTCTCTGGGAGGTGTTGATCTGAGAGATCAAGTTCTGGTCATGCTCCGCGGCCAAGTCGCTGAGATCATTATTGGATCGGTCTTCGTGTTCATCGGATTAACGGCCTGCTGCATTGCAGCGATTCGCCGACGAAGCGGCATGCGCATCTTTTTCTGGCTGGGAATCTGGAGCGCGATGTACGGCGCCGAGCACCTGGGTGAATCGCCGGCTGTCGTAGCGGTGTCGCCGCGCTGGCTTCAGATCAGCGCTCCATACGCGAACACTGCAATGACGTACCTAGCCGTAGTTGTTGGTTCGCTCTCCTTTCTGGAACTCAGCCTCGGCAAAATGCGGTTCCTCAATCAGGCGGGTGCATTCGTGGGGTTGGCGATTGCTGTCGCCGGCATTGGCTTCTTTGTGCTTACGGGCTCAAACGACAAGTTGATGCTCTACAACAATCTGCTTGAGGTCTGCCTACTCCTTGTCCTGATGACTGTCGTTGCAGTGCCGAGATTATCCAGGAAGTACCTCGTTTTGCCCGACCGCGGCGTTCTGGCCACGGGCATGCTCGTTTTCACCATTGAAGCCCTTTACGCCAACCTATCGCGCAACCTTGGTTTCGCGACCCCGCGCCTTCTAGACCACCTCGGTTTTGCAATTCTTCTGTTCTCGTTTGGATATGTCGCCCTGCAGTTGGTCTTTCGCAACGAGCGCCGCTTGCTCTCCGTCGAAAACGAACTCGCCATCGCCCGCGAGATACAGACCTCAATTCTTCCGGGTTGCGTTCCCGAAATCAACAACCTTTCTATCAGCGCCGCTTACCGCCCTATGACTGCGGTCGCTGGAGATTTCTACGAGTTCATTCCTATCGACCAGAAGCGGGTTGGCATCCTGGTGGCCGACGTATCCGGTCACGGCGTCCCCGCGGCGCTCATTTCTTCCATGATTAAAGTGGCTATGCAGTCCGTCGTCACCTTCGCTGATGATCCAGCCCAAGTGCTGCGAGGCTTGAATCGTATTCTCTCGACGGAGTTGCGAGGCCACCTCACTTCCGCAGCGTATCTGTGGATAGATACAGAGAGCCAAAGTGCGCGCTACTCGGCCGCGGGGCACCCGCCGTTGCTGTTCTGGAGGAACACGCGCAGCGAACTGCAGCGCATTGAGAGCAACGGCCTGCTGTTCGGAGTCACAAACGACTCGGAATTTCCTGTGCGCAATCTGGCAATTGAGTCTCGCGACCGGTTCCTGATGTATACCGACGGGATGGTGGAACCCGAGGGTGCCCGGGGCGAATCATTCGGGGATCGACAGCTTGAACAAGTGGTCCGTAATAACCGATCGCAGCCAGCGTCCGAGTTGTCGCGGCAACTGCTCTCCGAACTCCAGAACTGGCAGCGGGCATCAATGACCCAGCAGGACGACATTACTCTCATTGTCATTGATGTTCTTTAGTTGCCCCCGGCGGCAAATCAACAATCGACTTGGTTTCTGACACCGGCGCACCGAGGCGAAAACCGCTTATGCGGTAGATTGATAGGTTCTTGCTACTGGCCTGGCCAAGCAAGGGAAAGACGTGGGTGGTACGAGTGTGGCTCGCCGCTCTGCGCAAGGCCATTCGGACGGGCAGCGACTGTCTCTATTGGCCGATTCGGAAGCTCGCTACACGCAGCTGAACACCTTACTTCAGATAATCGAGCAAGCTCTGCGGAATGACCTTGGCCACCGCGGCCAGCGCCGCGTTGTGAGTGGTCTGGGCTTTCGACAGATCGGTCGCCGCCTTGGCCAGGTCGACTCCCACCAGACTATTCTCCTGAGACTGGAGGTTCACCTTCTCCTGTTGCAGAAAAGACTGGTTTGAAGTCAGCTGATTCACACCGTTTCCGTAGAATACCCGCTGCTGCGACAGGTAATCGAGCGCGCCGCGGATTTGCGTGGTCGCGGTTCCGATAGCCGTGGTATTTCCGCTCTGCAGGGCAGTGAGAAGTTGTTGCAGCGAGGCCATTACATCGCCTCCGGACCCCTGAAACACCTGCGCGCCAGGCAGGTTCACCTGCAGGCTTCGGCCCTGCGCAATCTCGACGCTGTTGGTCCCGGCGTTTCCGTTATAGCGGACGCCAGAAGGCTGTGTGGAATCCAGCGTGAACGGCGGTGTCGTGGTCGCTGTGCCTGCAAAGATGAACGATCCCTTGTAGGAAACATTCGCGAGTTGGACGACCTGGTCGCGGATTCCCTGCACTTGCTGCGCGATCGCTTGCTGATCAGCGGCTGACAGCGTACCATTCGCGCCCTGAACTCCGAGAGCGATTGCGTGATTCAGCGCGGTCACCACCGAACTCAGAGTCGAATCTGCCGTTTGCAACAGTCCTTCCAGGCTGCTCGAGCTCTGAATGTACTGATCAGTCTGCTGCTGTGCCGCCTGGTTCTGCACGTCGGCAGCCGCGGCAGCCGGGTCATCGGAAGGCATGTTGACGCGCCGGCCAGTAGAAATCTGCTGAAGCGCGGTATCCACCTGGCTTTGGCTTTGCCAAAGATTGGTGAGAATATCAGCCGTGAAATCCGGATTCACTCGCATAGGTTTCGAGCGCTTGCGGCGCTTATGCTCCCATCTGCAAAACGGTCTGCATCAGTTGATCCACTGTGGTCACAACCCTGGCAGCGGCCTGGTAAGCGCGCTGATAAGTGATGAGGTTCGTGGTCTCTTCGTCAATCGAGACGCCCGAGATCGCTCCGCGCTGGTCATTCAGCTGGTTCAAGCTTACGGTGCTGGCATTAACCTCAGCCTTCGCCTGCAAAGTAGAATCACCCGCTTGCGCAACCAGATTGGCATAGGTATCGACTGGATTCGATCCGGACGGGAGCGCCTGGGTTCCGACCGCCGTGAGGTTGGCAAGGTTCCCGTTGCTACCCGGTGATCCGTCGGAACTCGCGGCGATTAAATTGGGATCACTGATTGCCACGGTCAAGGTTGAGGCTGCGCCGGCGCCAGACGTGAACGAGAAGAGTGCTTGCCCTTGCGCTCCGTTCAAGTCGTAGCCGTTTTGTTGGGCGCCATTGACGGCACTCGCGAATTGACTGGCCAGATCATCAATCTGACTGAGGAGTCCGGGGATGGCCTGGTCGCGAACCTGCAGAGTCCCCGCCAGTTGCCCGCCCTTGAAGGTTCCAGTAATGTCCTGTCCCTGTGAGTAGATATGTTGTATGCCCGCGGAATTGGGCGAGGCCTGCAGCGCGAAACTCTGGCCGCCCACGACCAGCGCAGTTCCGTTGCCGGTAGTAATCGACAGGCCTTGTTCCGTTTGAATCAGGGAAACATCGGTCAATTGCGAAAGCTGATGGATAAGGCTGTTTTCCTGATCCATCAGCACACCAGGATCCTGGCCCAGTCTTTGCATCTCGCCGACTTGCTCATTCAGCTTCGCGATCTGCTGGGTGAGGCTATTCACTTGGGATACCGTCTGCGCAACCGACTGGTCCAGCCCGGAACGGATTGTGTTCAGGTTCGCTTCGGTCTGCTGGAATGAACTCGCCAGGTTCCGGGCAGCGGTGAGTACTGCCTGCCGCTGAGGAATGTTCGTCGGATCGGTGGAAAGCTGGTTCAGGCTATTGAAGAAGGCGGTGAAATTTGCGGCAATGCCTTGGGTAGAATTAGAAAACAGGGCCTGCACCTGCTGCAACGCGTTGTACTGAGCTTGAGCGCTTCCCTGCTGTTGCATCTCCTGCGCGATGCGAAACTCGAGTACTTGGTCGCGAATGCTACGGACCTGCTGCAGAACGACGCCGCTCCCGTAGTTGATATTGCCGTCCTGAACCGGGACGCCCTCGGTGAGTACCGCCTGCTCGCGGCTGTAACCCGGCGTGCTGGCATTCGCGATGTTATTACTGGTGACGTCCAGTGCTGCCTGGTTGGCCAGGAGGGACTGGGCCGCCATCCACATTGTTGCCGTCAAGCCGGGCATATCGTCATCCCTCGCACGACCACGTGTGATGTTGCGTTACGGCGGGTGCATCCTTCGCATAACCTTGCCCATAGTTGCGATACAAACCGAAGATAAGGCTGGCCGACACTTGTGCACGCTTCAACACGGCGGCGTAGACCCGGTTCAGATGGGCCAATGCGGCGGACTCGGTCCGGATCTGCTCGGCGATTGGCGACACTGGCCGCTTCGCCTTGTGCGACTTTCCGCCATGCGGATGTGGCAGTCCGCGCGTCGCTTCATTCAGAGCCGCGCAAAGGAGTTCCTGCGCAGCGATACTGTCCTGCAATGCTTGCAGGTTGTTGTGCTCGATGGCCGAGAGGGCGGAAGTGATTTCCCGCGACAGAGCACGCAGCCGCGTAAGATGTTCTTGTTCCGTCACCATCCTGGTCGATGCAGATTCTGGCATGAGCTTTTTACCGTGGACCGTTTCGTGCATCTACCGGTCGTTTACTCGGTCAGCATGGCCGCGGCCGTCGCGTGCGCGTCGAGCTTATATTCTCCGCTCTTGATCTGCTGCCGAATGCTGTCGATCTTGTCCTGGCGAATCTCGGGTAGCTGCAACGCGCGGCTGGCCAGCGAACTCAGGTGAACGGTATCGCGCACGACCGTGGCGCGATCGCCAGCCTGGGCCACCGAATTCGGTGAAGCGGTCGAGCCGGCTTTCGCCTTCTCGGTTGAGATCCCCTGTGGATCGGGCGTATTTAATCCAATTCTCATGGAACTACCTCTTCGTAAATTTCCGTCGACTGCTAATCGGCACTTGCCCCGGAAAACTTTAGTAGCAATACCGTGGATCGACAGTCTGACGTAACTACTTTGTATTCTCTAATTTAGCGGCGTCCGGAACTGCCGAAGCGTCGCTCGAAGTGCCTTCCCGGCTCGGCCGAGCAGCCTCCACGGCCTCCAACTGCCGGCGGATCAACGAGGCAATCCCAAATGCGCCTGTCTTGCTTATATCCGCCGCCAGAAACTGGCACGCGATACCCTGAAACTGGTCGCGCGTGGAATCGCTCTCCTGGTCAGGATTTGTGCCGGGCACGGTGGCGAACGATTTCTCCGCCTTATCAAGCCACTGGCTGATGAGGATGCTTTCAAAATCCCGGGCTGCTTTGTCGATCTTCGCCGAGCTGTTCTTAGTCTGCGGGTTACGCAGACCGTCGATAGCCCGGTCTACATTTGCCTGCGCGAGGCTTTGATTGCCAGCAGCCGGTGTCGTAATGCGGAAGTCACCCATTGGCTAGAGCACCTCCAGCTCAGCTTGCAATCCGCCTGCGGCTTTGATCGCCTGCAGAATCGCTACGATGTCCCGCGCCGTGGCGCCCATGGTGTGCAGACCGTTGATGAGTTCTTCCACGCTGGCGCCGGCCTTCAGCTGCAGCGAACGAGCGGGAGCTTCGTTCGCTCTCACTTCTGTCTGGGGAACCACTTCGGTGTTTCCGTTTTTCGAGAAGGGCGCGGGTTGTGAAACCGAAAATGTGGTCGAGACTTCGACGGTAAGGTCACCATGCAGAACAGAAACTGCAGAGAGCTTCACGTCGCCTCCCATCACGATCGTGCCCGTGCGCTCGTTCATGACCACCTTAGCTGCAGGATGGATCGAGATGGTGAGGTTCTGCACCTCTGAGATCAACTCCGGCATCGAGGAGGCGCCCGCTTGCGCGACGTCAATCTGCACACGACGACTGTCCATCGGGGAAGCTACCTGTTTCCCGAACTTCGTGTTGATGGCGCCCGCCACATCGCGCGCGGCGGTGAAGTCAGGCTCGCGCAGAGCAAACGAGAGCACTTTCAACTGAGCCAGGTCGATCGATGCATCCCGTTCAACCACGCCGCCACCAGGCACTCTGCCGACCGTGACGTGGTTCACTTCCTTGGCATTCCCACCGCCGCCGAAGGTGTAGCCGCCCAGAGTCAACGGCCCTTGCGCCTCGGCATAAACCTGTCCGTCAGCCGCATGGAGCGCGGTCAGCAGCAGGATTCCTCCTTCGAGGCTCTTCGCATCTCCGATGGACGACACGGTTACATCCATAGTCGTTCCCGGCCGGGAAAAAGGTGCGAGCGACGCCGTCACCATCACCGCCGCGATGTTGCGTACCTGGATAGAGGTTGCTGGGATCTGAACTCCCAGTCGCTGCATCTCGTTCGCCAGGGTTTGGTTAGTGAACTTCGTCTGCTGACTGTCCCCCGTTCGCTTGAGCCCGACCACTACTCCGTACCCGATGAGAGCATTTTCGCGGACGCCCTCGATGGTTGCGATATCGCGAATCAATACACGCCGGCTTTCGTCGGATTCCGCGGCCGCGGCAGTCAGAGAAAACAAAACGGGAAACAGAACGGCAACAAGCCGGGCAAGTCCCAGGCTAGCCCGCGCGATTCTCCGAGCATGTGTGCTTAGAACCCGATCAGCCAAAGCAGCCCCCGGATGGCGGGATTGGTGCGCCGGATTCCATCCGACACTGTACCCTTCCCCTTCATTTCAAGCTCGAGATTCGACAACGCTGTGGACAGAGCCGTGTTGTTGGGTCCCACGTCACCGGGCCGGAGCACTCCCCGGACAATAATCGTGTCGTGCTGGCTGTTAATAAGGATGTGACGCTCTGCCTCCACGACCATGTTCCCGTTAGGCAACACCGCAATGACGCGAGCAGCAAGCTTCGTGGTGACGTCAGACCCAGCCGATGTCTCGCCCTGGCCCTTCAGGGTCGTGGCAGAGTTCGAGGCGAAGAGAGGATTCACGTTCCCAGTCGCCAACGCCCCTGGCAGGCCCGTAATTGCGGAGCTAGTCTGGAACGCTCGCTGGGAGTTGACGTCGCCGGTTGATTTCGCTGCGGTCTGGTCAAAGACCACGAGTGTGACGAGGTCACCAACGGTTCTAGCTTTGTAGTCCGTGGCCATGTCGGACAGGCCCGCGCTGGGGACATACAGGCTGCCCAGAGTGGTGGAGACTGGAGCTGGAGACTGTTGTTGCACCCGGCTGATGTAGTCGGCTCGTATCTGCTCAGAAGTCTGTGTCGACTTGCTTCGGGCAAGTGCCCAGGGCGTTGTGATGGCCCATAGAATCGCCACACCCAGAGCGACCATCAGGCGGGTTCGAGCAACCACGCGCATCTCGTAGTCCCCTTTCACAAACTGCCCCTCAAAGTTCCCGGTGCAATAACCTCTGCCCGGTAAAACTGCTTGCGATCAGTACTCGCCACCCGAATTCTCTGGCCGCGTACGCCGCTCTGAAGACAGATCACGGGCATGCTGATGCGTAAGTCCGCCTTCTCCAAAATGAGCGTCGCATGATCGCCACCCCGAACCAGCGCCCGTATCGATTCCAATCTCGGTCGATCATTGCCAGCGACCAATGGCTTTGCCAGGCTGCCCGATCCTTTCATGTCGTGCACGAGCACATAGAATGGAATGCACTCCTGATTGTCCGTGCAACGCACCTTCACCCTCGCCGTCTCGGCGCTCATATTATGAATGCTAACCACTTGCAGATTCGGATTCTCGCCTGTTGCATTGACGTGCGAGAGGAATTCCAGCTGAGAAGCACCTACCTCCAGGCCAGCCGACGCAAGAGCCGCGACGACAGGTTCCGGCGACATCGTCATTCGCGTGCTGCGCGTCTGACCAACGGCCACCTGCAACAGGGCCCCACATAGCAGCGCAAACAACGCGACTTTTCCATCCTTACGAGTCAGCATGAGGTAACCGGCTAACGGCCCAAATTGGCTAACTGCTGCAGCATCTGGTCTGCCGAGGTGACGACGCGCGAATTGGCCTCGTAAGAACGCTGCGCAACAATGAGATTCACAAACTCCTGAACCACGTCGACGTTGGACTGCTCCAGCATTCCCTGCTGCAACGTGCCTAATCCTTCCGCCGCTCCCGGAGCGCCCACGATCGGGTCGCCCGAGGCAGTCGTCGCAAGGTAGAGATTGTTGCCGACACTATTCAAACCGCCCGGATTCGGAAACATCGCCAACTGAATGCTGCCCACCTGTTGCGCCGCGGTTTGCCCTGCCTGCGTTACCGACACCGTTCCATCGGCGCCGATCGTGATCGAAGTGGCGTTGGCAGGGACCGTAACACTGGGTTGGAGCGCGTTCCCATTCGCGGTGACAATGTTTCCCTGCGCATCGAGATGAAACGAACCGGATCTCGTATAAGCGATCTGGCCGTCCGGCAACGTCACCTGGAAAAAGCCAAGCCCTTGAATGGCCAGGTCCAGGGGATTGTTGGTCGCGCTGAAGTTCCCCTGGGTTTCGACGAGTTCCGACGCCGCCGGCATGGTTCCCAGGCCGACCTGGAGCCCAGCCGCGATCGTGGTCTGCTGCGTGGCCGCGGCTCCCGGCATGATGATGTTCTGATAAACCAGATCTGAAAATTGCACCCGGCGCGCGTAGAAGCCAGCGGTGCTGGAGTTCGACAGATTGTTGGCGATCGTGTCGAGATTGAGTTGCTGGGCAGACATTCCACTCGCTGCGGTATAAAGTGCGCGAAGCATTTCAGGCTCCTTTAGCCATTGCTAGAAACTTTTGGCAACTCCTGCGTTGCCACCTGGTTCATGTCGGTGTGAAAGAGCGATAACGCGCGCTGCATCAGTTCCGCATAGCGCTGAACCGTAATCAACTCGACTGCGCTGGTGATCGGATTCACGTTCGAGGCTTCCAACACTCCCTGCTGAACGGTAGCCTGGCTCGCGGACGTCATACTGGCGGCTGGGGCGGAGTAATACGTTTTCCCCAAACTCTCCACGGGCGTTCCCGGCGGGAAATCAACCATCTTGAGTTTGCCCGCCACCGCTCCGTTGACCGAAATCGTGCCATCGGGACTGACGGTGGCTGGCGAGCCGACGATCTGAATTGGGCCCCGATCGCCGATCACCGCATCTCCGGCGGAGGTGACCAGCTTCCCATCCGCTGAAACGTGGAAGTTTCCATTGCGGGTGAACACTTGTCCGCCGGCAGTCTGGACCACGAAGAACCCGGAGCCTCGAATACCGAGGTCCAGCTCATTCCCTGTGTGCTCCAGCGTGCCTTGCGACAGATCGACCTGACTGCTTCCGAGAACAGAGTAGTTATTGACCGCTTGATTGAGGTTCGAAAGGGGAAGAGCGGAGAAGTTCGCCAGCATCGACCGAAAGACGCTGTGCTCGGCGCGGTATCCCGGAGTGCTCGTGTTGGCCAGGTTATTCGCAACCAGGTCCAAGCCCTGGCTTCGGGCCAACAATGCCGTACATGCCGCATAGAAGCCGCTGTCCATGGATTCTCCTCCATGAAACCCGAAGCACGATCAAGGCCACAGCTTGCTTCGGTGACGCGGCTCGCAAGTAGTTGAAAATTGCGGTGTGGCGGAAAGCAAAATGAGATGACGATTAGCGCTTGTTACGCGGCCATCCGCCTCCACTTACGACAGATGATGTTTTCTAACCCGAGTTACTCTTGGATCGCCGGGTAATCGCAGCCGACCTCGAGCCGAAAGGCGTGGTTGTCTGCCGTATTCACGACGTCAAACAATGCAAGTGAGGAAGAGCCACAATCTTCCCGGTCGCCGCGGATGATGTCTACTAACACATCCGGCAAGCGCCAGTTTCGTGCAAGGTAATCGCCAACCTCGCCGGTGTCCACACTTTCCAGTTCGGGGATTTTCCATCCCAACACGAAGGGAATCGCGCCCACGTGTCTCAACAGGCCTGCTATGTAGGCGTCTTCCTGCCTGACGGTAGCCGTTTCAGATGCCAGTTCTTCTGCGATCAATGCGGTCAGGCGCGCGTGCATGCAGAACCGGTCATAGGTGCTCACTCCCGCTTCCCCTCGCGGGTGTCCAGACAGAACCGTCGCCTGTTCGAGCAAACCTTTAAGCCGATTGATCCCGAGTAGTACGACGATATCCTCAATATCGACAAGACCTTTCGCGCGTCCCGTTCTTTCCTTAGCGGCCAGTCTCAGCAAGTGGACGGTGAGGCCAACATCTGTGCGAATAACTTCAGTGATGGCGTGGAGGTCAATAACCCGGCTCGACAGAAGCATTTCGAAGAACAGCAGGACCCCGGGTTTGACGGCCGGACATGGGATCTCGAACCCTTGCGCACCGGTTGGGAGGACCGGTTGCGTGGCGTGCAACAACTGGCCCTGATGGCCAAACTTCAGGGCAGATTTGTCGTCCGGTCTGTTCGCCAGCATTGGAAACACCCGAGGGTACTAATCGGCAGCAAACCGATTGAGCTTTAGTCCTCAGGGCGCTTTTGGCGACCATTCTTACACACGAAACAGCAGATCTAACTCCATCTGGCGGCCCCGGATTCTTGACCATAGGTACTCACGGCACATGCCAAAGCGCACTTCTTCCGCGGCCGACTGGTCGACGTAGTTCCGGAGAACCCGGGCTATTTCGGCCATAGCGTTGACTCGATCGAAGACGATTTCGTCATTTCTTGTCTTCAGAGTGGCTGCGTTCAAATACTGGTGGTATTGACGCGCGGTGATAAAGGATGGCGTGGTCACGCACGACGTCATTTCTTCAACGGTGCGGAGCATGTGGTGCTGGACGCGACTTACGAAGCCCACCAGCAACTTACGACCGGTCTCTACGAAATGGACAGGCAGCATTTCATGGATTTCGAGCAACCGTCTGGGGATATGAATCTGGGTTGGCAAAGCTCGACCTTCCAGCGAAAAGACGGGACACGCCCATTGGGCGGCCACGGCTGCTGTGACCTGTTCGAGCGTTGCAAAGCCAAGTTCCTGGACAACATCCCCGAAGTTCGATCCCGTTGTACGCTGCCGATCAAGCGCCAGCTTGAGTTGGTCGGGCGAAAGGACCTCGCGAGAAAGCAGGAGCAAACCGAGCGGCATGCGTAACGACGGAGCCTGGTCCGCCTTGCGGCGAGATGCAAGCAGGTCGCGCACCCTCATCAACGCAGCTTCCTCAAAACAGTCGGAACTGCACAGCCATCGGCCTGAAATGGCAACACCCACCATGCGCCGCGAGAATGCGCGCCGCCATGGCTGCCTGGCGCAGGTTGGATTGGCGCATTCGGGCACCCACTTCCTGAGTTTTGCCGGAAGAGTCGTTAGCTCCTGAATAGCAAGTAAGTTCATCTTTCCTTTCTACGCGTTTGCTTCATCGAACGACATTTCCTGTAGAGCCGCGCGGATCTTTGGAAGAGCCAACGCGTGAATCTGCGAGACACGCGATTCGCCCAAGTTCAGTACGGCTGCAATCTCCTTCATCGTAAGCTCATCCTTGTAATAAAGGGAGATCACCATCTGCTCCTTTTGGGAGAGTGTCTCGATTGCCTTGGCCAGTTTGTCCTTGATCTCCGTGCGCAGGCAGAGATCGAACGGGTTCTCGTCGCGACTGGGAGCGCTCTCGATCAGATCCTGCGTTTCTGACCGATCGTAGGCCGGTCTGACCTCCTGGCCGATGAGAATCAAGCCATCCAACTTGAGGGCGGTCTCGTAAAGCTTTTCAACGGAAATGCCAATCTCTGCGGCAATTTCCTCTGCCTCAGGTTGACGCCCAAGCTTCGCGGAAAGCGTCGTGATCGCGTCCTCGATCCGCCGTCCCTTGCGGCGCAGCGGCCGTGATCCCCAGTCCAATTCCCTGAGGCTGTCGACAATCGCCCCGCGAATCCGAAACTTCGCGTAGGCGCGCAAGGGCACTGATTTCTTTGCGTCGTAGCTTCGGATAGCCTCGATCAAACCGATTACTCCGGCATGAACCAGGTCTTCGAAAGGCACATGCTGGGGAAGACGCTCGTAGACACGCCTGGCGATGTAATGCACCTGCGGCAACTCGTTCAATATCAACTGGTCGCGCTCTTGCGAGCCTTCCAGATTTTCTTTGTATGCCATTTCTGCCTGTGTCATAAGTTCCTCAACTCGATATGTAATCTATTCATCCTCGTCACCGCACAGCCCCGATCGATTGCACAGGTACTGCTGGTGGAATTTCTGTTGGTGCGAGCACCACGATCTTGGGGAAGAACGGCTCCAGCAGCCGGCGAAGCTGGAAGCGCCCAGGCGAGGAGCACAGTAGAACGGGCGGCGCCGTCACTACTTGCTCTCCAAACAGGCCGCGCAAGCCGTCCAACACACGGCGAGCAATGTTTGGTTGCAGCCCAGTTGCTGGGGCCGGTGCTGCTTGTGGATTCAGCGCTCGCGCACATTCCTCCTCAATCGTGCGGTCCAATGTCACGACTTTCAGTTCTCCGCGTTCGTCCAGCAAGGGACGAACCAGAGCCCGCCCGAGGGCATGTCGGGCCGCCTCGACCAGCAGAACGGGATTCTTGTTTACAGGTGCGACCTCGACCAGCGTTTCCAAAATCGTGCCTAGATCCCGAATCGAGACCTGTTCCCGAAGCAGTTGCTGCAACACTTTCTGTACTTCACCAAGAGTCATCAATTTGGGAACGAGCTCTTCCACCAGCTTCGGATGCGAGTCTCCCATGCGGTCGATCAAGCGCTTCGTCTCCTGGCGTGTTAGCAGGTGCTGGGCATTCTGCTTGACAACCTCGCTCAAGTGAGTCGCCAGTGCCGACGTATGATCGACGACGACGTAACCCGCAGCGAGCGCCTGCGCCTGCATATCTGGAGAGATCCACCTTGCAGCCACGTTGAATGCGGGTTCGCGTGTTTCCTGACCGGGAAGAGTGGGCGGCGATGGCTGTGAACTGATGGCCAGCAGGCAGTCGCGGCGCATCTCCCAGCGGGCAATCTCCACACCACGCAGATAGATCACGTACTCCCGCTCTTTCAGCGTGATGTTGTCGGTGATGTGAATTGGCGGAACCAGGAATCCAAGCTGCGTTGCCAGTTGCTTGCGCAGTGAACGAACTTTCCCGAGCAGCTGACCACCTTGCTTGGCGTCTACTAGTGGCACCAGGCCGAGCCCCACTTCGAGCATCAGTTCATCCAGTTTGAGCGCCGCGTCCCAGGAATCTGTGGGTGTGGTGGCGCCGGGCTGCGCTTTGGCTGCCGCAGTACCCGGAACCACTTGGCCGTCGACCGCAGTCTCGGGCTTGGCTCGCCGCGCCAACAGGACCAAGAAAGCGGACATCAGAATGAACGACAGTTTGGGCAAGCCTGGAATGATTGCCAGACCCATCATCACGGCGGCCGCGATCCACAACGGACGGCGCTTGCCGAAGAGTTGCCGTCCGACATCCACGCCCAACGTGCTGTCGGTGGATGCTCGCGTCAGCACCATCGCACCCGCCACCGACACGAGCAGCGAAGGGATCATGGTGACCAGACCATCGCCGACGGTCAGCACGGTGTACGTTTTCAGTGCTTCCATCAATGGGACGCCGTGCTGAAAAACTCCGATCAGGAAACCGGCAATGATGTTGATCGCGGTGATGAGAATGGTCGCCAGTGAATCGCGCTGGCTGAAGCGGGCTGCGCCGTCCATGGCGCCGTAGAATTCGGCTTCGTGCGCAATCTGTTCGCGGCGGCTGCGCGCCTGTTTGTCGTCAATCAGGCCGGCGTTCAGATCGGCGTCGATTGCCATCTGCTTGCCCGGCATCGCGTCCAAAGTAAAACGCGCCGTCACTTCGGCCGTGCGCACCGCGCCGTGGCTGACCACCATATACTGAATTGCAATCAACGCGAGGAAGAGTACGAATCCAACTACGTAATTGCCGCCTACCACAAACTGGCCAAAGCTCTCGATGACCCGTCCGGCCGCCGCGGGTCCCTCGCTTCCATGCAGCAAGATTCTGCGGCTGCTGGCCAGGTTGAGTGAAAGCCGGAAGAGGGTAAGCAAGAGCAACAGGCTAGGAAATGCGGAGAACTGCACCGGCTTCAGGATCTGGATGGCCACCAGCAGAACCAGCACGGCTCCCGTGATGCTGAACGCCAGCAAGAGGTCGACCAGCAACGCAGGCAGAGGAATGAGCATGACGAACACCATGCTCACGGCCAGCACCGGAACAATCCAGTCGGCATTGCCGCCCACGATCGAGGATAGTAGGTTGGGTTTCGTCGGCATCGTTTAACTCAGTCGTCCGTTCTTCACTGTTTCGGTCTTCCTGCGGCCTGTTGCCGGGCCTGCGCTTGCGCTCGGAACACGAACGCGAGAATTTCAGCCACCGCTGTGTAAAGCGCGGCAGGGATCGGATGGCCCACTTCCACGGTTTTGTAGAGCGCCTGGGCCAGTGGCGGGTTCTCGAGTACCGGGATCCCATGCCAGCGGGCGACTTCCTTGATCTCTTGTGCCAAAAAGTTCTGGCCCTTGGCAACTACCACCGGCGCTTCCATGTTCGTTTCGTATCTCAGCGCAACGGCGAAGTGAGTCGGGTTGGTGACGACCACGCTGGCAGTCTCGGTGTCTTTCAACATCTGGCGGCGTCGCAGTTGGCGCTGCAGGCGGCGAATGCGACCCTTCACCGCCGGGTTGCCTTCGGTCTGCTTCCCTTCTTCGCGGACCTCCTCGCGGCTCATCTTCAAGTCGCCTTCCAGCTTTCGCCAGACCAGCATGTAGTCCACACCCGCCCACACCAGCAACACGAGCCCTGACTTCCAGCACAGTTGCCACATCAGTCCCAGTAGAAAGCCCGCAAACACGCGCACGCTCAGATCTGAGGCTTGCACAAGGGTCTGCCAGTGGCTCGTAACCGTAGATACCCCGAGCCATAGAATCACGCCGAAGGGCAGCAAGGATTTGAGAATGCCGCTGAGGCCAGTCAGCGAAAATATCTGCTTCAGCTTTCCAACCGGATTTAATCTTTCCGGCTTCGGCAACAGGGCTTCGGTCGCGAACACCAGTCCGCCCTGCGCCACGCCTCCCGCTACCGAAAGCATCCATGCCAATGCCAGCACCGGTGCGATCCAGCGCAAGATCCCGAGAGCAGTCCAGAGCAAGATGGGACTGCTGGTGGTGAGCGGTTCACTCACGGAGAGGTCCAGGGAACTCTGCAACAGTCCGCGCCAGTGCCGAGGGACGTCGGATATCTGCCACGCCACCAATGCGAGCGCGCCGCTCCACGCCAGGGCGTTGGAAAGCTCGCGCGTGCGCGCAACCTGCCCTTGCTCGCGCGCCTTTTTCCGCTTTTGCGGTGTCGGCTTCTCGGTTTTGGACGAACCCGTCATATCTCCTTAACGAGCCAGGTGCAGTACCTGCTCCGTGTATGCGATCGACTGCGAAAAATACTTTGCAAACAACCTGGGCCAGAACCCGATCGTTGCGCTCAACACTAAGACGCCGAGCATGCTCTTCACCGCCGGCCCTAAAAGCATCAGCGGCATTTGGGGTGATGCCTTCCCTAACAGTCCAAGTACGAGATCCATCAGCAAAGTGGCGGCCAGGACGGGGGCGGCGATCTGTATTCCAATCTCGAGGACGATTGCCCCTTCGTGAAGCAACGCTTTCGCGAACAACGGATTCATGCTCGCGGTTCCCGGCGGCAGATAGTCGAAACTGTGCGCAATGGCGCGCAGGATCCAGTGATGCACATCGAGCGCGAGAAAGATCAGCATGGCTATGCTTTGGTGAAAGAAAGCGACCGCCGTACTTTCGACCTGGGTGGTCGGGTCGAGAATGTTCACCAGCGAATACCCCATCTGCACACTTAGGAGCTGTCCGGCGACCTGGGCGGCCTCGAACAGCGCATTCGTTGTCAACCCGATCGCAATTCCGACCATCACTTCACTGCCTACCATGAGAGGCCACTGCGAAAGCGCCACCGTACCAATGCGAGGGCCGAACACCGGGTACAGGACCGCCGTGATTGCCAACACAAAAACAATCTTGACGCGCGGCGGGATCACTGCCGCGCTGAAAAACGGCGCGAACAGCATCAGACCCGAAACTCTGAGTCCGATTGCCATCACGGCACCGAGAATGTTTGGCAGCGCGAGTTCCATATCTCAACGTATGTACGGATGAAAGTCGGACAACAGCTGCAGCGTGAAATGGCACATCTGCTTCCACATCCACGGCATCAAGAAGAACAACCCACCGCCCACCGCCAGCAGCCTGGGCACGGCGGAGATGGTTGTTTCCTGTAAAGACGTCAACACTTGCACAATGTTGATCAGCAAGCTCACCAGCACCGCCAGCGCAAGGATCGGCGCAGCCATCAAGAACACCTGCTTCATGGTCATACGCCCGAGATCGATTGCTACTTCAACAGGCATCGCGCTTTAGCTGAAACTCCTCATCAGCGATCCGATTAGAAGATTCCACCCATCCACCATCACAAACAAAAGCAACTTGAGAGGGGTGGAGATCACAACCGGGGGCAACTGCAACATGCCCACGGAAGTTGAAATCGACGCCACGATCATGTCGATCGCCAGGAACGGCAGAAACAGCACAGTCCCGATCTGGAATCCAGTTCTCAGTTCCGAGAGAATGTAGGCCGGAACTAGCACACGCATGGATAAGTCTTTCGGACTTCGCGGCCGCGGCTCTTTTGCCAGCTCGACAAAGAGCGCCACGTCTTTCTCGCGCACGTAGTGCTGCATGAATTGGCGTACCGGGCCGGCCCCTCGCTCCACGGCTTCTATCGCGGTAATGTGGCCGCTCTGCAGCGGCACGACTGACGTTTGGTAAATGGTGGCACCCACCGGTTGCATCAGGAAAAACGTGAGTACCAGCGCCAGGCCAATCAGGGTTTGATTGGTCGGGGTGGTCTGCAGTCCAAGCGCCTGCCGCAAGAAATGGAAGACAATGAGAAGCCGTGCGAAAGGCGTCATGCACAGCAACAGGGACGGGATCAAAGTCAGGAGCGTTAGAAGAACGACGATCGTCCACGACAGTGACCCGCCCCCGGCGCCGGTGATCCGGATTTCGTTCGGGTCAACGGCAGCAACCGGCATTTGCACTGGAGTCACAGGGGCCGTTGCGCTGGTTGCAGCCGGAGCTGTGTTTGGGGTCGGAGCTGGTGCAGTCGGGTCCGCAGCGAGCGCGTGGGTGCCAGCGAACGCAAGTAGCGCCACCACCACAGTTCTCGCGCTGCTCAAGAGAAAAGTCTTCATGCCTGACTAAAGTCCTTCTGCGCCTGCTGCCGGAGCACATCAGCAAACTGCGGTGAGCGATCGAGATGTGCCAAGGTAGAAACCGAACTGGAGGACCCGCCAACCAGAAATCGTTCGCCGTCAACCTGTATGACTGCGACGAACCTCTTTTCCCCTAACGAGACGGTTTCGCAAACCCGCAGTCGTTTCTTGGCCTGCTGAGACTTCAACCGATCTTGCGTCCAGGTTCGCGCCTTCGTTATGGCACTCGCGAATGCCCGCCAAGAGGCAATCAATGAATGGGAACGGCCAGTCGTTTGTACATCGCAAGAAAGAGGGCCTTGCTGCTCGACCTCGGCTGCTGGTTCCTGGACCAGGAGTGCGTCCGTCGTGGAGCAGTCTTGTACTGTTACCGAAGAAATCGTGACCTCTGACTGTGAAGTTCCTTGCTCCACGGAACCACCATGAGTTTGGTCACTCGGGACGATCGGGAGAATCTGGTCCGACGTGAGAGCCTGGATCACAACAGGATTGTTCGCGACCAGGTCGGCGATCTGCTTAGAAACTGGTCCCGTCGGCTTGCGCGTTGTCTTAGTCCGGTTTCGAGTATCCAGCTTCTTGTTCTCCTTGCTCGCCGCGGCTGTCTGACGTGCTTTCGTAGTTCTTGGTTGTTTCGCGACGCGCACTCGCTTCTTTTCACGCGGCGACGAATGGATGGCTGAGGTCGAGCTGTTCTCGATAGTCATCCGGCCAGCTCCGTGATACGAACTGCGAGGCGATTTCCAATGACTTCAAATTCCGTCCAGCCGAGCAGGACGCCATTTACTCGCAGCGGAATGTCACTCGCGTTGTGGTGTGCCGTCTCAACAATGGAACCCTTAGTCAAGCGCAACAGATCGGCGACCGTGAAGCGTGTCACCGCAATTTCTAAAGAAAGGCGGCAGGGGAGCCACCCGTACGACGCAACCGGGTCACGATGGATCTTTTCCGGCTCGGTCTGTGGTGTCTCTTTCGCGGGTTGAACGGCAGCATCCATGCGTACTTTCTCCGGCCTTACCGTTGCATCAGGAATTCGGTGAAGTAGACTTCCTGCACACCCAGATCCGGCGCTCGCTGGCGGAGGGCCTCGAGAATGTGGTCTTTCAACTTTTGTTTGCCTTCGCCCGAAACCAGATCATCCGGCTTGGCCGCCATCAAGACGCCCAGAATTGTGTCGCGGACCAGCGCTGTGGGTGTGCCATCGCCGGCCTTCAAGTCGTGCGTGAGACCAAGGTCGATTCCGACCCTGAGGTAGACCTTCTGATCGACACTACTCATGTCGATCGTGAAAGTCTCAAGATGCAGCACCGCACGCACCTTGTTTTCGTTCTCCCGGCTCTGGCTTCTGGGAGCAGAGCGATACCACGCCATGCCCGCGGCTCCACCACCCAGTCCCACCGCAAGGCAGAGGACGATCGTTAACATCTGCGAGCTCGTTTTCTGACCTGACGCCATGTACCGAACGCACTCCTCGATCGGTTTCCACAACTTCGCATGCACCAGTGCAATTCGGAGACCGATAGGGGGTGGAGCGATCGATGGCAGGCGAAGAAGTCTAGAGGGGTTAAGGGTTTGCGAACACAGCAAGTTGCGTTCTGCAGTTACCAACGTCCATGGACACGCGATAAATGAGATGCGATTAGAACACGAGTAGAACATGGCGATTGCGGACGTGGCGTTCGACCACGCCCGCCATCGCTTTAATCGTGCGCCAATGTCATGCCGCCCCCGACAACTAGCGGGACTGCAGGTTGATAGTTTCGTTACTAATGCTGTCGAACGTCGTTACTACGCGAGCGTTCGCCTGGAAGCCGCGCTGGGTCACGATGAGTTGCGTGAATTCCGTAGAAATATCGACATTCGACAATTCGACGGCTCCTCCGGTCATGCTCCCCCGTCCTCCAGAGGCTGGCGCGCCGATTACCGGAGATCCGGAGGCAAGGGTAGGCGCGTAGTCGTTCCCCCCGATGAGTTGCAATCCCTGGTTGTTGGCGAAATTGGCAAGCGCAATCTGACCGATATCCTGGGACTGACCGTTGCTGAACGATCCCTGGATGATGCCGTCCGCTCCAATGGTGAATTTCTGCAACGTCCCGCTAGCGTAGCCGTTCTGATTGGTCGTCGAGGTTGTGCTCTGCGATGCCACCTGCGTCAGGTTCGACCCGCCATTGGGATCGTAGAGGTTCCAGGTGAGATTCAAGGGCGCGGCGCCGTCTACCAAGCCGTTGACCGTGATACCGCTCACAGCGCTCGCAGGAGAGGTTAATGCGCCGCTGCTATTGAATGCCAGCGAACCGCTCGCAACCACGGTTGGACTGCCGGTTCCACCGGTGTCGGCCGCCGGCAGAGTGACCTGATAATCCCAGGCATTCGTTCCCGTCTTGGTGTACGTGAAGGTCAGTACGTGGGAGCTACCCAAGGAGTCATACACCGTCAGCGGTGTGGAATAAGTATCCCCCACCGCGGCGCTCGCATCGAGGTTGGTGGTTTGCGACATCGTCGTCGTCGCCGCCGGCTGGTTAATCTGGCCTTGGCCTAACTGGATCGGAGTCAACCCCTGCCCGGCGTTGATGACCCCGTTTACTGCCGGGTAGCCCATGACATTTTGACCACCCGTGGTCACCAACTCTCCCTGGGCATTGATGCTGAAATTTCCAGCCCGAGTAAACTCCATCGCGCCACTGGCGTCGCGAACCACAAAAAAGCCGTTCCCGGTGATCGCCACATTCGTCGGGACGCCCGTATTCTGCAGGTTCCCGTTGTTGAAGTTCGACGATATGGAACCAATCTGCGAGCCGGCACCCATCTGGATCGGATTGCCCGCACCGGTGGTACCGAGCGTCTGGTAGAACAAGTCCTGAAAGTTAGCCGACTCGTCCTTGAACCCGATCGTGTTCAAGTTGGCAAGGTTGTTTGAAATCACGTTGAGTGCGTTCGAGCTGGCCAAAAGGCCGGAAAGTGGAATCGAAAAAAGTGGCATTAGTGTGCTCCTGTGATGGATTGTGCGGCGTTCGAATTCGCGGAACTGTAAGACGGCATTGTTCCGGAAGGCGCGCCAAACGTGTTCTGCAAAATCTGGTTAATGGAAATTAATTGGTTGAGCTGATTCATGGACAACATCTGGGCCACCATCTGCGTGGCGTCCATGGGCGCGGTCGGATCCTGCGACTTCAATTCCGTGACCAGCAGGGTCAAGAACGTGTTGTTCGTCCCGTTCGCGGCCTGCGTGGCGGCTTGAGTGCCGGGCGCGGTGCTGGCCGCTAGGTTGCTCGTTATGCCGCTTACGTTCATTCTGTGCCTCTCCTTCTTTCCTTCTTTACCGGAATCACGAAGCTCGAACTACATGTGAATATCAAGTCGTGCACTGACTGCGTTCACTTCGGGATATGCGCTCTGCAGGGGCATCGATACCGCCTCTGCCGCTTGCGGGATCACAACCCGCGACGAGCTCTGGCCCTGTCGCGAACCCTGTTGGAAACCACTAGAACCGCTATCGGCGGACTGGTTCTGCAAAATAATGTTGGCGGATGAAAGCCGCTGCTCCGATAACCTGTTCTGCAAGTTTGGCAGTTCCGCCGCCAGAACCCTGCCGAGTTCATTGCGTTCTACGGAAATTTGCGCCGTGAATTGGTTGTGAGCCATGGAGGTTCGGATATCCACGTTGCCGAACTCACCTGAATGAATTCCGACCCGCAGTTCGGCCTCACCCATGCGCTGGACAAGCTTTGCGGACTGCAACAATGATGAGTAAGCAGGCGGCGCCTCGAGGTGCTTGTCCATCTCAGCCGCAACCTGTGCCGATGGAACCCCACTGTCCGCGGCATGTCGATTGTTCTTGAGAAATCCGGCGGAACTATCGTGCTTCCCACTGCCACTCGAATCGGCTACTGGTGCCGTAATCAGGTCAGCGCTGTTCGTCGCTTGGGAAGCGCTCCTAACGTCGTCTGTCTCATTCGTGGCCTCGGCCATAGATGTCTGAAAACCGCTCTTGCCGGATTGCATCTTGGTGCTGGCCGACCCGGACGGGTTGCTGCTGGGTACCGAGAGCAGGGGCCTGTCCGGAGCCAAAGTCGAGTTTGCTCCCTGCGCGGCTGCGGGAACTCCCATGTCCTTCGTCGCAACCTGCGTGGGCATGCTAAAGACGGCGGAAAGGGTATCGACTTCAGACACTTGCGCAGGTGCGATCGGTGCCACGTCGGTCGATTGTTCGGAACGCTGTTCCGCCGGTTCGGTAATTTGCCGGTGGCTGCCGCCCTTGGGTGCGGTGCTCATCAGAGTGTTGTTGTCAGTTGCGGGTCGAATGCTACTGACAACCTGCTTGTCGGTCGGCGAAGAAGCACTCTCATCAATGGTGGCCGCCTTGAAGTCAACCTTGGGGGCAGCCTTGGAATCAGCTTTGGCTTCAGCCTTTGATTCCAGCTTGCTTACCTTCGCATCTTGAACCAGCCCGAGCTTCGACGAGGTCGGCGCCACCACTCCCTTCGGCAGCGGCGGGACAGTGAGAGTCTCCGACGCTTGGATGGCTTGCATGGGTAGAGACTGGGGTTGAATGGTCGACTCAGGCAGCGCGCTCCCGGTTTGCCGCCTCGGAGCCGCGTCTTTTGCATCCATTGCACCAGAAACCTGCTGATTGTCTACGCGTTCTGTTGCCGGAGCAGCCGCGGTCGACTCCGCCGAGACCGCGGCTCCAAGTGGTAGGGGGGGCGCGCATGAAACTGGAGTGAGCGCGGACGTAAGTGTCGTTGCGGCTGAGGCCGTCAAGGGGATCGAGTGGACTCCGTTATCGCACACGACTGCAACAGCAGGAGCAGATCCGTTCGCCTCGGCAGTTGGTGCGGGTACAACGATCGTCGCTGGCTGAAAGGCTTGCATCGCACAAGGCATTTGAACAGTTGGAGGAACGCATTGTTGCAGAACGTCGAGGGGCGCCAGGTTTGCTGGTTGGGCAGAGTCCTTGCTCGGCGTCTTGTCACGTCCGGATGGCACGCCTTCATTGCCAGCGGCGGGGATGAGGCTCTTGCCCTGCTTGAGACTGGCGATCGGAATCGTAGTCGTCGCCGATGGAATCTGGTTTTGTTCAGCCGCCGCCGCAAGGGCCATGAGGAAATCTCCCGGAACGGCGGGAGCGGCGGCCGCGGCCTTCTCCGGGATTTCTTTTGCGGGTGTTGGTTGCACCGCAATTGGCAACAAGCTGGCGACCACAGTCTCTCCTCGACAGCCTGAAATTGCACGTGCCTGGCCACAATTTCGCCGATTAGAAAACTTTCCCGATCAAAGGCGAGCTCCTAGGAAAGTAAAGTCTTGTTGGGGAAATGCCGATTAGAAGCGGACTGAACTTGTACTTCATTTCGTGTACTGGGCAAAGTCTGCCCAGCGATGCAGTGGGCAACCTCTGCCTAGTCGCTGCGTTTGCGACGTGACAGGAAGAGATCATCGATCGCGCTCTGCTCGCGCTTGGCGCGGTTTCGCAGATACGCATCGAGTTGTCGGGCCCGCAGATCGTCCAACATCTCGCGCTTTTGCCGGGCCAGCTCGTAGGCCTTAACATGCTCCTGCCGCTGGGCAACAAGCTCCTCCAGCTTGAGCTTCATTGCATCTCGGCGATGTTCGAGCGCCAGTTCCTGCTCGAACGCTCCTTGCAGCTGAATTGCGGGAATGCCTGCCGCAAGCTCTGTTTGACGACGCTCTACGAGCAGGGACCGCAATTCGTCAACCTCGCGAAGCTGTGCCTCGGCATACGCGATCTCCATGTGTACTCTTTCCAATGCCAGATACTCGCGGCGCTCAATGCTTTCGCGCAGCTTCAACACGCCTGCCAGGGAGAATCGGAATGCCATAGTCAGGCAGGAAGCGCGAGCAAGCGCTGAACGGTGTCAGCCAGGGGAGCGGCTTCATCCGGCCCTTGCTGCAGGAAGGCGTTGATCGCAGGCAGGGTCGCAATGGCCTTGTCGAGAACAGGATCGGAACCCTGTGGGTAGGCTCCGATGCGGATGAGATCTTCCGCGCGCACATAAGCCGCCAGCAGCATCCGAAGTTTGCCGGCTTTCTCCAGATGCTCGCGTGAACAGACACTTGGCATCAGACGGCTCAGGCTGTCGAGCACCGAAATGGGAGGATAGTGATTGCGCAAGGCGAGATTTCGGTCAAGGACAATGTGCCCGTCGAGCAAGGAACGAACTGTATCTACAATCGGGTCTTGCTGATCGTCTCCCTCCATGAGGACCGTGTAGAACGCCGTAATACTGCCTTCTGAGAAGCGTCCAACTCGCTCCACCAATCGTGCCAGCATCGAAAGCACTGATGGCGTGTAGCCTTTGGCCGTCGGCGGCTCGCCTGCCGCCAGGCCAATCTCCCGCTGCGCCATCGCGAAGCGAGTGAGGGAGTCCACGACCAGCAGAATGTTCATTCCACGCGCGCAGAAGTATTCAGCGACCGCCGTCGCCGCAAGTGCCGCACGGATTCGGAGCAGTGGAGACTGGTCGGAAGTGGAAACCACCACAATGGATCGGCGCCGGCCTTCTTCTCCCAACGTGGCGA
Organism: Terriglobia bacterium; assembly: GCA_020073565.1. Lineage (GTDB taxonomy): Bacteria > Acidobacteriota > Terriglobia > Terriglobales > Acidobacteriaceae > Acidiflorens. Next base: position 102,442 of record JAIQEY010000001.1, read on the forward strand.
GAAATTCCCCTACCTCGCGACCGCGTTCGCCGACCAGCGCCAGCACCGTCAGGTCAGCGGCGGTTCCTCGCGCCATCATGCCGATCGCCGTGCTCTTGCCCACACCGCTGCCGCCGAAAATTCCGACTCGCTGTCCGCGGCCGCAAGTCAGAAACCCATCCACAGCGCGGATGCCGCAACCCAGGGGCTCATCGATCAAAGAACGGTCTAGAGGTAGAGGAGCCAGACCATCCACCGGCACAGCTTTTGTGGCTCGGTATTCCCCGAGAGAATCGAGCGGCTCGCCAACCGCGTTGATCACGCGCCCAACCAACTCTGGCCCCACTCGCAGCGAGGGCCGTGCCCCCCAAGTCACGATCTGATCGCCTAGCCGGATCCCCTGCGGCTTGTCCAGACTCATTGAGAGCACGCTCGGGCCGCGGAATCCGACAATCTCACCCGGGAAGCGATCTCCGCTGGAATTCAGGATCTCGCACGATTCACCGACAGAACAGAAAGGCCCGGCTGACTCCACCAGGTTCCCGACAATTTGTTTCACTCGGCCGGTCCAGCGCACCGTCGAAGCGGTCGGGAGCCAGTGAAGGCAAGACTCCAGGGGACTGGTATTCATTTTGATTCAGGCCTTTGTGCGAGCAAATCGAAAAAGCCTTTCTCGATTTCCTGGAGCTGCGCGTCCAGACCCATGTCTGCGGTTCCGAGTTCGGTCTCAAGCAAGCAGCCGCCAGCCGCCAAGGTGGCATCTTCCAACACCTGAAGGTTGGAGTTGGCCTCGAAGTAATGTGTCCAACGAGCGCGGTCTTCTGGTCGCACCCGGACGATTACGCTGGTGCCCTGCTGCATCTGCTCGAGCATGATCTTCACCAGGCCGGCTACCACCATTCGGTCAACTTGTGCTTCACGATGCAGAATCTTTGCCGCAATCGCCAAGGCGAATTGAACCAGCTTGACCTCTACCTTGGAGAAGTATTTGCTTCGTTCCTTCTGGAATGCCGATACCAAGTCGGCCGTTTGTTTGTGCAAGCGGGTGAGTTCTTGCTCAAAATATTCGCGCGTGCGACGGTCCCCTTCGCGCAGGCCCTCCGCATGAGCCTCCCCCACTAGCCGCGTCAATTCCTGTTCGCTGACATGAGACCCGTTGTCCGGTTTTGGCGGATTGTCTTCTGGGCGCTCTTCCCCTGGAATCTTCAGACCATCCGGACGAGACAAGGAGACGGGATTGTCCCGGTAGACGAACGTTGCCACGTCCTTGACAGCAGAACTGCCCGCATTATCAGACAATGTACTCATCGTCTCCCTCGGCCTTCAGGACGACCTTGCCGTCGGCTTCTAACTTCCGAATCACATTGACCGCCTCTTGCTGCGCTTGCGCCACATCCCGGTTGCGGACCGCCCCCAGCGCCTCGATGTCTTCCTTAAGCATCTCCACTGCGCGCGACGACATCGCTCGGAAAATGTGTTCCTTCAGATCGTTGCTCGCCCCCTTCAGGGCTGTGGCGAGGACCTTCTTGTCCATCGACCCCAGCCATTCCCGAATGCCGACGTCGGCAACGCTGAGCAGATCCTCGAAGGTGAACATCAGGTTGCGAATGTTGATCGCCAGCTTCGGGTCATCATGCTCAATGACTTCGAGGATCGTCTTCGCGCTGCTCTGTTCGAGGCGATTCATCACGTCGGCAACGCTCTTGAATCCTGCATAAGTCTTGCGGCTCTGTTCTCCCAGCGACTGAAGCCGCCGGTGCAGGACGACGGAGACTTTCTCGGCCATCTCGGGAGAAAACTGCCGCAGCTGAGCCAGCCGTTTGACCGCTTCCGCGCGAACTTGCTCGGGCAGCTTCATCAACAACGACGAAGCCTGCTTCCCATCCACGTGCGCCAGAACCAGGGCAATCGTTTGTGGATGCTCCGCTTCCAGAAATTTTGCCAGTTGCTGGGGATCCGCATTCTGCAGCGAGTCGAGTTGGCCAGCGCCCAGTTCCTGGAGCCGCACAACCTTCTGCAGGAGACTTTTTGCGTTTTCCTCGCCGAACGCCTTTACCAGGAGACGGGTTGCAAAATCGACTCCCCCTTGCGCCAGGCAATCTTGGGTCAGCGACAGCTGGCTGTACTCCTCCAGAATATCGTGCGCCATTTCTGGTGGAACCCTCCCCATCTCCGCCAGTTCCTTTGTGACCAACTCTACATCCGCGCCCGGCAGGTGCCGGTAAACCGCGCTGGCAACTTCCTCTCCCATCACGGCAAGAAGGATGGCGGCCTTGCGGATGCCCGTCATTCGTGAAACTGCGCGCCCAACCATTTATTTACCCTCGCGTAGCCAAGCCTGGATCAACTGGCTGGCTGCCACCGGCTCGCCCTTGACCTTCTCGGCAAGCTGTTTCTTGAGCGCGATGGCCCGCTGCTGCTCCGGCGAAAGGCTCGCAAGATCCTGCCCTGGATTGAGTTCTCCGGCGGCGGACGCTTGGGAGTTCTTCGCCGCGATGCGGGCGGGCAGTTCGCGGAACGTCGTCAACAACTGTTTCTTAACCGGCCGCAGCAGCAGCATGTATGCCAGCAGGAACAGCAGAATCAGCGCGGCGTAGCGCACCAGGCTCGACCAGTCGTTCAGGGTCACGCGCACGCGCTCAGACATGGGCCGCTTAGTGGGCACTTCGACTTTTTCTTCTTTGAAGGAGAGGTTTTCGACTGTCAGGCTGTCTCCGCGAGTGGTGTCAACGCCAATTGCGGCCTTGGCAAGGTCTTCAATCTGCTTCATCTCGTCCGCCGTGCGTTTGCGGCGGGTCTCGGTAGACTTCCCGTTCTCCAGCTTGGGCTCAAGCACATCGTCCACGAGCAAGGCGGCACTCACTCGGCGAATGCGCCCGGCCGGCCGCATCGTGTGTCGAACCAGCTTACTGACTGCATATGTGTTGCTTTCGCTTTTGGAGATCTGGGTGCCGTCGCTCGATTGCGTCACGGGCTTCGCCGCACCGGCACCACCCGGCACATTGCTGCTCGTCCCCGGAACGCCGCCGTTCAACAGGCCGCCGATCTGCTCCTCCGAATGTTGCGTTGATACTGCCACCGCGCTTTTCGGATCGTAACTCTCTTCGCTTTCTTCGCTCGTGCTCGGGTCCGCTTCCACGTTCACGCTCGCGCGCACGTGATCGGCGCCGACTACAGGCTCCAGGGTCTGGAGCAGTTGTGCCTTGAGTTCCTGTGATAACTCACCATTCGAGGCCAGCAAGCCTTCTCTCGGTTTTCCTAAGGGCCGATCGGTATCGGCGTCGATTACGGTGACATTCTCCGGGCTGAGATTATCGACTGCTCCGGAGACAAGCCGTGCAATACCCTGCTGCGTCTCCTCGGAGAGCCGTCCAGACTTCAGCTTGAGAACTACCGACGCTTTCGCTGCACGCTCGCGATCCAGAAAGACGGAGTCATTGGCCATGACCAGATGCACCCGGACGCTATCGACATCCTTCAACGTTTGGATTGAACGTTCCAACTCACCTTCCAGCGCGCGCTGGTAGTTCACTTTCTCGTCGAATTCGGTCTGGCCCCAACTCATTTTGTCGAACAGCTCAAACCCCATTCGCCCGCTGCGGGGCATTCCCTGTGTCGCCACCTCCATGCGGCTGGCGTCCACCTTGTCCGCGGGAACGCTGACCGTCTTGCCGTCGGAACTGATCTGGTAAGGAATAGTCTTCGCCGCGAGTTTCGCGCCCAGCGCTTCCGCGTCCGCCGGCTCCATTCCCGTAACCAAAGGCTTGTAGTCTGGAGTGGCAATGAAATTGGTGAACGCCGCCATGATCGCCACCGTGAGCACAACTGCGCCAACCAGCAGCCAGCGCTGCTTGGCGTTGAGCCCCGTCGCGAAATCCTTCACTTGCTTCTGAACTTGGTCGAATGAAGCCATGTTGTTGGCGCTGCCCAGCTAACTAGAACTGCAGTTTCGATACTTCCTGGTACGCATTCACAATCTTGTTGCGAACCTGCATCATCATTTCAAAAGCGATATCCGCCTTTTCGACTGCGATCATGACGTTGTGCAAGTCCTGGCGGTCGCCATGAAGAAGTTCGGACACCTGGGTGCCCGACTCCTGGTCCAACTGGTCCACTTGATTGATCGCGTTCTTCAACGTGGACCCAAAACCACCCTCTTGGCCCGCTGCCCCCGCGGGTGCAGTGGGTTTGGTTGGCAGGGTTGCGGGCAGTATTGGCAGCCCGGAAGAAATTGTGTTGTTCATCGCTCAGTCCTTAGCTCGCTACTTCAAGAGATCTACTGCTTGCTGGATCATTTGTTTTGAAGCGGTAACGGCGGAAGCATTCAGCTGGTAGGAGCGCACTGCTCCCATCAGATCCACCATTTCCTGGATTGGGTTAATCGCAGGGTAGGCCACGTAGCCATCCTTGTTCGCATCCGGGTGCCCTGGCTGATAACGCATGACCGCCGGAGTGGGATCGTCCACTACCTGTTCCACGCGCACCGCAGGCAGCAGACCCGCCGGCGGCGTATGGAAACCCGCAAGCATAAGCCGAAACGGCAACGTCCCCGAACTTCTAAAAACGACTTCCTTCCGGTGATAGGGACCTCCTTCCGGCGTCCGCGTGGTTTCGGCATTAGCCATGTTCGTCGCCACTACTTCCGCCCTCTGTCTTTCCGCGCCCAGCGCAGCTCCGCTCACTTCCAGCATGCTGAAGATGCCCATACGTTATTTGCCCCCTTCATGAATTGCCGAGAGTAGGTTCTGAAATTCGTGACGCAATAACTGGACCCCGAGCCCGAATTGCATCTGAGTTTCCGCCAGCACCAGGCCTTCGCGATCCAGGTTGACATTGTTTCCATCCGGCCTTTCCAGCAGACCGGGCACCGCCCGAACTGCAGGCATCAGATTGCCGTCGCCGCCATCTGCCATCGCACGGTTGAGCTCTCCACGAAAATCGACGTCTTTCGCCCGATATCCGGGTGTGTCGATGTTCGCCATGTTAGAAACAACGAGCTTGTGCCGTTCCGAAGTGACATCGAGGAACTTCTCCAGCAAGTGTAAAGTCGGTGTTGAAATATCGCTCATGCATACCTCCGCGGCGGCAGGCCGTATTCCCGAATTTTGTTGCGAATCGTTCGAAGGCTGACACCGAGCATTTCCGCAGCTCGAGTTCGATTGCCTCCGGTCTGCAGTAACGTGCTCTCAAGCAGGTGTCGCTCAAGTTCCCGCATTGAGATTCCCGGACGCGCAGCCACCGGGGAAGTTGGAATCATCGTGTGCGAGCGACCTGGATGAATCAGTTCGTTGGCCAGGTGTTCCGCACCGATTTCGTTCGAATCGCAGAGCGTTACGACGCGCTGCATGAAATTGCCCAGTTCTCGTATGTTTCCCGGCCACCGATGCCGCTGCAATCCGGCAACGAAATCGGGATGCAGAGTCGGCATCCTGCGCCCTGCTTCCGTAGCAAACTGCCGGGCGAACGATTCTGCCAACGCCGGAATGTCTTCTCGACGGTCCCGCAACGGTGGCAGGGTCAGCGGAATAACATTGAGCCGATAAAACAGGTCAGCCCGGAATCTACCCTCTTCCACTCGCGCCTGAAGTGACACATTGCTGGTCGCAACTACGCGGATATTCACTGCCGTCGTGCGGGTGTCGCCCAGCCTCTCGAACTCCCTTTCCTGCAAGACCCGTAGCAGCTTCGGTTGCAACGTAGCCGGCATCTCCGCAATTTCGTCCAGCAGCAGGGTCCCGCCGTCGGCCAACTCAAACCTCCCAGCTTTCGCGGCGGTGGCGCCGGTAAAAGCCCCGCGAACATGCCCAAAGAGTTCGCTTTCGAGCAACTGCTCAGGCACAGCCGCGCAGTTGACCGCCACAAACGGTTTGTTCCGCCGGGAACTATGGTCGTGGATGTAGCGTGCAAGCAGCTCTTTGCCAGTACCGCTCTCAGCCTCGATCAGTACATCCGCATTCGTGCGGGCAGCGTGCAGCGCCCGATCCAGCGCCTTAAGCAGCGCCGGCGCACTTCCGACGATCTCGCTCTCGCGAAGTGAATCTGGCGCAGGGCTGTCTTCCACCTTGCCCATGACGCGCTCCACCGCCGATTGCAGTTGCTCGAAGGAAATCGGCTTGGTCAGATAATCGCAAGCACCATCCTGCATGGCGCGCACTGCCTCCGGCACGGTGCCAAAAGCGGTGAGTACGATTACGGCTGTAGAGGGGCTTGAACGCCGCACGGTCCGCATCAGGTGCAAGCCATCCCCATCGGGCATGCGGACGTCGGTGACCACCAGCGGAAAACGCTGGCGGTCAAGCTTCTGAAGCGCCTCGGTAGTACCCGATGCAGTCTCCACGTGCCAGCCTTCGCGCTGAAAATTCGCTTTTAGCGCCAAACGCATGCCCGGCTCGTCGTCCACCAGCAACACCGATTGGCAGCCCGGAGTGCTCATAGGATTGGGAACTCCAAGCGAAATGTCGCGCCCTCGCCCTGAACGCTGCGTGCGCTGATCGTCCCTCCATGTTGCTCGACGATCCGCTGACACACCGCGAGGCCCAGGCCCGGGCTCTGGTTTATCGTGCTGAAGCCCGGTTCGAATATTCGGATCAAGTCGCCAGGAGCGATACCGCACCCAGTATCAGTGAACTCGATCACCGCCACCTTTCCGTTCGCGAACGATTCGACTATCGCAAGCACCGTAATTGCTCCGCCGGCCGGAGTATGTCGAAGAGCATTGCACGTCAAATTCAAGATCACTTGCTGGATGCCGGCAGCATCTGCGGCAATTTCCGCTTCTCCCAGCGACTCATGAAGATCGAGTCGCACTCCACTCTGCGTTGCCAGCGGACTGACAAAGGCGAGGCAGTTCCGAAGGACCACAGCCAGTGCTGTGGGCACCAGATAGGGGTCATCGAGATTTTGAAAGCGCAAAACGTTATTCACGGTTGCTGAAAGTGACCTAACCCCTGCCTGCAGGTGCTGAATGTATTCCTTCGAGCCAACGCTCAAGCCCGAATCCCCCGCCAGGAGACCAGTAAGCAGTTCAAGGCTGCCCAGTGGATTGCGGATTTCGTGAGCCAATACGGTCGCCATTTCTGCCAGCGCAACCACGCGACGAGATGCTTCTCTTTCTTGTTCCGCCTCTTTTCTTGTGGTCGTGTCACCCAGGATCAGAATCTTGCTGCTAGAAACGCCAAGGCCGACTGCTTCGTTTCGGGGCTTCCGCATGACGCTGCAACGCACGTTGAGCCAGCGTTTGCCGCCGTTCTGGCTGAAACAGAATTCCTGTTCGTCTATCCCGCCTGTGATCCCGCTACACGAACCGTCCACAATGGAACGCATACGCTCCGGAAAATCGGACCATTCAATTGCTTTGTCTGTGGACAAAGCGAGAAGCCTGCGTGCTTCCGGATTCACGAACAGGACTTCCCGGCCTTCGCTGTCCACGACTGCCACGCCGCACGGCAAGGCATCGAGGATCTGGCGCAACAGGACGCGCATGCGCTCGTTCTCGGCAGCACTCGAAGCCAGTGCACGGTTCTGCTCTTCAAGTTGCGCACGCAGGCGGGCCACTTCCTCATGCAGATTGCGATGAGAGTGCTCCAGTCGATTAGCCGCTCCAATGAAATCCTGGAACGCATCGGCCAGTCCACCCCGTGTTGTGACACTCTCGGCGATCGCATTCATTGGAAGCAAATGAGAACTAGGCAACATCTGCCTAGCTGGAGTGCAACGCACCTGCCAAAGCGCACATGTCGGTGGAAGCGTGCCGTAATCGGCGGTCGTATCACTTCCTCCTGAAAAGTGCAGAAGCGAGGGCTATCTGCCGATAAGAAGATCTAATCGGTCGGTCTGTCGCCCGTCCAGTCTGCGATGTGGCAGTCACCTTGCTTGCTGAAACGATAGAAGACGTGGCCCGTGAACATGCGGCGTAGCGACTCCGCCGAGACAAGGGTTGTGAAATGAAGGACAATCCACCGCGAGTCCAGGAGTTTGGCTATCGCAAGCCGCGCTTTCGCGCGGATTTTCACCTTCTTCTCCAAACCGAAGCTCCGAATTCGCGTGTCGTTGACGCCCGTTGCACCGATATAAGCGAAGACGGATTGGCCGCCCGCGTCACCGAACCACTCAGCCTCGGCAGCCACGTAGCTTTCATCCTGACACTCCCCGGAAGTTCAACTCCCGTCCGCATTGCGGCCACCGTCAACAACCAGCAACAAGAAACCTACGGCTTCACCTTTGTCTTTTCCACCCAGGAAGAACGCAACCTCATTCATGCCTACCTCGCGCGTCTACAACGCCAAGCAAGCGGGTCTCCACGGACCTGAGGTAATTTCGGCCCGGTTCCATCACCGACTTATGGCCCGTTGCGTGCGGAATGACTAGGCAGATGTTGCCTAGCGCTCATCGCTGTCTAATCTCGTTGCCGCCAGGACCAGAGGATGGAGAGGGTACTTAACCAAGAAGAGATTGACGCGATGGTTCGCGCGGCCCGAGGGCGGGCTGACGGCGGCAAGGCCGATCAGCGCTCGATCAAGCCGTGCAGTTTCCGGCAATCAGGACAGCTGACCGGTCAGCAAATGCGATCGATCAATGGCCTACACGAAACATTTGCGCGGAGCCTCACCCAATCCCTGGGCGCCTACCTGCGGGTTCTGTTCGAAGTGAAGCTCGTCTCCGTCGAACAGCTTGCTTATGGAGAGTTTCTGGAGCGGGTGCCCGAAGTTACATACATGGTTACGTTTGTGGTACCGCAGATGTCTGCTGCCGCTGCCCTGCAGATCGACCACTCGGTGGTGTTTCCCCTGATCGATGTCTTGCTGGGTGGAAATGGGCATTGCGAAGCGCTGACCCGAGAGGTCAGCGAGATCGAAGAACAGATCATGCAAGGAGTGGGGAGCATTATCTGCCGTGAACTGGCTTATGCCTGGGCGCCTCTCGGGGTTGACATTGATCTCGAGGGACGTCAACAGGCCGCCCAGATGCAACGGTTTCTTGCTCCCACCGAGAAAACTCTCTGCCTCAGCTTCGAGGTCAAGCTGGCGGAAGCGCAGGGAACCTTGAACCTGATATTTCCGGTATCCATCTCGAATACTCTGCTACGGAAACTGTCGGCGGACTGGTCGTACGGCAAGCCTCGGGCAGTGAATCACGCCGGGCCCCGATTGCTGGAAAAGATGATGGATTGCACATTCCCAATCACGCTGGGGATACCCACAATCCACCTTCCGATTCAAACGATTTTGACACTGGCCCCGCAAGACATCTGCGATCTCGGCCTTTCGGTCCGAAACCCGGCGTCGCTGATCGTCGCGGGCCGGCGCACGTTTGACGCCGCTCCAGTACGGCAAGGACGGATGCGCGCCGCGCAAGTGGGTGAACGCTTACCGATCCCCAAAGAGGAACGGAGACAATAACGATGCCAGCAATCACACCCGGAACACCTCTGCACTCCCTGGTGGATGCTCTATGTCAGTCGATGAGTGAGGTCTTTTCGCAGGCCTTCTCCTCGCCATGGAGCGTCGGGGTGAAGACCGAGGACTCGTCGCAAGCAACCGAGAGTCCGATTTCGTGTTTCGGACTGTCACTGTCCGGAGCACTCCAGGGCAACTCGGCATTCCTAATACCGCATCCAGACGCCTTGTTGCTGGCCCAGAAGTTTCTACAAGAAACCGTCGAACCCGGCGCGGAACTGAATGGCGCTCGTAATGAAGCGCTTCAGGAACTTCTCCGCCAGGTTGCGGGACTCGCGGCCACCGTTCTCAAGAGCGAATTTGGTGAAGTAACTCTCCAGGTCTGCAGCATGGATGTGCCCTCATGGGACGGGGTAAATGTTTCGCTCCATGCCGCTGAGGCAGCATGTGCTGCGACCCTGGACTTTCGCGCGGATGCAATGCTGTTGGCCAGCCTCTCGTCGTCTGTGGCGGCTCATCCCCCGACCGAAGCTCCACCAAAGGAACAGCGCCCATCCGCGGGCGCGGATAGCAATCTCGATCTCCTTCTGGACGTTAATCTCGCTCTCACTCTGCGATTTGGACAGCGGGTGCTGACGTTGCGCGAGATCGTCGACCTGAGTTCAGGCTCGGTCATCGAACTCGACCAGCAGGTGCAGGAACCAGCCGATCTCCTCCTCGGCGACAAGTTGATCGCCCGTGGCGAGGTCGTAATTGTCGACGGGAATTATGGTATTCGCATCACTGAGGTGGCGGATGCGAGACACCGGCTTGAGAGCGTGTGAGCTTTCCACAGCCCGCTCTTGCTGCTGGTCATGAATGCAGAATGACCGGATCCCGCTTTTCTGTCGCGAGTCAGCTGACAACAGAACTTAAGGATGTCGTGATCAGGCTTCGAGTCCAGTTCTTGAAGCACGGCGCGAAGGGCGGTTTTAAAGTCGGGACCGACATGTGCCGATTAGAGTGCGCGGCGCGGACCTTGGTCTCGCCGGGTCGAGTGGTCCGCCCGCCAGGTTTGGCGGAGTTCATCCCGTTCTCAGAGCGGCATGACCATCGAGGAGAAAACGCATGTCGAGTATTCGAGCGCTGATCGTGGATGATTCTTCGGTCATGCGCAAAATTGTTGAGCGCTGCCTGCGGCAAGCGGGCCTGGATCTCACCCAGGTCCACGAGGCTTCCAACGGCGTCGAGGCCCTTGCCCTGATGAGCGAGCACCAGTTTGATCTCATTCTCACCGATATCAATATGCCCGTGATGGATGGTCTGGAATTCGTGAAGCAAGTTCAACAAATGGAGAGCGCCAAGAACACTCCCATCGTAATGATCACCACCGAAGGGGGAGAGAAGCACGTGGTCGAGGCACTTTCCCATGGCGCCAAGGGATATATTCGCAAACCTTTCACGCCCGATCAGGTCAAGGAACACGTGGTCCCCGTATTGCGGAGCTAAGGTTATGAGTTCACCCATCGACTCGACGGCCAATCAGGAACTGACCGAGCAGGAACGCTGGCGTACGGTTTTGTGTGACGCCGCCAAAGAGGTATTCGCGCTCATGGTGGGCGTGGAGCTCAGCCCTCCCAACCAGAGTGATCTGCCCATGGTTACCAACTTCACCGGCATGGTCGGCCTGGCTGGAGACCTTTGCGGCATTCTAACTGTTCGCTGCAGTGCGGCGTCAGCCACCACCATCGCTTCCCACATGCTGGGAGGGAGCCATGCCGAGGTTGCCGCCCATCAGAGTGACGCCGTGGGGGAAATCAGCAACATGGTAGCCGGCAGTTTCAAGGCCAAGATCGAAGGACTTGAGGACAAGTGCATGCTCTCGGTCCCTACTGTCGTTACGGGCGGAGACTACGAAGTTCATTCCTTGGCTGTGGGACAGCGCATCGAAGTGCCCCTCATGCTGAAAGATGAGCCGATCTGGTTCACGCTCGAGGTTCGCAACTAACTGCGTCAACGACGCATGAGCGATAATGGATGTTTGATGACTTGCACGGCGAGGTTATGCGATGAAAGTTGAACCAAACGGAGTATCACTGAACGGCCTCAATTCTCCTGAATTGGCCAAACCCGCGCCCTCCCAGGCGGACAAACCTGCCGCACCCGAGCAGGACAAGGCGACCTTGTCTTTGAACGCGTCTGGCGTCGGCGCATTGGCACAAAAAGCTCTAAGTGTGCCTGAAGTGCGCCAGGACAAAGTTGATGCATTGCGCCAGGCCATCCAGCGCGGCGAATACACACTCGACCCTGGCAAGATCGCCCAGGCTCTGATCGACGAGTCCCAGTAGACCTGCCAGCTGTCCCTCTGACGTCATGTACGAAATCCGGACACTCCCCTTCTCGCCCACCTGCTCACTTTTTCTGGCCAAGGAACTAAAGTTCAGTACCGGTTTGGCCGATTAAGAAGCGTGCCCCCGTCCAACGCAAACGCGACCGCCCGACGTACCGACCCCCGATTTCATCGCTACGTTGCCCGTCAGCCCATCTTAACGGCCGACGAAAAGGTCTTTGGATACGAGCTGCTGTTCCGCGATGGCGTGGACGATTACTTCACCGCGGTCGACGCGGACGCCGCCTCGCGGAGCACTCTGGATAGTTCGATCCTCATCGGTCTCGACGTCCTTTGCGACAGCCGTCAAGCGTTTGTCAACTGCACCCGCGAAGTACTGCTGAAGGATTACATCACGCTGCTGCCGCCCGATCAGATTGCTGTTGAGGTCCTGGAGACTGTGCCCCCCGATGACCTCGTGATTGCCGCATGCGAGCGCCTGGCCAAGGGCGGCTATACCATTGCCCTGGACGACTTCGGCGTTAACGACCCCCGAGCGCCGCTGGTTGGCCTCGCCAAGATCATCAAGGTGGACATGAGGAGCACTCCACTCTCTCAGGCGGCTGGCCTGGTGAGACGCTACGGTGCGCGCTCCCAGATGTTGGCGGAAAAGGTTGAAACCCGCGAGGAATTTCTGGCAGCACAAAAAGCGGGTTTTAAGCTTTTCCAAGGGTACTTCTTTCGCCGGCCCGAGGTCGTGCACGCCCGGCAGATCCCTGCCAACCAGTTGAACTACTTGCGCCTGCTGAAAATGGTCTCGATGCCGGAGATCAACCCGCGCGAGATCGAAAATATGATCAAGGGCGAGGCGTCGCTTTGTTACCGCTTGCTTCGCTATTTAAATTCCCCGATTTTTGGCTTCCCTGGAAAGATTCAATCGGTTCGGCATGCCCTTGCGATTCTGGGCGAACGCGAAGTCAGACGCTGGATCCGCCTGGTCGTAACCCTCGGAGCGGCGGACAATAAACCGTCGGATCTCGTGCTCTCGGCGCTCGTCCGCGCACGGTTCTGCGAACTGCTTGGACCTCGAACCCAGCATGGGCAGGCGGATGTGTTCCTAGTGGGATTGTTATCGCTGATGGACTCAATCCTCGAGCTTCCGATGGGCGTGGTGTTGGAAGGAATCTGCGTGGACCCGGAGATGAAGGCGGTTTTGCTCGGCGAGAAGAGCCAACTGACCCCACTGTACGAACTCATGGTCGCACAAGAGGCCGCCGAATGGGCTAAAGTCGGTTCCCTTTGCGCTCAGATGAATCTGGACGGAGCCCTGGTAGCCGAATCCCACTGGCAGGCCATGCGGTGGGCGCGGGAGATGACTGCAGGCGCCTCATAAACTATCGCGTACACGGTTTACTTTGAACAGTGCACGACCTGGAAATATATGGACCGCGTTTCCATGACAGACCGCCTGCAGTCGAGCACGCCAACCGGACGGGTCGGTCCGCAAAACTCTTCGACTGATGATCCTCAGCGGAAACGGCCCCGCCGGAGTATTCGAACAAACGATCCCGATGACGTACCCGATGCTCACGAGGAGGGCAAAACTCACCAAATTGATGAGTTGGCTTGAACTCGCCAGCGCTGGACTCTGGACATTTTCTCTGGTTTAGCGCTTCACGCTGAACACGGAATCCACCAATTCAGCGATCTCGTCGATCGCTCCTTCGATATCCAGGGTGAAGCGTGCCAAGTCCACGCTCGCGAGCGTCGGATAGTGTTGGACCAGGCTGCTCCACGCCACGTCTCCCGCCAGATCCAGGCCCATCACCTCGTAGTATCCGTAGCCCAACTCGCGAACGCGGCACAACAGGTCGCTCAGATGCACCATCGCCACCAGTGGCCGGGCATTCTTGGTCAACTCCACGTCGTGATGAAACTCAATCACCTCGATCAAGTCTGTGGAAAGGTTCCAGCGCTCGGCAAGGACCTTCCCACTCTGACAGTGAGTAAAACCCAGCCACTCTTGCTCCGCTCGATCGATTGAAATCCGCCGGGCCGCGGCGTCCTCCACGCACTTGCGATACTCTTCGGTGCACACCAGCGAGTTCACCAGGATTCCCAGGTCATGCAGCAATCCCGCGAGGTAGGCTTTTTCTGCGTCGGGATATCCAATCATCTGGGCCATTTTGCGAGTCACAAGCGCACAACCGAGAGAATGCCGCCAGAAAGTCAGCGGATCGAATGCCCACTTGTCGGCCGGCACAACCTGATTGAGAGAGCAGCACAACAAGATGGACTGCACTCGTTTCATGCCCAGTATCATCACCGCATTGCGCACCGTTTCCACCTGCCGGCGCCCAAACAACGGCGAGTTCGCCATCCGCAGGCATTGCACGGCGATAGTCTTGTCGTAGGAAACTAATTCCGCCACCTTCTCCAGGTCGACCTGCTCCGGCGGCAATTGCAGCATCGTAAGCAGCGGCTGAATGATCACCGGGATGGTTGGAATTGAGTCCAGAGCATTAATGCGTGGACGGAATTTCTCCAGTTGTTCGCTAATCATGGCTTGCCTCCGCCGATGTAGCCCGCGGGCGGCTTCCAGTACGCCGTAGTTCCCGCAAAATGCACCAGCCGGAAGGTGTCTTCAACTTGATAGAGGGACTCGGCATGTCCCAAAAAGAGATATCCGTTCGGCAACAGGTTTGAGTAAAAATGCTGAACCACCCGCCGCTTCGAGGCCAGATCGAAGTAGATCAGCACGTTGCAGCAAAAGATAATGTCGATTCCCTTGAGAAATACCATCTTGCTGTCGTCGCTGAGGTTCACGCGGTCGAAACGGATCAGCGATTTCAACTGCTGCGTGACCTGGAGCCTTTTGTCGTCGATCGGCTTGAAGTATTTGTTCCTCAGCTGTTCGGTAGTATTGCGCAAAGCATAGGCGCCATAGATTCCTGCCTTGGCGGTTTCGAGCGACCGGTCATTCAAGTCCGTGGCGAAAATGTCGAAGCTCCAGCCTTTGAGCAGCTTTTCGCTTTCCTCAACCAGCAACATTGCCAGCGTATACGGTTCCTCACCAGTGGAGCAGCCCGCACTCCAGAACCGGATTCGTTTGAACCCCAGCTTGCTCTTCGCCTCGATCATCTGGGGAAGGATTACATTCCGCAGCGCCTCCAGTTGGAATGGGCTGCGGAACATGTAGGTCTCTCCGATGGTGATTTCGTTCAGAAGCAGCCGCAGTTCCGTATCGCGGTTGCCGCGCACTGTGAGGTGCTCCAGATATTCCGAAGCGGTCTTTGCGTTCACCGCGCTCATGCGGCGCTCGCAGCGCGATATGAGGAGATACAGCTTCTCCTGAGACTGGTAAATGCCCGAGATCTGGTAGATCAGATCCCGAATTTTCAGATAAGCCGGGTCGCTGGTGTCGTACGCCGCCGTTGCCTTATCGGCGGGGGCCGCACCCGGAGTGGTCATGTTGATCGCCAATGTGCTCTGCCCTCACGCGCCCGTCGAAGTTTGCCTTTCCTGCAACACGGGTTGCCCCGTTCCGGTCAGCGACTGGCTTTGCCGTACGTGCCGCACCAGTTCCTCACCAATTTTGTCCAGCGGATAGATCTGATCTGCCTGCCCCGCCGCGGCAACCGCGCCCGGCATTCCCCACACGACCGAACTTTCTTCGTCCTGCACGAAAACCTCGCCTCCCGCCTCACGGATCGCCTTTGCGCCACGCAAGCCGTCCGATCCCATTCCTGTCATGACCACGGCGAGCACATTGGGCCCAAAGGTTTGCGCGACCGATCGGAACAATACGTCGACCGCCGGCCGGCAGGAGTTTTCCGGGGGATCCTGATTCAGATCAAGCAGGACGTTCGTGCCTCTGCGGACCAGGGTCAGGTGGTAATCGCCTGGCGCAATCCACACGTGGCCGGGTTCCAGCACCTTACCCGCCTTTCCCTCATGCACGGTGAGCGGCGAGAGGTGATTCAGACGACTCGCTAGAAAGTGGGTGAACAGCGGCGGCATGTGCTGCACAATCACGATGGGCACAGGAAAGTCCGCGGGAATTTCCGGAAGCACCTTGCCTAGTGCATTCGGGCCTCCCGTCGACGTCCCGATCGCGACCAGTTCAATTTTTCGCCGAGAAGGGCGTCGAACAGTCGCGGGTTTCTCGACCCGCACTACTCCGGTTCGCCTGCGCCCCAGCGACTTTATTTTAGGTAAAAGGTTCAGCCGAACATGCTCTTTCGCGCCCGCCGAACTGTCGCTATTGCTGGGCTTCGTAACATAGTCGGAAGCACCCAGCGAGAGCGCTTCCAGGGTCGCCGTCGCACCGCGCTCCGTCAGTGTGCTGAACATAATCACTGGCAGTCGGGGATAAAACTCCCGAATCTGCTTCAGCGTCTCCAGTCCATCCATCACCGGCATTTCAATATCCAGCGTCACCAGATCGGGATTAACCTGGGGAATTTTGGCCAACGCAATGCTGCCGTTCGGAGCGGTGGCCGCAACTTCGATTTCCGGCTCTCCCGCCAACACGTCGGATAACACGCGGCGGATAACCGCTGAATCATCGACAATGAGGACGCGAATTTGTGTCACAACTTCACTCTCCGGACAACAAACGGAATCGAACTGGCTGCTTTATGACCGAGGTCGAGCCTGGGTTCCCAGGCTCGCCGGATATGCACCCAACTCCCCCCAGCCTCATCCTTACGCGTGGGTGGCCTTGGCCTTCGCAGCGGTTCCCAGCATTTTGGCCGAATGTCCGTTTCCCGCGCCGTCGCGCTCGATCTTGAACTGTTCCACCAGGCCGCGCAGTTGGGTCGCCATCTCCGCCAGTGCCTGCGAGGCCTGCAGCGAGTCATTCGCGCCGTGGGTCGTGCTCTGCGCCGCTTCCGCCACCCCCGTGATGTTCTTCGTGATCTCTTCCGACCCCGTCGCCGCTTCCGCCACGTTCCGCGACATCTCGTTGGTCGTCGCGTTCTGTTCCTCCACCGCTGTCGCAATCGTGTTCGAAATGTCGTTCACTTGCCGGATCACCTCGCTGATCTGGCTGATCGCACTCACGGCACCCTTCGTGTCGTCCTGAATCGCCTCGATCTTGCGACTGATATCCTCGGTCGCCTTCGCTGTCTGCTTGGCCAACTCTTTCACTTCATTCGCCACCACCGCGAAACCTTTCCCCGCTTCTCCCGCCCGCGCTGCTTCGATCGTCGCATTCAGCGCCAGCAGGTTGGTCTGTTGTGCGATTGAGGTGATCACCTTCACCACTTGCCCAATCTCGATGCTCGAACTTCCCAGCTTGGCGACAATCTGGTTAGTTTCCTCGGCGACTCGGACCGCATCCGTTGCCACCTTGGCCGACTCGTGCGCATTTTTGGCGATCTCCCGGATGCTGGCACCCATCTCTTCCGAACCGGTCGCCACCATCTGCAGATTCTTGTTCACCTGCGTGGCGGCCGAGGAAACCACGTTCGCCTGGGCCGATGTTTCCTCGGCATTCGCACTCATCTGCTGGCTGGTCGAGGACAGTTTTTCCGAAGCGCTAGCCAGCGATTGCGCGTTCTGCACGATCGCGCCCATGCTTTGCCGCAGATTCTTGAAAAACATTTCCAGCCCTTCTCCCATCTGGCCGATGGCGTCGCTGCCGGACACGGTGATTTCTTGCGTCAGATCTCCGCCGGCCGCGGCCGTGACGACTTCCAGCATGCTGTCGACTTTGTGCTTGAGTTCTTCGACGGCTTGCTTCTGGCCGGTCACATCGGAAGCGTACTTGACCACCTTGAACGGCTTGCCATTCAGGTCGCTGATCGGATTGTAGGAAGCGTGAATCCAGACTTCCTTGCCACCCTTGCCAATCCGCTTGTACTCCCCTCCCTCGTACTCGCCCCGGTTCAACTTCGCCCAGAACTCCTTGTACTCGACGCTGTGTTTGACGGCCTCCTCCACAAACAGGCTGTGGTGTTTGCTTTTGATCTCGTCGAGCGAGTAGCCCATGGTCTTCAGGAAGTTTTCGTTGGCGTTGATGACCGTCCCATCCAGGTTGAACTCGATGACTGCCTGCGACTTGCCAATCGCGGCAATCTGGCCCGCGTAGTCGGCGTTGGTGGCCTCGAGGCGCAGTTTCTCGCTCACCACCTCCCACGAGGTCATCGGTCCCAGATACTGTTGGTTGCGGTCGAAGAGTGGGGTGACAAGAAGGCTTACCTTTTCCGGTCCCACCTGAATATTGGCCCGGTAGGGCAGATTGGCTGGGTCCGCAAGGAGTTGACGCTGGCGCTCCGGAGTTTTGTGGAAGACGTCGATCGAATGACCGATCATCTCCGAGACCTTAATGGGCAGATATTGCTCCAAGCCCTTCAGCGTCCGGATTGCGGCAGGATTTAGATAGGTGAGCTTCAGGTCGAGATCGGCAACCATGATGTTGATGGGCAAGTTGTCCATCATGCACGCGCTCCGCGCCATGGAGTTGGCTTTGGTGGAGAAGTCCTCGGCCATCGCCTTCATCACAGATACGAGTTGTCCGGTTTCGTCATTGCGTTCGGATACAAGTTCGACATCGGCGTCGCCCTGAAGAATCCGATGCGCCGTGTCCACAACTTTCTTAATCGGCCGGGAAATGCCGCGCGTCATTCCAACACTGACAGCAGCGCTGACCAGGAAGCCCGTCCCAAACAGCGCCAGGAGCAACCACAGCGTATCCTTGCGGGTGGCTTCGGTTGTCCCTACCCGGTCCGACATGCGCGAGGAATGTTCAGCATCCGCGACGTGCATCGTGTCCGCCATGACATCGGCCGCATTGCGAAAGCTTTCCCGAGCGCTGTTGACATCACTGGCTTTCTTCAGCCGACCTGCCTTGAGTTGCTGCGCAAGGTCGCGAAACCCGGTTTCATAGTCATTCAGGCTGCCCCCAATCCTCTCCAGCGCGTCTTTATCGTCCTCGGTTACCACCAGGCCATGGAGCGAGGTGATCTGCTCATGAAGTCGCTCATCGAGGGATTGCCAAAGGTCGTAGGCCTCCGCGCGTTTAGACGGGTTATTGACATTCAGGACAAAGTCCTTCTCGGCCACCCGCATTTCGAGCGCGTAGCCTCGGCACGCCGAGAAGAGCTGCTCCAGTCGGGCATCGCCCTTGAGCATCGTGAGGGTATCGGCAGTAGCCGTCATGGTGCCCCAATATCCGACCGCCGCGACGCAACCGGACAGCACGAGAATCACACCGAAACCAAGGGCCAAGCGGGTACTGATGCTTGCATTCCGAAGAAAGACCCACTTGCGCCGCGGGGCGGATCCGGCAACCGACGGACCCGCACCAAAACACTTGCTCCTAAGCCAGGTGCGCAACTCTCGCAGGCGGCGAAACACAAGACCGCAAGCCAGCAGCAGCAGCGTGAGCGCGAACAACGTCTTGAACCTCAGCATTTCGAATCTCCCTTCGCTATTGCACCGCGCGGGCGGCCTCTCCTCCGCACACCGATCGTTCTGTGTCGAGGACCAGCAATAGCCTTTCTTGCAGCTTGTACACACCTCGTACCAGTTCCCTCACCTCACCTTTCAAGGTTGCGGGCGGAGGCTCGAAGCAACCTTCCTCGACCTCCAGAACATCCCCAATCTCATCCACCAGGAAGCTCACAGCTCCGTCGTCCGTGCGGACCACAACATTCATCGGCAGTTCAGACTCGGAACGGTCTTCCATTCCGAACCGCCGCCGCAAGTCCACCGCCATCACAATCTGGCCTCGCAGATTGATGAGCCCACGAATCACATGCGGGACGAGAGCAACCCGGGTCATCTCCTGGTACCGGATGACTTCCTGCACCTGCTGCACAGGCACCCCGAAAAACTGGTTCTTCAAGAAAAACGTGCAGAACTGCTGTGTTTTCGCCACCTAGGTTCTCCTCACACGTTCGCCGATGCCGACAAAAAATTGCCTTTGGCAGACGCGATCAGACTGGCAACATCCAGCACATCGGTGATTCGCTTCTGAATGACGGCCGAGCCGAGCACACCCTTGCGACCCGTCTGGCGCTCGATAACAAAAGTTTCCTCGACAATGTCGAGAATGCGGTCGATCACCAGCCCGATGCGGCGCTCCTGATCCGCATAGACGACCACTTGGACGGACTGCTCGGATTCACTGTCTGCCTTGCTTTTCATCTGGAGAACGTCTGAAACACGAATCAAGGGCATGATCCCGCCGCGGTATTGCACCGCTTCGCGGTCGTCCGCTATCTCGATCGCATCCGCTTGAAATTCTTCCAGACGGTCCACCACGGACAGATCGATGGCCATCCGGCCGTTCTTGCCGTACTGGAACAGCAGCACCGGCCTACGAATGCCGTTACTCTGGGTGGCGGCCTGCTTCGCGTCGGCCTCCGCGAGTGCATGGTCGTGCGTCACATTCACGACGCGGGCGCATTGTGCCAGGCCCAGCACGTCAAGGATCAGCGCAACCCTGCCGTCTCCCATGATGGTGGCACCGGCATACACGTTGATGCTCTTCAATTGCTTGTTAAGCGGCTTGACAACGATCTCTTCCGTATCGTTGATCTCGTCCACCACCAGGCCAAATTGCCGATCGTCGGCCTGCAAGACAACGATGTTGACGTTGCGGCATTCATCGGGATCGCCAGCAGGAGCGGCATTCCTGGTCGGTGCACCTTGCTCTTGGAAGTTCTTCTCCACTTTCAGTTCGCGGTTCAGGTAGGCAAGGGGCAACAGCCTTCCCCGCAACCGGTACACCGGTGCACCGTGGACTAGCTCAATGCCTTTACGCGCCTGCTCACCTTCCAGCCGGACCAATTCCAGCAGGCTTACCTGTGGAATGGCATATCGGTCGCCAGCACTGGTCACGATCAGGGCGGGAATGATTGCGAGCGTCAGCGGAATCTTCATGCGTACGGTCGAGCCTTGTCCGGGCTTGGATTGCACATCGACGGTGCCACCGATCTTCTCGATGTTGGTTTTGACAACGTCCATCCCGACGCCGCGCCCGGACACATTGGTGACTTTCTCGGCTGTCGAAAAACCGGGCAAGAAGATCAAATTCGCGATCTCGCGATCGCTCATGCGCGCCGCCTGGTCGGCGGCCACCAATCCTTTCTGAATCGCTTTGTTGCGAATTCTGTCGTGATCCAAGCCCGACCCGTCATCGCTGATCTCAATGTTGACTTGCCCACCTTCATGAAACGCCCGCAGTAACAGGCATCCCTCGGGATTCTTGCCGGCCGCCTGCCTCACCTCAGGACGCTCAATGCCGTGGTCAACCGCATTTCGAACCAGATGGGTCAGTGGATCTTTGATCGCCTCGATAATGGTCTTGTCGAGCTCAGTGTCCTTGCCTTCCATGACGATGCGAACCTGCTTGCCGCATCCCAGGGCCACGTCGCGCACGGTACGCGGAAACTTGCTCCAAATGTTGCCGATGGGCTGCATGCGCGTCTTCATCACGCCTTCCTGCAGTTCGGTGGTAATGAGGTTGAGGCGTTGGCTGGTCGCGAGCAATCCACTCTCTTCGGCGGAGTTTGTGTACTGCAAGACTTGGTTGCGAGCCAGTACCAACTCACCTACCAGGTTCATGAGTTGGTCGAGCAGGCTGACATCCACCCGGATTGTGCTGTCACTGGCGCTCTGCCCGCGGCCCTGTTGCTGCTGGACGTTCAACGCCTCCAGCACTTCCTGCGGTTTCACGGATCCTTTTTCCAGCAAAATCTCGCCGAGGAGGCGTGGGTCTCCCTCGCTCTGCTGCTGTACCGCTTCGCGGATATCACTGACCTTAGCCGCACCTTGGCTGATAAGCAGGTCGCCGAGGTTCGGAACCGGCTGTGACATGTCCTTTTTGGGGGCCTCTTCCTTGGCCGGCGCTGGTACGGGAGCCGGGGCCTGTTCCGTCTTCGCCTGCAGCAAGCGTGTCAAGGTGGCAATCAATTCCTGGTCGTTACGCTCCCCTTCACTGCCCGCGGATTCAATGCTTCCCAGCATCTGGCGGACCACGTCCACCATGGTCAGCAGGGCGGTCGTAATTTCAGGGTTCAGCGTAAGCAGGCCGTCGCGCAATCGCGACAACAAGTTTTCACCGACATGAGTGACGGCTTCCAGCTTGGAAAACGCCAGGAAGCCTGATGTACCTTTGATCGTATGAATCGTACGGAAAACACTGGCCAGGATCTCGCGATCCGCGGGATTGTTCTCGAGCGCAATCAGGTCCCGGTCGAGACGGTCCAGGTTCTCGTAGCTCTCCACCAGGAATTCTTTGACGATTTCCGAATCATCGCTCATCGGCGAGTTCTCCCTCCGACTTCCCCAGCTTTGCCGTGTGCTATGGTCAATTTGTTTCCGGAAGCTTCAGATCGAGACCACCCGAACCCAGAGAGGTAGCGCCGGTGGCGCGCCCATGAGGTCAGGTCGCCTTTCGGCGAGAAATGCAGGCCGAATTTCTGACCTCGGTGGACCATCACTATTCTTCAATCGAATGCTCTCGTTGTGAGCTGGTTCAACCGTTAGAAATCGGTTAGGGCGGAATCCAGCGGCATCCTATAAGGAGCACTTGCTCTACCAAAAGAAAGTTGAGTACGTGACCAGCTCATGGCGAGCTGATTACCTTCGTCAGTGCGCGCAGTACGGCCGACCCGGACCTGCTCAGACGCGTGCCGCCGAGCTCTTCAGATCGAGAATCAGTTCTGGTTGACGGGAGATGGAAGGGAAAGGCCTGGGTGAAGACCGGGCAGCTTCGCAGATTTCGCGAACAACTCGCGGGAAGGCAACAGTTCTAACTTCGGCTCAACCTCTTGATCGAACTCAGCAAGCGATGCGGCCACTCATAACCGCAGCCGCATCGCAACGGTGTGGTCGGGGTAGGGCGCTGCAACTGACTTCCACAGACCGGACATTTTCGCATCCACATAATTGTTCCAGCGCGGGCGCACACAACCCCGCTCCAGCTTCATGTTTTGCCCAGCAGGGGAAAATTTCAATTCGTACGAATGCTCACTCTTGGGGCGTAGAAATACGCATGTCGGGTCGGGATAACAGGCGGCCGGATCGATTAGGCACAAGCCAGAAAACGATGCCACCCTTCAGCCTTGAGTAGAGTGTGAACGGGCGGACATCGCGACTTCGCGCGCCAGCCCCTGCATCGGAATTTCAACCTTCAAGGTTGTTCCCCGATGCGGCTCGCTCTCCAGGGTGACAACGCCTCGCACCAGTCGAACGCGCTCTTTGATGCTCACGAGGCCAAGCCCGCCCGCGATTCGCGGCTGACCGGTGCGGAAACCCACGCCGCGATCCGACACGGTGAGACGCAGCGCATCGCCCGAGCGCTCCACCAGCACGCTCGCGTTCGTCGTTGCAGCGTGTTTGGCCACATTCTGCAGGGCTTCCTGCGTTACGCGATAGATGCATAATGCCACCGGTGGGGACACATCCTCGAATGTCCCGGAAGACCCAAAGGACACATTCACGCCCGTCGACGAAGAGAACTCCCGGCAGTGCGACTGCAGCGCGGTCGCGATGTCGCAATAATCAAGGACGGCCGGATGCAATTTGTGCGACAACTCGCGAACCTTCGAGGAGAGCAGTGAAAGCTGGTCACGCACCCCCTCCAACTGCTGGAAGGGCTCCGACTTGGGGTCCGGAAGCTTTCGCCGAATGCTGCCCAGCGACAGACTAATGCCCGTGATCTGCTGGTTGAGATCATCATGCAATTCCCGTGCAATCCGCGTCCGTTCCTGCTCCTGGGCATTGATCAAGCGTTCCGTGAGCGCCTTGATTTCTTCTTCGGCGGCAGTCCGCTCGGCGACCTGCCGAGCGAGTTCTTGGTTGCGGCGCTCCACGTTCTGCAGAAGCAGGCGATAGGCGAACCACAGCATCAACAGGACGAACCAGGCAACGATTGTCCGGAACCACCAACTTCTCCACCAGTATGGCAAGATCTCGATGAAGAGACTCGTCGCGCTCTCGCGCCATTTTCCCCAGCCGGTGCCCGATTGAATGCGAAAAATGTACTCACCAAGGTTCTGGCGGATGTGCCCAACCCCAACAGACGCGCCCTCCCACCAAGAGACGCGCGCAAAGCGAAGACCGGTTCCTTCGACAATCGGGAGTTTGATAACCCGATCGTCCTGCCGCATTGCCGCAGAATGCCCTGCGAAGCAAAGAGCGGCTAGCAGCACGAAAATGAAAACCGAAAATTTCCGAAGGCGCATCAGCGCGAGAACTCGTGCTGCACGAATTGGAGCTCCCATCATTTCCGCCAACACACTGGCTCCTATCGTTCTCTTTTCGAAGCATTGTAGTATGTCCCCCCGCCGTGTTGGCTGTGACCTGGATCACCGTCAGAAAGAGACCAGGCCTTTCTTCTCAGCGGTTCATGACAAGGATCCGAATTCTTACGACACAGCGTTTACCTTCGCGGTCTGCCTTGTCGAGGCAAAGCAATTTCTACAAGCGATCCAGGTCCCTCGCGGTTTGCCGGATCATGGAACAACACCGTGGAAGCGAACGGTCGGCTCGCCGAAGCTTACGAAGGAAACGATCAGACACAAGAGGCGATCGACGCTCTCCGCGAAGCGAGAATCTACTCTTCCAGCGCGGCGTGATTCATGCCATGCGCACCCAGTTCGACCTCGCCGAGGACGACTTCCAACTTGCCAGTCGGCTGTCGCCCCAGAACCACGCCCTGCGCCCGAGCAAAGCTCACTTTCACGGTCTTGATCTCGTATGGCTTGGTGTGCACGGTAACAGTTTCGTTCTTGACGGGAAGGTCCGCGATCGAACGTTCCATCAGGTCCGTCTCCGACGCCGAACGCGCACTCGCTGGAAGCTGAAGCGCTACATCCCCTTCGCTGCCTGCCCACTCATAGAAGCGCAGCACGATCGCATCGCTGTCTTCTGCTTTCTTCAACGCTGTCAGCACGACGTTTTCGGCCCCGACTTGCACAAATGAATGGCTGGGCGGCAGCGCGCCATCGTGTTTTTCGGTTTGCATCGCGAACAGCTGGTAATTCAACTCGTCGCCGCGGCGCACGGTCAGTGCCTCCCGCCAAGTTCCGCCGTGTGGATACATCGAGTAGGTGAAATCATGTTCGCCTTCGTCGGCGTGAGGATCAGGCCACTCGGGTGACCGGAGCAGAGAAAGACGCAACACGTTTCCTTTCGCGTCCCATCCGTATTTGCTGTCGTTCAGCAGGCTGAAGCCGTGTTGCGCGTCCGAGATGTCGGCCCACTGCAGTCCGGGCACTTCAAATTGCCCTTGCTCGGCAGGAGTGCTGCGGCCAGTAGGCCGCTCGACTGAGCCGTAGGGAATCTCATACGTAGCATGCGCACTGTGCGCAGCGAGCGGGAAGGCGACCTTCAGAAGAATATGCTTTTCGTGCCAGTCGACGTGCATTTTCACATCGACACGCGGTACGCCTGTGTACATCGTTATGTCCTGAACGAAAGTCGAGTGCTGGAAATGCTTCTTGACGCGAATCACAGCGCGCAATGGTCCGTGTTCCACAAGCTTCACGTCGTCGGCTTTGTCCAGGTCCCAGTGTTGCTTTTCGAAATCGGCATCGATGTTCCACGCGTCCCAATTTTTGGGCTTATCGTAGAACGCCTGCAGCAGATTGCCGCACGTAACGTCATGCGGGCCGCCAGTATCGCTCTCCGCAGGTGCGAGTGACTCGGTCCGGCCGCGCTTATCGAACAGGCTGGTGACGCATCCCGACTGCGGATCGATCTTCAGACGGACAAATTCGTTCTCCAGCGAATCGGCTGTCGCCCTGACAACAGAACTGCGGGAAGGTGCAGGCGCGGCAGTGGCGGCACGAACGAAGTAAGTGCTGTATCCCATGGCCGGTACATTCACGAGAAGCAGAAAACGCGCACGATGATTTTGAGGATCGATGCGCAGAAGCTCTGATCCAGTCGGGTTGCCAGCGGAATCGACCACCTGAATCTGCTTGGCCGGCATTGGCAGCTGCGCGTCCACCTCGATCACTTCCGTCCGCTGCCAGGAAAGCGAATTGACCACCAAAACCGGCGTCCCCTCTCCGGTTGTGTTCACCCGTGACGCAATTTCCTGGAGCGAACCTTCCATCACTTCGTTGCCCATGCGACGCACGTCTTCGAGTTTGCGCTTCGCGTCCAGATAGTTCACCGCGATGCCCGAGCCCGGCATGATGTCGTGAAAGTGTTCGAACAGCAGGTTTTTCCAGGCGCGCTCCATTTCTTCTTGCGGGTAGGGACGGCCATAGAGTGAGGCCAGCGCAGCAAACTTTTCCGCGTCCAGCAATGTTTCTTCACTCCGCCGGATGCGCTGCTTGGTATCGGCCTGCGTGGTGAATACGCCGCGGTGGTACTGGAAATAGAGTTCGCCTTTCCAGGTTGGCACTGTCATCGTGGGCAGTTTCTTCCTGAGATCGTCGAAAAAAGCGGTCGCAGTACTGAATTGAAGGTTCGGGAACACCGCATTCGGCGCCATCAACCGCGTCGCGCTGTCGAGCATCGCGCGCGTCGGGCCGCCGCCGTGATCGCCCACGCCATAGAGGTGCATCATTTCAGGAGCGCCGGTCAGCCTGGGTCCGTAGATCGCTGGCGCCCACTCGGAGAGATCCTTCGCCATGCCTTCGGCCTCGATCGGGCTGGCATAGTCATGAGGAAAGTAAGTGAGCAAACGGCTTCCGTCCGGCGCTTCCCACCAGAACAGCTTGTAGGGAAACGTCGTGAATTCGTGTGCCCACAGGAGCTTCTGGGTGACGAAGTAATCCATGCCAGATTTCTTGTAGATTTGTGGCAGCTGCCAGTTGTAGCCGAAGGAATCGGGGTTCCATCCAATCTTGACGTCGACGCCAAACTTCTTCTGGAAATAACGCTTGCCGATCAGGATCTGGCGCGTCAACGACTCGCCCGCGGGCATATTGAGATCAGGCTCGACCCACATGCCTCCGACAATCTCCCAGCGTCCCTCCATCACGCGCTGTTCGATCTCATGAAACATGTCGGGATATTTTTCTTCTATCCACTCATAGGTGCGCGCCGACGACATGGTGAACTTGAAGTCGGGATATTCACGCATCAGGTCGAGCACGCTGCGAAACGTGTTGCGCACTACCTCGACCGTCTCAGTCCAGGGCCAGAGCCAAGCCATGTCAATGTGCGAGTTCCCGACCGCGCGGATGGTGAACTGCTTCAGCCATGGATTCAGCGATTCCAGTTTGCGTTGCGCGGACCGCAGCGACTCATCAAAGGCGCCTTGGTCGTCGCGATCGAGCGGCGCGAAATCAATAGTCTTGACCGCGGCATCAAGTTGCTGCTCGCGATCGGCTTTGCCCTCGGCGTAGGCGGCAATCATTGGTCTCACCACGAGAATCTCTTCCCGCAGCAGGTTTGGGCTGGGGCGATTACTCGGCGCTTCAATCAGCAAACGGCTCCTCTGAATTCTGGTGGGTGTCTCCGTCGCATCCAGGCGGATTGCCAGCACAATTCTCTGGCCGGGTTGGGCACTTTGGATCAGAGGGACGGGCTGCTCCGACGTATCGGTGCCGTGGTACACCAAGCCACCATTGGAAAACACGCTGATCATCAGGGGACCGTCGCTGTCAAAGGTCACGTCAAGTTTTACGCTCGCGCCCTGCAGCGAGTAGCCATTCAGCTTGTCGGGTATCTCGATCATGCGCCAGAAAACGCGAGAACCAGCGGACCACTTCTCGTCGACCTTGACTGTCTCCCACGCGGAGACGTCGAGCGTCGGGTCCTCCGGGTGCGGCACATCGGCATGAAAACGCCAGTCCGCTACGGGCAGAATTGCAAATGATTCAAGCCGGTCCAGAACCGGCTTGTACCGATCGGGAGCGTCCGCGGCAAGACTTGGAACTGTGAGCACTGAGACAACAAGGAGTACGCAGGCAATGGAAGGTTTCATGTTCCTCATAGCGAAACAAAATCGGCGGACAGATAATCAGGATGACATGATCGCACGACCCAGATCAGATTCGCACAGCGTTCGTTCGAGGTATCAAGGTCCAGTTTTTGCCCTAGGACAACACGACCAGTAACTCCATCTTCGGATCGGCGATTTCGCTGGGGACAAAAACGCTGACGGCGCGGGCCTGCGCCAGTCCGTCCCAAAGTGAACCACTCTGTACCAGGCTGAAATACTGGTTGTCGAGTTTGATCGGGACCGCGGAGGGCGGCGACGGCAGGTGCCGCAACACTACGCCCGGCAGTGAATTGCGCACCAATCGGCTAATCTCGTTGGGAGAAGAAAGCTTCGCCAGTCGCGGGAATTTCGCGATCAGTTCATCGACCGCGATATTCGCACTCACCGACAGGATAAACTGCGAATCCTTCAGGTATCGCTCGTCCGCAATGCCTCCCGACCACACCAGCTTTTCCGTAAGCTGCAGCGGAATGGTCACGCACTTGGAGGGAAGTACGGTCTCAAGCAGATCGCGAACTCTGAGATCGAGCAGGCTGAAACATTCGCCCAGGTTGTCGTGATCATAGTCTGGCAAGTCGCGAACATTCTGGCTCATCGTGAACGTGGTCAAGGCCCCCGCCAAACGCAGCATCGCGCGGTACAGCACATCCGGATGCCCCCGCCTGACTTTCCAGATGTGCTTCAGTTCCGGAAGATAGGAGTTGACCGTGTGCAAGAGCCAGAAGTTTGCGACTTCCGTGGTCGTAAAATCGGCGACGTCTCGCCCTCTTTGTTTGCGCGGAAGCGTCAACGAAGCACTCTTGGCAGTAAGCACTTCCACTTGGCGGCGCGCCAGCATCATCAGGTAGTCGCTGGCCACAATGTCGAGCAGCGGGGGGATGAACTTCGGGCTGAGAACGTAGGTTCCAGCAGGACTCCGGCCAATCTGCGCAATGCGGATGGAAGTAAAACCTTCCAGGTTCTCACCTCCAAATAAGAGCCGGAACGACTTCTTCCCCACTTGGATAGGCTTCTCGTCGGCGCCCATGGTAGCGTCAATCACGGGTCGTGTTTCCGCCACGTAGCGCGTGGCAACTTGCCCGTTGGTTGCTTCCGGCGTCTTGCCGGCTATGCCGATGTTCTTTGCCGCAGGGCGGATTTGCGGAATCGCGAGGTAGACGTCGAGCGCTTCCTGCGTAGGAGGGAACATCCCCTCCACCGGGCGTCCCGGCGGGAGTTCGTCGGCAGCCGGCATCTCGAACGCCAAGCCATCGGGCATCACGCCTTCGCAATGACGAAGCGTGAACAAACCGTTCACCAGACTCGCTTCATCAATGCCAAGACCACTTAAGCCCCAATTGGCAAAACTGGAAGTGCTGGCACGGAAATGGAGAGCCTGTTCAAAGTACTCGTCCTGAGCCTGGAAATGCTGGGGCATGAGGAACATACCCTTGGTCCACACGACTTTCTGCGCTTTGCTCATACGGCCCAGCTCATCTCGAATCTACTCGCCCGAATTCTACCCTTTGGCGGCGTCGAGCACGGTCAGGATTTGCGCTTGCAGAGGATCCGCAATGTGCGCAGCCTGGTAATCGTCGATCACCTCTTCGAACGCAGTGCGCCCAGAAAGTCCAGTAGCCGTCATCAACAAATCGTCGGCGGGACGCACCGTTCTCACCGGCGCGGACAGGGTCACCAGCGGCAGATCGCCCAACTGCGGCGACTTGCGAACCTCCACTCGATAGCGAAGCCCCTCAAAGAGCGCGGCCAATTCCGGAATCTTTGCAAACAGCGTCTGCATGAGGCAAGCGCGCAGCACGAACGACCGGACGCCTTCCGCGTCCCGCTCCTGCTTGCCGGCTACCACCTGCCGCATCATCGGGAGTGTGTAGGTGGACGGATACGCCAGCACCCACGTGAGCGGAGCCACAACCGCGATCGTCTTGCGTTCCTCCGCCCGAATGTCATACAGATATTCCCATTCGTACAGCTGCACCTGCGCCGGCACAGACTCCAACGGTGTGGGCAGTTCTTTCCGCAGATCGAACGGACGTCCGCACGCTTTGAAGTATGTTTCGCGAAGTTCGGCGAAATTCTGATCCGCGCCCACCACGGACTCTTTGCCGGAACCGTCCATGTGGTTGCCTAACACGCGCCGCGGACGGAATAGTGGTGCCAGTGCATCCAGGTAGGTCCGCAGCTGTCCGCGACAAATTCTCGCGACTTCGCCGGTGACCTTATGCAGACGCGGAAGCTGCTCGTGGGTGAGTGATCGGCCTACATCCGCTGGTTGGCTCATAGCTCTCCGTCAAAGCAAAGCATACCTTTGGCCCCATATTGTATCTTATTGCAGCGCAAGGAGATCAATTTACCTCAAGCGTACCGCGAGGATCAACAGCGCCACCACGGCAAAGATGATCCCAATCCGCCGCCAGGTTTTCCGGGCCGGAGGAGTGCCGCGGGTGGCGGAAAGAACCAGAAAGATCGCCGCCAAAAGCCCGAAGAAGACCGCGATGAACGGCGAAATCCGGTCTGGTGTCAAGTGCACGCCTCACTGTTCCGATCCGAAGTCATTTTTTCGGGCCGGACTCGGCGTTTTCAGAAAGAGGTTCAAGGCAACTGGCCAGCAGCTTTTGCCGCTCCTCTTCGCTAGTCGCTTGCCGATAAAGAGGCTTGGGGATGACCACAGGAGGCTTCACTCCCTTCGGACCGTACACAATCTTCTGCTCCTCGGGCCGGCGAATGTCTTTCAGTTCACAACTGAAACACTTCGAATCATCAAAGTCCGACCAGTAGAAGTCGGCGCCAGTCAGATCGCATTCGATGAACTGAGCGCCCTCCAGAGCCGCCCCCACAAAGCATGACCGCCCAAACCAGCAGCGGGTAAAGACCGCATTGCGCAGGTCCGCGAATTCGAAGTTTCCGTCTTCGACGACGGTATCCTGCCACTGCGTAGCGAAGAGCGAGGCGCGCTCGAAGCTGGCCATGTTGCCGCGACAGCTTTGGAGGAGCAGCACACTCACGATCTCCGAATGGGTTTTTTCGCCTTTCTTGCCGTGCTCCTTGCCACTCGCTGCGTCGATTGCTCGACCTCGTGACGCGGTTGAGCCCGTAATTCTGACAAGCAAGCCTGTAACCACGCCGTGATGTTCGGATGCCATTGCTTCACATCCAAATCGGTTCGCCCTTGGAGCCCGATCTGCATTTCACCAGCCGCATCCACGCTGTAATGGTCGTACAACAGGAGATCACCGACCGGGCTCGCAGCCACGACCGTCGTCATCGGCAGGTAGACAGATCCATCTGACCTCCATTGGGCGATGTTCTCTTCTGTCGGGTCTCCCTGAAATGTGCAGAATCGCGCCGCGAAACGATCGAGCATAATAGTGCGTCTGTCGTTGACGAACTTCTGCCTGCGAGGGTCGGCAGGCATGAAGTGGAGGCCGCGCCACATCCACTCCACGCCGTCCGACGCGGCGAGAAACTCAGCGTAGGATGGTGGAAAACCGAGTCCGACGTCACTGGCAAAGAACTTCTTGATTGCCTGCTCGGCAGCGCCCAGGTGCAGGACCATCTTCTTGCCCCGAATCCAGGCTTCCGGGTCCGCCGCGTTCATGGCATCCACCAGAATCTTCAACTCATCGAGAACTGCTCGGATTTCGCGCGCCATCGTCAGCACTCACTTTTTCCTTCGCAAGGTTTAGGCACGATGGATGTTATCGCCGTACCTTGGGCTTGCATCTGCGCGAGAATGTTCGACATCGCTCCGCCCCATGCCGTATTCATGTGCGTATTGCGCGGCATCAGGTTATCGCACCCATTGTCATTGCTGAGCACATCTTCGACCCGATGATCAACATCGACGTCCCGGCAGGAGTAACGGCGCCTTTTGAGCTTTCCCGAGCCTGATTTAACCGGCAGAGGCTTGCGGCGGGCCATGCGAGCCCGATAGTTCTCCAGCCGCTCGTTTGCAGCTAACTTCTCGTTGTCTTTCGGGTCCAGAGGCTTCCCGCTGGCTTGCTTCTGCTTGACTTTCTCGATGCAGTTATCCCACTCTTTTTCTTGATCACAATGCGTGCGGACATTAACCTGGCGCGTTAGGCCCTTACCACCGCTGTTCTTGATTGCCGCCTTATAATCTTGCACTTTGGCGTTGAAATCATCTTGAATATGAGCAGGCCAGCCGCATGTCGGAGTCACCTCCAGCACTCCCCCGGCGCTCAACGACATCGAGAGCAGCCCTTGAGCATCGCCGGCGATTGTCGTATTCAACGAAAACGCATACTCGTTTATCGCGTTCCGGTATCCATAGGGTTCCGGCGACATGTATCTGCCAATACGCGGGTTGTAGTAGCGACGCCAGTTATAGTACAGGCCAGCGTCGCGGTCGTGATACTGACCCATGCCGCGAAGCGGTTGCCGAAGCGGCCCATGTTCAAACACCAGGCCCAACAAGCCGTCGTAGTCGCCGCGCCAGGCTCTCTCGCCTCCCAGATCGAACGCGTCAGTGACCGTGCCTAGTTGATCGAACAGCAGACCGAATACCTGATCGCCTGATATGATCGCCAACGGAACCGGTATGCCCGGTGGCGTCAAGTACCAGACAGGATCGCCGCCGGACCTGATTTCTCCTTGAAATGCGAATCCATCCCACAAGTACTCCGTAACAGCGCCGTCAGATTCGGTGCGAATTCGCCTGCCGAATGGGTCGTAGCAGCACCGAACAGGCGGTTGTCCCTCGTCTGCCCAGGAGATCAAAGCGCCATCGCCGTCGTACTGAAACGTCCTTGAACCCAAGGGAGCCTGGGTCCTCGTAACTGCGCCGGACACTCCGAATTCGAATGCTTCCTCACCCGCACGAACCCAGCGATTCCCCTCACCCATTACGATCGGCTCGCCCGCCGCTGTATTCAGGACGTTCGATGATGGATCGTACATATATGTCTCAGTGCGGCCGTCGTGGCACTGGACGCCCGTTAAGCGTGAGCTTCCGTCTACCGTGAGCCGGCATTCACCGCGATCCGCATCGCGGAACCACTCGAGGTAGCCACTCGGAGCCCATCGATACTGACGGTCGGCCAGAACTTGGCCATCTTCCCTACAGAGCGAACGGCGGGTAACCTGACGCATCTCGTCGTACTCGAACTCCACTCGGAGCCCCCCTGGCCAGTGAATGCACCGGACCAGGTTCGAGCTGTCGTATTCAAGCCGGAACTTCCATTTTTGATTGACCATCAGCGCAGAGAGCCGTGACCTTATATCCCACTCGTAATCGATACGAAGGCCCCGGTTGTCTTCGAGAAATGTCCGCAGCCGTTGAGTGTCGTAGCCGAACGAAATCTCGCGAACAGGATTGCCTTCCTTGATAGGACGCCGCGCTTCGTCAAACTCGAATTTCCAGACGCCGTGATCCGCGACGGCTAACAGCAACTCGCGATTAGGCCCATACCCGTATGACCATGACGCACCGTTCGTGCTCTGATGATGCGCCATCAAGCCAGCCGTATCGAACTCGCTGACGCTTTCAACCGCACCGGAGCGCACCGCGACCTGGTTGTCGAATTCGTCGTATTCAGTGGCAACGACCCGGCCATCGAACGTCGTCAAGTTGGTTATCCGGCCTACGGCATCATACTCGTAGGAAGCTCTAGCGCCCTTGGTATCCGTGATGGTTGCGGGCCGCCCTTCCCGGTCGAAAACGAACGTGTATCGGCCTCCGTGAGCAGTCTCCAGCAAGACCGGCCGGCCGAAGGTATCGCTGGCCATCCGAACTCTTGACGTCGAAGAGTACACGACCTCGCTCGGATAGCCTCCGGCATCCCAGTAGTATTGAATGCGCGAGCCATTCGCGAGCCTTACCGCGGCCAAGTCCGCATGGCCCCATTCGAACTGAGTTGTGCGCCCCCCGCTATCCGTGAATAGCACCGGCCGCCCGAGCAGGTCGTAGGAACAACTCCAAACTCGCCCGAGGTTATCCTCCACGTTGGTGAAGAAGGCTCCGCGCTCGAAACGCTGAACGTTACCGCATGGTTGACGAAACTCCGTCAATTCACCGGATTCGGAGTAGGACATCGCGCAAACGGACCCCCCCGGCGCCTCTATTCGCGCCAGGTGCCCCTTGGAATCGTAATCGAAACGCCAGTCGTTGCCAGCCGCGTCCGAAATACGGCACGGCTTGTCGTATTTGTTGTATTCGATTACGCGGCGGGTCGCGCCGAAGGTTGTGGTCTCGATGTTTCGCTCTTCGTTCCACACGGTAAGAGCGTTTCCGCCCATCGTGCTCAGGTCCGACGCCAACTGTCCACCGGCGAGGTCGAAGTTGGCGGTCTTCACGCGATGGAGCGGATCAATCCGTGTTTGTACTTCGCCGTTTTCATTCAGGAAATAGATCCAGCGGTATCCCAGCCCGTTCGTCTCCTCGATAGCGGTTGTATCGCTTGTCCGCCGAATCAGGCGAACTTCAGTGCCGTCCGACCGCCAGGTAGCCACAGCCAACCCGTTGTCGTCGTACGCCAAATACTGTGTGCCGCCCCAGGCATTCGTCACTGCGACCAGGAAATGGGAGTCATACTCGTAGCGGGTTGCGCGACCAGCCAGGTCGTATGCTGTCACGAGATCGCCGGAGGCATTGTATTCGAAGAACGCCAGGGTGAACGGGGGTTGATTCACGCTGGGGTGCCAGACGTCAATGGATAGGATGTGACTTGCGCCATCGTACGTGAAACGGATGATCCTGCCTGAATTGTCGATCACTGCGGTGATGCGTCCGGCGATGTCATAGTCAAGACGAATTGAAATACCGTCGAGGTTCGATATTTCGCTCAGGGCGAGCTTGTCCAGCAGGCTGGAAACACGCGCGAAAACGAACCGTTGTCCCTCCGAATCGGCGATCACCAACTGGGCAGGGTCGATCTCCAATTCGTATCCAAGCGTCGATCTTTCGAAACCGCCGTCGTCATTGCGATTGAAGATCAATGGTGTATTTTCAATACCGTGTGCGAGAACGGAATCGTTCGAAATCTCCGCGTAGATATCGAAATTGTGTTGCCAACCGTAGCCGAATGGTCCGTCCATCTCCCGACGGTACGAGTCATACGCACGCTCGAGATAGCACGGCAAGGCCGCTGGGAAGAAAAACTCGAACGTGCCGAGCGACACCTTTCCTGCAACGAGGTTCAGGTCGCAATCAGGACTGGTGGGCATACGCGCCAAGTTTCCTGATTTCAACCGGAGAATTCGGCCCCGGAACTGCGCTTCGGGCGTACAGAAGAATATGCTCCAGTTCCGAATCCGACAGCGGTGATCTGTGGAGGGGGGAGCGCGCAACCACCGGAACAGAAACGCCGCGGGGCCGGAATTCGATCCTCCGCTGTTCGGGCATCTTAGCGTCCCGGAAGTCGCTTTGCGTGGCTGAGAATCCTTCCATCTCCGCCCATGTGAAGTCCGCGCCCCGGAAATTGCAACCGAGTGCGGTCGCACCTCTCAAACAAGCACCCAGGAACGTGGCCCCTTCGAAGTTGCACCCCAGTAGCTCGGTCTCTCGTAGGTCTGTAAATTTGAGCGAAATCTCGAAGGCATCAACGTCAACCAAACTACTTGCCCACAACGTTGTACGGTCCAGGACTGCATGCCGCAGCACCGTTCTCGTCAGCCGGCCACGCGATAAATCGGCAAG
Organism: Terriglobia bacterium; assembly: GCA_020073565.1. GTDB lineage: Bacteria > Acidobacteriota > Terriglobia > Terriglobales > Acidobacteriaceae > Acidiflorens. The sequence goes on from JAIQEY010000001.1 coordinate 137,697, forward strand.
CCACAGCTTCGCACTGTCCAGATTCGCGTCCGTCCAGTTTGCCCGGCATGCCGTAAGGCGGTCAAGGATCACTGAAGTTATCACTGCGCCACTCAAATCCGCGCCACACAGGTTCGTGTCGGAGCAGTTGCAGCCGACAATCTGGCAACGATCGGCGCGGACGCACGCCAGTTGCGAACCAGAGAGATTGCACCCCGTGATCCGCGCATCGGCGAGGTTGCTATTCATCAGGCGAGCAAGCGCCAGATCCGAGGACGTGATCTCCGCCCAAGCGAGATCGGAGCAGCACAGATCGGCGCTTCTGAGCGTTCTTTCGACGATCGCCAGCGGCGCCAGCCCACTCTCGCCGGGGTTTTGGACTGGAAACATACGCATTCACCTCTCACCGTCAACTGACGGCTTCATTTCTTCTGAGGTCAGGTGCTGCCCGGCGTGCAACCGCCTCCGCCCCCCTGCCCAATCAGCACCGTCATCTCACCCATCAAAATATTGTTGGGAGGAGGCAGCGGAACCAGCGCGTGCGGCTCGGTCACGATGTCGCCGAGGCAGGCGGCGGGTTTGCCGCCGATTAGTGTGACGCCTTCGCCTCCCCCGCCGCCGGGGACTGTTACACCCGGGCCATGAGGAGCCCCGTCGCACACCGGAGGTGGGGCGTTCGGAATCGTACAGGTGTGCTGGTCTCCGATGCGCCACGCCGGTTTGCCTCCGATGAGGACGGTCGTGCATGCTGCCCCCATCAGAGGAGAGCCGTGCATCGTTGAATCGCCGAGTCTGGCTGCTGGACGTCCCATCTAATTATTGTGCTGCGGCTGAATCACTCGTTTCAGCCGGAAGCGCCCGTCTTTCAAGATTGCCATCGCGTCGCGGGGGTCGACGGCGCCGAGCCGCTGCAGGCCGGAAAAGACATAAGACTTCCCCGTCACTGGGCCCGTGACCGTCACGGTTCTTCCACCAGAATACTCGATCTCCAGGGCGAGGCCCGCGTCGATGTCCTTCTGGCTAACGACCAGCCGCCCGGCGCTCTGTCCGCAACAACTCACCGTCTGGCTCCTCTTCTTCCTCTTCTTTTACTTCGAGTTCGAACGGCTTTTCGGTGACGCGCTCCAGAAGCACCGCAGCACCCGAGAGCGCCCACCAGGTTACGAACTTCTCCAGCAGCGAGCCTCCGGTGAACCACACAAACGGGGCCGCCACCCACACGCTCAGGCAGTAGAAACAGGAGAACAACTGCCCCGGCGCCACTCGCCGCCAACGTTCGAACACTCGCCACGGCCCTTCCTCTTTCGCGACGAGGTGGGTAATCCTCCATACTGCCAATGCCGCCAACAGCAATCGGAACCCGTACTGCATCAGTTGATCTTCACCAAGCTTCCCTTAATCGTGTTAATGCCGCTGGCTTCGATGTTGATCGATACGGCTTCTTCTTTGATCGAAGTGCTGCCCTTTATGGTAATACTCATGCCACTGATCTCGATCTGTCCACCGGACTTCATTACGATTTTCGAGGAACCTGTTTCCAACGTGATCTGACTACCGGCCTTGATGGTCAAGTTTGACCCGACATCCAGGGTATCGTCGGAGCTGACTTTCGTTTCACGCTTACCGCCGACGCTGTTGCTGTGGTCGGAACCAACGCTCTCCGTGAGCTTCCCACCAACCGTGGTCTTTTGATCAGAGCCGACGTCTTCTGTAAGGTTGGAGGCCACCTTGACGGTTTGATTTGCGCCGATACTCTCGTTCAGATCGTTGGCGACATTCATCGTCCGGCTGGCGCCAACCGAAATCGACTGCTTCGCGCCCACATTCACCGTCTGAGCGGTCCCCACGTTGATCGACTGCGTGGTGCCAATGTTGACCGACTCGCTCACGCCGATGGTTTTGGCGCGCGTCAGACCAACGGTCAGTGCTTGCAGGCCGCCGATGGTGATTTCCTGCGCGCCTCCGACGTTGACCATTTCATTGATGCCCACGTTGCGCGTCCGGGTTAACGCAACCGTGATCGATTCGTTGGCACCGACATTCTCGGTGCGGTTGCTGCCGATGGTAATGTTCTCGTTCGAGCCGACAGTTTCCGTGCGGTTCACTCCAATCCTGATCTGCTCGTTCTTGCCAACCTTCTCGGTGCGGTTGTTGCCGATCGTGCTCGTCTCATCCACATCGACATTCTTGCTGCGATTGTTCAGCACGTGCCGGCGTTCGTCGTGCTCGATCTTCGTGTCCATGTCGTACTGCCCATGAACCTGGATCAGTTCGGTGCCCTTGGTGTCGTCAAACGAAATTTCGTTGTAGCCTCCACCGCCCTTGGTGCTGTTCGACTTGTACCCGCTCACCATCATCTTGCCGGGCAGGTCCCAGGGCGGCATCTGTCCGGCGTTGTAAACGCGCCCGGTAATGATCGGGCGATCCGGATCGCCCTCAATAAAATCGACGACTACTTCCTGGCCGATTCTTGGGATGTGAATGCCTCCCCAGGCTTTTCCCGCCCAAGGATAGGAAACCCGCACCCAGCAGGAACTGTTCTCGTTCTTCTTCCCTTCGCGGTCCCAGTGGAACTGGACTTTCACGCGTCCATATTTGTCGGTGAAGATCTCTTCGCCCGACGGTCCCACCACCACCGCGGTCTGTACACCCTGCACGACAGGAACTGGCGTGCGGCGCGCGGGGCGGATCGGAGTGGCCGCCGGCACACACTCAAAATTGTTCTCGTAAACTGGACTGGTGTCCTCGGAACCGCTCGCGTAGCCAAGGTTGTGGCGGGCGCTGAGCTGCAGCTTGGTCAGCACGTACTCCTGGTTCAGATCATCGCGGTAGTGGTCCGTCAACTTGAACTTGTAGCCGACTTCGAATGCCCGGCAATCGCTCGTGCCGCGGGCGACGCACTCTGGCATTTGCTGTTCCTGCAGCCGTACTTTTACGAGTTTGTCGCCATCCGCTCGTTTCGTATACTCTCCGGGAAAATCGTAGATCTCCCACTTCCCTTTTCCATTGACAGAACTCAGTAGGTTCGCGGAAGGCGTTTCGAAGTTGTAATCGGTGGCAGTGAAAACGCCCGGCCTGAATTCCTGCTCCTGCAGCCATTGCAGGATCACGTCATCGTCCTGCCACCCGCCGGAGGTGCCTTCATAACGCGCAGTCGCCTGGTTGGGGCACGGCTTGGGCACAGCCGGATCGTTGCCTAGAATCAGTGTGTGTTTGCCGTCGTCGTGCTGGAAAAAGTAGAAGATGCCTTCTTCCTCCATCAAACGCGAAACAAAGTTGAAGTCCGATTCACGGTATTGCACGCAGTAATCGCGCGTGACGAAGTCGCCATATAGGCTGAGAGAGAAATCGTGAAAGCCATACTCCTGGAAGATTTGCTTGATGATGTCGGGCGCGGTCTTATTTTGGAAAATGCGGCAATCTGTCGTCTGGTCCAGAAACCACAGCCAGGGCACGATGGTCGCCTGATAGACCGCAACGTTGCTGTCACGACCTGCCTGAACAAAGCGGTTTACGAATCCATTCCAGTAGCGGAGAGAACCGTCCGCTAGCGTGATCCGAACCGTGACCGCCTGGCCAACGATATCGGCGTACTTGATCGACGGCTCCTCCGACACCAGATCCAACTCGAATGCAAATAGCTTCGAAATGGCTTCCTGCCCGTGAAACGAGCGCAGCAGGAGAGCATCTTCCCCGAGAGGAGTGTCGATCCCGATTTGCCGAGCCGCTTGTGTTAACGCCATATATCACTTCCTACCCTAGGCAACCCTGCCCACTGGTGCTTGCGCCGCATTGCCGCCGACCGCGGCGCTCGATGTGTTCGCAAGTGCAGCCGCATTGGAATCCGATGAGCCATTGTCCAACAAGCCCTTGGTCCGTACACCATTTTCCTCCAGCAACTCGCGATCCGGTTCACCGCGCAGAGGCCCCGGGAGCGGACTGGGCATGCGGCACATGGTTCCGTCTCCGATCCGAATGACGCCGGCGGTCTCGCGTAAGGGAACGTATTGTCGACAAGCTGCCATATCTTATGCGATGTCGTACTGGAATCCCTTCCCTGCATCGGCCGTCACGTGAACCCGACTCAATGCAGTTCCCGACATCATGCGCGACAGCATCTCGGTGGAAACTTCGGGCAACAGCGTACCGGTCAGGATGTGGTCGACGTTTCGTGCGCCGCTCTCCACTTCTGTGCAACGCCCCACGATCGCCGACACTAGTTCCTCCGAGTACGTGAACGGAACGCGATGGCTTTCCTGCATCCGCTCTCCGATTTGCTTCAACTTCAGCCGCGTAATGCTCCGCAACGATTCATCGCCGATCGGATAGTACGGGATCACGATCAAACGGCCTAGAAACGCAGGTTTGAAGACCTGACGAAGTTCTGGTCCCAGAGCCTCGACCAGAGCTGCCGGCTCCGGACGCGTGTCGGGATCGGCGCACAACTTCATGATCCGGTCCGAGCCTGTGTTCGACGTCATCAGGATTACCGTGTTCTTGAAATCGACTTCACGGCCTTCGGCATCCTCCATGAAGCCCTTGTCAAACACCTGGTAGAACAGCTCCCGCACGTCGATATGCGCTTTCTCCATCTCATCGAGAAGCAGCACACAATACGGTTTGCGCCGAATCGCTTCGGTAAGTACGCCACCTTCGCCGTAGCCAACATATCCGGGAGGCGACCCCTTCAGCCCGGAAATGGTATGCGCCTCCTGGTACTCCGACATGTTGATCGTTACCAGATTGCGTTCCCCGCCGTAGAGCGTGTCAGCCAGAGCCAGCGCAGTTTCGGTCTTGCCGACGCCACTCGGTCCCACCAAAAGGAAAACTCCAATCGGCCGCCTTGGATCGTCGAGACTAGCCCGCGCGGTTTGAATGCGTTGGGCAATGGCCTGAAGCGCGTGATCCTGGCCAATCACGCGTTGCGCGAGCAGATCTTTCAACTTCAGCACGGTCTGGATCTCGTCCTTCAGCATCTTGCCTACAGGAATGCCGGTCCAGCCGGCGATGACCTCCGCGATCGTGCCGCCATCTACGTAAGGACGGACCAGCGGATTTTCGCCCTGCAGGGTGGCGAGTTCCGTAGCGAGGTTGGAGAGCTCAATGCGCATGCCCGCAAGGTCCGCAGCACTCGCTTCCTCGGCAGTTCGAGGCACGACCAGCACCGGACCTGTCCCCGTCATTGCGGTCATCGCAGGAACAATCTGTGCCTTCGGAACCACAATTTCCTCAATCCGGCGGCGTAGCTCAATTGTCTTCTGGATGACCGCACGTTCCTGGGTCAGTTGCGCTTGCAGTTCCGTCACCAGCGTCTGTGCGCTTTCCTTTTCTGCCAGCAGTTTGGCGAGCCGCTCAGCGTGGTCGATGCCGGTGGCGCTCTCGCGCTCCAGGATCCCTAACTCGATTTCCACCATTTCAATGCGCCGCTGAGCGTCCTCAAGCGCCGCCGGGGTGGCGTTTTGCGCGAGCGAGACCCGGGCGCAGGCCGTATCCAGCACGCTCACCGCTTTGTCAGGTAGCTGGCGGCCGGAAATGTAGCGTTGTGACAGGCGGACCGCAGTCGTCACGGCCTCATCCAGAACCGTGACGCGGTGATGTTTTTCCAGCGTCGACTTGACGCCCCGCAACATTCCGTCGCACTGCTCCTCGGTCGGCTCCTCCACCTTGATGACCTGGAACCGCCGCGCCAAGGCAGCGTCCTTCTCGAAGTATTTCTTGTATTCAGACCAGGTGGTAGCGGCGATGGTCCGCAGTTCGCCGCGGGCCAGGGCGGGTTTCAGCAAGTTGGCCGCGTCGTTTTGGCCTGCTTGCCCGCCGGCGCCAATCATGGTGTGCGCTTCGTCGATAAAGAGAATGACAGGCGTCGCCGAAGCTTTGACCTCTGCGATCACGTTCTTCAGGCGATTCTCAAACTCACCCTTGATGCCCGCTCCCGCCTGAAGAAGCCCGAGGTCGAGTGTCCTCACCTGGACACCCTGTAAGGATGGAGGCACATCGCCGGAAGCGACGCGGCGCGCGAAACCCTCCACGACCGCCGTCTTGCCGACTCCAGCTTCGCCGGTCAGAATCGGATTATTCTGCCGCCTTCGAGTCAGGATGTCGATAATCTGGCGAACCTCGAAATCACGTCCGATGACGGGATCAATCTTGCCGGCCTTGGCCGACTCCGTCAGATTGATCGTGAACTGATCGAGGCTGGACTGGGCTGACGGCGGAGGGCCGCTCGGCGCCTCCTGCCCTTCCCCAGCCGCGCCTTGTTCCTTCTTAATGAACCCGGCCATGTCTTCTACCGTGTTCTCACAAATGGAAAGCAGGCCGCTGCGCAGCGCCTCGACAGAGATCCTTTTCAATTCGGGGCAGCTGTTGGTGGCGAACTGCGAAAGGGTGTCGCTGGTCAGAAGCGTCGCCAGGATGAATGCAGAACGGATCTGCGACGCACTATATTCGACCGATCCCAAGCTCCACGCTTCGGAGAGTAAGCGGATGATACGTGGAGAGATCGCCGGGTTTCGGGAATTTCCCGAGCGCATGCGGTCCAAGGCACGCGTCAGATCGCGGGACACCCGCGATGAGTCGATCTCGAAATGGCGATAGATGGCCGCGACGTCCGCGTCGGACATTTCGGTGAGCTTAAGCAAGTAGTGCTCAATGTCCACTTCGTAGTGAGTGCGGGCAAAGCACAGCTTCGCAGCCTCTTCCAGTCCTGCCCGGCAAGTGGCATTCAACTTGGCAACCAGTCCTTCTCTGCTCAGCGCCATTTCACGCCTCCAACCTTACTTGCTCTTCTTCCCGGAACATCGCGTCCGCGGCGGGAGCAGCAAACGGTTCGGTGCTCAGCCATGCCGACCAGCCCAACCGCGGACCACCTAAAGCTGTGCCGCCAGGACTGCATGCGGGAACCTCATCGCCCCGTAACGTCGGCTGCAACTCGAATTCCAGCGCACTTCCCAGGAACCATCGAGTAAGCGCGGCGCCCTCGGAGAAACAGTTCCCGTCTGGGAGAAAACTCTGGAATTGTTCAGCGGTGAGCGGTCCGAAGACGATCCGAACCAGCGCCTGTCGACTCCACACCGCATCGCCGGCGACCGCGCCGCCACCCAACTGGCTGTTGGCCTGGCCCGATCCCATGCAGCACAACTCGTCCTCCTCCAGAACGTGCCACTTGCCCAGAAACTGCTCGACATTCACCGGAACTCCGAAATAGTCGTGGAGCAGGGCGCGCAACGCCTCGGCGGAATGCGGCCGTTGTGAGATCAGCCCCGCGTAATGCAGCAACCCCACATCCCCAACCGGCATGCGACCTCGTAGCCCGGCAGTCCCCATGCCAATCAGGTCGAACAGATACGACGTGAACTCGTCTTGCTCCAGCTTCTTATGCCGCGTCTGCTCGTAGCCAACCACAAAGTGATGCTTCTTCCATGCCTGGAAAAAGAGCGCGATCAAACGGTGATTAAAGATATCCAGAAACTCGGCAAAGGACCTGTCGCCGAAGCACTCCCGGTCGACCGCGATCTCCGTATAGGCGGCCGGCAGCGCACCCTCAGGACCAGTCATCCCCAAGAATGTCACGGTCATGTCGGGCGGGCCGCCATTCTCTTGCTTGATGCTCGCAATCGCGCTTGCCGGAAACGCCAGAGAATTGTGAGCGCGGAAACGCACGACGTCTGGTGCCGGACCGGACGCCGCTTCCGGGTGGCGCTCACCGTGCAGGAGCGTGAGCAGACGCACGGCCTGGAAGAAATCGAATTCACACGCTGAGGCGAACAAGGACTCGTCTAGACGACGATCTGTTCCCCAGTCCGAGGTGGCCATGCCCAAACGACTCCTTTCCGCTGCCGCGTGGTAACGCGCAGCTGTGTAAACGAATTGACGGCGCTGTACAGCCCAAAGAAGCGCTCCAGAATGCTGGCCAGCAGGAAAGCGCCATTGCCGGCAAATTGCTCCTCATCCAGTTCCGTGTCGATGGCAATGCCCTGGCAAAATACGAAGCCATGTTCCGAATCAATGCGTGCCATTTTCCGACTGCTGCGCACCGATGTCAGACCGGAGATCTGCCGGGCAACCGACGGATTCCCTGCCGTCTCATACAACCGGAGCATTTCCCGAAGCGCATCCACACCGCCTTCCACCAGGGACAGGTGATTCAGCGAAAGGTGCGAAATCAGGCGCCATTGCAGACCCTTGCGCAGCGGCGGACGGACCGCCTTGGTCGGCCCGCGCACGATTCTTGTTCTTACGATTGCACTGGTCTCCAGATAAAGTTCGCCCCAGCTTCCGTTCAGGGCCAAGCGCTCCGGCAGGTTGCGATTCGTGCACGTGACGTAGGTGGTGATCGATTCAGCCGCCGGGAGGCTGAGCTTGAAGTTCTGATCGACCAAGGACAGATACACATCGGTGCCCGCGTCTCCGTTCCGCTCCGAGGGCCGGCGCGTCGCGTACCAGAACGCTCCCTGCTTGGCGTCCTCTTCCCCATGGCGGAACGAGTAGAAAGGCCGGTACTCCTTGGGCTCTTCTGCGTACGGTGCAACCGAAGTCACGCGGTTGACGGAATACACTTCCATGGCCATGGGCGCATGCACGTCCGGAATGATCGGATATTCAGTCCTGGTGTGAGACACCCGAATGGGCTCCGCACAATGATCGAACAAGTTCACCACCGGCGTGCACCCAAGCTGAAAGGTTTCACTTCCAACGGCAGATTCGAGCAGAACAGCGCGTTCGCTCCGCTGAAATTCCTCCAGTAGGATCACGATCTCCAGCCGATCGGTGAGCTGCGCGCCACCCAGCTGATCGAACTGCGTCAGATCAAAGAAAAGAAACTTCTGTGGAAAACAAAAGTACTCCTGAAGCAGGCGATACCCATGGAAACTCGTATCGGAGTATGGCAGGATGGCTTCCTCGCGTCCGAACCCGACCTCCAGAATCGAGTCTGGGCCAAGCGTGGTGGTGTGCCCCTTTCCGTTCTTTTCGGCGTAACGAAGCAGGATCTGGCTGACGTGATTGAACAGTAACTCGTAGATCCAATGAGCAGCCTGGGAATCTCCACCAATGTGAAAACGCAGATCGCGAAGCTGAAGTGCCGAGAGCTTGGCCGGCCCCTGGGTTTGCAGCTCGATGCGGATCGCATACTGTGCTTGGGCGCTACTGACACCCCCACGCACGTTCGCCGCGCGAGTAAAACTGGCCGACACCACTCGGATGGGCCAGAGTCGCACTGGATAGGCTGTCCGGAAACGACACTGTACTCCGCCCACGTGCTCCGTGTAGGCGAGGGCGCCGCGTGGAACCACGTAGCCGCTGGACGACTTGCTCTGTTCCGGGTCCACTTCGAATTGTGCGATCGCCATCGCGGGTACTTGCCGCAGAAAGTGCGGATACAGAACATCGAGTAACGCCTGGGTGATCTCCGGAAACTCGTCGTCGATTTTTCGCTGGATGCGTCCCGAAATCAGCGCGCAGGCCTCGATCATCCTTTCCACGTGGGGATCCTCGCAGCCGTTGTGTGTCAACTTGAGCGCAGCCGCGCGCTCCGGATATCGTTCGGCAAACTCCGACGCCATCTTTCGGATGAACAGCAATTCGCGCTCGTAGTATGGAAGCAGTTCGCTGCTCATGGTCTTTATCTCTGCAGGATCGCCAGTTCTCCGCTGTCCCTCTTCAGGCCCAGATCGAACGCAATCCGCTCGGAAGCAAACTCAGCCTTGGCCTCTACCCGGAATCGCAACATAGGGGTCACATTTTCCCGGTCGATCACTCGCACGGCAACGTTGCGCAACCGTGGCTCGAAGTTGCGGATGGCTTCCTCAATCCAGCGACACAGCTTGGCCTGTTCCGGGCCAGTCCGCAGGCTCCCGCATTTGGTCAGATCGGGCACACCAAAATTCACAATCGAAGTAGCCGTCTGCTCAAACTCGGGAGGCACCAGAAACTCCTCGCGCCGCGTGTTCAGCAGCATCTCCAGGTCGCGCGCGATGGACGCCTCGACCGCGCCACTGTGGCGACGGGAGCCCAGTTCACCGCGGTTCTCCTCCTGCGGCGCGAGCCGGTCCAGAATCGTCGGGACCAGATCGGTTGTTTCTTCGATCGCCATTACGAACCCTGCTCCGTTGGTTCTCCGACCGCGAGCGCTTGCCACGGATCCAGCCGGCTCAGCTTGAGGAAGAATTCCATCGCCTTGTCGGAATTCGCGGTACCGGCGTTTTTGTCGCGGTAGCAGCGCACCAGCCTTACCCAGACCGCGCCAATCATGTCCGAGGTCTCCCACGTGGTCAGATTGTGCTTCTCCACCAACTCGTTGAGCTCTTCCAGAATCGACCTCGCCAGTTTCAGGCGGTTTGTCTGCATGCAAATATCCACCAGGAGCAACTTCCGCTGGAACCGCACCCGCCCGTTCGCTTCGGCTGCAGCCAGCGCTGTCATGGTCGAGAGCGCGGCATCCACTTCTCCCGACCGCGCCATGCGTTCGGCATCTGCCCACGCGTCCCCCAGCAAGCCCTCTGCGACTCCGCCCCCGCTGAATCCAAATGACCCCACGGTCACCACACCCCCGGCACCGCCCCCGTTGGACGCAGGCTGCTTCTTGCGGAGAATGCTGCCGACCGCGACCTGGCAGTCCTCCAACGCATGCTTCGACTCGACAAAAGAGAGCGCATTGGGGCCGAACTGGGTGTTGACTACCTTCTCGAACTCATCAAGCTCCGCTCGGGTTTCTTCCAGTTCCTTGCTCAACGACTCGTATTGTTCCCTGGTTCCGACGGCTACTGCGGAATCAAATTCCTGAACCGTGATCATGCCGTTGGGCCGCAAAGCTTCGTTGCGGTAGTTCATGGAGTAGTTCACGGCCGGCACCGGCCGCATTGTAATGGGAACCTCTTGAATCACTTCGGCGAGTTTTTCATTCAACCATTCCAATTTCCCGTACCGGGCTTCAAGATTGCCGTCTTCAGGTAGGGGATAAAGGCCCTTGTCGGCAAATTCGGTAAGCAGCCCTTTAAGCGTCCAGATCCCGTCGCGAATTCCCGCAAATCCGTGGAGACGGGCACAGGCTTCGGTGAGGAACACCCCGAGTTCGAGGTCCTTCGACTTCGTACACAGCGCCCTCTCGACCACATCCTTGTAGTTGGACCAATCGGTCTTGACCGGGTTGGCGGGTTGCCAGTCCCGCTTGTCAGCGGTATCGGTGAGGTTGGGTCGCGCCTTTCTGATTTCCACCCAGTCCTTGAGCGCCCGGAGGTCATCTCCCGCAGGTTTCTGCTGGGAAATCGGGGCCAGGACACGCTCGTCCACTACTCGAGTCAACGTCATAACTCGACCTCAAGCGCGCGGATCTCCAGGATCGGGCAATCCGTGTCACCGCTGGTGATGACCTTCTGCCCATATGCAATGGTGAATTCGGTCCGGTCCGCCGACCAGATCGTACGTCGACCCAGCTTCACGTCATCTTCCTGTAAGTGGGAATCGACATAGAGGGAATACACCAACACTTCGCCGCGATCTCCCGAGTGGAGCGTCATAGAAGCCGGTGCCCAGACCAAATCTCGCAGGTATCGGGGTTCGGGGACCGAGAGCGACTGGATGGCCTCCCACGGAACCCACGAATAGTGGCCATCCATGATGACTTCCAGGAACGGTGCCAGCAGATCGTTGGAGTCACTCAATTCGTGGATCTCGGCTCCATTGAGCGTGCCGCGCAACGAACGTTCGTCTTCCGCCGCCTTCTCCAGCAAGTTGGCGGCGGCCGACAAGTTGCCCGCCGCGTAGTGTTCCACTGCCTCCAGATAGGCATTGGCATACGGAGGCGCGCCCACCACGTGCGGCCGGGGTCCTCTGTGAAAGAACCGGCGGCGTTCCTTTTCTGCCTGAATCGCGCCCAGATAGATATTGACGCCACTGCCCAACTCGCCGGTTGCACTCGCCAACACATCGAGCTGCTTGGCCGCTCGATCAAGGTCGCCGTTCAGACAAAGCAGTTCGAAGTAAAACGTGCGCGCAGCCGGATCCCCCGGCTTGGCCTTGACCTCAGCGGCTGCGCGCTCGATCGCACCTGTAAGCTGGCCGGCCTCCAGCAATTCGGTTCCGACCATGTCAACTCCTCTCCCCACTTCACGAAGCGGGTGGTCGCCGCTTCGCCAGGCAAGGTCGCCGCTTATGCGGCAGTCTTGTTCTCCACCAGACTCCAGCCTCCGGTCGTGTTACCGCCTTGGCTTCCGTCGGCACGTTTTTGCTGGGTGTAAGTCCACTTGATGGTGCCGTAGTTCATGCTGACGGACTCGGAAGGAAAATCCCCGCCTCCAGCTGGGGCGACGTGTGAGATCACCACTTGCTCCATCTTGACCACCATGTACTTCACCCGTTTGTCACCCGAGGCACGCATCATCTCAATGGTGACGTCTTTGATGTGCTTGCCGGTTGAGCAAAGTTCATAGAGCTTCGGCGATGCCAGGTCGACATACTTGGTGATCGAGTAGTCCGAATGCTGGCACCGCGCCGTGGTTCCTCCACCAGCCGAAGTCGCCGTGGCTGAGGCAGGTTGAGAAATAGCATGATTAAAGGACAGCAACTCGATCCAGTCTTTGTGCTCTGAATCCGTGCTCTCCCCCTTGAGACCGTCAATCTGCATGTAGATATCAGGCATGTGTTACTCCTTTTGTTTTGATTTTGTTAGAGACACAATCCCCTCGCGGCTGACCCCTTGGAGCCGCCGTCGTCTTACATCGCTATGGTCTTCGGCTAGGCCTTGGCTGGTAGCTTCGCAACCAACCGTAGTGAAACCGTCAGCTCGTCAAGCTGGAAGTGCGGACGCAAGTACGCCACGGCGTTATACGCACCAGGCTTACCGGCAATTTCCGTAACTTCAATCCGGGCTTCACGTAGGGGAAATTTGGCCTTTTGGTCCTGACTCGCCAGATCGTCCAGCAAGACGTAGTTGGAGATCCACTGGTTGAGGAACTGCTCGCATTGTTCCCGAGACATGAACGAACCGATCTTGTCCCGCATCATCGCCTTCAGATAATGAGCGAAACGCGACACGGCAAAGATGTATTGCAGCTGCGCAGAAAGACGAGCATTTGCATTCGCATCGTCACTGAGATAGACGGTCGGCTTCTGACAGGATTGCGCAGCTAGGAACGCAGCGCGATCCGTGCCTTTGTAGTAACACAAGGGAATGAAACCGAGCTTGGCAAACTCGTTTTCTCGCCGATCCGTGATGGCGATCTCCGTCGGACACTTCACCGCGATATCGCCGTCATCGGTGGTAAAGGTATGTGTAGGCAAGCCCTCGACCAGCCCGCCGCCCTCGACGCCGCGTATAGCCGCGCACCATTCATAGCGCGCGAAGGCATCGGTTAGCCGGGCGGCAAAAGCGTAGGCCGCGTTCGCCCACAGATACTTGCTGTGGTCTTTGCCATCGACGTTCTCTTCGAAATCGAACGCTTCGACGGGCGCGGTCTCTTTGCCGTAAGGAAGGCGCGCCAGCACGTGCGGCAACACCAGCCCCACATACCGGGAATCTTCGCTCTCGCGAAACGATTTCCAGCGGATGTAGGCGTCGTTGTCGAAGATCTTGGCCAGATCGCGCGGGCCAGCAAGCTCCGTATAGCTGTCCCAGTTGAACATCTTGGTGCTAGCCGCGGCGAGGAATGGCGCATGCGCGGCCGCCGCGATGTTCGACATCTTCTCCAAGACTTCCATGTCATCCGGATGGCGGCCAAACTCAAAATCCCCAACCAAAGCCCCGACTGGATCGCCACCCAGCACGCCGTAGCCTTCGTCGTGCACTTTCTTGAACATGGCGCTCTGATCGAACTCCGAAGCCTTGCGCAAGTCCTTCAGGAGATCGCCCTTGGAGATGTTGAAGACCTTAATTTTCAGCATGGTCGAGGTTTCGGTCTGAAAAACGAAGTACTTCAACCCGCGCCACGCCGCCTCAAGCTTCTGATACGGCTCGGCATGCATGATCTCGTTGAGTTGGTTCGTCAGCGCCTGGTCGATCGCCGCGATGCGCGCATTGAGCATGGCTTCGGTATCAGCCGAAACCTTCATCTCTTTCGATACCACCTGCTCAACCAGCGCTTCCACCCACTGTTTGGCGGTATTACGCTCCTCATCCGTGGGAGCGAGACGCCCTTCTTTCAGAATCTTCTCCAGTAGGCTGCCTTCTTCACTAACAGCCAACGAAGCTAACGGTTTTGCTGGTTCGGCCATGTTAGTTCCCCTTCCCCGAACCGGCGTCCGGCTCTGGCAGACCGACTTCGGCGCGAAGTTTATTCAACTCCTGATCATCATTCAGAATCTGTTGCAACATCTTCTCCAGCTTGTCGTTACCGTAGAGACTGCTCCGCAAATTCGACAACTTTCGGCGCAACTCAATCAGTTTCCTGAGTGGCTCGACCTGCTCGACGACATTCTGTGGCTCAAAGTCCTCCATGTTGGAAAACCTCAGCTCGACGCCGATCTTGGTATCGTCGTCGCTCAGCTTGTTGTCGACCTTGAAAGCGAGCCGGGGCTCCATCTTAGCCAGAACTTTATCGAAGTTGTCCCGGTCAATCTCGACGAACTTGCGATCTTTAACGGTGAGCAACGGTTTGTCCGGCTGTCCCGAAAGATCCGCCATGACTCCGACGACGAACGGCAGCTCTTTCTTTTCAATCGCTCCGCCCGTTTCAACATCGTAAGTGATTTGTACGCGGGGTGGACGGACCCGCCCTATCTTTTTCTGAAGACTCTCTTTTGGCATGTAAGAACTCCCGGGAAAGACAACTCGTAGGGGCCCATGAAGCAGCGAATTGGGCATGGACTATAGCACAGTTTTCCAGTGAATTCCACATTCAGCTTCACGGAAGACTTTCTCCACACCTTGGCACTATTCCCTGCTCTCATGGGCCGGTTGTAATGTCACCGGAGTGCCCAACCGGCAAAATTTTCACACCTCAACTTTCCGAAATAACCTCTGCTAAAGACATTCCCCGCAGCCGACTGGACTCGTATCTGCACCGTGGCTGGGTTCCCTTTTCCATCCTGCAGGGGAACGTGAGTGGTCGCAAATTGCAGGGTACGGAACGTAAAAAGGCTTCCGTTCTGATCGTCCGCCGCCTGGAGCAATCGGAACAGGCTCCATGGACCAGTGAACTGCGCCGGAAATGACGGTCCCCCCTTGACGCCGGTCCTCAGGATCAGCTTCGTCGGTGCGTTCGTCACCGGGGGCCAGACCAGTTGCACCGAAGCAGGTCCCCTCTTGGGGTTGTAGATAATGACGTGGCCGTCCACGTCCAACTCAAAAGGAACTCTCCCCGTACCATCCACGGTTAGTGTGTAGTCAAAATGCGGGTTCCCCGTGCCGTCGGCGTAGATGGCATCGGAGAATCCGACGAGGCTGTTGAGTTCCTCCAGGAAGGGCTGGGAAAAAGTTACCGCGAACGACGGGTTCGGAACCCAGACCCGACCTTGGCGCTGATAAGCCTTGGAGACGTCGGGCGACTGCGCAAACTGGGCCAAGGCTCCCGTTCCGGGTGCAAACACTTGGTTCAGATCCTGGACGGTAGCGTCCTGCGTCGCTGCCGTGTTGAACGGAAACTTCATCCCCAGCGTCGCCAGGCTTGAGCAAAGCGCCCGTGCGGATTGGTTGACATTCGCGACAATGTGGGGCGTCATATCCGGGGGGGGCGGTGGCGGCGGTGGCTCCACCATGACGGGAGTGCCCTTGATCACTCTCCCCGCATAGGTGATCGGCTCGAGAAGCAGCGCTTTCAGGTCAACGTCAACCCCCAAGGGTGTGTTCGGGATCATGGCTCCCAAAGTGTGGTGGGCCGCGGTTGCAGCTTCCAACGCCTTGTGCGCCCGTTCAACTGCTTGCTGATTGGCCGGATCCTTCCGGTCGATCCTTGGCGGCATCGCCGCGATTGAATTCCCCAGTTCTTCGAGGGCCTGCACGTACCCTTGGTTGTTGGAGTTGAGCCACTTTTCAGAGCTCTTTGGATCCACCACAACATGAGTTGCTGCGAATTCACGGTCGACATCGTTCCCACTGGGGATGACAGCTGGCGTCAGGGTATTTACGGAAGCCCCGCCAGTCTTGCCCCCGAAAACATTCTTGATGCGCTTGCTAACCGAGGCTTTCGTCTCTTCGATTGCTTTAGAGACTGACGACTCTCCTGACTGCGCCGCAGCCAGATCGGTGTTGTGCGACGTCATGTAGACCAGTCCGAGCATGGGCGACCGGTTGTTGTCGGCAAGGAGACGAAGCCGCTGCGCTGCATCCGGCGCGTTGCGAAATGGCTCTACGTGGTGTGCACCCAAAAACGACTTCCAGCGCTGAATGTAATTCTTGATATACAGGTCCTCGACGTCACGCTCGGTCTCCACATTTACCGTAATGTCCTGGAGCCTTGATTGCGTACCCAGCACGCACGGTTCACCGGCCGAAGCGAGCTTGTGGCCGCGAATGCTGTCCATCATCGCGTCCCAGCCGGCTCGCGTGTAAGCGGCATCGATACTGTTGGGTCCGGTCATCACTTCGCCGTAGTTTGGAACGTAGTGGCTCAGGGTGTCGCCCTGCTTATCGTGGTTCACTTGCTCGACCAGCGCCCGGAAAATCTTGTCCGGGCCGTTGAGGTCATGCAGATACGCCTGCGCCCGGATCACGGCTTTGTTGTTCTCCGCAATGTCCTGCTGATAAGGATTTCGAATCTGGAGCTCGCCTACATAGAACTGCATCTGCTTTTCGGCCAGCGCAGGAGCATCCACCGGCGAAAGCGACGCAATGCTCGACCAGATCGGCATCAGCGAGCTGTTCAGGAACTCCCCGTCGGGCTTGCAGGATCCCGACGTGATCATCCGGTAGGACTTCAGCAGGCTGTACACGTCGTCCTCGACCGGATTGCTCGACTCCAACTGCAAAAAGTGGGTGGTGAGCGATTCCAGCATAGGATCCATAAAAATCCGGCGGAAGCGCTCGAAATACAAACCGTCAAGGGCCGTGGTCACGTCGCGACCAGAATAGAGTCCCCAACGATAGGAAAGCGGCGCACCGTGGCGGTCATATTCCAGAAGCCTTTCCAACGGTCCCCGCAATGAATCCAGATCCGCCAGCGAGGAAGCATCGGAGAGGTTCTGCACTCTCAGCGGCCCAACGCTCTCAACTGCCGACTGCACGGTGTTCAGCAACTCCCGGTTCTGTCGCCAGGAATTGGCCCAGACCAAGCTCAAAAGGAGCAACAATGCCCCCGCTCCCGCGAGCGCGAAGTTCAAATAATCCTGTTCTCCCGTGTTCATGCGCGGAACGACATTGCCCGCGCGGTCTTTGAGAACGACGCTGTGGAACAGGTCGGTCAGGAACATCCACTTCGGAATTGCGCCCGCCGCCGGCCGCGCTGGTCCCGGCCCCGCCGCTGGTAAGACTTCCGGCTTCGATCCAAAAAATACCGTCGCGTCCGACCGCTTCGGTACGACCGTGAAACCGGCCATCGTGCCGTCGGCAACCGCGCCGCTGTTGCGTGCTACCCATCTTTGTCCGGACAAATAAAACCCGCGCAGCCGTGGCCCCAGTTGCAGCGGATTGGGACGGAACACGTCAAGCAGAAACTGGACAACATCGCTGCGAATCTTCTTGAATTCGCGAGGAAACTCGTACGCCGCTGACTTCTTCGCCCCCTCATCCTCGCGGGCGAGCAATACCAGACGCTTCTCCGCCAAAGACATGTAGAGGCGGTTAAAGTAGTTCGTGAGACGCTTTCCTTCCCGATCCGCGTAAATGTCAGCCGTATCGTTTCTTTGCCGGACGAACGGCAGTGTCGCACCGAGCAGACGCCTCCCTTCGGGTTCACTCAGGTGCGCAAAGAACTCGGGAAAGTACTGCACTCCATCGCACTTGCTGAAAACCACGTAAACCGGGAACTCCCTGCGGAACACGGTACCCATGGTCTGCAGGCGGTCGCTCAAAGTACGGGCAGTTGCGGTGATGCGCTGCGGGTCATTCGCCTTCACAAACAAGCTGGCATCGCAGACCAGAACCACGCCCTTGAGGTTCGGCTGGCTCCGCCGTCCTAACAGCACCTGCTTCCATCGCGGTATGCGGTGGGTCTGACTCAGAACCCGCAGTGCACGATCCCAGTTCTCCGCATCTTGCGTCAGTACCCGGCCCGATATGTCGGCGAATACCGCTCCTTCGGCGAACCACAGGTTGCATAATCTGGTCGGAACAACGGTACCTTCCCGCGTAGCTTCGCCAGACAACAGACGCGGCTCCAGCCCGGAATTCAGGATCGCGCTCGTCTTCCCTGCCCCTTCTCCCCCGATCACCAGGTAGAGCGGCAAGGTCGCGACCGTAGGCGGTTGGCCGCGCGAATTCAATGGCAGAGCGCCCGCCAGTCGCCGGTTGGCCTCACTCACCAGCAAGTTCAGTTCCTGCGTGAAGCTGTCGTCTCCGAACGAAGGCCTCGCCGCCACGGCAACTGCTGGCCGCGGCGGTGGCGTAGCTTGAGGCAGGCGCGGCCGCATCATGACACGCGTCACCAGGGTGAAGACCGCCCAGACGCCCACCGCCAACCCGGTCATCGCCAGGCAGGCGAGAAAGACATTCACGTCCGGCCAGGCAAACGTGGTCACCACGGCGACAACTGCTTCGAAGAAGAAGAACAGAAGCATCAATCCGAAGATTCTGCGTAGACTGATCATGGCGGCTACCTATTGACGCAATTTCTCCTGTATGACGTGCTGAACATCCGCGGATCTCGATCCCAGGTGCAAGGAAAACCCGACGAAGCAGAGGATCGCTAATACCAGTGCCGCCAGCGCAAACAGTTTGATTTGCCGGTCCAGCGGATCGACGGCCGGCGCGGATGCAACCGGTTCATCGGGCAGAGCGCCGTCCGGCGAGAATTCCGGATTGCGCCCAAAAATTCTTTCGATTCTTTCCCTCAGGTTCGTCATCAGCAACTGCAGTTCAGCCTTGGATCCGCCGGCAAATTTCCCTTCGTAACCCAACAGAAGGCACAGATAGAAGACCTCTAGAACCTCCGCCAGGCTCTGCGAATCACGGTTGGCTCGTAGGGTCTCCAGGCGCTTGAAAAACAGTTCGCCCGCCGAACGCTGGTCAAACAGCTCTTCGCCCAGGCTCTTGCGGGCCCATTCCGTGGCGTGCGGATCCGCGGTCAAGACCGTCTCGTCGAGGAACGCCACCACCGCGAAGTTTGCTTCCTGCACATCTTCCGCGGAATAACCTTTACGTGCTGCCGTGGAGGCGATATCCCGCAGCGCTTGCTTCATGCGCGTCCGGAAGCCCTCCAGTTCCTGCACCTGCTGGCGCCCGGTTTGCACTCGCACGATGGCCGTCAAAATGCCCTCATACTGCAGTGCCAGCCGGTCGAGCTTCGACGCGGGAACCTCGGTCGGAACGGGCGCACTGGGGGTGATCGGACGGACGGACGCTGCGCTCATGGGTTATCGCTCCTGACAAGGAATTGAGAATCGGTTCTTATTCCAACCCGGGCGTTGGAGAAGTCGTGTTCCGGCGAGGTGTAGTCGTCGAGAACGACTCCCCGGTCGTTAGTGATCGTCACGTGCCCGCCATCGACGCGTATGTGCACCGAGCGCGAGCTGGCCTGCCCGGCCGCAACGGCGTCGGCCTTGGCTTCTTTTTGATCGGAAGCCGCGTCCCCAACCACCAGCTTGCGCGTCAGTTTCTGGCCTTCGAGGCTGTACTGCATCCGCGCGCGCCTTTCTGTCATCTCAATCACCCACTCTACTTTCTTGTCCCAAAACAGAGTCTTCCCTGGCCGTGTGAAGACAAGATTCTCGTGCAGGAAGCCGGGCTTTAGGTAAACAAACTTTCCGGGATTCCTCGACCGAATCCACTGGCCTTCATGTGTGATCTGATTTGGATCCAGGAACTCAAAATCGGGGATGGGTTTGAGGTTCAGGGGGACGGTGAAGTCTTCCTTCCCCAGGTTCACTTCCGTGCTGAATTTCTGATAACCGTCGGCCTCAGCCACAATCTCGTATTGGCCAGGCTGTAACGGGATCTTCGCAGATGGTTTGACATCGTGGAATTGCGCATCGCCCACGCGGCGGAACTTCACCGCAACGTTCCTCGCCGTCGTTTGAAAGCTGAGGATGGCCCACGGAATCAACGCGGCATTCGGGGCCGAAACGTCCGCCGGAGGCTTCGCCGAAATCTCGACGTTGCGGCTTTCGTAGTTGGCTTTCGCGATGGTTAGCGTGTGCTTCCCAGCATTGAGCCGGTTTGAAAGCTGAAAACTGCCGTTCGCGTCCACTTCTCCGACTCGCTGGCCATCAACAAGAACTTCCGCTCCCGGAGTGCCGCCGGTTACCAGCAGCGAAGCCAGCTTTGGAGCTGTCACGTCGGGTATGAACTCGATGTTCCTGCTGAGAGTCTGCCCGCGCTGCAAAGTCATCGTCCACTCTTGGGTCTTATATCCTTGGGCGGAGGCCACGAAGTTGTGAGGCCCGGTAAGGCCGCTGATCAGCCATCTGCCTTTTTGACGCTGCACCGGCGACCCGTCCACGGTGAGGGTTGCTCTCTCCACGTTCCCGGTAATCGTCAACTGCCCGGCGGTGTTGAGCGAATGCACCGCCAGAGCAGGTGCATTCGAGATATCAATCACCAGGCTCCCCTGCTCGTCACCTTGGCCGAACTTGATTTCCCCGTTCTGCTCGCTCAGCGTGAGATCAGTTCCTGACGGTCCCACCGCGACACTCTGGTCTCCAAATTGAACGCTCTTCAGCAGGTTTCCGCCATACACCTTCGCACTGCTACCCAAGCTTGTGACCACGAACAAGTCCTTAGCGTTGAAAACAGTGACTTCTGGGCGTGAACCCGCCACCGCCTGGAATTCAAGGGTGAACAACCGCTTTCCGGGCGCGACCACACTGAGCTTGTGGCTGCTGCCGTCCGGCATCAGGCTGTATTCGTCCATCGAACCGCCGGAAAGATCGCTGATCTTTTTCCCGTCCAACTCAACCGTTCCACTCTTCGCCGAGGTCTGAATTGACAGGTGCAACGGCTCCGGTTCGAGTGCAATCTTCCCATCGAACCCCTGCTGGACCGGAACTCTTTTCGGTTTGTAGCCGAGATGGGCAACCTCGACCGTCGCCCCAACCGCAGCTTTCCCTTCCGTGATCCGCCTGCCGTCGACTGTGACAGTGCTGTCCGCTGGATCTGCGTTAATGACCACGTACTGCGTCTGCACAGTCTTTACGATTTGTTCTTTCGGCGTGCTCGGCGGTCGGCTGATGACATACCCGACCACAGCGATCAAGACAATGATTCCGCCCACCGTACTCAGCCTGATTTCGGACCACTTGCCCGCCGGACGCGCAAAGGCGAGCGCTTTTCGCTCGACTCCCTGAGAGAAGGCCTCAGCCTTGCGAAGGAAAACCTGAAGAGCACTCTCCTTGCGCTGCCGGTCTTCCGTCCGAAAGAGCTTGGTCTTGTCCGCGCTCTTATCCTTCGCACTCTTATCAACGAGTTTTGGACCCTTTTTCTCCTCCACGCGAGGCGGTACTGCTCCCGCCTTGGACACCACGCCGGGTCGGCCGTCCGTACCGGTGAACGCGGTTTCCACGCGCAGCAATTCACTGAGGTCGTCAACCTTGGCCACACGCTTGATCGCCAGCTCGATCTCGGCCACGCTTCGCTCGATATCCGGATCGTCGGGATGCTTTGCCCGTATCGCCTGCGACCTCTCGAGCACCGCCATCATCTTTATGCGATCGGGATTCTCCTCCAGCACCCGGCGATCTTCGCCCAACACAGCGCGATCCCGGCCTCTCTCCTCCCTGCGCCGGATTTCATTTATTTCTTTCCGCAGACTTGCTTCGTACTGTTCCAGCCGGGGATCATTGGGATACTCGGCTCGGGCCGCCCGAACTCGTTCTGCCGCTGCTTGCGAGTTCCCGGAGGCCACCAGCATACGGGCTTCGGTCAGGCACTGGCCAACCAATGCCTGCCGCTTTGCCTCCGAGATGCTCGATCGCAGCGCTCGCACCGCCGGGTGATTGGGATCCAGTTCGCTGGCTTCCTGGTACAACGGCTCGGCATCCGCCCAGTTGTCTTCCACCAGCGTTCGAGCTCGCTCCGCTAGCACATTCACCAGCGCTTCCCGCAATCCCGGGCCGCGCGGGTCCAGGTTCAGGCTGCTCCGCAGCAGATCCGTCGCCTTGACCAGATCCTTCTCCGCCAGCGCCCGCTGTCCTGCTTCAAGCAGCCGCCGCGACTCCTTCGTCCGCTCCAATCCCTGTTCGGCCAGCGTTAGCATTCCTGCCAGTTCGGTGTCCCCGGGAAACTCCTGCAGCGCTGCTTGCGCACATTCGATCGCCTTTACGTACGCGCGACCCTCCATCAATCCGTCGATTTCCTCGACCAGTCGCGCCTGCTCTTCTTCGCGCGCCTGCCGGTCGCGTTTCTTCTTGCACTGCTCCAGATCGAAAGCAATTCCCGGATACTGCGGATGAATGTTCCGCAGGATGTCCCACTGGCTGATAGCCTCGGAGTACTGCCCTCGTTCCTCATATTGCCGTGCCTTGGCGACGATCGAATTCACCAGATCCCGCCGCTCCCGGACCAGCTTCAGTTGCTGCGCAAACTGCGTTTCGTTGGGATAGCGCTCGCACGCTTCCCGCAGAATGTTGGCGCGCCGGTCCAGATCGGGCTCCGAATCCGCTCGCTTCGACACTTCCGCGATGTACGACGACAGTTCCTGACGCTCTGCGTCTTCAATTCGAATCTTCAACGCCTGGAACGTACCGTCGCTCGGGTACTTGGCCAGCAGATCCGTGCAAACTGTCATAGCGCCGGCGAAGTTCTTCTCGCTGAACTGGCGCTGCGCGTCTTCGAGCGCGCTGTGAATGGTGTCGCGCTCCGAGCGTACCTCTTTATAGAAGCTCTGGTAGACCGCGTCGCGTTCCGGAATCGCTGCGATCGGGTGCGCCCGCGCCACCGAGAACAGCCGTTCCAGCTTGCTGAGCGCGGTGTCGATCTCCCCGTTCTGATACGCCTTCATGGCCGAGCCATAAAGCTGTTCTTTCTGCTCCCGGATTCGTTTGGCATCCGCTTCGGTCGATTCGATTTTTTCCAGCAGGTCCAGCGCCCGCGTCTCCCCGCTCCGGATCGCCAGCACCTCCTGAACCGCATGCCGGGCGGCGCCAAAATCGCGGTTGGCAAGATGGGTCTGCGCCAGTTCGAACCACTTGGCGATCTGGGTTTCGTTCCGCTGCTTTTCCATCGCCTCCCGCATCGCCAGTGCGTCGGGATTCTGAGGGTCCAGTTCCAGCACCTCGCGCAACTTATCGAGTGCCAGCGGAATCTCGTCTTGCTCCATGCGGGCCCGGGCGCTCTCCAGCAACTGGCGGGTCTTCTTCTGCTTCACCGTCATCTCGATCTGCATGCGCAGGACGGTGATCCGGGGATCGAGATTTCCTTCCGCCTCAAGTTCCGCCAGGATTTCGGAAGCGAACGCTTCGTCCCCGGACTTGAACGCGGACTTGGCCCGCTCAATCCGCGGCTCAATCTTCGACGCATCGAAGATCGGCTCATTCCGGTAGGCTTTCTGCAGCGTCTCGGCAAGTTCGCGCGCGCTCGCGAAGCGGTGGATGGGTTTCTTCGCGAGACACTTGTGCACCACCTTGCTCACCGACTGATTGATACTTGGGTTGATCTCCGACACGGGCGGCGGGATGTACTTGAGAACCGCCTCCATCGTCTCGTCGGCGGTGTTGCGAGCGAAAGGCTTGCGAAGCGTCAATGCCTCATAGAGGATCACGCCCAACGAGAACAAGTCCGACGCCGGCGTAATCTCTTTCAAAGTCGCTTGCTCCGGCGACATGTACTGGAAAGTGCCCTTCTGCCCGGTTATCGACTTTGATCCCGCCAGGTGCACCACACCGAAGTCGATGATCTTCGCCGTGTCGTCGTCCATGACGAAGATGTTGCTGGGCTTCAGGTCGCGATGGATCAGGCCGCGCTGGTGTGCGGCCTGCAGCCCCTTGCATACCTGGGTCGTGATTTCGACGATGCGGGCAAGGGTCAGCCGCGCGCTGGCATTGGCGATCAGTTCAGCCAGTGTGGCGCCCCGCAGCAGGGGCATGACAAAGAGCGGCTTCTTCTGCCGGTTCTCTTCGATGACGTCGACGTCGCGAACCTCGACGATGTTCGGATGGGACATCTCCGCCAAGGCTTTCCATTCCTTGGTGAACAGCTCGACCGCCACCGGGTCGGAGATGTCTTTCATCAGCTTGATGGCGACGTAGCCACCCGTCTTGGTGTCGAGTGCCCGCCAAACGACACCCATGCCGCCTTCGCCAAGCTGCTCTTCGAGCTCGTAGCGACCCGCGATCCGAGTAGGGCCCATGAAATAAGTCCCCGCCGCAGTCACGCAGACGGCGGCCTTGCGACCTCTATTTACGATTGTGAAGAACAGCGGTGATCCGTATCACTTACCCTGGAACGGTTCGGCCCAGATCGGGTCACTGCTTTCTCGGCCCGCCTTAAGGGAAGGAAGGCGGGATACCGAGACGGTGATACTATACAACGGTTTCAGGCGGTTGGCGAGGGGGAACGGAGAAATCTACCGACAAGGAGAAGGGCGATGGGGAATGTGAATTGGGCCCAAGATCAACCCGCTCCGCGACGTGCTATTAGAATGATTCACGCGAATTTCCCTCAAGTTCGTAACTTAGGGATATTTGTGTGCAGAAATATCAAGGGAACAAACGTGCGATCAGCACATGCAGAGGGCCGAGCGTTGGACATTGGACTACGAGCAGACCTCCCTGCCGAAAAGTTCGTCGGCGACCAGCTATTTCGTACGCTGATAGACAGCGCCCGAAGGAGTGGGATTGACAACGTTATCTGGAACCGCCAGATCTGGAGTATATCTCTGGGTGGCCCTCGACCCTGGATTGGTCACTACAAGAGCGGCGCTCTCAAGAATCCGCACACGGATCACCTTCACGTTGAGTGGACGCGGGATGGAAGCCAGTTACAGCGTCTGGACTTCCTGGACTTACAGATCAGCATCGTTCGCCAAGGAATAGAAGAACTCGCGACGCAACAACAAAGCCTGGCCTAGGGCGATCCGAATCTCTCGACCTCTGTGCTTCGCCTGTTTTGGGTCGTGATCCAAGCTGCGGCGGGAGGTGGGCCTTGCAGTGAAGGAATATCGGAGTCTGCAAACGATGAACGCACAGGGGGCGCAGCCCACCTCTTCACGGTTTCTCAAGGTGAGCCTCGGGATTACACCTGCCCAGAGGACTTTCACCTTCTCTCAGCCCTTCCGCATTGGCCGCGCCGACGACTGTGAAGTTTGCGTCAAAGATGAATACGTAAGTCGCGTTCACGCCGAAGTTGTTTTTGAAAATGGCAGCTGGTGGATCCGCGACCTTCAAAGCAGCAATGGCATTTTCGTGGATGGCCGTCGCGTGGATCGTGCTCCCATCGCGCGGCCCACAGTGATCCGGTTGGGGATCGAGGGCCCCGAGCTCTCCTTTGAACCTGAGTCGGTGCCGGCCCCCGAAATGCTGCCGGCGGACAAAATGAAATCCCCCGGCAGCGGCACGATCCTGCGGCAATACGTTGACCATTACTTCAGCAAGTCCGCGAACGATGCGGCCGCGGGCGAACACACCAAGTACGTGCGTCGCGCTTTTGCCAAGGTGCAAACGCAACAAAAACGCACCTATGGCTGGATCATCGCGGCTCTGCTCCTGGTCGCGGTTGGTGCCGGCGGTTACGCGTGGTATGAGCGTGCTCAACTCCAGCGGCAGCGAGCCATAGCCGAAGACTTGTTTTATGCCATGAAGTCTTTGGACCTCGACATCGCCAACGTGCAACGAGCCGTTTCCGAATCCAATAACCAACAGGGGGCTCAGTTGGTCCGGCAATATGCGAGCCGGCGCAAGGAGATGCGGGATAACTACGAGCAGTACTTAACCACTCTTCACGTCTACAACCGAAAGATGACTGAGGAACAGCGGATCCTGCTACGAGTCGCACGTATCTTCGGAGAGTGCGAAATCAACATGCCCCCCGATTTCGAAGCCGAAGTCAATAAGTACATCAAGTACTGGCAGCAATCCGACAGGCTGGCTACTGCGATCCGCACCGCGCAGCAGAATGGCTATGTCGACACGATCTCAAAAGAGCTTCTGGATCAAGGCCTTCCGCCACAATTCTTCTACCTGGCTTTACAGGAAAGCAACTTCGATCCTTATATTAGTGGACCTGTGACGCGGAAAGGCATTGCCAAGGGAATGTGGCAGTTTATTCCCGAAACGGCTGTCAAGTATGGATTGAAGGTCGGCCCCCTAGCCGATCTGCGGCGGCCGGATCCCGGCGACGAACGCGATCAATACAAGAAGTCCACCCATGCCGCCGCCCGATACCTGAAAGACCTGTACAGCACTGACGCGCAAGCGTCCGGCATTTTGGTGATGGCCTGCTACAACTGGGGCGAGGACCAGGTGCTTCCGCTGGTCCGCAGCATGCCGGCCAACCCGAGAGAACGAAATTTCTGGCGCTTACTCGCCCACCACCGGGACCAGATCCCCCAAGAAACCTACGACTACGTCTTCTATATCGTCTCCGCGGCCGTAATTGGAGAGAACCCTCGTTTGTTTGGTTTCGATTTCGACAACCCATTGGCAAACCTGGAAGCCGAGCCAGCACGCGCCGCCACGGCTGCTAAATAGGGTGATGGCTTGGTTTCTATCTAAAACAAGTGAAAGGAGACTACATCCAGGAAAAGCGAGCGTACCGTTCGCTTCAGCAGTTGGATCCACAAAATTTCACTTCTCCGTCGATCAACGGCAAACAGGCTTTGGAGTTTTGACAGGCATTCGCCGCTCCGCAACTGCTGTCCGTTCTTGTCGGCCAGTCCCCGGAAGACGAAGCGGCCTACAGAGCCTTCAAATCTTGCTTGGGCGGCACGCAAACGGATTCAAACCATCGGCTGATATATACCTGAGCGTGGCCTTCACCACAGAAATGCCGAGCGGTTGGGCTTGTGGCAGCGGTCAACTCCCACTTGATGACTGCGAGCTTCGAATCGCTGCACTCGATCACAAACCGATGGATCGGATTCTCATTCACGATGCCGCAAATCTCGCATCGAAATTCCTTCAGACTCGACATGCGTTTTCCGTAACTCTGCAAGAGATAGTAGAGCGGCGAAGGCGGCCCCACATTGCCGACTTCGAACCATCTGTCAACTCCCGAGCGCCATCTACAACGACAAATCAGCCTTGGATTGAGCCGACTAAATCGAGTGATGAGGTCGACAATGATGCGCGTTTGGGGAAGACGTATCCTCTTGATTAGTCTGATGAATTCGCTTGCGCCCCGATCGAGCAAGTAATTCCAGATCAATTGTTCAACAGTTTTCGCAAATGCATGAAAACAAATGTGCAGTTATCGAGGACTGGAATGCGAGGTGACCGCGGATGAGAAGTGGATTCCGACGTGGGTGATTGATTTTAAAGCTGGTGAGCGCGGTAGGAATCGAACCTACAACCTACTGATTAAGAGTCAGTTGCTCTGCCAATTGAGCTACGCGCCCACGTTGCACCGCGAGGTGGGGACAAACTTGGATTATACCATTCGCATTGCGCGCATCTTCTGCGGTCAGTCCGCGTGCGAGGAAAGTCGTTCTGCACGGCTGGTTCGTAGACTGCGCTGGAGTTGAACGCGCGGATGCTTGAGAATTTTTCTTACGCCGACGCGGCTTCTCTGCCCGGTTCGTGCACGGATGCACTGGAACTCGACACCCGCTTGTGCAGGGGAACAACCTCGGGCTGCGCAGACACCCTACGCTCGATTCGTCCGATCACCGGTCGGCTGGACACGCCCCTGGCGGGCATGGACACAAAGTTGTTCTCGCTCCACAGCCGATCGATCAGTTGCCGTTCTCTTGGACGCAGCACTTGCGGGGGCAGTGAGGGGAAGTGCCGGAAAATCCACAGCAGATACGCGCGTTGCTTGAAGTTGGGCTGAATGTATCGGGGACCGACTGGCGTATCGACCTCCAACACGCCGTCGGCGAGTTTTTCGATCCACATGTGCTGGCCTACCTGGAAAACGCGGTTCGCATCGCACTTTCAGAAGCGGGCCATTATTGCACCTGACGCAAAGCAATTGGAAGAAATCTTTTCACGCCATGCCCCTCCGATTTCCTGGACGGCTGCGGCCGATCGCGACGTCCTCCAGATCAACTTGAGAGGATCTGTGTCAGCTCAGCTCAGGGAGCAATTCGATGCGGTCCAAGGTGGCCGCCACCCCCACGCCCTTCCCCGTTCCCTGTTCAACCCGCACGACTGAGGCTTGGCAAAGGGTCCATCCGCCGGGGCCCATTCCCAGACCAGGAGGCAGCATGATCACGAGTTCGAGTTTGGAGCCCGGTTCCAGACCAGACTCGGAATAGAGAAAGATGCCGTTCGAACTCAGATCGCGCGTCAAGCCTTGCTGCTCGTTGCCCTCCGGCTGGCGTACCTTTACCGGCACACGCACTGGTTTACGGGTTTGCGAACGCCGTTCAGGAGTTTGATCGGTCATAGCCAGCAACGCAGTGTATCAGCTCACGATGGCCATTGGATCTCGCGCCAGATGTGCGATCCCAAGAGCGATTTGGGGGTACCCCTGGCCCTTCTCCCATCAATCATTTGGAATCAGCAAATTGCGTGGACAACCTATGAAAAAATGTCCGTCCACGCTAGGAGATTCGTCAACAGAAAAAAGTTCCTCCCGCAATTTATGCGGGAGGAACCGGGGAAGAAGGCGAAGAAGTTGTGAGTTTAGAAGGTCAACTTGAGGGCCAACTGAAGGCCGCGCGGACCTCCACCCCCCAGGAACGGGTTGCCGATGCCAACGTCGCCCGTGGCTGCCAGCGGCAAGAATGAGGAACCCGTCGTCAGGTTGGTAGCAAGGCCCCGTCCTGTGGCCGGATCAATACCGTTGTTTGCCGCGTCGGCAATGAAATTCGGCAAACTAGGATTACTGAAATTAGGGTGGTTCAAGATGTTGAAGAACTCAGCCCGGAACGTAAGAACGATATGCTCGGTGAGGTTGGTGTTCTTGAAGAGTGAGAAATTCAGCTCTTTGAAGGCTGGGCCGCGCAGGCTATTGCGTCCCATGTTGCCGAAGTGCCGGGTTCCGGCTTGGCAGTTGCTGTCTCCGGTGGACGAGTTTGCCGTCGCGTTGCCAAATGTACAGGGTACCTGGAAGGACGAAAGGTCCACGCTGTACGCGCCACTTCCATAGCGGATCGGGCCAACCACGTCGGGGCGGTCGAATCCTTCTCCGGAACCGGAATAGTCGCCCTCGAAGTTGTAATTCAACTGGAACGGTTGGCCGTCTTGAAGGTTCAAGACACCGTCAAATCCCCAGCCATTCTTCAGCCTCGACGCTCCCCCGCCGAATTTAGGAAGGGTATAGGCGAAATGCCAGGTGAGGCGGCGGCGGATATCGAAATTCGAATTTCCGCGCTCCCGACTGGGAGACAGGCTGTCGTTCGGCTGAGCTGCGTTGGGAATGAAATCCTCGAGGTCACTGGCATTGTCAATGGAGTGCGACCACACGAAGTTGAGCGTGGAAGTAAGTCCGCGCCAATTGTTCATCCGTAAGCTGGTTTGCAGTGCATGGTAAGTGGAACTTGCGGAGGATTCCTCCTGGTTAACGTAAAACAATGCGGGGTATGCAGTCCGGGGAACATTGTAATTTACACCGTCCGGCCCGTCGAAGCCGGCAATAGGGCAGTTGGGCGCGACGAAACCTTTGGTGCACTGGGCGGCAGAGGTGTCGTACGTGGTAATCTGCGACTGGCTGGGCTGGTTTAGGTCACGGAAGCGGAACAACTTAGTCCCACGCGCACCCACATAGCCCACTTCCACAACCGCCTTTCCAAACTGCTGCTGCACGTTCAGATTGAAATTCTGGGTATAGGGAGTGCGAATCTTCGGGTCCGCACCGAAGAAGTCGGTCAGCCCAGAAAAATCGGAAAACACCGGGTCGGTCGTGGTAAGAGAACCGCCGAGAAGCCCGGCCGTTTGGATCGGGGATGGTCCGATGCCGGTGAGTGCGGGGCCTGGACAGAACGCGCAATTGTAGGGGATGTGAGCCAAAAAGATGTCCTGCGAGAAAGCATCGTAGAACAAGCCCCAGCCCCCCCGAACCACGGTTCTTCCTTTGCCCGTTACGTCATAGGCAAATCCTAAGCGTGGGGCAAAGTTGTTGTAATCCTTGTCGTAGAGCTGACCTGCGGGAACCAAGTTGTCGGAATTGGCTGGATCGAGCCGGTAGAAAAGGTTGTTCTTTTCGCCTACCACTCCGAAGTAATCCCAGCGGACTCCATAGTTCAAAGTCAGGCGGGGGCTCCAGCGGAAGCTGTCCTGGATGTAAAAGCCGTGGCTGTTTTCAAAAGAATGGCGGTTGGTATTGCCCTGTGCGATCTTGCCGCTACTCGGAGTTCCTGCCAAGAACGAGGCGAGATCGTCGAAGGAGAGCTTCCCGCGAAAGGTGTTGTCCTGGAACAACTGAATCGTGGTACGGCGGAACTCGTAACCGAGTTTGATGTCGTGACGGCCTGACTTCCATCCGTAGTTGTCGATGAAGTGCCAATTCGAATCCACGCGTTCCCGTGGAACGCTGTTCGTCGCTCCGATCACCGAGAAGCCAGAAACGGAGATCTTGGGCAAACCGAAGTCAAAGGGCGAGGTCACGCCCGTGTTGAGATTGATGGAAGAGGGATTAAAGCTATGATCCTCGGGAAAAAAGCTCTCGGCAAAGCGATTCCAACCTAAACGCGCTTCGTTCAGAGCAGTGCCCATTACCTTGACATACGAGATCGAGACCAGTTGCACACGTGTGGGAGTGATGGTGTTGAAACCGGGCAGCAAACCACCCGCTAACTGGGCAAATGGGAAGCTTTGATCGCTGTCGCCGAAATAGTAGCGGCCGGTCAGCATGTTGTTGGGATTGAAGTTGTGATCCACCTTGGCGATCATGCTGTCTACGCGGTTACGAAACAAAGTGGAGAGCGCGACGTTGGGGCACCCGTCTGTACCGAGATTGGGCGCCGGCCAGGGATGCCGGGCGATGAGAGCCTTGATAACGTCGTTGCTGGAATCATCGGGGCTGAGCGAGCCGTCGGCCGCGCTGCCGGTGGGGACACAGCTGACTCCCGACTGCGCGCCGGATTCGCGCTGGCCTTCGTAGTCAACAAAGAAGAAGGTGCGATCTTTCGCAATTGGTCCGCCGAGCGAGCCGCCAAACTGATTGTTGTGGAACGGGTCTTGCCGGGCAGCAGCGGCGCTGTTGAAATAGTTGCGCGCTCCGCCGACCGAACTGGTGCGATTGTACTCGAGCAAGGAACCATGAAGAGTGTTGGTGCCGCTCTTGGTGACGGTGTTGATCACCGCGCCGGAGTTCCGGCCATATTCGGCCTCGTAGTTGGAAAGGACGCGGAGCTCGGCGACCGCATCGAGAGGCAGAATCGTCGCCGGATCTCCGAACACGCCGGCTTGATTGATAGCCGGGTCGTTGCGGAAGCCGTCGTTCATGTCGGTGCCGTCGAGGAGGAAGTTATTAGCGCGGCCGCGCGAGCCATTCATGGAGAACTCGCCCAACGACCCGGGAGAATCCGATATCTGGTCGGGCGAACCGGCGATGCCGGGATTCAAATAAATCAGTTTCGTGTAGTCGCGGCCGTTGACAGGGAGATTTTCGATCGCACTGGTGGTTAGGGTGCCGCCCAGTTCAGCCGATGTGGTTTGCACTTGCGGCAACTGCTCGCCGGAGACTTCGACCACCTGGGTTACCTGGCCCATTTTCAGCTGCGCGTCCACGCGGCGTTCGGTAGCGACGTCAACGTCCACGCTGCTGGTAATCGACGTCTGGAAGCCACTCTGAGTAATCGTCACGGAATATTTTCCGATCGGCAGTTCGTTGATGGCATAGCTGCCGTCGGCGCTGGTGGTTGCCGTACGCTCGAGGCCGGTGCCGGTGTTGCGCACTTTGACCGTTGCTCCGGCGACCACATTTCCCGAGGGATCGGTGACCGTGCCCAGGATCGTTCCGCGAAAGGTCTGGCCCACCAGCACAGCCGACATTAAGAAGATACAGATCAGTACGAAGCGTAGCTTCATTGCCAGTTCTCCTTCTGTCGCGGCGAAGAGCAGCCTGGACCGCGAGCAGCAAACGAAACCACTTGTCAGATGCGCGGCATTATAGACGAGCGGGGCGGGAAGGTCAGTGACAACTTTGTTGAGGAAGTTATTTAGACAGTAGCGGTGTTGAAGATGTCTGCGCAACTGTGATGACAGTTGCGTCGAAGAATTCCCAAATTACGTATTCCGCGTACAAATTCTGGGAAGGAGTTTACCGGTTGCGGATGGGAACTGCCCCGATGCCAGTTGCGGGGCGGGGCACCCCCGCGACAACCGGCGGGCCGCCGGCGCTACTTGACTCGGCGCTATTTAGAAGTTGAAGGCTACTCCGCCACGTACGGAGCGCGCGGATTGCACCAGATAAAGCGTGTGGCCATCGCGGCCCATCACCGGGACATAACCCTGCGCCAGGAGATTGCGCAGGTCCATCAGAACCTCCATGTGTCCGGCCAGGAAATTCGCCGGAATGGGCTGGCGAAAGAAGAGGTTGAAGTAAGGATCGGACTGTCCCGCCGACGTATTGAACAGATCGACCGGCGTGAGCGCCTGCCCATTGGTCCAGCGGTAAGAGGCGATCCAGCGCGTCTTGGCGCTCGGAACCGTTCCGCTGAACTTCGCGGCGACGGATTGACGGCCCTCGGTATGCATCCACTCGCGCGCGTCCTGCAACTCAACATCGGGACGCGCAAGGTCGAGAGCGCCTCCGTAGGCATAGTCGAGCGTCGCCGTCAGGTCGGAGAGAAGCTTGCGCTGCAGTACGACGCGCATGCCGTGGGTTGAAAAATCGTTGCCCTGATAGCTGAAAGTGCCCGAATAGGAGTCCGGCAAAACTTCACCAGATTCCGCGGACAAGTCTCCCAAACCTGCCAGAGCCGGATCGGTGATGCGATCGGAGTAGAACGCGACCTGCATATTGGTCTTGCCGACGCGCCGCGAAAGAGAAATTTCCTGGTGATGGGCACGCTCGACGGCGGGCGTGAAGCCGGTGATGCTCATGCGGGGCCCGGCCCCGAGCAGATCGGAAGGCACCGAGTCAAAGCCTTTATCAAGGTTGGCCGCCGGCACGGAACTCACATACTGGTATTCGAGCACGGTGTTGGGCGTGAGATGAAGATCGACGGTCGCGAAGGGTTTGAAAGTGTTAACCCGCTGCAGGAACTGGATGGTCTGAAGTTCGCTGCCGAACTTCAGTTCGAGCACATTACCGAGCACCATGCGATCGGAAGTGCTCAGCGAGAGTGCCTCCATGGAACCGTTGCGGAGGTTGTTGTTGTCGGGCGAATTCAACCGGCGCAAGGTCAACGCAATCGAGGGTTCGAAACCATGGCTGAGGTGGTTGGTGTAAGAAGTGCGAATGACGGCTGCGGGAACCATGCCACCGTCGCCGTAACCCAGATTGCCGTTCAGACTCAGCTCGCCGGTGGTGAAAAACGAATGCTCGACCGAGAAGCCCGCGCTCATGTCGGAGTCGCCGCCGAAACCCTGGGAAGCCGAACCGGCCATAAAAACCAGCGAACCTTTCAGGTCGCGGTCGCCACGGGGCTCCACGCCTCGCGCTACAGCAGTGGTGCCATCGGGAAGCACGCGCAGGATGGGGCGGTTCGAAACCGAGCGGAGCGTCCACTTCCAATCGTCATCATCGGCGGGGCCGCGCAACGGGCCAAGCTGCATCGCCTCGAAGAGAGTGGTCAGCGTCACATTGACCATGAGTTTGGAATCGGGACGGATGCCGATTCTCTCGCGTAACGAGGGCAGAAACGAGGGCGCGCTCACTTTCAGCGTGTAGGTGCCCGGAAGAACGTTGGCGAGCGAGTAGAACCCCTTGTCGTCGGTGAAAACCTTCAGAGTCTGAAGCGCGGAGCCGAGGACTTCCACGGCCGCGCCCATCTGAGGCACACCGGTGGAATTGCGAACGAACCCGGAGATCGAGCCTGGTCGGGCAGCGGACCAGGCCGGAAGCGCCAGGCTCACAGCGACCATGAGGAACCCGAGCTTACGGATCATCTCCTATCACCTCTGGGGGCAGGCAGGCGGCTATTCTACAGCAAAAGTCGCCGTGGGATCGACCGTCTGCTTGGAAACGTTGTCGTTCACCTTGATCTGGATCTTGTACAAACCCGGCTGCAAATTCGCCGCAGAGAGTGTTTTCTGCAACGTGACCTGCTCGCCAACGTTGCCCATCGTGTCGGTGGACTCGACCGTGTGGATGACCGCCTTGTTGTTGGCATCCGTCACGTCGTACTCGATGGTGGCCGAGGCTTTGTGGGTCTTCTCGTCCACACCGAGATTGTATACCTGCATCCAGAAATTCAACTTCTGATTGCGTTTGAAGGAAACCGGCTTGCCATCGGAGGGCGGAACGCGCGGACGGACCTTGGTGGTGCCGATGACAAAGTTTCCAGTGCCTACATTCTTGGCCGCTACCGGTTCCATCTGGTCGGCCACGATCAAAGTGGAGTTGCTGAGGCGGTCCTCGCTGAACTCGGGCACCGTGACACCGCGGCTCCAGGAGCCCTTGCGGTCTCCGTTTACGTCTTTGACCACGATGTCGAAGCGATAGAGGCCGGGCTTCAGCGGAAGCGCTTTCCAGTAGACCGACGAGTTTTCGGCCGTCCTGGGAAGAAGTTCGGCGGGGACGTCGACCTGGACCGTGTCTTCGAAGGTCTGGGCAATGCGCCCGCTCAGGGTGGTGACACGGCCGAAGATGTTCACCGTGCCGCGCTCAACGCCGTCTTTGTTCTGGAATGTTACGTCGCGGTTCTTGATCTGGATGGTGACGGGAACCAGCACCGTGTCGCTAGTGACCTTCACGAAATCAGCCCGCACGTCGAAGGGCATCAGATTGACGTTGATCTTGTGAGTGACGACTTCTTCCAGGTCTTTGAACTTTACGGCCGGCGCCCGGCTGAGCTTGGCGAACTGTTCGAGGCGGTCAAATTGCTTGGTCTGCAGATCGTTGTTAAACGGCCCTGTCCCCAATTGCTCAAGGCCGCCGCCCTGAAAGCGGGAAGTCTTGTTGGCCATGCCCATCTGCTCGTAAAGAGTGAGACCCGCGTTCGGCGTGTACTTGAGCGCGTCTTTTTCGGAGCGGTCCATCGTCATGTGGTAATCGCCGCACATGCAGGTATCTACAAACTCGATAATAACTTCCTGGCCAATGCCTTCAAGGTACCGATAGCGCCACTGCTCGAAGGGGTAGGTCGAGGTCTCGCCGCCGCCTTCTTCCATGGGCCGATTATAGCTGCCGCCGGAGGGGTGCGACTCGATCTCGTCAGCCTTGCCGAAGACAATATAGATGCGGCCGCGATCGGACTTCCAGCCGGGGATGCCCGCGGCAAAATGCTCGTTCGCGTAGGCGATGCGGGCGTAGTGCTCTTCTTTGAATTCGTTCTCTTCCGTGTCAGGGGTGGGATCGCGGCGCCCCCAGAAGGCCTCGATGAACTGGTCGCGCTCTTCGTCATTGGAGAGCTGCATGAAGGCGGAGCGCTCCTCGTCGGTGATGATCCAGCGGACGTCCTCGTCGAGCCACTTCCTAAACGTCTTGGAAAGCTCCTGCCGCAGGGACTTGGCGTTGGCCTTCTTCTGCTTTTCCGTGAGTGAGCGCTTCATCGGGTCAGCCTTGGTTCCCTCGGCAGACCCCTGCTCGCTGGAATCCTTCTTGTCCTGATCCTGGGCGAACGAGGTGAGCGGGAAGATCATGACCATCAGACCGGCCAGCACACTACTCAAAAAGCTATTGCGAAAACCTGTGGAGAGCATAGAAGGGTCAAACCTCGCCAAACACTTCGATGGGTTAATTCTATGTTCTCTGGATGCAACATAGCAAGGAAAAGTGGCCTGAGCTCAGCAATTTCCCTGATCCGGCAGCTTGTTTCTAAGCCGCTGAGGAGAGACGTGTTGCGAGCCGCAAGCGAGGTTCTGCCGGGCGGGAAAATGGCCTTGGGCAAGCTATAATGGAACGGGCTATGATTCCGACTCCTGGCCTTCTAGCTGCATGGCGCGGCCAGGTTGGCCGATTTGGGAACTTTCTCGCTGGTTGAAGCGTATCTATTCATGCGCAACCGGTGCGGGCTTCGCCGTTCTTTCACCAGGACTAGCGGGGCGAGGGGGTGCCTCGCGGGAGTTGGAAACCGGGCTCTCTGGAATCGCGATGAAGACCTGGAAGAAAGTTCTGATTGGAATCGGCATTGCGCTCGCCCTTGGCATCATGGTCGGCGTGACCGTGTACCAGAGCCGGAAGAACCTGGTCACAGTGCAAACGGGCAAGGCGCAGAAGCAGGATCTGGCATCGGTGGTCAGCGCGTCGGGTGAAGTCAAACCCAAGACGTACGTCAACATCGGCGCCAACGGTTTCGGCAAGATTATCGAGTTGCGGGTCAAGGAGGGTGACCGCGTGAAGAAGGGGCAGTTATTGGCGCAGTTGGAGAACGTGCAGTCCTCCGCCGACGTCAATGCGACTCGAGCCTCCGTGCAGGCTGCCGAGACGGACTCCGTCGCCGCCGACGCCGCCTTGCGAACTTCGCTCGCCGACCTGAATCGGGCCCGGTCCGATGCCGACCACGCCAAGCTGGATTGGGAACGCGCCCAAGGTCTTTACAAAGACGCGCTGATCGCCAAACAGGAGTACGACGCCAAGAAGGCGGTCTGGGAGTCTGCCGATGCGGGATTAGCTCAGGCGCAAGCGCGCGTTGCCCAAGCCAAGGCTCAGAAAGACTCCTCCGACAAACACATCGCGCAAAATCGCGCGAACCTGACGCGGGTCTCCGACGTATTACAAAAAACGACCTATGTCGCGCCTTATGACGGCATTGTCACCAACCTTCCGGTTCGGCAGGGAGAGACGGTGGTCATGGGAATTCAGAATGCGCCGGGCAGCACGCTGATGACGATCGCGGACATGTCGGTCATCACTTCGGAAGTAAAGGTGGATGAGACCGACATTGTGAATGTGAAGCTGGGCCAAACAGCCGAGGTGACGATCGATGCCATCCCGCGCAAAGTGTTTCATGGGGTCGTGACCGAAATCGGCAATAACGCTATCGTGCGGTCGACCGGGGTGTCCACTTCTCAACAGACCTCGACCAGCCAGGAAGCCAAGGATTTCAAGGTGGTCGTAACGCTGCAGGATCCACCGTCTGATTTGCGCCCCGGGCTTTCGACGACCGCCAAGATCACGACCGCCACGCGCAGCAACGTGGTGACGATTCCCATTCAGGCGCTCACCGTCCGAAACAAGGCTGATTTGGAGCCGAAGGATGCGGGCAAGGGATCAGTGCAGGCGGCGAGCGCGCCTGTGGAGGCATCGAAGGAAAAAGACGAGATCCAAGGTGTGTTCGTAATCCGCCAAAAGAAGGCGGAATTCGTGCCGGTGGACACGGGCATTAGCGGCACCACTGACATCGAGGTCATCAAGGGCCTGCAACCCGGGGATGAAGTCATCACTGGCAGCTACAAGGTTTTGCGCACCCTGAAGCCGGGGACGAGTGTCAAAGTAGATAACTCGACCCCGAAAAAAGAAGAAGAAAGCAGCTAGATAACGTTCTGCCTGCACAGACAGGGATTGCCGCGGCTGTACAGCCGGCGTCTAACCTCTATCCGGCTGGAACGTCCAAGATAAGACGGCCATAGGAGAGCGCGTGCCCCAGCCGGAAAAGGAGAAGAAAATGGCGACTGCCGAAATGCTCCCGATCGAGAAACCAGCAGACTGGGCCGCGCCCAACTCGAGCATGATTTTGACCGAGGACCTGTGGAAGACCTACGACATGGGCTCGGAGCAGCAGGTGCATGCGCTGCGCGGAGTGAACCTCCGCATCCAGAGCAACGAATACGTTGCCATCATGGGTCCGTCGGGCTCGGGCAAGTCGACCCTGATGAACCTGATCGGCTGTCTCGACTCGCCCTCCAAGGGCCAGTACTGGCTGAACGGGCAACTCGTAAGCGAACTCGATGACGACGAGTTGGCCCGCATCCGCAATAAAGAGATTGGATTCGTGTTCCAGACGTTCAACCTGCTGGCCCGTGCTACCTCGCTGCACAACGTGGAACTGCCGCTGATCTACGCCGGTATGCCGGCGGAACAGAGAACTGCGCGCGCGAAAGAGGCTCTGACCGCGGTGGGCATGGAATCCCGTATGACCCACAAGCCCAACGAACTTTCCGGCGGACAGCGCCAGCGCGTGGCCATCGCCCGCGCTCTGGTGAACAAGCCCGCCATCATCCTGGCCGACGAACCCACCGGTAACCTCGACTCGCAAACTGGCAACGAGATCATGGCGTTGTTCGATCGTCTGCACGCCGAAGGCAATACGATCGTGCTGGTGACGCATGAACACGACATTGCCGAGTACGCCCACCGCATCGTCTCCATCCGCGACGGCGTGGTTGCCAAGGATGAGGTCAAGGGGCGTCGTTAACGTTCAGCCGAGCCTTACTGGCTAAGCGCCTGCCCAAACTGTTGCAGGTGCGAACACTCTCTAGCCGACAACCGGTCTTGGAAGTTTTGGCGGAAGCGTGTGCGAGTCGAATCAGCACACAAACGTAGTTTCAAGAACTTGCGGAGCACGGGCGAGTGGCCCAGACGATCGAGGGTGCCCCACTCATTCGCGTTCTTTGCGAATGAGTGGGCGACTGCTGACCTCGACAAAACCCTCGACAGCACGACGCTTGATGTTCAACGCAGGTGCCCCAGGTCTCGCGGCTGTCGAGAATTGGGATTCCACGGTCGCGTCAGTTGGGCTTTGGTTTTAGGTCGTCGGGGAAACGGGGTGAACAGACCGTCTGCGTGGGATTCGATTACACGGATTTAATAAGGACTCTTACTGCTGCTGTGTCGGCGGGGTGCTGACTTTCTCCAGATCCGGGGTGGGAGTTGTACCCGCGGCCCCGGCGACGAAGAAGTTGTGGTCGTAGAGGTTGCGGTACATGCGTCCGGCGATTTCGGCGGCCTTGGGGCCGAAGGTAGGACGTCCGCCTTGGAGGAAGACGACCGTCACAATGCGTCCGATGTCGGTGTTGGCGTAGGAAGCGAACCATCCAAAGCGCGTACCGGCGTGCGAGCAGGTCCCAGTCTTGCCGAGAATGGATTCCTCATTGAAATTCAGCCGCACGCTTCGAGCCGTGCCGTATTCGACCGCGCCCGCCATGCCGTCGGAGAGTTCTGGAATTGCGGGCTGGATGTCGAGATGCCGCTTGACCCGGGGCTGAAAGTTCGCGACCTCATCCGGCGTGTTAGGGTGCTGCAGGTAATAGAGCGTGCCGCCGTTTGAAATAGCCGTGACCAGCGCGCCCAGTTGCAGCGGGGTCATGGAGATGCCCTCGCCAAAGGAGCACATCTTGCCGACGCCGCCCAGCTTGGGCGAGATCTCTTCTTCCGGGTAAGCTCCGATGTGTTCGCCCGCGACGTGATAGCCGGCCAATTCGCCCAGTCCGTATTGATGCGCGTAGTAGCTGACCTTGTCGAAACCAAGTTTGCGTCCGACGGCCTCGAAGTACGCATTGTTGGAGTGCGCCAGAGCTTCCGTGAGATTCATGCGGCTGCGGCGGCCAAGCTTTACTTCGGTGTCTTTGTCGATCAGGCCTTCGCTGAGCGCGGCCAGAGCCACGGAGAGCTTGATGGTGGAGCAGGGCTGGGCGCCGCTGGAGAGCGCGAGCTTCTGATTCACCATGGCCACGATGCGTCCGCTGGTCGGCTCGATCGCGACCACGGTGCCGTTCATGTTGCCGAGCGCGTCGATTGCAGCCTGGCGCACCGTTGGATCTTCACCCGCGGTGACGTCGCCTTCGGTAATCTCGGACGCGAACGAACTGGTGTGGAACCGCTCGTAATAACGATGGCGGCGGCGATGGGCAGTGGCCGAGGTCGAGCGCGGTGCGCGCCCGCGGGCAAGGCTCCGCATGTGCTTCCGGGCGTGCTGACTTTCGGTGACCGCGTGAGACTTGGAGCGCGGTGTAAGTGCGCGCGGATTTACGCTGGCGGCGATGGCTCCCGCTTCCAGCAATAAGGTCAACCCTAGAAACAGTGCAAGACTGTAGAACCAGCGTGCGAACTTCACTTAGAACCGTCCCCGGAAGTACTTGCCCAATCTATTGTGTGCAAGAATCTCGCCAATTGCCAAGGCAGCAGCGGTACTTGCAACTATTCGATAGTAGGGGAGTTAGGGGCCAGAGCGCAATCGCAAAATATACCCGCGTTCGCCTCTCATTAGCGGATGTAAGTTGTTGAATCAAATATCGTTATTGCGATTGAATCGAGGTACGAACCCTTTGGTAACATAGGCTTCAGGTTACCTTCCAAGGTACCCCCGTACGCTGAAACGAATTGCACACCCGGTGTGGACCCGAGAGCCATGCCGGGTTGGGACGTCCAAGAAAACTGGCGCGGATGGCAAACCGTTGCACTAGCCTGCAAGTTTTCTGAACATTTTCTGACAAACCAATTCTTCGAGGATTTCATGGTGCGAATATCGCTGGTGGTGGCATCGATGAGTCTGCTGGTTCCGGCGCTTGCTTATGGCGCGGCACAGAGTCTGGAGGAGCGGCGGGCGCAATTGCAGCGCTTGCTGGCCGACGAATGGGAGTACACGCTTCGCACTCAGCCAGAGCTGGCGACGCACGTAGGCGACGATCGCTACAACGATCGGCTCAGCGATTTCTCAGACAAGGCAATTGCCGATGATCTGCAGCACGCCCGCAATGTCTTGCGTCGTTTTCAGGCGATCGACGTCACCGGGTTCCCGGAACAGGAGGTGCTCAACCGCGAGCTGATGGCTCGGCAGTTGGCGGAGACTCTGAAAGTCGCGCAGTTCAAAGACTGGGAGATGCCCGCGACGCAGTTCGAAGGTGTCCACCTGAGGTACGCTTCCCTGCCCTTCGACACTCCGTTTCGCAACGTGAAGGACTACGAAAACTATCGCGCGCGCCTGCAGCAGATTCCGCGCGTGCTCGAACAGGCGACCGACCACATGCGGCAAGGGCTGCGCGACCACCTGATGCCGCCGAAATATCTGCTGGAGAAAGTAG
Organism: Terriglobia bacterium; assembly: GCA_020073565.1. Classification (GTDB taxonomy): domain Bacteria; phylum Acidobacteriota; class Terriglobia; order Terriglobales; family Acidobacteriaceae; genus Acidiflorens. The sequence goes on from JAIQEY010000001.1 coordinate 178,863, forward strand.
CCGGGCAGGCCCAGGGAATCGCGGATAGTCCGCTGGACAAGAGTCCGTTCACGAGCCCGCTGAGGAAATCTCCCGACACAATTTCTGAACCGGAACGAACGCGGCTCCGCGAAAGCATTGAGAGTGTGGTGAAGAGCGAGGTTGCGCCGGCCTATGCGAAGTTCGCCAAGTTTGTTCGAGAGGAGTACGCGCCTCACGGGCGGCCGGAGGCAGGCATCTGGGCGTTGCCCAATGGCGACGTTCGGTACGCCGTGGCGGTGGAACACCAGACAACCAGTAAATTGACGCCGGAGCAGATTCACCAGTTGGGCTTAAAGAGCGTGGCGCAGATCGAAGCCGACATGCTCAAGATCGCCCAGGCTCAAGGCTTCAAGGATCTGAGATCCTTCAACGCGCATATCCGGCAGGACCCGGCCCTGCGCGCGAAATCGGGACAGCAACTGCTCGATCTGTACACCCAATATCGCGATCAGATGTACAAGAAGCTGCCGGAAATTTTCGGCAGACTTCCCAAGAACAAGCTGGACGTGGTGCCGATGGAATCGTTTCGCAGCGCCGACAGCGTGCCCGCGGATTACTCGATCGGCGCAGGAGATGGATCGCGGCCGGGAAGAATTAATGTCAACGAATACGCGCCGGAGAAGCGACTGTTGCTAAACGTGGAGGCGATCGCGTACCACGAAGGCGTGCCGGGGCATCACCTGCAATTTTCAATTGCGCAGGAACTTACGGACCTGCCGCCGTTCCGCAAATATGACCTCGACGTGAACGCCTACACCGAAGGATGGGCGTTCTACTCCGAGCGCCTGGGAAAAGAGTTGGGCTTCTATACCGACCCGTACAGCGAATACGGACGGCTCGAAAACGAGATGTGGCGAGCAGTGCGGTGGGTGGTCGATACCGGTGTGCACTCCAAACACTGGTCGCGGCAGAAGATGGTGGACTTCTTCCACGAGCGCACGGCCATGGACGATCAGAATATTGAGACAGAGGTCGATCGTTACATCGCGTGGCCGGCCCAGGCGCTCTCCTACAAAATGGGACAGATGAAGATCATGGAACTGCGAGGCAAGGCGCACCGCGAGTTGGGCGAGAAATTCGATCTGCGCAGATTCCATGACGCGGTGCTCGACCAAGGGCCGCTGCCACTCGACATTCTGGAAACGAAGATCAACGCGTGGATCGCGGCGACGCAAGCAGCGCCTGCACAACCCGTGACTCCGGCATCGCAGCCAGCACCGGCAATGCAGTGAGAAAGTCCCAGGTGTCAGGTGTCAGGTCACAGGTCACACCTTCTGCTCTGGGCTGGCCTTTCCTGAGACCTGAAACCCTTGTGTTTACATCACATCATTGCGCTTGCGCATGAACGCGGGAACGTCGAGATCCTCAGGCGAATAGCTGGGCGGAGGCGTGCGCATTGCGTCGAGTGAGATCACTTCCGCGTGGGGATGGCTGACAGGCGGCGGCCCGGGCAAATCCTGAAACGCTGCCGGCATGGGATCTGGCTCAAACGCGGGCTCGAACACCGGCTCCGGCTGAGCGACCGATTCGGGCGCATGGAAGCGGTCATGATGGCGGGACATAATGACCGGATCGTAGCTTTCGCGGTTGCGCGAACTGCGAATATCGCTTTCTTGAAATCCCGTCGCGATCACGGTGATCTTGACCGAGTCTTTCATCTTCTCGTCGAGAACAGCGCCAAAGATGATGTTGGCGTCGTCGTGCGCGGCGCCCTGGATGATGGTGCAAGCCTGCTGCACTTCGGCGAGCTTGAGCGAACTTGATCCGGTGATGTTAATGAGAATGCCGCGCGCGCCGTCGATGGCGCCCGCTTCAAGCAGCGGCGAAGCAATCGCACGCTGAGCGGCTTCGGTCGTGCGGTGCTCGCCAGCCGAGGTCGCAGTGCCCATCACCGCGTAGCCCATGCCGGCCATGATGGCCTTCACGTCGGCAAAATCGCGGTTGATGATGCCGGGAATGGTGATGATGTCGGCGATGCCCTGGACGCCTTGCCGCAGGATATCGTCCGCGATGCGGAAGGACTCGAAGAAGCCGGCGTTCTCGGCCACGCCGAGCAGCTTTTCATTCGGAATGACGATGGTGGTGTCGATCGACTCCATCAGTTCCGAGATGCCGCGCTCGGCTTGCTGCATGCGCCGTTTGCCTTCGAATGCGAAGGGCTTGGTCACGACGGCCACCGTGAGCGCACCCATCTCACTGGCGAGGGACGCGATGATCGGGGCAGCGCCGGTCCCGGTACCACCACCAAGTCCGGCGGTGACGAAGATCATGTCGGCGCCTTCGAGGGCCTCAATGATCTTGTCGGAATCCTCGAGCGCGGCCTTGCGACCGATTTCCGGATTCGCACCCGCACCGAGGCCATTGGTCAACTTCACGCCGAGTTGAATCTTGGTGGCGGCGCGCGACATCCGCAGAGCCTGCAGGTCCGTGTTGGCCACGATGAACTCGATGTGCTCCATGCCCGAGTCGATCATGCGATTGACGGCGTTGTTGCCGCCCCCACCGATACCGATGACTTTAATGCGTGCGTCGTTGCGGGCTTCTTCGTTGAAGCTGATGCGGAGTCCGTTGTCCTCGATCATTTGAACACCTCGTAGAATCAGTTGCCGGTTCCCAGTTGCCGGTTGCGAGTCAGTACCCACCACTTTCGCGGACAGGAATGTCCGCGCCACACATTCAGGCGCCTTTCTTTGCGAACAGTGCTTTCATTCGCGAACCGAAGCCTGGCTCTTGCAGACCGCGGGCCAGGCGGGCTCGGTGGCCGTAGTACACCATGCCGAGCACGGTCGCAAATTCCGGTTCCGCCAGGAGGGCCGGCATCCGCGCCATGGGCGTGGGAAACGCAAAACGCGCAGCTTTGCGCAGCACCGATTCAGCCACATCCAGAATGCCGGGTAGGCGCGAAGCGCCGCCGCTGAGCACGAATCCCGCGATGCAATGATCGAAAACTCCTGCATGGCGCAGGTTCTCGCGCAGCAGTTCAAACAGTTCACGGGCGCGGGGCTCGAGAATCTCACCTACCATGCGCTGCGGCATCATGCGCGAAGCACGATCGCCCACCGACGGCACTTCGACCTGGTTGCCCTCCGGAATCAGCGTCACCACCGCGTTGCCAAAATTCTTCTTAAGCACCTCGGCTTCCGCAAGCGCCGTGCACATGCCGACAGAAAGATCGCTGGTGAAGTGGTCGCCGCCGATTGGAATTACGGCGGTGTGCGCAACCGCGCCTTGCTGGAAAACAATCAGATCGCAGGAGCCGGCGCCCAGATCAGCCAAGCACACGCCGAGGTCGCGCTCGTCCGACCGCAATACTGAATCCGCGCAGGCCAGCGGCTCAAAAACTGTGTCGTCGACATGGACCCCCGCTTTGTTCACCGCGCTGATCACATTCTGCGCGGTGCTCGCCGAGGCCGTTACGATGTGAACGCGAACTTCCAGCCGAGTCGCCATCATGCCGGAGGGATTCTGCACGCCGGGCTGATCGTCGAGAATAAATTCCTGGGGAAGCAGATGGAGAATTTCGCGGTCGGCGGGCAGGGGGATGGTGCGCGCCTTGTCCACTGCCTGCCGGATTTCGTCGCGCCCTATTTCGCGAGAACGCGCGCCAAAAGCGATGCCCCCGTGACTGTTCACGCCCCGAATATGCGCCCCGGCAATGCCCACCATCGCATGCTCCACCGCGATTCCGGCGGCGTCTTCCGCCTTCTCGACCGCCTTCTGGATGCTACTGACCGCTTTGTCGAGTTCCGTGATCACGCCCTTGCGCATTCCGCGAGACTCGCTGATACCGTGCCCGCGATAGCGCAGTCCGTTGTCGCTGAGTTCGGCAACCAGGACACAGATCTTGGAACTGCCTACGTCGATCGCGGTAATGAAGTTGGGCAGATGGCTTGGCATGTCAGTTCTGCGCAGTCTCCTTGGGAATTGCGGCGCTGGGTTTCTTTTGGCCTCTCGCCGGGGCGGCCGGCGCTGGCGAAGGCAAACGCGGCGAAGCCTGCGCGGCTGCCGGCTTCACAGGTGGTCCAGCAACCGGTGGTGGGGCCTTCAGCACGGGCACTGGATGATTCTTCGAAGGGGCAGCGGCCGCTGGTTTCCCTCTCGCTTTTTGCGCCTTGTGAGCAGCCTTTGTCCAGGCATGCTTCGCAGGCGCTTTGTGAGCAGCCTTGGCGGAATTCACGGGAGCGGGTGCCGGCGGATGCGCCACGTACTTCTCGTAATTCACGATGGCCGTCTGCTTCACCCCCGCAGCGATGGCAGCCTTGGCCGCTGCTGGAGTCAACGCGGGCTGGCGCGGCATCCCTTCCAGGTCCGGATTGACGATGATCTGTCCGTCGTACCGCAGATCAACCGATTCCAGTTTGCTGAACTGCTGACGCCACTGCTGCACATGCGTGACGTAGGTTCTGTAGCGCTGCAGGTAGTTGCCCGACCCGAGGTGCACCAGCACTTCGCCGTTCGCATCCGCGGGCACGACCTTGACATCGTCAGTGTCAGTGAGATCGACTTCGCTGAGTTCCTGAGAAAAGTTGGCGCCATCGGAATCAAGCTGGCGAAGCAATTCGTTGTAATTCTTCATGCGGGCCGCACGAGTGGCGTGCGGTTCTCCGGTATTCATCCCCGTGATCACAGGGAACGAGTACTTGCCCTTCCCGCCGGGAGTGAGTTCCATCAGTGTGCCGCCCGCATCGATCAGGGAAACACGCGCTCCGATGCGGGCAAACGCTACTGGCGTGCGCTCGTGAATCTCGATGCGCAGACGGTTGGGCACGAAGCGCATCACACTGGCGGATTCGACCCATGGAATCTGCTCGAGTTGCTGTTTGCGCTGAGCCAGTGGGACGAAGAAGATGTTGCGGCCAATGTCGCCTCCCATCACCTCCAGGATCTGCGAGTGCGCCACGTGCTGTGCACCGGAGACTTCGATCTGGTCGCTGGAATTGATACGAAAACGCCAGGAGTGCTTGCCGTAGGAATAAAGACTGCTGCCGATGGCGGCCAGGATCGTGAGTACAACCAGGGCTGCGACAACCCATGTCAGGCGAATCGCGGTCTTTTTGGGGAGGGTATTGCGCCGGGCCGAGACCCGCTTCTGCGCCCGCAGAAAGGGCGATTCCTGATCGGCTTCTAAGTCGACCAGACGCGAGTCGTCGAAAGGCTCGCGCTCAGCAGCCTCGCCGGGAAGCGGGTACAAGTCTTCCTGAACGAAAATGGAACCTGATTTCCGCGCCACTCGTTCGAGTCAGTTGTCGACAGAAAACCGCTGAGCATAATCACTATAACGGGATTTCGCGAATTGAGACAGTACAAAGTTTGGTGGCGGGAAAACGAATGGACTAATCGGTCTCGTTCCCGGAAATCTGAGAGCCTTTTTGTATGCGGACCCTAGAAATTATCGCCAACCTGGACGTCCGGGAGTCCGGCGTCGACTGAGATTCTCGCCCCGGTCTTCGGGCAGACCAAAGTGATTCGGCGGCTCGCCGCAGTGGTCAGCTTAAATTGCGCCCGCCTGCGCCAGCGGATCTGCTCGATCTGCGAGCGCTGCAGCTCGGCTTGGGCGCGAACCAGATCGGCCTGGGCGCGAACCTGCTCCCGCACAAGCTCGGCTTGGGCCAATTCCCGGTCGCGGGCCGAGGCTAGCAAGTCGTCGACCGCGAAGGGCTGAGGCGTGGTCAGAACTCGTGCCAGTGCGACGGTCCGCTCGGCGCGAGAGACGAGCCGGCAAACCGTAGACTCGGCGTGATCCGCAAGGCGATGAATCGCGGGAAACCTTCCATTGTGGTATTCGCTATGCAGCCCCAGGGCAAATACTCCAAGTACAACCCAATACAAGACTTTGTTCGTGTTCATAGCAGCTCCCCCGCCTTTGCCAAATTGGACGGGCAGGGAGGAAAAAGGTCAACAGAACAGTTGCGGATGCCATGAACGCACGATCTTTACTGCTGGTGGTGGAGTCCGGGCTTTCCCGCCCCGCGGAACGGGCCGTCGGCTCGAAGTCCGCTGGCTACCCTTTGGGCACAAGTCGAAACCTGTCGATGGCGATCTTTGCACTCTTATCGCCACGCCACCATTTCAGACGGTACCGCACCGTCAATTCGTCGAAACTGTCGATCTTGATTTGGCTGGGCACTCGAAAGCTGAGGGTCTGTACCGCGGGCACGCCCCGATTCATTCCCGCTGGAACCGACACTTCCCGCAAACCGAGCGATTCGGAGGGCTTGCCCGGGAGCATCGTATTCCGCACTTGCAACTCCATGGCCACCGTTCCCGGAAAAGCATCGGCGTTGTCGATTACGATCTCGATGGCGCTATAGGATCCAAGGCCGACCGCCGCCCCCAGGTTTTGTCGCGCTTCCATCCATAACGGCGCGCCGTCAAGGGATCGGAAAGTCTGAACCGCCGGACTGCCATGCCGGAGCACCGAAGTTGGAGGTGGCCGATCCGCTGGAGGCCGCCAGAACCAGTAGACGCCATCAAACGGTATGCTGAGAGGATCGGAGCGCGCGCTGCCAAAGCCTTCTCGGGTGCGGTTCAGGGTCGGCGCCACCAGCTTCAAGTGAGACTCGACTTCGGGGTAGAGAAGCACACCGGTGAAGACGGTATCGATCACGACCGGATAGGTGCCTTCCCTCGTATTCCGGTCCCGGTTAGGGAGAGTCCTGACCCTACCTGCGGGGAGCGCAAACGTCGAGCCGAGAAGACGCCTGCCAGCAGCGAAGGAATTTCCCCCAATCCCCGAACCTCCGGCGCCGAGAGAATAGGGCAGCCACGCGAACGCGATCACGAATGTCACGACGACAAGCTCGGTAAGACTCCGCGATGCTGGGCTAGGGTGTTGGGACGCTGGCGAGTCGCGAATCATCTGCACGCCGCGATGCACAAGCGCCCCAGTACCCACGACCAAGAGCAGGTCAGTAAGAATGGGGCGGTTGTCAATGGCCGCAACCACGGCCGCTTGGATCGCAACCGAGCCAAGAACGCTGCCAAGTCCAGAAACGAAGGGCTGGCTGTGGACTGCGAACATGCGGTCCGGAAACGGGAGTTCCAGAGTCGCGAGGCCGTCGTCCTCGGAGATCCCTCTGACGAATGCAATCAAACGGCCCACTTCAACAGCCAGCACGACCCAGATGACCAACGCGAACCAGGACCTCTGGGCAGAAAACATCAGCAGGGGTGGCAGCCATAAGGCAGGTGATGCGGTGCGAAGGGCGATTTCTGCAAGATCGGCAGCCTGCCGATGAATCATGATCCGCAAGCTGCAAAGCGTCGTGATCGCGCCTGCGGCAAACACCAGTAACGTGTAGGCCGTTGCCCGCGCCAGCAAGCCGGACACGGTGACCAGATGACGAGGCGCAACCGCGGAGCCGAGACTCGCCGCGACCAGCGCTGCGATGAGACCCATCGCCACGGATACTAACTGCCGGTTCCGCGCGATCCACGCTTTCATCTCTGCGGCACCTGTGCGCGTTAACCGCCAAGTCGGTTCAGCGCAAACAACTCCCAGGGATCCTAGGCATTTGGACACCACCGATTATGCAAAGGTTCCGAGCGAATTGCTGAGCGAGGAAAGGAACACGGGGTGCCCCGCTCATCGCGCTTTTTGCATGAGTGGGATTCACGACGAACCCGGCACGCGAGTCCGGCTAGCGCCCCTTCTCCAGCTTCTCCAGAATCATGGGCCCCAGCTGCGAGACGCTGCCCGCCCCCAAGGTCAGGATCATGTCGCCCGGCCGGGCTTGGGCTGCCACCGCACTGGCCGCGTCGGCGAAGGAAGGCACGTAAGCTGCGGCCCGGTGCCCTTTCTCGGCAATCCGGCGAGCCAGAACTTCTGCTGTGATGCCTTCGATAGGCTTCTCGCTGGCGGCATAAATATCGAGCACGAAAAGGGTGTCAGCATCGGTAAAGGCAGTGGCGAACTCATCCATCAGGTCGCGGGTGCGCGTGTAGCGGTGTGGCTGGAAGACGGCGTGGATGCGACGGAACCCGCACTGGCGCGCAGCGGCGAGCGTGGCCCGAATCTCGGTGGGATGGTGGCCGTAGTCGTCAATGACACTGACGTCCGCGGCCTTGCCCTTCAGTTGGAAGCGGCGGTCCACGCCCCGGAAGCTGTCGAGGGCCGCGCGAATCTGGTCGGCGGAAATGTCGAGCGCCGTTCCCACGGCAATGGCAGCCGTGGCGTTCAGCACATTGTGGATTCCCGGAACATGCAGGCTGAACACACCCAGGTCTTTTCCCTTGTACGTGACGCCAAATCGGCTGAGCGGGCGCTGGTCGGCGGACGAGCCCAGCGGCGATGTCTCCAGCCGAATCAGGAAGTCGGAGCCGCGGCTCGTGCCGTACGTAGTCACGCGCCGATGAGCCCGAGGCAACAGGCGGCGGAGAGTACGGTCATCATTGCATCCCACGACCAGCCCGTAGAACGGAACGCGCGCCATGAACTCGAGGAAGGTGCGGCGAACGTCGCGCATGTCGCGGTAGCAGTCCATGTGCTCACGGTCGACGTTGGTCACGACCGAGACAATCGGCGAAAGCTTCAGAAAAGACCGGTCGCTTTCGTCGGCCTCGGCGACGAGGTACTGTGACTTGCCCAGCCGGGCATTCGAGCCAAGGGCGTCCACGCGCCCGCCAACCACCACGGTGGGATCGAGACCACCAGCAGCCAGCACGGTCGCCACCATCGAGGTAGTCGTGGTCTTGCCGTGCATGCCGGCGATGGCGATGCCGTATTTCAAGCGCATCAACTCGGCCAGCATCTCCGCGCGCTGAATCACGGGAATGTGCAGGCGCCGGGCTTCCGCAACTTCGGGATTGACGACGGAAATAGCGGAACTGGTGACAACGACATCGGCGCCGGTGACGTTGGCCGCCGCGTGGCCTTCGAACGTCTGCGCACCGAGAGCGGCCAGACGCTGCGTGACTGGCGAAGTCCTGAGATCAGAACCAGAGATCTTGTAGCCGAGGTTCAGCAGGACTTCGGCAATACCGCTCATACCGATACCGCCGATGCCAACGAAATGAATGCGCTGAATCTTTGCGAACATGCGAAGGCTGATGATAAAGCATCTCGCCGCCGAAAAAAGCTCAAAGGTCTACTGAGGTTCAACGAGCTTGTTCACCATGTCCGCAATTTCTTCGAGCGCCTTGGGATGAGCCAGCGACTTCGCCGCTGCCGACATGGATTGCAGACGGGAGGGATCAGCCAGAAGGGCCGAGATCGTATCGACCAGATAAGCGGCGCCCAGATTCGATTCTTCCACCACGACCGCGGCTCCGGCTCGCTCCAAAGCGCGGGCGTTGACGTTCTGGTGATCGTCGGCCGCGCGAGGGAACGGAACGAAGATCGCGGGCTTGCCGGCCGCCGTGATTTCGCCCACGGTGCTCGCACCGGAACGACAAATCAGCAAATCGGAACGGGCGAAGGTTCTCGGCATGTCGTCGATGAACTGGTGCACCTCGCCATAGATTCCTGACTGCTGGTAAGCCGCGAGCACGTTGTCGAAGTCGCGCTGGCCGGTTTGGTGGATGATCTGGAGGCCTGGAATCTTCTGTCTCAGGCCGCCGAGGGATTCGATCATGGCTTGATTGATGGCACGCGCGCCTTGACTGCCTCCGAACACGAGCAGCGTTGGGCGTCGTGAGAGCAGGGGGCTCGGCGGAATGTCAAAAAAGGCCTGCCGCACCGGAACACCCGTCACCCGGCAGTGGGGAAAGTATTCGCAGGTTTCTTCAAAGTGCACCGCCGCAGCCGAAACCCAGCGGGCAACAAGTCGATTCGCAAATCCGGGAACGACGTTGGGTTCGAAGGCGAGCGTCGGAATACGGCGGCGAATTGCCGCCAGCATCGCAGGACCGGAAGCATAGCCCCCCACGCCAATCACCACGTCGGGATTGAAATCGGAAAGCACACGGCCCGAGGTCCAGAGAGCGCGTGGCAAGTCGAACATCGTTTTTGCGCGGGTCAGGAGGCTGACATTCTTTAGCGCGCCAACCTTGATCAGTTCGAGCGGGAATCCGGCTTGCGGGACGAGCCGTGTCTCAATGCCGCGGGCCGTGCCGATGAAGAGCACCTCGGCGGCGAACTGCTTTTTGAGTTGCTGAGCGATGGCGAGGGCGGGGATGACATGTCCACCAGTACCGCCGCCTGCGATGACGATGCGCATGAATGTCAGCGCCTAAGGGCGCAAGCAGAGTGTCGCACAGCGGCATCGCTAAAGCGATGCCATGATACGATTCCCAGCGCGACGATTGCCGGCGAGGCGCCGGCGCTACAACTACTCCGCCTGTTTTGTAATGTTCAGCAGGACCCCCACGCATGCCAGCGTTACAAACAGCGACGAACCGCCGTAAGAGACAAACGGCAGCGGGATGCCCTTCGTCGGCATCATGCCGAGCACCACGCTGATATTGATGAAGGCCTGGAGCACGATCATGCTGGTGACTCCAACGGCGAGAAAGCGGCCGAAGTTGTCCTGGGTGCGCAGTGCGGCGCGCGTTCCACGCCACAGAAAGATCGCAAACAAGATGATGACGGCCAAGGCGCCGACCATACCCAACTCTTCCGCCGTGACCGCGAAGATGAAATCCGTGTGCGGCTCCGGCAGGTAAAACAGTTTCTGCTTACCCTCCATCAGGCCGAGGCCAGTCACGCCGCCGGTTGATACCGCAATCAGCGACTGAATCATGTGGAAGCCGCGTCCCTGCGGGTCGGAATAGGGATTCAGAAAGGCCAGGATGCGGTCGCGCCGGTAGGCCACGTGGAAGATCAGAATGTAAAGCGGCAGCAGCGAGGCCAGAAAAGCGTATCCGAAGTAGCGCAGACGGATCCCCGCGACAAACAGAATGCACGCGGTGATGCCGGCGCAAGCAATCGCTGTGCCTAGGTCGGGCTGAAAGACAATCAGTCCGAGAAAAACAACGGTGGGCGCGATCGCTGGCAGCAACGTGTTACGCCAGTCGTCGATCGCTTTGGTTTTCGCCTCGAGAAACCAGGCAAGAAACAGAATGATGGCCGGCTTGGCCAACTCCGACGGCTGAAACGATACCGGCCCCAGATGGAACCAGCGATGCGTGCCGTGGGTGCGGTCGAGGAAAAAGACTGAAATCAACAGGATCGTGGTTGCGCCCAGCAGAGTGAAAACGACCGCCGGGTGCTTCAGTTTGCGATAGTCGAGTTTCATGGCGAGGAGCATCGCCACCAATCCCGCGATTGCCCACGCCAGTTGCCGGAAGAGAAATGTGTAGGCGGACCCGAAGCGCTCTTTAGCCATCACGGCTGATGCGCTGAACACCATGACCAGCCCAATGAACACGAGGATCAAGGTCACCGTGAACATCCAGCCATCGACACTGACGCGCTTCGCCATGGAAATTCCATTTCATCACGGAGCGGGGATGGGGCCTGTTGATTGTCGGTGGATAAATGTTGATGGTTCTGGTTCCCTGGTAGTGAGCGCCGGGAGATCAGGACTTCACGGCCGCATCCGCCAGCGAGTACACGGCTTCCTTAAAAACCCGCCCTCGATGTTCGTAACTCTGGAACTGGTCGAAGCTGGCGCAGGCTGGCGCGAGCAGCACGACATCGCCCGCAGCGGCGGATTCACTCGCCCGGCGGATGGCGACCTCCAAAGTTTCTGCGTGATCCACCTCCGCAGCGCCCCGAATCTGCGATTCGATCTTCGTCGCGGCCGCTCCGATGGTGTACACGCGCTTCACACGCTGGCGCAGCAACTCGTTGAGCACCGTGTAGTCACTGCCCTTGTCCTTGCCGCCCAGGATCAGATGGATGTTGGCGGGAAACGACTCCAGCGCCTTAATGGTCGCGTCCACGTTAGTGGCCTTGGAATCGTTGTAGTAGTCCACGCCCGCGATCTTCGTTACAAATTCGAGGCGATGCTCCACGGCTTTGAAGTTCCGGACGGCTTCGCGAATCTGGCCCGGCTCACAGCCCACCAGCGCGCCGATGGCAACCCCCGCCAGCACATTCTCCAGATTGTGAGCGCCTTTCAGCGGGATTTCGGCGAGTGGCATGATCTCGCGCTCGCGTTGGCCGTCTCGGAAAAAGATGTGTGCCTCGCGGACGAAGGCCCCTTTCTCAACGGTCTTCTTCCGGCTGAACCAGTACAGTTGAGCCCGCATACGGTCTGCTAATCCGGCAGTGGTCGCGTCGTCGGTGTCGAGGACGGTGAAATCGTCCGGCTTCTGATTCTCGAAGATGCGCGCCTTGGCGTTTACGTAATTTGCAAACGTCTTGTGTCGGTCGAGATGATCGGGCGTGATGTTCAGGATTACCGAAATGCGCGGATGGAAGGTGACGATCGTCTCCAGTTGAAAGCTGGAAACCTCGAGCACGATCCAGGTTTGGGACTTGGCTTGATCGACAAACGTAATTGCCGGGGTGCCGATGTTGCCGCCAACCAGCGTCGGGAATTTCCCGGCTGCGATAATCTCCCCGGCGAGCGAAGTGGTAGTGGTCTTGCCGTTCGCGCCGGTGATCGCGACGATGGGGCCGGCCAGAAACTGGGCGGCCAGTTCCAGTTCGCCGATGACCGGTTCTCCCATAGCGCGCGCCTGCTCCAATTGCGGCGCATCGAATGGCACGCCCGGGCTGACGACGATCAGGTCCTGTCCGCGGAACGTGCGATCGCCGTGGCCGCCAGTTTCCACCGTGATTCCATGGTCCAGCAACAGGAGAATTTCATTGCGGAGCTCTGCCTCGGGCTTCGAGTCGGAAACCGTGACCCGAGCGCCGCGCGACTTCAGAAACAGAGCCGACGCCACTCCGGACTTGCCCAAGCCGACAACGAGGACGCGTTTGTTCGTGAGTTCCATCAAACCTATTTCACCACAGAGTCACAGAGACACAGAGAAAAACCAATCAAGGCTCTTGGGGTTCTCTGTGTCTCTGTGACTCTGTGGTGCAATCTACCTTAGTTTCAGCGTCGTCAGGGCGAACAGCGCGAACACCAGCGATGCGATCCAGAAGCGCACAATCACTTTCGATTCCGACCAGCCCAGCAGCTCAAAATGGTGATGGATGGGCGCCATCTTGAAGATACGCTTCTTGCGCAGTTTATAGGAACCGACCTGCAGGATCACCGAGAGCGCCTCAATCACAAAAATTCCGCCTATAAAGGGCAGCAACAGCTCTTGCTTGATCATGACGGCCACGGTTCCGATCGCCCCACCCAGCGCCAACGAACCGACGTCGCCCATGAACACTTCCGCGGGATGCGCGTTATACCACAGGAATCCGATGGATGATCCGACCATAGCGCCGCAGAAGATCGCAAGTTCGCCGATCTGCGGCATGCGTGGGAGTTCCAGATACGTGGCAAACGTGGCATGACCACTGACGTAGGTCAGAACCGCGAGCGCTCCGGCAGCGATCACCGTACAGCCGATGGCCAGGCCATCGAGGCCGTCGGTAAGATTCACAGCATTGCTGGAACCGACGATTACGAGCACGACGAAAGCGACAAAGGGGGCGAATGCCAGCGGCCAGAGTTGCGGGTGAGCGGCCCACCTTTCGATCACCAGATCGGGCCGGAACTGCTTGAAGAACGGGACTACCAGCTTGGTCGAGTACAGTCCGCGGTATTGCAGGGCGATGAGGGCAATCGCAATCAAGACGCTGGTGCCAATCTGGTAGCCGAGCTTGGCGCGTCCGGTTAAGCCGAGGTTGCGGCGATGGACAACTTTGGTGTAGTCATCGGCAAAACCGATGGCGGCAAAAGCCGATGTCGAAAGCACGGCAATCCAGACAAACGGATTGCTCAGGTCGGCCCAGAGCAGCGTCGGAACCAGGATGGCAATGGCGATCAGCAGGCCGCCCATGGTGGGCGTGCCGGCCTTTTTCTGGTGCGCCTGCGGGCCTTCTTCGCGGATGTACTGGCCGATCTGAAAATCACGCAGCCGCCGTATCACGATGGGGCCAACGATCAGGCCCGTAAAAAGCGCAGTAAGACTGGCGAAGGCAGTGCGAAACGTGAGATACCGGAAAATGCGGAAGGGCGGAAAATAGTGAAAGAGCTTCAGATAGAGCAGCCAGTAGAGCAATCCGCCTCCGACTCCAGTTCTCAGTTCTCGGTTCTCAGTTTCCACCGCCTAGGGCGGAGGGAACGCCGATTTTTTGTTGCCACACTTCGAGAGCTTTTTCCAGTTTCACGCCGCGGGAGGCCTTCAGCAATACGGCGTCGCCATCTCGCGTTTCACGAGCGAGCCACTCACCCGCTTCCTCAGGCGTTGGAACAAACTCTGCCTTCATACCCGCTGCTAGGGCAGCTTCCACCATCGGCTTTGCCAAGCCGCGCACGCCTAGCAAGAACTCGAGTTTACAGCCGGCGATGTAGCGCCCGCAGTCACGATGCAATTGCTCGCCCGATGTACCGAGTTCCAGCATCTCTCCGGCGACAACAATCCGGCGCCGAGCGGGCATCGCTGCCAGAGTGTCCACCGCCGCCGCCAGCGCCCTCGGACTGGAATTGTAGCAATCGTACAGCACCGTGATATTACCCACTTGGACGACCTGCCCGCGTTTGTCGGCAGCTTGAAGAGACGGCAAAGCACTTGCAACCTCTGACTCCGTGACGCCATGCTCGACGGCAACCGCAGCGGCGGCAAGAACGTTGCACACATTGTGCTGGCCCAGCAGCGGGCTGCACACGGGCTGTCGTACGCCATGACAAACCAGATCGAAGCTGGTGCCTTCCGCACCGATCACCTTGATGTTTTCCGCGCGGATGTCGGCCGCAGCGTTCAGACCAAATAGAATGACTCTGCCTTTGAAATCGCGGCCAAACTGGGAAACGTATTCGTCATCCGCATTCAGAACGGCTGTGCCTCCGTGTGGAAGCGCCTCGATCAGTTCGTACTTGGCGCGTGCGATTCCGGCGATGGAATCAAAGTACTCCAGATGCACGGGGGCGACCGTGGTCACAACTCCTTCGTTGGGCCGCGCAATGCGGGCCAGCGCTGCGATCTCGCCGGCATGCGACATCCCCATCTCGATCACCGACAGATCGTACTCCGGCTCCAGTGTCAGCAAGCCCAGCGGAAGACCAAAGTGATTGTTGAAGTTGCCCTTGGTGCGGTGCACACGATGCCGCACCGAAAGCAGATGGGCCATCGCTTCCTTGGTAGTGGTCTTGCCCATCGAGCCGGTGATACCGATGGCGGTCTTGCCCCACAGTTTTCGCACGGCTGTGGCAAGCGTCTGCAGCGCAACCAGCGTGTCATCGACCGCCAGCAGGCCCTTGCGCGACGAATAACGCGGCCACTGATCTTTTCGGACGACCGCTCCGATGGCCCCCACGCTCAACGCCTGGTCGACAAAGTCGTGCCCGTCGAAACGTTCGCCCTTG
Organism: Terriglobia bacterium; assembly: GCA_020073565.1. Lineage (GTDB taxonomy): Bacteria > Acidobacteriota > Terriglobia > Terriglobales > Acidobacteriaceae > Acidiflorens. The sequence continues at coordinate 194,240 of JAIQEY010000001.1, forward strand.
ACCGCAAAAAAAAGTTCGTCCGTCTGCACCGTGCGGGAGTCGATCGAATATCCCAGCGCGATGGCGCGAGCGTCGTAATCGCCGGTGGCAGCAACGAATTCCGCGATTCGCGCCAGAGACAGCTTCATGCTCTCGTCCCCGCGCCGCTGGCCCGGACCGCGTTTTCACAGTCATAGCCAAGGGCTTTGAGCGTTTCGCGCGCGACCTCGACATCGTCAAAAGGAATCGTGCCTTCCTTGGTGACCTGCACTTTCTCATGTCCCTTGCCGGCCAGGAGGACGATATCGCCCGGCCCCGCTTGTTGCAGCGCCATGCCGATCGCCTTGCGTCGATCTGGTTCGATCACGTACTTCGTGCCGGACTTTTGCAGTCCAACCAGCGCGTCATTCATGATGGCGAGCGGATCCTCCGAGCGCGGGTTGTCGGAGGTCAATACCACAAAATCGCTTCCCTTCCCAGCAGCATCCCCCATCAGTGGGCGCTTGGTGCGATCGCGATCGCCGCCGCAGCCGAAAAGGGTAATGACTTTGCCTTTGAGTCCTGCGCGCACGACAAAATCACGGGACAGGGCAGTCAGGTTACGGAGCGCATCGTCGGTGTGAGCGTAGTCCACCGCGACCGTGAACGGCTGTCCGCAGTCCACGCGCTCAAAGCGTCCGGGGACCCGCGTGAGTTCGAACACGCCTTTCGCAATGGCCTCCACAGGACAGTTGCGCGCGTACCCGGCTGCCGAGGCCGCGAGGATGTTGTACACATTCACGTTGCCGATCAGCGGCGACCACACGGCAATCACTCCTCCGGGCGTTACCATCTGAAAGCGCGTGCCGTGTGACGTGATTTCAACCGCCTCGGCGTGGAAGTCGCCGGAGGTCAACCCGTAGGAGAGCACCTGCGAGCTATTCTTCTTACTAACCGCCAGCAATTGCCGTCCGGAGTCGTCTTCAATATTGATGATGGCGGTGCGCGGCGGCTCAGTCCCGCAGCCTTCAAACAGCACCTGCTTCGCCCGGAAATATTCGTTCATCGTGCCGTGGTAGTCGAGATGATCGCGGGTGAGGTTGGTAAACACGGCGACATCGAACGGAATTCCGAAGATCCTTTGCTGGTCGAGCGCGTGCGAAGAAACCTCCATCACCGATTCGGTCACACCCTCGCTCAATCCGTCGGCGAGGAGGCGGCTCAGTTCGAGCGCTTCCGGAGTGGTGTGCGGCGCGGGAAGAACTTTCCCGGCAACGTGGTATTCGATCGTCCCCACCAGCGCGGTCTTGCGTCCGGCGGCACGGAGAATGGAGTCGATCAGGAAAGCAGTAGTGCTCTTGCCGTTGGTCCCCGTGATTCCCGTGTTCGCGATGCGTTCGGCAGGCCGCTTGCAGAAATTCGCGCTCAGGCGGGCTAGCGCGCGCCGTCCGTGCGGAACTTGTGCCCAAGCGACTCCGGGACGCGGTTGCTCATTGGCGGAGTCCGTGACGATCGCGACGGCTCCGGCTGCGAGGGCTTGATCGATGTAGCGATTGCCGTCGCTGGTTTCGCCCTTCATGGCGACGAAAACGCTCCCCTGCTTAACGCAGCGGGAATCGTACTCCACTCCACTGACGGCGGGATTGCCGCTTTGGGAGAGGATTTCCGCGCCCTCGAGCAGTTGTCGGAAAGTCATTGGAGTGATTATAAACAGCCGCGCTTCGCGGCACGTTGGTTGACCGCAAGGGGCTATCTTCCAAATCGCACGGTGACGCGCGATCCGGCTGCAACGTGCGATCCGGGCAAAGGCGACTGCTCCTGCGCGATCCCGCTGCCAATCGCGTCGAGATCCAGGCCGGCGTCTTGAGCCGCCTCAACTGCAGCGCGCACACTCTTTCCCAGGAACGAAGGGACCGCGATTCCACCCTCCTCCACTTCCAGGACTACGGTTCCGCTGGTTGGCAGGTTCGGAACCGGAGAGTCATCCGGTTTTGAGGATGGCGTTGCAGGCCCGGCTGAAGCCAGCACCGTCGGATCTTTTTGTGTCAGAGATGCGGGTATGACCTGCGTCATAGTCGCGGACGGCTTCGCAGTTGCCGGCGCGTTCGATGGTTCGCCAGCCTCCGCCATATCCAGCGGCGCACCCAAGTGATCCGGCGAACTTTCTTCCAGATTGGTGTCACTGGCTTTGCGCTGCGCTAACAGAACCTGGCGGCTGGGCGGTAGTTCGACGTCGTGCGGTACGTGCAGATATTCGAGCACCTGTTGCGTGATCCGCTGGAATACCGGAGCGGAAACCTGGCCGCCCTGGTGCAAGCCGACCGCGGAATCGAGAATCACCGCCACAGCAATCTGTGGATTATTGATAGGGGCAAATCCGGCAAACGAGGCAACGTACTTCGTCTTCGAGTAAGTGCCGGTAGCGGGATCCACTTTTTGCGCAGTCCCGGTCTTACCCGCCGCACTGTAGCCTTCCAGCAGCGCCCGGCGGCCCGTGCCGTGCAACACCACGCCCTGCAACATTTGGCGCATTTGCGCAGCGGTCAGCGACGAGATGACGCGCACCCCGTCCGCCGGCTGGAAGGAAATTCTTTGCGGAGTAGTCTGCGGCTCAATCGTCCCCGCAACGATGCGCGGCGGAATACGAACTCCGTCGTTGGCAATGGTCGAGACGAGTGAAGTCAATTGCAGCGGCGAGATCCCGATCTCTTGGCCCATCGAAATAGCCCCGATGGATACTTTCGACCAGCGGCTCACCGGCTTGGTCAAGCCCGGAGTTTCTCCCGGAAGCTCGATCCCCGTCCGCTGGCCGAAGCCGAAGGCGCGAATGTATTTGTAGAATCGATCCTCTCCCAGCCGCAGCGCAACCTTGATCGCGCCCACGTCGCTCGACTCCGCCAGAATGTCGGCGACCGAAAGCACACCGTGCGGCTTGCTGTCGTGGATGCGCATGCCGTTGATGACAATCGACCCCATCTGGCAATCGAACATTTCGTCCGGGTGCGTGACTTTTTCTTCGAGGCCGGCTGAGATCGTCACAGTCTTGAACGTTGAGCCGGGCTCGTAAACGTCGCTGACCGCGCGGTTCTTCAATGCTTCGTTGCGGATTTCTTTCCGGATGTTGGGATTGAACGTAGGCCGGTTGGCCAGCGCCAGGATTTCGCCGGTGTGCGGGTTTTCCACGATCACCGTGCCCGCGATGGCATGCGTTTCATCCATCGCACGCTCCAGTTCGCGTTCGGCGACGTACTGGATATTCTGATCAATCGTCAGGACTACATTGTTGCCCGCCTCCGGCTGCTTTTCGACGCTCGCGAACCAGCGCTTGCGCGCATCGACGGAAATCATCAGCTTGCCAGGCTTGCCCTGGAGTTCGGAGTTGAACTGCCGTTCGATGCCGCTCAGCCCCTGATCGTCGGTGCCGACATAACCGAGCACCTGAGCCGCCAGATCTCGCTTGGGATAGAAACGCTTGGGCTCCTTCTGGAAGTGGATGCCTTGCAGGTTGAGCGAGCGCATCCGCTCGACACTTTCGGCATCGGCTTTGCGAGCAACCCAGCAAAAAGTCTTGTGCGCCCGGCAATCCGCCAACACCACACGCGGGTCATCCTTTGTAATGCGCGTAATCAGGCTGACGGTGTTGGGAAGGTCGGGAATCTCCGTGGGCACGGCGAAGACCGAATCCACCTGGATCGACATGGCCAACTCGCGGCCCGCCCGGTCGTAAATGATTCCCCGCTTCGGCGAGAGGTCAAAGCTGCGCTGTTGCTGGTGCTGGGCGCGGTGCTGGAAATCTCCGTAGCAGAAAATCTGCAGGTAGACCAACCGCAGGCAAATAGCCAGCAGCCACAGGCAGAGCAATCCGGACAAGGCGTAGAGCCTGAAGCGCGCGCCGGTGGGATACGGGTTTGCGGCCACCTTTGTTCCTAGATAACTTCGGCGGCCCCGAAGAGCCGCCGCGAAGCAGCCCCTGAAGGGGCTGTGTAACCTACGCTCAACGGCATCGCTAAAGCGATACCCTGATACGAATCAAGAGCGGCGGACAGAGCCTGCCCTGAGCAAGGTCGAAAGGAGTGTCCGCCCTACACAAACTACCTGGCCGAAACCACCGACACTGGCGTCACGCTTGCCATTACCGGTGTCGCAGTGTCGTCGCTCGCATCCATGCGGATCACCTGACCGGGTTGCGGCGACTGCAGGCCCAGCTTGCGAGCCATCACGTCGATTCGCTCCGGATCGCGCAGCGACGCTTCTTCCAGGCGCAGGGCCCGGTTCATTTCCGTAAGGCCATCTCGCTCAGCTCGTAGCGACTCGATCTTGTACCCGTATTCAATGGCTCGAAAATGTTGCAATGCGTATCCCATCACCAGCAGGAATAGCAAGCAAAGCGCGATGCCAAAGTGCTTCATCTCGCGGGCCCGGCGCGGATCTTCGACTTTCACCAGGCGTGAGTTGTCGATGGTTTTGCGAAAGTAAATCTCAGGAGTTCCGAGCCAGCAGGACTGGCGCCCGGTGCGAGAATAAGCGATGGCTGCGGCGTTCATAGGTTATGCCACTCCGACGAGTCTGGAATCGTGGTTTGTGTTGCGCTGAACGGAATGGAACCGGGGTTCGATCTCCGTCATGTCGAGGTCTGGCGCTTTCGCTTCGGCGCGTTCCACCGTCGCGATCAGATCTTCAATCAGAGTGCCTGTAAACGTCATGTTCAAAGTGTTCCTGTTTTTCTTCCGGACGCGGCCTTGTTTTGTCTGGCTTGGCCGCTCCGGAAAAACTCCACCACAGAGTTGCGACCTGTCCTTGCGGGACTTCGGTCGCCCTACCAAAATCTTTACCCGGCACGCTTTACAATCACCGCACCGGGAAGCCCGGCAGTTTCTCCGGACAAAATCAAGTAGCGCCGGCGTCTCGCCGGCAACGCTGCTACACTCTCTCCGCCGCGCGCATCTTCGCGCTGCGCGACCGCGGATTGCGATCGATCTCTTCTTCCGTGGCCGTCACCGGCTTTTTCGTCAGCAGCCGGTACAGCCCCTGCTTCACGGCGTCTCGCAGCGCATCCTTGACGATCCTGTCTTCGAGCGAGTGAAAGCTGATCACCACCAGCCTTCCGCCCGGCTTCAGCACGCGAGGCGCCGCCGCCAGCAGTGCTTTCAGATCGTCCAGTTCATGGTTTACGAAGATTCGGAGAGCCTGAAAGGTACGGGTCGCCGGATGAATCCGCTCATGTTTCATTGGCCGGGCCGCGGCTGATATCACGTCCACGAGTTGCCTCGTAGTCTGTATCGGCCGCGACCGGACAATGGCTCTGGCGATTCTCCGCGACCTCCTTTCCTCACCGAATTCGTAAATCACATCGGCCAGCTCACGCTCGTCGATGTGGTTTACCACTTGTTCGGCGGTCTCGCCCGACATCGGATTCATCCGCATGTCGAGCGGTCCTTCCGCCTGAAAACTGAATCCCCGCGCTGGGTCCTGGAGCTGCAAGCTGCTGACTCCGAGGTCCGCCAGAATCCCGTCGATGGTCGCTGGTCGTTGGTCGTTCGCAAGGTCTGCAAACGATCCATGCAGCAACGTGATCAGCGGCCAATCCGATCGTTGGTCGTCAGTCGCTAGTCGTTCGGAGACTGACTCCCCAACGACCAACGACTGACGACTAACGACCGGCGCAAGATTCTTTTGCGCCACCGCCAGCGCCGCCGGATCCTTATCGAAGCCAATCAAATGTCCCGGTGCGCCGAGGCGTTTTGCGATTTCGCAGCTGTGCCCGCCCAGGCCCACCGTGGCATCCAGGTAAGTTCCGCCACGCTGTACGGCCAGAAAATCGATCGCTTCTTTTAAAAGAACTGGGACATGGCCAACCGCTCCATGCCCACCCCGCTCGGGGGTGTCTGTTGTGTCCGTGCGCACTAGATGCCCAATTCGTCGAGCGTCTTAATGTCTTCATCCGTGAACGCTTGCTCTTTGATCTCCTTGCCGAACGCTTCCAGGTTCCGGACTTCCAGGTAGGTCAGATTGCCGAGCACTGCCACTTCGCCGCGAATCTGCGCCGACTCGCGCAGGATTTGCGGGACCAGCAGGCGCCCCTGCCCGTCCATCTCCACGACCTGCCCGTAATAGTTCACGCGATTCAAGAACTTCTTCTTCGTGGGATTGAAGGTCGACAGCGATGCCAGCTTCGCCTCGATCCGCTCCCATTCCTCGAAGGGATATACCTGAGCAACATTTCCATCCAGACTTGTGATGTAGAATCGCTGCGCATATTTCTCGTCGATCACCCGCTTGAATTCGGCGGGGACCTTGAGACGCCCCTTTTCGTCCACGCGAGTTGGATGGTTGCCGCGAAACATGCGTCCTGCTCTTGGCTGGGCGTCGTTTAGTTACGGCTGCTACCACAGCCAGCACGAGGGAGGTAAAAGCAGTCACAAGAACAGTGGATCCGGGTTCGTTGGGCCTCTTTTTGCGGGTGTCAGTCTCTGAAACCACTGGCGCCTCGAAACTTAGCGTTCTTGCCCACGACCTCTAATGCTTACTCCACTTTCGACCACTTTTGTCCACATCCTACGCCTAACTGGTTTATTGTCAACAGGAAAGTTTCAGGTTGAGACGACCGGGGAAAGCTCAAGCCGCAAAACACGATATCTTGTAGTTAACCAACTCGATGACCACTAGGGGTTGCGTTTAGAAGATTGGTTCGACCTCACCTCTTCCGAACCGCATCTGACGCTTCACCCGGCCCGTCTGTGGAAATCCTCTCGTCGCGAAGAAAGTGCATCGCGCCCTGCATCCGGCTCATCCAAATTTTTGCTGCGATCAATCTGTTTTACGGATTGGACACAGCGCTGCAAATCCGCGTAGAGTAACGGGACGATGTTGGGGAATAAGGGCAACTCGATGCTGTGCTGTTGTTGTTGCGCCAACGTGTGTTCTGGCGCAAGGGGGTTGCTGATCTAGTTTTCATTTAAAGTTTCGGCATACATCAAACCCATCGCCAGAAAAATGGCGGTGGGTTTTTGTTTTTGGGGAACAAAATGGCGACGAAAGAATCGAAAGCGCAACGCGTCGAGCGATTGAAGCGCGAGAAGAATCCGTGGGAGGCGCTGGAGGAAATTCGCGGATTCGCGCGCACCGGCTTCCCGGCAATTCCTCCCGAATGGCTGGGCACGTATCTGCGCTGGTGGGGGGTGTATACCCAAGGCGATGGCGCTGGCGTGGTGGGCGGACAAAACGGCGAAGGCAAAGCCCTTCCCTACTTCATGGTTCGGATCCGCATTCCGAATGGCATTCTGCGCGCGGCGCAAGTCCGAGCCATTGCCGATCTCTCCAGGCGCTTCGGACGCGGGGTTGCCGACATCACTGTGCGGCAAAACATTCAGCTGCATTGGGTGACGCCCGAATCCCTCCCCGAAGTTCTCGAAACACTGGATCAGCACGGCCTCACCACTTTGGGCGCGTGCGGCGATGTGGTCCGCAATATTACTGGATGCCCGGTGGCTGGCGTCGATGCCGACGAAATCTGCGACCCTTCTCCGTTGGCGCTGGAAGCTTCGCGCCTGCTTGCGGGCAATTCTGAGTTCTATAACCTGCCACGCAAGTTCAAAGTTTCGCTTACCGGCTGCCGCGCCTGGTGCTCGTATCCCGAGATCAATGACGTCGGCTTGACGGCGGTCACGCGCAGTGTTGGCGGACAACTCGAAACCGGCTTCTCACTGCGGGTCGGTGGTGGACTCTCGACCGATCCTCACCTAGCGGTCCGCCTCAACGCCTTCGTGCGCTGGCATCAGGTGGTGGACGTGATTCGCGGAGTCGCCGAGCTATTCCGCTCTGCAACGTCTCTCCGCGAACACCGCGAGCGCGCCCGCCTGAAGTTTCTGTTTCTGCGTGAAGGCTGGACTGCGGAGACTTTCCAGGGCGAACTCGAACGCGTGCTGGGCTTTCAGTTCGATCCCGCCGAACCAGAGCATCCTCCCCAGGACATCTATCGCGACCACGTCGGAATTCACCCGCAAAAACAAGAAGGCCTCTCCTTTGTGGGCGCGGCCGTTCTGCGGGGCCGCGTCAGTTGGGAACAGCTCCACGCGGCAGCCGAACTCTCGGAACGCTACGCCTCCGGAGATCTGCGAACCACCGCTATGCAGAACCTGCTGATCGTAAATGTGCTGTACCAGAAAGCCGACGCGCTTGCGAAGGAACTCGACGCCATCGGCTTCCCTGTTCAGGCCTCCCCGTTTGTGCGCGGCACTATTGCGTGCAGCGGAACCGAATTCTGCAAGCTGGCAATCACGGAAACCAAGGGCTTCTCACGCTGGCTGACTGAAGAACTCGACGAGCGCCTCCCCGGTTTCGATCAGGACTTCAAGCTGCACGTAACGGGCTGCCCCAACAGTTGCGGCCAGCACTGGATCGCCGACATCGGTCTGGAAGGCAAGAAGCTTAAAGTCAACGGCTCATTCGTGGACGCCTACTACTTCTCTGTAGGAGGTGCGGTCGGTTTGTTCCCGACCATTGCGCGCCCGGTTGGCTACCGCTGCACGGCGCAGCAGGTGCCTGATGCTATCGAGCGCCTCCTGCGTACCTACCGCGCAACCCGAGAGTCGGGCGAGAACCTACGCCGTTTCTTCGGACGGCACACTGACGCGGAACTCCGGCAATTTCTGGCTGGTGAACAGGTCGAGCCCGTGGAACGCGATCGGCCGGCCGCTCCCGTGCCCCACGCGGTGGAGGGCTGATCGTGAGCACGGCGCCTCTATTCCCGATGTTCCTAAAGCTCGAGGGACGCCCCTGCCTTGTCGTCGGGGCAGGCAGCATCGGGGAACCAAAGATTCACAGCCTCGTCGACTGCGGAGCGCACGTCCACGTCGTCGCTCCATTGGCAGCAGCCGCGGTCGCGGAGGCTGCGAGCCGGGGCACGCTCGCCTGGTCGCAAAGAGAGTTCGAGCCGTCTGATCTCGACGGCGTCTTTCTCGTGGTAGCCGCAACCTCGTCGGCAGAAGTAAATCACGCGATCTACCGGGAGGCGCAGCGGCGAGGCATTCTCTGCAACGTCGTCGATGATCCGCCGCACTGCGATTTCTTCTATCCGGCGGTGGTTCGTCGCGGCCATTTCCAGATTGCAATTTCGACCAACGGACTCAGCCCTGCCCTCGCGCAGCGCGTCCGCAAGCAGTTCGAAGAAGAATTCCCGCCTATCTACGGCGTTTGGCTCGAAGAGCTGGGCAAGAAGCGGGCGGCGTTGTTCCAGAACGGCTGTGAGCCTGAGCTGCGGCGCACATTGCTCCACCAGTTCGTCACGCCGGAAGCATTCGCCGAGTTCGAGCACGATCGGGTAGTTGAAACAGGAAAGGACCTTTTGTGAACGGTAAAGTCTATCTCGTTGGCGCGGGCCCCGGTGATCCGGAGTTGCTCACGCTGAAAGCACTTCGCATCCTCCGCCAGGCCGATGCAGTCTTGCACGACGACTTGGTCTCGCCTCAGATTCTGAGCCATGCGCCCAAGAAGGCTCGCATTTATGACGTAGGCAAGCGCTGCGGCCAGAAGAGCACGCGCCAGGAGGCGATCCACTTCCTCATGATCGAACTCGCCCGGCAGGGCCTGCAGGTCGTGCGGCTCAAGGGCGGCGATCCGCTTGTCTTCGGCCGCGCTGGAGAAGAGATCCAGGCACTGCGGGAGGCTGACATCGAGTTCGAGGTCGTGCCCGGCGTAACCTCAGTCTTGGCCGCGGCCGCGGCCGCGGAAATCTCGCTGACCATGCGCGCAACCGCTTCGTCGCTGCTGATCATGACCGGCCGTTTTGCTGACGACCGGCCCCTTCCCGATCTCCGCTCCCTCGTCGCTTCGGGCACAACCATCGCTCTGTACATGCCCGGCCCAGACGCGCATATGACGGTGAGGAAGCTCGCAGCGGCTGGCCTCACCTTACAAACACCTGTCGCGCTCGTGGCGCGCGCCAGCACCCCGGGACAACAAATGATCTTGACCACGTTAAAGGAGCTTCCCGAGATTTCCATGCAAGCCAAACCGTCCATCCTCATCATCGGGGACGTCGTCCGTCTCTCACAACCTGACCGGCTCCGGCTCGAAACGCTCTACGGCCAGCCAATTCCTCTGCCAGCACCCACACATCGCAAAGAACGCGATGTGTGGGGCACCCTGCAGGCGGTGAATCATGAGTGAGCGCAACTGGCTGCGAACCATGCAAGGTTTCGCCGAGTCCTGGACTGCCGAGGAACTGCTCGACTGGTCGCTGCACCGCTTCGGAAAGCGGATCGCGGTTGCGTCCGCGTTTGGCCCTGAAGGAATCGCCCTCATCGACATTGCGATGCGCTTGCGCACGGACGTCCGAGTATTCACGCTCGATACGGGCCTCTTCTTCCCCGAAACCTACGAACTCATGGCCAAGATCGAGCGCCGGTATGGCATTGAAGTCGAGCGCCTGAAACCCGCGTTAACGGTCGACGAGCAGAATCAGAAGCACGGGCCCTCGTTGTGGCTGAATAGCCCGGACCGCTGCTGCTACATGCGGAAGGTCGAACCGCTGCGGGCAAAGTTATCTACGCTGGAGGCATGGATTGCCGCCATCCGCCGCGATCAAACGCCGGATCGAGCTCATGCTCAAAAGGTGGATTGGGATGCGAAGTTTGGACTGATCAAGATCAATCCGCTGTGCGACTGGACCAACGACATGGTCTGGGATTACTTGCGCAGCAACGATCTTCCGTACAACCCGCTGCATGACCGCGGCTATCCCAGCATCGGCTGCCAACCGTGCACACGACCGGTCGAGAACGGCGATGATCCGCGCTCGGGACGGTGGGCAGGCTTCGCCAAAACAGAGTGCGGACTCCATCAGCGTCCGGAACCCGGCCCATTCACGGTGTTGCAGGATTGAGCATGCTATTCATTGGGCGTTGCGCCGGGGTGTGACGCGGTCATCCTAAGCAAAGCGAAGGACCTACGTACCTCGCTCCGAGATACACAGGTCCTTCGTCCATGCAGGGGTCATCAGGAGGAACCACTACTCGCTGTCCTTCACAAACACCCGGCGTGGAACCGCACCGACGATCATGCCAACCAGAAGTGCGCCCAGGAAACTATAGCCGCCCTCGATCCACATCAACTGCGGAGTGACATTGGATCGAGTCGCCAGCATGATCCCAGCCACTACCACCAGCCAGAGCGAGAGTGCGATCTGGAGACCGCTGAACAGCGTGCGTCTCCCAAACCACGCGACCAGCGCGCCAACGGCATAGGCAAACAGGAGACAGGCGGCTACCGTCAGTAGGTGTGGTGTCCACATCTCGGCTACGACCCGCGTATCGTGATCGCTCAGGTTCGTGGCGTTCATCCATAGGGGACGAAACAGATACTCGGAATGCCACGCCATGCCCAGCACCCAGGCCGCAGCCGCTGCGAGAAACACCGGCAGGTGACAGATTCTCTTGGTTTGCGGTGATGCGGCGCGCACCAACGCAATCGGCGCGTTCTTTTCGGCATCCGGGATGCATTCCTGTCCACAATCTGCGTGCACCGGCCAGCGCGAGCACTCGGCCAGGCGCAGTGTCGGTTTGCCGCTCAGGCCGGTAAAAGCAGCGCGCAGGGCGCGGAAGCGAACCGCAACGGTCGCATGCGTCTCGGGGCAGGTCGCCGTGCGCGTGCCACGGTACGTGTTATAGATCTGCTTGCCCCAAAGTGCCGGCATCAGCAGGATCAGACATCCGCCGACCACGAAGAGAACAAACCAGAACAGCAGTAACATGACGCGCCTCCTTGCCCCGCGCTCGCGGCGGGCGGACGGTCTTGCGAGTCCGGCGTCGTTCGACTCAGGCGAGTCGAAGGCAAATTTAGACTAATCTGGCCTCGGACACGCCGCTGTGAGACTCATCACTAACCCTCGTGACGTGCGGGCGTTCCGGTAGCATCTGCTGCACAAGTAGACTCCCCCTCTACAAAACTGCAGAAAACATGCCGGCCGGGAGTACACTTGTGCCCGAACAAACATCAGTTCGCAAGGGGAGGGCGAAATGAAGGTGAATCAGGCTCGGATATGGATTGGAGGGATTGCGGGTGGAGTGGTCTGGAATGCGTGGAGTTTTCTCCTCTACACGCGGCAGGCGCCGTTCTACGAGGCGATGCAGAAGGCAGGGTTATTCCTGAAACAACCGCGCTATCCATTCTTTCAGTGGCAGTGGATTCTGCTGCTGTTCGTGATGTCCATTCTGCTGGCCTATCTCTACGCCTGGAGCCGCGCCACCGCAGGCGCTGGGCCGAAGACGGCGGCCAAGATCGGAATGCTGGTCGGTTTTTGTGCCGGTGTGCCGGGCAACTTCGCTCAGGCAACCTGGTCGCCGGTGCCACGGATGCTGCCCCTCGGATGGATGCTCGAGCTGTGGATTGGAGCAATCCTGGCGTCGCTGGTAGCGGGGTTCTTGTACAAAGAATAATCGGTGGCTGCGAACCACAAGCTTCGAGCGACCTAAGCATCTCAAGTCCCCGCCCGTCACTCTGTCGAAAATTGCTCGCTCGTAGCTCGCAGCTGCACCTCTAGCGTGCTTGCTCGACGAAGACGGCGGTCCCATACGCCAGCACTTCGGTGACGCCCTGCATCACCTCGGTCGCGTCGTAGCGCGCGCCGACCACGGCATTGGCCCCGATCTCAGCGGCATGTTGCAGCATGAGGTCGAATGCCTCCGCGCGCGTCTTCTCGCACAGATTGGTGAGCAGCGTAATATTGCCGCCGACCAGCGTCTGTAAACCGGCCCCGATCGTTCCAAAGATGGAGCGCGAGCGCACGGTAATTCCGCGCACCACACCGAGCGTGCGCACCACCCGAAAGCCATCAATTTCGAACTGCGTGGTCACCATGTTATGCGGGACCATGCGTCCCGCGGCCGCGGAATAGTTGCCCATTGCTCCTCCCAGAAAATCGTTGATTACGTCAACGCCCTCATTCTAATTCAGCGAAGATCGTGAACTCCGTGACATCCGGTTCCCATTGCACCCGCAGCACGTTCGGCTTACAGCAGACCTGGCAGTCCTCGACGTAGCTCTGACGAATGCCGGCCGCCTCGTCCACGTCCGTTTCATTCCACGCCCCACAACCGGCGCATTGAAAACCTGCAATCATCGCTTCATTCTAAGGCTCGCAGCCTGGCTCCGAAATTGTTCGACGGCCATGCAAACGGGCAGGGCGCATGACTTCGCCGACTATCTCTATAATGATCACTTTCCTGGAGGTCCCATTGTTCTCCCGTCGCCGATTCCTCAAGGCCGGTTCTTTCGCCGCTGGTGTTGGCACGGTTCTGCCAGGACTAGCCGGAGCGTCCGCAGGCGATCAACAACTACCGCCGTCGATCGCTGCCCTTAAGTCCGTGCGCAGCGAAGCGAAGCCCATCATTCTCGACGAGCGCAGCCAGCGCCAGGAGAAAGCGCGGCAACTTATGCGTGAGAACAACCTGTCCGCCATCCTGCTCGCCGAGGGCACCTCGCTCAACTACTTCACCGGCATCCGCTGGTGGGGCGGCGAACGCCTCTTTGCGATGGTGCTGCCCGCCAAGGGCGAGAGCTTTTACGTCTCACCCGCATTCGAGGAAGGACGCGCGCGCGAACAGATTGCTCAATCGCCCGATGGCGCTCATGCCGACGTTCGCATCTGGCAGGAAAATGAAAGTCCCTACGAACGCGTAGCCCAAGGACTGAGCGACCGCGGCATTGCCGGCGGCACGCTCGGCATCGAAGAGACCATGAAGTTCGTTTTCAGCAACAACCTGAAGAAAGCCGCCGCCAGTGCGACCTTCACCAGCGCGACGCCGGCCACCGCTGGATGCCGCATGGTCAAGAGCGCGCACGAAATCGAACTGATGCGCCTGGCTTCGAAAGTCACGCTCGCTGCCTACCAGGCAACCTATCGCGCGCTCAAAATCGGCATGACCCACCACGACGTTGCGGACCTGGTCGAGGCTGCGCACCGCCAATTGGGGTTCGAAGGCGACGCCCTGGTTTTGCTCGGAGAATTCTCCGCGTTTCCCCACGGCTCGGTCACGCCGCAGGTGATCCGCGAAGGGACGATCATCCTGATCGATGGCGGCTGCCGAGCAGAAGGATATTCTTCCGACATCACCCGCACGTTCGTAATCGGAAAAGCCAGCGACAAAATGAAACAGGTTTTCGAGATCGTGCACCGCGCCCAGAGTTCGGCACTAGCCGCAGCCAAGCCCGGCGTCGAGGCCGCTTCGGTCGACGCCGCCGCGCGAAAGGTCATTACGGACGCAGGCTACGGCCCAGACTACAAATACTTCACGCACCGCCTCGGCCACGGCATGGGCATGGATGGCCACGAGTGGCCGTACCTCGTGCGCGGCAATCCCACAAAACTCCAACCCCAGATGACCTTCAGCGATGAACCCGGCATCTACATCCGTGGAGAATTCGGTATCCGTCTGGAAGACGATATGCACATTACGGAAAACGGCGCAGAGTTGTTTACTCCGCAGTGCCCGTCGCTCGAAGAGCCGTTCGGGATCGCTTAGCCGTTAGTCGAAATACTCTGGTCTCAAACAGAACACCACGATTCTCAGAACGGCGACTTGCACCCAATCCCACGTGTAAGGACTATAATTCCAGCCTGGAACTGATTGCGGAGCGCGCCCATGAGCCCTCATAGCATCGTTTTCGTAATCGTGCTGGTCCTATCGATTTTGCTTGTAGTGTGGGTTGACCGGCTACTGCGTCCCGGGTTGCGCGGTCTGCTGGAGCAGATCGTGGCGTTGCCCGCCGCAACAGAATTCTATCTGCGCGCATTCGCCACGGTCATTGTGTTCGTGGCCCTTGCAGCCGTCCTGGGCACCCATCCTGATCTCAAAGATGGCGCCCGATTCATGGAGTATGTCTGGGCCATCGCCGCCCGCCTGCAGGACGTCTTCCAAAACCTGCTCGTTGTTCTTCTCGTGTATGTGGGGCTGATCACGGTATTGATGGCCGCTCTGAGGCGTAAGCAGTGAACAATGAACACTATCTGATCGTGTCCTATTTCCTGGTGGGCCTGGTATCGCTCTGCCTTGGAATGGCGGTGTACCGCGTGCTTCGAGCACCTTTCGCGGCCATCGCAGAAGCAGCGGCCGGAAAATTGTGGAGCGGAGTTCTGTCGCGGGCGCTCGGCGCCTGCATGGCCTTAGCCGCAGTTCTTGGATTTGTGAGCGTGACCTACACCCAGAAAGGCTGTATGAACTATGAAGCGGTCGTCAAGAACCGCGACTACCTGGTGCAGATCAACCAACAGCAGCTTCAGAGAACGGCAGACGGGATTGTTGCGGCGGTATTTCTTTGGTGTTTTGTCGTCCTGCTTTGCCTCGTTGCGCTGCGCAGCGCCCATGCCAACGGCCCCGACAGGACTTAGGCGCGCGTCACTCTTTCACCGGAACGCTGTAGTGCGACGCAACAACTTGCCAGCGCCCGTCCAGCTTCATCCATACATCGGTCAGCCGGTCGTGATACTCATAGCGTTTGCCGTTCGACTCGCCTTTCTCGTAGTAGGCGCCGGTCACCACCGCCGTGTTTCCGTGCATCCGAACCTTGAGGTCAGAAATCTGCGCTACTTCCACGTGAACTGACGTATCGGCGGTATGGCTGATGTAGCCTGCTTTGCTGTAGATGTGGCCATCCTCGACAGTGATCACGAAATCGTCCGCCAGGAGCGATGACAGGATGTCGATCCGGCGCTGCTGATACGATTCCGTCCATTTCTCTTCGAGCTTCCGAATGTGTGCGGCGGCACCTTCCGAGCCTTGCGCAGCCATTGTCGAACCGGCGAGCAGGAGAACCACCAGCGTTGACATCAAGCGAACGTGCATGGCGTTTATGTCACACAATTTTCGGAGTTCCGGCAAGTTCCTTCTGTGGGCCACACCCTCAATCGAACACGTGCTGATCGACCGGGCGATCGTATCCCGGGTGAAGCCTGGCCCACTGCTTCTTGATCGCCACGCCGAGGCGCCGAATCCCCTCTGTGATTTGCTCAGGCGACGCATTGGAGAAGTTCAGCCGGAAGTGCCGCCGCCCTTCGTCGGCGTGCCCGTTGCTCGCGTAGAAAGATTCCCCCGGAACGAACGCCACATTTTCTTTGATCGCAGCTTCGAACAACTCGTGGCAATCCATCCCTTCGGGCAGTGTCACCCACAGGAACAGTCCACCCTGCGGCCGGGTCCAGGTGACCTCGGACGGGAAGTTTTCCTCCATTGCGCGCAGCATTACATCGCGCCGTTCACCATACACACGGCGGATCAGCTTGATGTGCTCATCCAGAAAATTGTCGCGCGCCACTTCGTACGCCACCATCTGAACAAAGGTCGAGGTGTGCAAGTCGGCGCCCTGTTTCAACTGCACCAGCTTGCTGATGACTTCCGGCGGCGCGACGATCCAACCCAGCCGCAGGCCCGGCGCCAGCGTCTTTGAGAATGTGCTGAGATAAATCACGTTGCCGATGGAGTAGCCGTCATCCCGGCGCAGGTTCTCGCGATCGAGCACGATCAGCGGCGTGAGGTGCTCGCCTTCATAGCGCAACTGCCCGTAGGGATCGTCTTCGATGATAGGGATACCGTAGCGGTCGGCGAGGAGCACCAACTCATGGCGGCGGCCTTCTGCCAGCGTGGTGCCACCGGGATTCTGGAAGTTGGGCAGCACATACATGAATTTCGGACCCAACCGCAGAGACGCTTCCAGTAAGTCGGAGCGCAGGCCATCGTCGTCACTGGGCACAGAGACGTACTCTGCGCCATAAACATTGAACGCCTGCAGCGCGCCCAGATATGTCGGCGCCTCCACCAGCACGCGATCGCCAGAGTTGATCATCAGCTTGCCGATCAGGTCCAGCGCCTGCTGCGAGCCGGACGTGAGCAGAACATTTTCCGGCTTCGCCTTCACACCGTAGCGGGAGGTATGGCGCGCGATCATCTCGCGCAAGGGCTCGTAGCCTTCCGTCGCGCCGTACTGCAGCGCCAGCCGCGCCTGCTTTTCCAGGACTCGGTCGCAGGCCTCGCGGAAGCGTTCGGTCGGAAACACTTCCGGCGCAGGCAGTCCGCCCGCGAAAGAAATGATCTTGGGGTTTTGGGTGATTTTCAGCAGTTCACGGATGGCCGAGCTTTTGATGCTCTTCGCGCGCTGCGAGTAACGGGAAGTCCAAGCAGTGGACATTAGTACCCTCCCGTTAATCGAGTGTACCAATGTCTGGACTGTTGCGCGGTGACCTTGGCACTACCCCCGGTGACCAAGATCACACGCAGAAGATGACCGGGAGACAACTGACAGGCTGGAGAAATGGCGGCAAGACTGTATCGCGAATCAGTGGCACTCGTATGGTGGACATTAGGCCAGCCGCGGAGCGGCGGCATTCGTTAGCCCAGCGCGCAAGCGCTGGGGACGCGGAACGATCGATTTGCGAGCCCCGAAGGGGCGGCGCACGAGTGGCGACACAATCTCGCCCCTTCAACTGGGTGGGCGCCCGGCGCTCCATCAGACTAAATTACTCCGCCGTGGTTCGGATCCCGTACTTATTCAGCTTGTACGCCAGCGCACTGCGCGAGAGCCCCATGCGGCGCGCGGCTTCCGCTTGTGCGCCGTTCGTCGATCCCAGCGTGCGCAGGATCAGTTCTTTCTCGGTGCCTTCCAGGAAACCTGTCAGGTCGAACGGCTCGGCCGGTAACCGCATGTTCGAAGTTTGCGGAGTTGCGTGGCCGTTGGTGGGCGCGACCACCATCGGCAGATCGGACACGCGCGGCATGGGAAAATTTTCGGGCCCGATCTCTTCTCTGTTCGAAAGAATATACGCGCGCTCAATCAAGTTCCGCAGTTCGCGAATGTTCCCAGGAAAATCGTATTGCTCAAGACTCTGCATCGCCAGCGGGCTCAACTTCCGCGACGGCAGGCTCAACTCGGTCGCCGTCCGTTTGGCGAACATCTCAGCCAGCAGCGGAATGTCTTCGCGCCGCTCGCGCAGCGGGTTGATGTGGATCGGCACGACCGCCAGCCGGTAATAGAGGTCCTCGCGGAACAGACCATCCCGCACGCGCTGCTGCAAATTGCGATGGGTGGCGACGAGCACCCGGACATCCACAGTGCGAGGTTTCGTCGATCCGACGCGCAGCAACTGGCCATCCGTCAAAATGCGTAGCAGTTTGGCCTGGGCCGCCGGAGACATCTCGCCCGCCTCGTCCAGAAATAGCGTGCCCTCATGCGCCGCCTCGAACAGTCCCTGGCGCGCGCGATCGGCGCCGGTGAAAGCTCCTTTTTCGTGGCCAAACAACTCGCTTTCGAGCAGCGTTTCTGTGAAGGCGGCACAATTGACGGCGACAAACGGCTTACTAGCCCGCGGGCTGTGGCGATGGAGCGCCCGCGCCACCAGTTCCTTGCCCGTGCCCGTCTCGCCCGTAATCAGCACGGTCGCGTTCGTCGGAGCGACGCGGTTGATGGTCTCGCGCACCTTCTGGATCGCCGCGCTCACGCCAAAGATTTCGGACTTGCCCTCCAGCCGAACCACGGTTCCCTTCAACAGTGCGTTCTCGCGCAACAGCACGGCATGCTGGGCCGCGCGATTCGCGGCCGCGCGCACCACTTCCGGCTGGAAGGGCTTGGTCAGGAAATCGAATGCCCCCTGCCGCATGCTCTCCACTGCGAGCTCAATGCTGGCCACCGCGGTCAACATGATGACCGGGATGGTGGCGTTGCTCTCGCGAACCACCGCTAATACGTCCAGGCCCTCGCCGTCCGGCATCCTCTGGTCAGTGAAAACCACGTCAAAGTCGTTCCCACTCAGCGTGGCGCGAGCTTCTTCGACCCCGGCCGCTTCTGCAATCTCGTGTTTGTCTTGCCGCAAATTGGAGGCGAGGATGCGCCGCATGTGCGGTTCATCATCGACGATCAGAATTCGAGACATGTCGGTCCTTTGTCACCTCGTCGGCGACCACCTTCGCAGCCGGCAGCCGCAGGCAAAAACAAATGTTGTCGGGTTGGTTCGAACAAATCGAAAGATCTCCGCCGTGCGCCCGCGCGATGTTCCGCGCAATCGCCAGCCCCAGCCCGGTTCCGCGCGCCCTGGTTGTAAAAAACGGCTCGAAGATCCGCGGCAGAACCGCATCCGGAATCTGCGCTCCCCTGTTTGTTACCCAAACCCTCACCTCAGAAAATCCGTCCCAGTCCGATTCGAGCCGGACCTTCCCTCCACGGGGAGAAGCATCCACCGCATTCATCACCAGGTTCAGCAGCGCCTGCTGAATCTGGGCGGGATCCAGTTCCGCTTCCAGCGATTCCGCTGCCTCGACCTCGATAGTTACTTGCCGCTCCACCGCGTGGGCGCGGCACACACTGGCCACATACGCCAGCGTGTCGAGCACCACGGTCGGTGAGGTCTCCGCGGGCCGCGGCCGCGCATAGCTCAGAAAGTCGGTGGTCAGTTTCTCCAGCCGGTCCGCCTCACGCGCGGCGATCTCACACATCTCATCCCGCTGCTCGGTGTCGATGGCCGATCTCTTTGCCATGGCAAGAGAGCTCGAAATCATGGCCACCGGATTCCGAATCTCGTGGGCAATCGCGCTGGAAAGCCGTCCCACCGCGGCCAGTGTCTCTTCTTCCAGAAGCTTCTCTTTCGCCTGCTTCAGTTCAAGCAGGTTTCGTGCCAGATTGTTTTCATGCTCCCGGATCTGTCTCACCAGCAGCGAAACCAACAGTCCCGCGATCGCGAAGATCAGGGAACTGATCCCCGCCTCGATAAACTCGCCAAAATCCGCCGGAGAATGATGCCGGAAAAAATAATCCACTGAGGCAAGATTCAGAAACGTTGCGACCCCGACCACGCCCGCCAGCGCGGGAAGGGAAAGACGAAATGCCGCCACCAGCACCGGCACGATCGCGATCGCGAAATAGGGACTATCTTCATGGTCGACCAGCGCGGCAAGCAATCCGGCCACCGCCAGGTTCAGGCAAATCGAACTCCATGTGAGCAGCGTCAGCGTCCACGGCTTCGGTTGCTGCCTGAGGCCTCGCACCCAAACCAACTCCACCGCGTTAATCAGAATCGCCACGCCCGCTACGGCTACCAGTGCGGCCGTGGGGCGCCCCCAAAACGCGAAAACGGAGTGCACCGTCAGCAGTAGCGCCAGAAGACCGATGTTAAGGAGAATGAATACGGTCTCCTGACGCCGGAACGAGGGCAGATCGGACGCGGTGAACGACGACCTCGTGTACAGTTTCTCGATCACAGAAGGCCCCTTGGACTGTCGAAATTTCTTTACACGCGGGCTGCTCGGCAAGTCTACCCGTTGCCGAACTCCGACGCTGTGATCCGGGGTTGATTCTTGTCTATCCGATTGAATTGTCTGGACTTGCCGCCGCATCTTTTCTCGCAGCCAGGGTTCCTGGTGGAGTCAGAACGCGCGCCCCACGCCGTTGGCAGCACTGATTACTGCAGCTTTCGCGCCATCCGAGAGGCTGGCAAAGTGGGCTGTTTCCGGGCTGCGCCGGCGCAAGTAAAGGAGCCGTAAAGACGCGGCTTGCCGCGTCTCCCCACCCGCGAAAGCCCTGATGGCCTCCGTTGCTCCTCGTCGTGACAGTGGCGCTGGTTTCTTGCCTGCTAAGAGACTTCTCTCGAGGAACTTACTCAACCACCCATTCCCGCATCTTCCGCAGAAGCGAATCGGGCGCTTCTGCCTCGAGTTCCACAAGTCCGTCCTGGTACCGACGGGAATAGATGCGTGCCCGCGCCTGCAGAAGGGCGAGCGCCTTGCCTTCCTTCTGGGGAATGCGCAGACGAACGCGGCTGGGGCGATCCTCCTCAAGCAGCGCATCGATTCGACCCAGCAGAGTAGTCAGCCCGATTCCCTTGGCCGCTGAGACATGAATGGATTGGTCGTCGTCGCGCAGCGACTCGCGCTGTTTGGCGGGCAGCAAATCGATCTTGTTCATCACGCGCAGCCGCGGCTTTTTGTCGGCTTCCAGTTCCTTTAGCACACTTTCCACCTGCGCGTCCTGCTCGGCGGAGATCGGGCTGCTCGCATCCGACACCTGCAGAATCAGCGCCGCCCGCTGCACTTCTTCTAGCGTCGCCCGAAAGGCCGACACCAGCGTGTGCGGCAGATGGCGGATGAATCCGACCGTATCCGACAATAGCACTCTGCGTTTCGACGGTAATTCCGCACCGCGAATCGTCGGATCCAGCGTGGCGAACATGCGCGGCGAAGTCAGCACGTCCGCCTTGGTGAGTGCATTGAACAAAGTCGATTTGCCTGCGTTCGTATATCCCACCAGCGCAACCGTCGCCACCGGAACCGACTCGCGCCGCTGCCGCTGCTGCGCCCGAATGCGACGCACATTCTCGATTTGCTGTTTCACGTGCCGGATGCGCCGGTAGATCTTGCGGCGGTCGGTTTCGAGCTGCGTTTCGCCCGGTCCGCGAGTGCCGATCCCGCCGCCCAGCTGCGACATTTCCACGCCGCGTCCCGCCAGCCGCGGCAGCAGATACTCCAGCTGCGCCAGTTCCACCTGCATCTGGCCCTCACGCGTGCGAGCGTGCTTCGCAAAGATGTCGAGAATGAGCTGCGTCCGGTCGATGACGCGCGTGTTTACGACGCGCTCGATATTGCGCTGCTGGGACGGCGAAAGATCGTGGTCGAACAGAATGACGTCGGCGGAAACTGAGGCGGCTGCGCCCGCAATTTCTTCCAGCTTGCCTTTGCCGATCAGGGTGGCTGGATCAGGCCGGTCGCGGCGCTGCATGAATTCGCCGGCGATCCGCGCGCCCGCGCTCGTTGCCAGTGCGCGCAGCTCATCCAGCGACTCTTCCGAACTGAAATCAGGCGAGTCCGCCGGCAACGATGCCGCCGTACTGGTGGCGTGATCCCGGGCCGCCTGCGCTCCCGCCGTGAGCGAGACGGACGCAGTTTTCCCGGCGCCACGGCGGCTCGTGCGAAACTCCACCCCCACCAGAAAGGCCGCTTCCTGTCGCTGCGCGGGATTGAGCACCGGCTTTAGCGCTTTCCGCGAGGTGTCCCAGCCTGTCAGTCTGGAATTGTTTCGAGGCAAGCGGGGCTCATTTCATCCTTCGGTGCCGGAAGCGGAATTCGCACTGGCCGCCTCTGCCTGGGAAGACACTACCGTCGGCTTGGGCTCCAGATGGCCGTGCGCTCCCCGCCCCATCACCACCGTTGAAATTGCATGTTTGAAGATGAGTTGCTCCTGATTACTGGTTTCGAGCACCACCGAATACTTGTCAAACGATCGGATCCGGCCTGTCAACTTCACGCCGCTGACCAGGTAAATCGTGATGTTGTGCCGTTCCTTTCGAGCGGTATTGAGGAAGGAATCTTGAATGTTCTGTTGTGCCGGCTTGGTTTCCATCTGCCGATCTCCTTCTTTTTTGGACGCCGCACCACAGTTTGGCCAGGGAACTGACGACGGCTCTTTCTCCTGCGATTCTTACAATACGGCGTTACTCCAAGGTTTTCAACTTTTCGGCCCAACATAGTTGCGAGAGATGGGTCCGCCCTCGCCGCGCCCGACGCCCGATTCCGATCTACATGGTTTCCCTTGTGCTCTCTGTGTCCTCGGTGGTGAAGATCCACCACATCGCTTATCCATGCTCACTTGGTGTTCCATTTCAGACGCCGCCCATCTACAATCGTCCCTCTCAGAACAGGAGATCGCATGAACCTCGTCAGCCTTCCCACTGACTTCCAAACGAACCTGCTTATGCTGCTTCGTTGGGTACACTTTGTGGCCGGCATTACCTGGATCGGCTTGCTGTATTTCTTCAACCTGGTCAATGTCCCCTTTGTGAAAGGACTAGATCCGGCGACCAAGGGCAAGGTCCTGCCCAGCCTGATGTCGCGTGCGTTGTGGTGGTTTCGCTGGGCATCGATCGTTACCGTTTTCATGGGCTTCGGCTATTGGCAAAGTATCGTAGGCTCCGATGCGCACAATGGCGGTGGGACCACCGGCGGCGTTATGGCGACTTTCTTCGGCATCTGGACCGTCACTTGGGCGTTGATGTACGTATGCCTTATCCCCGGCAAAGGCGCGCTCGATAAAGGACCCGTGCTAGCGGTGATCTACATCGTCGTAGTGGCCGTGGCCGCGTGGCTCTTTCTTCACCTCAACAGCCGCGGATGGGAGAGCAATCGCTTGCTCGCCATTGGAGTCGGTGGAGGGTTCGGATGGATGATGATGCTGAACGTCTGGGGCGTAATCTGGCGCATCCAGAAAAAGATCATCCGCTGGACCGCCGACAACGCTGCCAACGGAACGCCCATGCCCGAGCAAGCGAAATATCTAGCGCGCCAGGCCTTCCTGTGCTCTCGCACGAATTTCTACTTGTCGTTCCCGATGCTTTTCCTGATGGGAGCGGCCAGCCACTATCCGATGTTCGGGAAATAGCTGCTAACCACCGTTGGGAGGCTGCGTCTAGACACAAGGCAGCCTCAAACACTTTGTCGCATAGAATGCAGGCCACTGAGGAGACAATTCCATGTTGCGCTTTTGCGTCGTGCTCTGCCTGACTACGTTGCTACTAGCTCAGGATGCCTCGAAACCCGCGCCCAACAACTCCACCGCACCGGTATATACCGCGGACGGGCGGCTCGTGTTCCCGGCAAATTATCGTGAATGGATCTACCTGACCACCGGCATGGATATGGACTACAACCCGGATATCGCGATGGCCGGGCATTCCATGTTCGACAACGTTTTCGTCAATCCAGAAGCCTACAAGGCGTTTGTCGCGACCGGCACCTGGCCTGACAAGACCATGCTCGTGCTCGAAGGCCGGATGGCTGCCAACAAGGGCTCGATCAACAAGAGCGGACATTACCAGACCGGCGACGTGATGATGCAGTCCGTCCACATCAAGGACGAGTCGCGCTTCCCCGGCAAATGGGCTTTTTTCGGTTTTGACGGAGGCAAGCCTTCCAAGCAGATTCCGAAAGAAGCCGTGTGTTACTCGTGCCACGAGCAGCACGGCGCCGTCGATACCACATTTGTGCAGTTCTATCCCACGCTGCTCGAGATCGCGAAAAAGAAAGGCACGCTGGCCCCAGGCTACATGAAAGAAGAAACCGCAACTGCAGTAGAAGGCTCCGAGAAGAAGTAGCCAGTCACTGGTTCGTGTGGGGACGGGCGCCCTCGCCCGTCCAGTTCGCGTAGGGACAGCCGCCCTCGGCTGTCCAGCGGGGCGAAGCCCCGCAGCGCACCGCCGTAATCTCGCCCCGACCGCCCACCCTTTCTACAATTGATTCCAGCATGCGACAGTACCTCGACTCACTTGTGGAGTGGTCCGGCTCCCGAGAAGGCTGGCGGCGCCCAATCTCGCGCCCAGCCGTCGTGGCGTGGCTCGCCTTCTACGTCGTCTTCCTGATCTATGCATTCAGTAAGCACGGCGGCTACCTGTTCATCGATTCCGCCAACCTCGTCGTCCACGAAGGCGGCCACCTGCTCTTTGGGTGGTTCGGCCCAACCCTAGGCCTGTGGGGAGGAACGATTCTGCAGTGGCTGGTCCCGCTCCTGCTGGCAGCCTATTTCTTTCGCGAACGCCAGCCTGCGGCCTTCGTGTTCTGCATGTTCTTCTTCTTCGAGAACTGGCTCTACACCGCCATTTACATGGCCGACGCCCGCGCCATGGCCTTGCCCCTGGTGACCACAGGAGATTCCGACTACGTCGAGCACGACTGGAACACGATCTTTTCGAGTCTCGGACTTCTGCCGTATGACACCAGGATCGCCGCCATCGTCCGCTCCATGGGATGGGGCGGAATGCTGGCCTGCACAGCCTGGCTCGGGGCGCGCCTGACCAAGATCGAGGTCTCTGACGACGGAAAGCACGTCGAGTCCGGCACAAGCGCTCGTCCCGGCGCGCAGGGCAGCTTCTAGCTCATGCACCAAGAGCTCGTGTCCATTTTTCAGCCTATTGTCAAAATCCGCCGAGGTAGTTTTCGGTGTCCGAAGCAAAACCGCCTGCGGGGTTGCCGCAGGCGGTGAAGTGGGACAGAGGGCGGAGGGTCCGCCCGAACACCTCGCGTCAGAAGGTATATTTCGCGAAGAGCCGAATGTTGCGCCCTCCAACTCTCGTGACGTCAGTATTTAGGAACGTGCCAGAAAGGAGATTCCCACTTACACTCGGGATACCGTTCTCCCCGCCACCCAGATTGGGATGATTGAACGGGTTGAAAGCTTCAAGCCGGAATAGCAGGGCATGCTGCTCCCGGCCTGGCAGTTTGAACTCCCGCTGTACCGCCAAGGTCCAATCTTGTCTGCCCGGATTGTAGAAGCTGTTCCTGCCAATATTTCCGTTCTGTCCGACGACAACAAAATACTTAAAATCCGAGGCTGTGGCTGTGAAGTTCCCGGTAGCAGGATCGAATCCAAACGAAGAGAACCAATCGACAAAGGTGACACCGTCAAAGCTGAATCCAAAGCCAGTATTACAAGTGCCAGCGGGGTCCTTGCAAGCTGAACTAAAGTTAATGGGCACCTTGGGGTTACCCAGCGAAGGGCGGTCGTTAAACCCAGAAAGGTCGCCGTTAATGTCGGCGCCCTCTAGATGCAGTGTTTCAGGAGCACCCGATTCAAATTGGGCAGTCCCAGAGACCTGCCAGCCCTTGGTTCCAAACTTCAGAGCTCGTCCGAATCCGGAGTCGCCACCAACGCTCGGGATCTGGTAGACCCACGTTAGCGCCAGCCGCTGCTTGCGATCGAAAGCGGAAGGACCGCGGTCCCCGCGGAAGGAAAACTGATTCTGCGCTCTGGTGCTACCGCCCGAGGTAACAAAGATTTCAGAACCGTTGTCGATTGACCGCGACCAAGTATAGGCGCCGCGGAAGAGGAGGCCCTTCGTGAACCTTCGTTCCGCTTTAAGTTGCAGACCATGGTAATTCGAGTCGCCGTGGTTTCCGCGGGCAAAGATCCCACCGCGATCGGGGTTAAGCCTGACACTATCCACACCGGGGTTCAGCTCCTGATTCAGGAATAGCCGCTCCCCTCGAGTCCCGACGTAAGCGACCGTCGCGAGCCAATTTCCAGGGAGCTCCCGTTGAACGTTCAGGTTCCACTGATACGTGAGCGGATTGCGCAGGTTGGAAACCGCAGTCGTAACGCTATCCGATGGTGATAGTTGCGGCGTGATCGAAGGAATGACAGCTGACAAAGCCGTTTGCCCCCGGTCGTCCTTATTGCCCGAAACCGTCCCTATAACAGTGCCCCCGGTGACGTTCGGGGTGGACGAAGCAGTATTGTCCAAAATATTCGCAAATAGAGCGTCGTAAAATACGCCTACGCCGGCTCGAATTGCAGTCTTGTCTTGGCCGAAGAGTCCAGTCCAGAAGTGGGGTGTGTAGGAAATTCCAAGGCGCGGACCAAAATTATTCCGATCCGGTTTTTGCTTTACACTTAGAGTCAGCGAGTCGGTTAGAGCGGTACTTGGGTTCACGGTCGGAAACGGAAGAACGTTAAAAGGTGTGCCTTGATATTCGTAGCGTAGGCCATAGGTTACAGCTAGATTTGGCCGGACCTTCCAGTCATCCTGGAAATAATAGGCCTGCTGAGTTTGGGCCACAGTAACCTGCGAGACACCAAAATTAATCGTCGCGCTACCGCCATCACCACTAAAATCATCGATGTAATTCGCCAAGCCAGTGCAGCTGACTGACACGGGTATCCCGATTGCGGAACAGTCGCCGCCCGCGTTATAAGTCAATGCTCCACGGGAGTTGAATGGAACTCCATCGGAAATACCCAAGTGTGCAATATCGGCCCCGAATTTGAAGGTGTGGTGGCCTTTGGTCATAGAGAAAGCATCCTGGTACTGAAAAACCAGGTGGTTCCGATCTTGCGGAAAACCGACAGCAAGACCGCCAAAAATGGTTCCCTCCATCTCCGTAATTCCGATCTGTGGGACTGTCTCGGCAAAGGGGTTATTTGCGGTTCCGGGCGTCGGATCAAATCCAAAATCCAAGGTTTGCGCGGTAAAACGCAACTCATTGATTGCGCGTTCGCTGATCACGTGGGTCCAGTTCACGCCCAAGTTTCGAGAGGGGCCTGATTGCTTCGTGTCAACACCTGGAAGCGCGTTGGGATTGGCAAACAGATCTGGAGTTAGCGAACTGAAGGAACCGAGCCACCGCGCGGTAACAGTGTCCTTGGAATTTGCCACATAGTCAGCACGAACATCGTATTCGTAAGCGTTGGACAGTTGAGAGGGAGAGCGTTGGAACGTTCCTAGTTCCACGACGCAAGCGGGGCAACCGGTTCTATTGCCAATCTCAACATTACCGACATCAGCCTGTGGTGCCACAGCGCCGCCCAACGATGCCAGCAAAATTTGGACGTTGGTGTTACTTGCACTGAGCGATTGCAAAGTCGCCACACCAGCAGCGGTCGGAATTACGACCTGCGCCCCGAATTCGGCACCACGAATCCTGTCCCACTGTGACGTTCCAAAAATAAACAGCTTGTCTTTTACGATCGGCCCGCCAAATTTGAAGCCGAAAGTATTTTCACGATAGGGCACCTGAGAGGCAACGGCATTGAATCCACCTGTGGTGTACCGCTCCCAAATGCCTCCATGATAGTGACTCGTGCCGCCGGCGTAGATGACGTTGGTGAGAGACGCTCCACCGCGGCCATACTCAGCGGAATACGAATTCGTCTGGATGGAAACTTCGCTCACGGCTTCCAGGTTTTGCGGCTGAATTGCCTGCCCGGCAATTCCGTTATCGTTGTTGTCGAATCCATCAATCAAGAAGTTATTGCCACGGGGACGCAAGCCGTCCACCGCGAAACCTACGCCGTTCGTGAAGCCGTCTCTCTGGCTCACCCTCACCACGCCGGGCTCGGTCAACGCCAGCGAGATCGGGTTAAGGGAGGCAATGGGCAACTGCTGAATTTCCACAGTCGGGAGAGTAGCACTTAACTCGGCAGTCTCCGTCTGAACACGGTTCGAAGTAGCTTCCACTTGCACAGTCTCAGACACTGGGCCAGGGTTCAGCTTGACGTTCCAAGGAGTGACGGCGGATGCGCGGACATCATAATTTGCCACGGAAACAGCTGCGAAACCCTTCGCGGAAACAGTTAAGTCGTACGGCCCCGGATTGATAGCCTCGATGCGAAATTCCCCGAAGTCGCCGGTTGCCACCGTCCTCGACTCACCGCCGGTTGAAGCCTTGGCAGTTACCGTTGCGCCGGCAACAGCGGCGCCTGTTGAATCGGTCACGGTTCCCGCAATGGTTCCTTTGCTGGTCTGACCGTACGCGGCAGCCGAAAGCAAGATGGCCGCCAGTAGGCAATAGAACGAGAAATTGCGATTCGTTAACATCAGTATGACTCCTCCGTGGGATCTCGCTTTGGTCCCAAAACTTTGTTTGCCGGGCTCCTCGGCAGGGCCGAACAAGGCTGCGGCGGAGGAGAAAATCTTGATTGCTCTCATATCATCTCCTCGGTGTATTATCCAACGTGAGCGCCACAGACAGAGGAAGCGGTACAGGCAAAGGCCCACCCGCTCCCCCTTCATTTCCAAGAATCGTGCCCCGCAAGAGAGCATCGGGGCTTGGTAGGGATGTGACGTTCTGCGCGCTCAAGGTCAATGTGCAGCAACTTGCACTCCAAAAAGAGCGCAAGCTAACTTATTTTGTTTGTGTTACTTACTAAAAAAACATATATAAAATACTGTTTTTGGAATAACAGGTCCAGGTGGAATATGAGGAATCGTAGCGAGGAGCCCAAACCCTACTCTTAGAACCGTGCCCGAAGACAACCTCCGATGCGGCCTGACGCTGTTCAACTCCGCCCGCTTCTTTGAGGCTCACGAGGCGCTCGAGGACGTCTGGCGAGCTCAGCCCCGCACCTCCGCCGCGAAGAAGCATCTGCAGGGACTGGTCCAGCTGGCCGTCGCTTTCCACCATGAGTCGCGCGGCAATCTGCGCGGCGCGCGCTCGGTGCTTGACCGGGCACTGCGGAATCTGACCGGCGCAGAAATGTCGTTCTCCACACTCGACCTCGGCCAGCTCCGCGCCGAGTTGGCGGATTGGCAACGGTATCTCGCCGGCGCCGGCTCCCGGCCAAAGACGCTGCCCCAACTCGCCGCGCACAAGTCCTAGCCTTGAGGAACTTCTCTGCCCCCTTGTGCTGTGGTTGCTTCCGAAGCCCTGCTAAAATCTCGTTCGAGTGAAATCCAGTCTCTCGCCAACCCGAACCACAACGCCGGAGTCGGTTCCGCTCCTCGATCTCCGCCGCCAGTACGAGAGCATTCGCGAGGACGTGCTTACTGCTATCGCCCGCGTCTGTGATTCGCAGAGCTTTATCCTCGGCCCCGAGGTGGAAGCGCTCGAGCGCGAAATCGCCACGCTCACCGGTGCGGACTGCGCCGTTGGTTGCGCTTCCGGAACTGAGGCTCTGTGGTTAGCGCTGGTCGCCGCCGGCGTCAAGCCGGGAGACTCGGTGATCACTACGGCCTTCAGCTTCTTCGCCTCGGCCAGTGCTATCGTGCGCGCCGGGGCCACTCCAATCTTGATGGATGTCGATCCCGGCACGCTCAATCTCGATCCGGCGCTCGTCGAGCAGCGGCTGCGCACCAAGCCGACGAAGAAAATCGGCGCTGTTCTCCCCGTACATCTTTACGGCCAGTGCGCCGACGTGGATGCCTTCGTTCGAATCGCGCAGGAATTCCGGCTCGCTATCGTTGAAGACGCCGCCCAGGCCATCGGCGCAGAATGGCGTGGCCGTCCCGCGGGGTCGCTGGGCGCGGTGGCGGCCTTCAGTTTCTATCCCACCAAAAACCTCAGCGCCTACGGAGACGCCGGCATCGTCACCACTTCCGATCCCGAGATGGCCGAGCACATGCGTCGCCTGCGCAACCATGGCAGCCCGCGCCGCTACTATCACGAAGAGTTTGGATGGAATGGGCGCATGGACGCGATCCAGGCCGCCGTGCTCCGCGTGAAGCTGCGACACATCGCGTGTTGGAACGAAAGCCGCCGCCAGCATGCCGGGGCCTACGACCGGCTGCTCGCGGACGCCGGGCTGTCGGCGCGAGAGTGCAACGCGCCCGTGCAATTACTCACGCGCAGTCCGCACGCAAAACATGTCTTCCATCAGTACGTGATCCGCGCCGAGCGCCGCGACGACCTGCGCAAGTTCCTCGCCGACCGGAAAATTGGGACGGAGGTCTACTACCCGCTGCCGCTCCACCTGCAGCCCGCATTCGCCTATCTGGGATTGAAAGCCGGAGACCTTCCGGTCGCCGAGCGGGCCGCGCAGGAAGTCCTCGCCCTGCCCATGTTTCCGGAGTTGACCGACTCTGAAATTCGCTGGGTGGTGGAGAATATCGCGGAATTCTATTCATGAGTGGCGTTATGCTGCCTCCCGCTCTGCGCGCTCGCTCCACACTTTCAACGATCCGCGTTGAAGGGGATGCTAACCTCGGTCACCGTCCGCGAACGGCCCCCGGCGTAGACCCACTTCCGGACGGCCGCGATCGCGGCCTCACCCAGAATCGGGTTCCCTCCAAGTAATTCGACGTCCTCAACCCTGCCGTTCGAGGCAATCGTCACTTTCAGACGCACCGTCCCGCCGATGTGGTTGCTCTGCAGGATGCCTGGATACACGGGTTCGACGCGGGAAATGAGCCTTTTTGCTCCGTCGCCCTCCCCTGAATAGACCGCTAAGGTTCGAACGCCCTCGCGCGCCGCCGTGGAACCCACGTACCCAATTGCGCCTCGTGTGCCAGCTACATAGGCCACCACCTCTTCATCCGAGTGCAGGACCTTCGGCATCGAGCCCTTTCCCGTGAACACCAGACTGCGGTAATGGTTCTGCAGGGCATCGTCGGTCTGGCCCAGATACTCCTTCAAGAACGCTGCGTGAGCGGGTCCGCCTTTTGAGAGTACAGGTTCGACGTGCGAGCCGTTGCCCAGAGATCTTTTCTCTTCGAGGAAGACGCTTCGGAGCTCCGCCGCACTAATCGATTCTGTTCGCACGCTGGGGTTGGCAATGATCTTGACCTCGCCAGCCCACGCGCTCATCGAGACGATGGCTACTATGGATCCAGCGACGAGTTGACGTCGCAGATTTGTCATGGCTGTTCTCCGTTCCCGCCCCCGCATCTAGAAACTGAACCCGGTGCGAATTACCAGCGCGTTGGTATTGGGTTGCAGGCCCTTCGGGTTCTGCTGCCCGTAGAATCCCCGGATCGAGTCAAACGCTCCGTACCCATTCATAAAATGACCCTCGATCTTCGCGTACCAGTGATTGGTCAAGTCGATGCGCGCCGTCGCAACTCGGTCGTACACATGGTTGCTTGGAGGGGACGGATCTTTCCTCGCATCTGCGGTGAACCGGGAGTAGTAAGTTCCTAGTTCCAGCCGCTTTGATATCCGGCAAGCGGCCGCTCCGTACCAGGCTCGACTATCCGAGATCGCATCAAAGGTCACCGCCAGAGTGGTGGAATTGGGTTCCCAGTACCCTACCCACTCATCGCGAAACTCTCTGCGGTATTCGCCGTCCAGCCGCAGCCCGCGCCAGC
Source organism: Terriglobia bacterium (assembly GCA_020073565.1). GTDB lineage: Bacteria > Acidobacteriota > Terriglobia > Terriglobales > Acidobacteriaceae > Acidiflorens. Next base: position 225,735 of record JAIQEY010000001.1, read on the forward strand.
TGTACTGGACGTAATACTGGTAATAATCGTCCTTCTTGGAATGCTCCTGTTCCAACGACCCGACCGGCAGTTCGAACAGGCCGGACAAGTAGGTGATCCCCTCAGTGGATCCAGTGAGAACGCCGTCGCCTGTGATGTGCTGGTTCATGAGCGATGCACCAACCAGCAACCCCTTCACCGGCGTATTCCAGCGCAAGTCTTCTCCTTGCACCCAGCCGCCATAACTGTGCATGGTGAGCCCGACCGATGCCAGGCCCAAGACAAACCCGCCGTTCGGATCCTGAGGACGCTCTCCCGCATAGGTCGTGTAAGAAAGCGTGCCCAGCTTCTTGGGGAGCCTGATTGCGCCGTAGATGTCACCGCCCAAATGGGACATCGTCGATGAGCGCAGATCCAGCGGATCGATGGACTGGGGAAGAATGGCCCAGGTCTGGAGAAGATCCAGATCCTGCGTGTCGTTATACAAGCCAAGTGCGGTTTTGATTTTGCCGCCGCGAACCCCGAACCATTCCTTGAACAGGTAGTCCCCGAACGCCCAATCCAACTCGGGGCGCCATTTGCCAATTTCGCCAATGTTGCGGTCGTAGAACTGCGCCCCGATGCGAAACTTGTCGGTGATCTGCACGGAGGCGTTCGCCCCAAAATCAGTGAATTCACCGCTGCCGACGGGACTGGTGTTCATGGTCAGCCAGTTGTTCTGGTTCGTGTGGACGAATCCCTGCGAGGCGAACCCATGGATTTGGACTTGCCGGTCAAAGAGTCGGAAGTCCTGCGCAGACACAGGCAGCCAAGCCGCGCAGAGGCAAGTCGATAACACTAAGACACTCCGTCGATTCATAGTCTCCTCGACCAAGTCGCAAGGCTCGGGGAACGTTAGAAACCCTGCAATGAGCCATCTTAAGTTTTATCGACCCTGGGGCGGCGTTGGCTGAGATCACCAAGGTAGAGGGCGAGCCATTTGGCAGGAACGTCGTGCTGAATTTTGGTTCGGGTCCCATGTACTAAAAACTGAAACCGGTTCTGACCACCAGCGCGTTCGTGTTGCGTTTGAAGCCGGCCGGGTTGTCTCCGGGATAAAATCCGTCCGGATAGGGGCCGTCGCCGTAGCCATCCATGAAGTGACCTTCCAGTTTGACGTTCGAGAACCGGTTCAGATCGATTCTTGCGGAAACCACTTTGTCGTAGATGTGATTCTCGGGGCGGCTCGGGTCCACGCGCGACGGGAACACTTGGCCCAGGATGCCTCCGTAATGAGTGGTCATCGTGTAGTGGGAGTAGTAGGAGCCCAACTCCAACCGCTTGGCCAACCGGTACGATCCGGAGACGTACCAGCCGCGCACATCGATCTCGCAGGTACTGGTGCCGTTAAAGTCGACCGCGTCAATATAGGTGCGGCGATAACCGAGAGTCAGGCGCAGCGCACCCTTGCTGTACTGACTGTAGTACTGGTTCAGCCAGTAGCGCTTGGTGTATTCCCAGTAGGGAATCTTGCCGGCGGCGGGATTCCAAAACGGCACGAACGTCCCTTTGCCTTCATCATGCTGGTTCATGCGCGAGATACCGGCCAGCAAGCCCGGGAGCGGGGTCCGCCAGCGCAGGTCGGCCCCGTACTGGGGGCCTCCATTGCTCGTCAAATTGATCGGTGCGACGGTCTTGCGCAACGCGTAGGGATAGCCGGCATCGTAGCTGTCCCGCCGTCCGCCTCCATACACCGTATAGGACAGACTCCCGGAGCGATGTCCCAGCGGAACGTCCCCATAGAGGTCTCCTCCCATGTGCGCGATATTGGCATCGTGCATGTCGAGCGGGTAGACGCTCTGTGGAAGCAGCGCGAAACTATTCAGGAACTCGTAATCCTGGGTGTCGTTGTACAAGCCGATGACCGTTTTCACCTTGCCGCCGCGAAAACTGAGCCAGGGCTTGAATCTGTAGTCGGCGAACGCCCAATCCAGGAGCGGATGCCATTCTCCCAAGTTTCCGATGTTGTGGTCGTAACCCTGCGCTCCGATCCGCAACCGATCGGTGACCTGCATCGAGACATTTGCTCCAAAGTCGGTGAAAGCGAAACTGCCTTGGCTGGTTTTCATGGTCAGCCAGTTGTTGTTGTTGGTGTAGACGAATCCCTGCGAGGCGAACCCGTGAATTTGGATCTGCCGGTCAAAAAGTCTGAAATCCTGCGCATACCCAGACAACCAAGCCCCGCAGAGGCAAATCGAAAGCAATAAGACGGTCCGCCGATGCATAGTCTCCCTCGACTAAGCTGCTAGACACTTCGAACATCAGGAAGGCTGCAATGAAAAAAGAGCCATCCTAAGTTCTATCGACTCCGGGGTGGATTGGCTTAGAGCACTGCGGTAGAAGCTGAGCCATTCGTGCAGAGGGGTGGTGGGAATTTACGACAAAAGCTATAGAAGTAGCACTTCCGAATGCGGGCAGTGGGATGTTCTCCGGACCTTCATGTCTGACAGGGTCATCGCTTCCGCCGCCCGGCCCGTTTCGGCAATGACACATGCACCGGTTGCTCCCCCGGAGCGTAGACGCGCCGCACGATCGGAGTGTTGAGTTTGTACTTTCGTTCGATAACATTTCCGTTATCGTCGCGAATCCGAATTACGAACGCCGGCAGCACGCCTTCTTTGTCAAAGTTCTCCTGCGAAACCGTCACCGGCAACACCCCTTGCATGCGCTCGCGGTACGCCGTCTCATAGCGGTGACGCTTCACATTCCAGGTAAAGACGCGAATCTGGTTGAAGTCAAACGGCAAGCCGTCTTTCGGATCGGTGACCACGGTCAGATACTGCGAGACTTTCTTGTCCCCATCCTGCACCTGGTTCAACACGAAGAAGGCGACAATGCGTTGCCCCTCGGCATATTGCGCGACCTCGAGCGGCACATCGAGATCGACCATTCGGCCGAGCACCCACCCGACGCGATCATGGCTGTCGCGCACCAGCCACCAGTCCTCGATCACCGGCAGCGCCTCTTTCTTTTCGTTCCCTTTTGCGCCCGGACGAGGCGCCATCACCGCCCCTGGCTTTTCCGCCGTGCCACGCTTCAGCATCGACACTTTCTCACCCAACGAAATCTGATAAAGATGTTCGGTATCGCGGCCTGGCTCTACGTGCAGGTTAGTGTCGTTGCGCGCTGTCCCCTGCCCCTGCACGGGATCGTTCTGATTCTCCTTCGTCAGCCGCTGCAACTGATCGAACACCTGCTGGCTGACCAGGTAACGCTGTTCCATCCAGCCCGTGGCTCCCGTGCCGGTCCTCACCTTGACGAAGCGCCGGTCGTGATCGAGCACGTCCACGCGATCACCGTTCTTTACCACCCCGACTTTTTCATACGCCACTGCCACCCGGTCGCGCAGGTTGACCTGAACACCGGAGACATACGCGACCTCCAGCACGCGTCCCCGGCCGCGATTGCAACCCGCAAGGAACACAACGCCTGCTATGCAGAGGACCACTGCAACTCTTCGGAACAGCCATGTCGGGAGAAACGTCACGAGGATTAGCCTTATTACTATAGCGCGGGAAGCAGGGAGAAGGGGTAGCACAGGAGGGACTGCTCTCGGCCCAAAATCGTCCAACGCTCGAAACTCGCGGCTCGTAGCTCGCAGCTCTCAATCTCCAAAACTGATGCCAATCGCCCGCGCCGCGCAGACAATCTCTCCTGCCGGATCAACCGTCTTCAGTTTTCCGACTGCGTCCGCGATCGTGACCGCGCGAATGGACTCCTGCTGCAGGCACACCATCTTCCCAAAGCCGCCCGCGGCGATCAGCTCCACCGCACCCACGCCAAAGCGCGTGGCCAGAATGCGGTCGTAAGGCGAGGGCGAACCGCCGCGCTGAATGTGCCCCAGCACGCTGACCCGCACTTCTTTGCGCGACATGATGGCAATCGCGTCACCGATCATGTTGCCGACCGAAAAGGTCCGCGACATGTGCCTCATCTCCGGCGGCAGTTTGATGCCCTCGGCCACCACCATGATGGTGAAGCGCTTGCCGTATTTCTCGCGCGCCGCCAGGTGCTGGCAGATTTTTTCGATGCTGAACGGAATCTCCGGAATCAGGATGATGTGAGCCCCGCCCGCAATGCCCGCTTCGAGCGCGATCCAGCCCGCATCGCGGCCCATGACCTCCACCACCATCACACGGTGATGCGACTCGGCGGTGGTGTGAATCTTGTCGACCGCATCGGTCGCGGTGTGGAGCGCGGTGTCGAAGCCGAAGGTGACTTCGGTGGCGCACAGATCGTTGTCAATGGTCTTGGGCACGCCGACAATCGGCATCCCTTTTTTGAACAGGTCGAGCGCGATCTTCATCGAGCCATCGCCGCCAATCGAAATGATGGCGTCGATGCCCAGCTTCTTCGCGCTGCCAATCACCTGGTCGGAAATATCGCGCACCACTTCCTGGCCGTTTTCGATGGTCTTGTAGTGGAAAGGATCGCCGCGGTTGGTGGTGCCCAGGATCGTGCCGCCACGTGGCAGAATGCCGCTGACGTCTTTGAGCGTGAGTTCGTGCGAACGCTCCGGCCAGATCAGGCCGTCAAAACCATCGGGAATACCGATGACCTTCCACTTGTATTTGAGGATGGCAGATTTCACCGCCGCACGAATGACGGCGTTCAGTCCAGGAGCGTCTCCGCCCCCGGTGCAGATTCCTATGCAATTGATGTTCGGCATGGCAACCCACGATCATAACGCGGGGGCCAAGGAAAGAAACTAGCTAAAGGGTCGTAGCACCGTCTCTCCTGCTAGTTAACGTCGACTTCGACGGTGTTGGAAGTGACGGTTCCCCCTCCGGTTTTGGGGTAGGTCGCAACCACGTCTAATTTCACGGGAGCCGCCGTGGGAGTCAACGTCCCCACGGTGAACCACTGGCCGTTTGCGTCCGTAACACCCTTCGTCATTCCAGTTTCAACCGTGTTGGTTCCCTGAACGTAGAAGGTCCATGTAGCCGAACCACTAATGTCCTGCGGGCTCCCAGCCACTGTCCCCTCCGCTTGCAACTCGAAGGTCCCGCTGGTAACGGTCGAGGTATTACTCGGCGATACCGTGATTGCGGTCACGTTCCCGAGCGCTACGGTGAAGGTTGTTTGACCAGAGATGATGCCGAGAGCGGCAGTAAGAGTGACGGGAGAAGTTGTGGGGGTTGTTCCGCTTAGCTTGCCAACCTTGTCGATGGTTGCGAAACCGGTCGGGTTCATCGTCCAGGTCACCGATCCCGAGAGATCCTGGGTGGAGTTATCGTCGTACGTGCCCGTGGCTGTCATCTTAGTCGCTGTATCGCCAGTCACAACCTGCGGGGTCGCCGGAGTGATCGTGATAGTGGTCAACTTCGGGTCCACGAAGAACCCATTGCAACTGGCCCCAAAAGCCACGACAACCAACACGGCAAAAGCCAGCATCAACGGCAGTCTACGACCAATCAACATAACCAATCGCCTCAGATTACTGATTTTACCAGAACGCCCGGACCCCTCCGGGTCGTCGCTAGTGCATGCCTGGAGTCGTGCCCACACCACGGACATATTGCCCCCAACGTGTTCATCAAAGGAACGCCGAGGAGGGGCCTAACTTGCAAGTGATTTTTCGCCCGACCGCACCTGACAACAACTCGGCTCTCCCGCTGGGGATGCGGGTTCGGGAACCAGGGGATGGTACCCGAGGATTATCAAGAGTAGCCCGCCGGTCTGGGGGCGTGTTTGCGCTGGCGCAAATAGGGGGAGCCCCAGCGTCGAGCGAAAAGATTTTCGCTCGGGCCTGTAAGGTATTGAAAATGTGCTGTATTTCAGTGTATGAGGTGTGGCTTCCTTAGGTCGATAGCAGTTTGGACGCCCAGAGCCCAAAGCCTGGTCTACGTCCGCTTCTTGCCGGCGTTGGTGATGCGATCGTCGATGGGCTTGCGTCCGGCAAAGCCCTCGCTGGTGCCGTGCCAGTGCGTGATCTTTTCCTCGCCCAGCTTCCAGCAGAGCAGGATGATCTCGCCTTCGACCTCGCATGGAAAGTCGAGCAGCCCGATATCGAGGTCTTTCACCTGCACGCCGGTGGCGTCGATTTCGGCAAGCGCGTCCTTGATGCGCCGGATGGCCTTCTCGCGCTCGGCCTTGCGCCGCGCCAGATGAACCACGTTCACCAGCGTGCCACCGTTCAGGAACACGCGGTGCGCGGTCTCCTGCAGTTCGGCGTCCACTTCTTCAATCAGCTTCTTACCGTGGATCGCCTGCTTGAGCAGCGATTCGAGGATGGGAAGCAGGATCTGCGCTTCGTCGAGGGTGAAAGTGCGGTCGGACATCTGATCTCGAAGTCTATTTTACTGCGTAATGACGAGACACGTTTCAAGGTTTCAAAGTTTCAAGGTTTCAGAGCGAGGTCACCCACTTACACCTTGAAACATTGAACCCTTGAAACTTTGAAGCCCTTCTTCATGCTATTTTTTCTAGGTGCCCCAGGAATCTCCCCCAGAGCAACCGACTCCCCGCAATGTCTATGCCTTCGGGCTGACGTCGTTCCTGAACGACACGGCGAGCGAGATGGCGTATTGGGTTCTGCCTGCGTTCCTTGCGTCGCTCGGCGCAGGGCCAGCTCAGTTGGGGATCATCGAGGGCATCGCGGAGAGCGTCGCATCGTTTGCGAAATTGTTCTCCGGGTATCTCTCAGACCGCGTTCCCCGCCGCAAGCCGATCGTGGTGGGCGGATACTTCGTCGCCAACGCAGTCAAGCCTTTGCTGGCTTTGGTTTCTTCGTGGTGGCAGATCCTGGGCATTCGTTTTGCCGATCGCTTCGCGAAAGGGATTCGCGGGACCGCGCGCGATGTGATGGTGGCGGAATCGGTGGACCAGTCGAGGATCGGCTCGGCCTACGGGCTGATTCAGGCGATGGATTCAGCGGGCGCCATCGTCGGGCCACTGGCTGCGCTGGCGTTGATTGGACACTTCGGCATGCGCGGCGTGTTCGGGGCAGCGGCGGTGCCGGGAGTGCTGTGCGTGTTGGTGGCATGGTTCGGCATCCGGGAACTGCATCGCGCCGGAAGCGGCGGCACGACTTCAGTTTCCGAGGATGAGCACACCGACGCTCCAGCCAAACCTCATTCTGTTGCGGTGGGCACGCCGACAGAGACCGCCGCGCGGCTGCGATTGCCGGCCGGATTTTACTATGTGCTCGGGGTGGTCACTCTGTTTTCTCTCGGCAACTCGAGCGACATGTTTCTGGTGTTGCGGGCGGGAAACGTGGGCATTCCGGCATCGGAAGCGCCATTGCTGGGGTTGGTGTTCAACATCATGTACACCCTGCTCTCCTGGCCGGCCGGAAAATTCAGCGACCGCTTTTCGCGCTCTACCATTGCGGCCGCCGGATACCTGGTCTTTGCCGGCGTGTATCTCATGTTTGCGATGGCGCCGTCTCCTCGGGCGATCTGGTTGACGATGGCATGCTACGGACTGTTCTACGCGCTGACCAACCCCGTGCTCAAGGCGCTGGTGGTGGAGACGGTCGCGCCCGAAGTGCGCGGCCGCGCGCTGGGAATCTACTTTTTCGTGACGAGTTTGACGACCCTGCTGGCTAGCCTGATCACGGGCGCATTGTGGAAGGTATATGGAGCGCCCGTGCCATTTTATCTGTCGGCGGGAATCGCGGCTGTGTCGGCGGCGGCGCTGGTGGCACGTCCAGCGGCGGCCAAAGCAGCTCGCCTGAGGCGCTAAGGCGACTTCGAGGGCTTAATGCACGACTGAAGGCGTGCCCTTCCCTTCTCGTGCTCCTCCAAGAGAGTCCGTGGTGAAGGTGAGTCCCTCGTCAGGCGGCTTGTTCGACCGCAGGGGACCGGCGCAGCCAGATGTGGGCGACCAGCAGAAAAACCAAGCCAGCCGCGCTGTCGAGCAAAACGTCCCTGGCGTTGCCGGTGCGGGACGGAATGAAACTCTGGTGCCATTCATCCATCGAGGCGACGAAGGCGGTCCCAACCCACGCCAGCAGTGCCACGCGCCACATCCACGCATGCACGTAGCCGAAGGTCGCCGTCCATCCGCGCAGCATCAGCAGGCTCAGCATGCCGTAACCCAGGACATGTCCGGCCTTGCGGAGGTAGTGATGGAAGACAAGGAAGTGGTGGAAATTGATGTCGCCGAACAGCCGCGTCAGAAGCGCATACAGCATGCTCCCGGTATTTTGCGCCGAGAACAGATCCGTGGATTCGAACGTGATCAGGCCGATCCAGACCACGGCTGGCCACCAGGCGCGCAGGAGACTAGGACGGGATGCGGGCAATCAATTTCTCCCTACTCCAGCGCGTAATTGGGGGCTTCGCGGGTGATGATGACATCGTGCACATGGCTTTCGCGCAGGCCGGACGCGCTGATGCGCACGAAGCGCGCTCTCTGTTGCAGTTCGGTCACGGTTTGGCAGCCGCAATACCCCATGCCTGATTTCAACCCGCCCACCATCTGGTGCACGATCATGGCCACCGATCCGCGATAGGGCACACGCCCTTCGATGCCTTCGGGGACAAGTTTCGCCAAACGGTTGGATTCTTCGCCGATGACGGGCATGGCAATGGATGCGTCGCCGTCGGAATTCTGGAAATAGCGCTCGCTCGATCCCTGCGCCATGGCTCCGAGCGATCCCATGCCGCGATACGACTTGAAGGTACGCCCTTGATAGAGAATCAGTTCACCCGGGCTTTCGTCGGTGCCTGCAAACATGGAGCCGATCATCACGGCAGAGGCGCCGGCGGCCAAGGCTTTGACGATATCGCCAGAGTACTTGATGCCTCCGTCGGCAATCACCGGAACACCCGCGTCGCGGGTGGCGCGTGCAGCTTCGGCGATGGCGGTAATTTGTGGAACGCCGACGCCAGTTACGACGCGCGTGGTGCAAATCGAGCCCGGCCCGATGCCGACTTTCACGCCATCGACACCGGCTCGCACCAGTTCGCAGGCGCCATCGAAAGTAGCAACGTTGCCGGCGATCAAATCGACTTCCGGCAACTTCGATTTGACTCTCTTGACCGCTTCGATCACCAGCGTGGAGTGGCCATGCGCGCTGTCGATGGCCAGCACATCGACTTTGGCCTCTGCCAATTCCTGCGCGCGCTCGAGGAAATCGCCGGTGGCGCCGATCGCGGCGCTGACCCGCAACCGTCCTTGCGCATCTTTGGCGGCCCCGGGATATTTCAATTTCTTTTGAATGTCCTTAACCGTGATCAGGCCCTTGAGGTTGTACTTGTCGTCGACCACGAGAAGTTTTTCGACGCGGTGCTCATGCAGGATCTCTTCGGCTTGCTCGAGGGTCGTTCCGACGGGGACAGTGATCAGGTTGTCCTTGGTCATCACCTTGCTGATGGGAACGTCGAAACGGGTCTCGAAGCGGAGGTCCCGATTCGTGAGGATGCCAACGAGTTTGCCGTCCTTCAGCGTGATGGGGACGCCGGAGATCTTGTACTTCTTCATGACCTCGAGCGCGTCGGAAACTTTTGCGTCCGGAGACATGGTGACCGGATCGACGATCATGCCGCTTTCGGAGCGTTTCACCTTGTCGACTTCGTTCGCCTGCTGGTCAATGGTCAGGTTGCGGTGAATGATGCCGAGGCCGCCCTGCTGGGCCATGCCGATCGCCATGTGCGACTCGGTGACGGTGTCCATGGCGGCGCTGATGATGGGAATGTTGAGGGCGATATTGCGCGAGATCTGGGTCTGCGTATT
>JAIQEY010000096.1 GCA_020073565.1 Terriglobia bacterium
TCCAGCGCAACTCGACGTCGCAGAGCAACCCGAATTTCACCAACCCGCCAAGTGAAGTCTGGTGAGCGCCCTCGCCGGGCCACGCGCGATCCCAACCATACTCAAGCTCCAGCACACCGTACTGCGTGATGTCGGCAGGATTGGCGACAGTAGGCCGGTTTGGATTGGCGACGATGGAGTCGGCATAGCAGCCTGTTTGTTTGCCCATCCACTGGGCCCAGGCCGGAGTAACCGCGATCAGAGAAAGCACGAGCAGTACCATGCATTGTCGCCAGGAGACGGCGGGACAGCTCCTGATTGTTTCGGACGCGCAGGTTGGAGATGTCTGGGGAAGCGGCACATCCAAGATTATCCTTTAAGATGAGTTCTCTGGAAGTGGACGCGATGGGGATGACTCTTCCGCAACCTTCTCGTGAGTGGAACGCCGGGGAATACCATCGTCTCTCGGCGCCGCAGTTCCAGTGGGGGCAACGCGTTCTCAGCGAACTGCACCTGCGGGGAGATGAGTGCGTTCTGGATGCCGGCTGCGGCACGGGGAAACTCACCCGGCTGCTTCTTCAGAATCTCCCGCAGGGACGGGTGGTAGGTCTCGATCTGTCCCAGAATATGGTGCAGCTTGCGCACGACCATCTGAACGCGGAATTTGGCAGGCACGTACAGTTCGTTGCCGCTGATCTCGTTGCCCTTCCGTTCCGCGAATCGTTTGACGGAATCTTCAGTACCGCGTCGTTTCACTGGGTGCTCAATCACCACGGGCTGTTTCGAAACCTGTTTGCATCGCTCAAGGGCGGCGGCTGGCTGCATGCACAGTGCGGCGGAGGGCCCAACCTCGCAAGGCTGCGGGAGCGCGTATGGTCTCTCGCCCAAGCACCAGAGTTCTCTCAATGGCTTGGTAGTTTTCCGGAACCATGGTTTTTCTCCGATGCCGAGGGGGCTGCTTCACGGATGCGAGCGGCGGGGTTCGAAGGGATTGAGACGGGCGTGGAGGCCGCACCCTTCGCAGTTCCCACCAGTCAGGAATTTCAGGATTATCTCCGCACATTCGTGCTGCATCGTCACCTTGAACTCCTGCCAGAGGAGGGGTTGCGTGACAGCTTTGTCCGGCGACTTGCAGACGGGTCCGCTCATGACAATCCGCCTTGGACGCTTGATTACTGGCGGTTGAACCTGCGGGCACGCAAGCCGGTATGACCTGCTCTGTGGCTACCCGATTCAGTTACTTCAGTAATCACCTCTTCATCGCAGTGCCCGTCCATCAAAGGTCGCGAAACTTTTCGGAGGCCGCTGGGTTCAAGCCAACGGAGGCGGTAAGCCTTAGGAGAGAGAAAGTTATGCGACGAAGCGTTGTCAGTTTTGGGTTGATTTTACTGGCCGGTGCAATGGCGTTCGGCAAGAGTACAACTTCTACCACCGATCTCCGGCAGGATCGAAGAGACCTTCATAAAGACAAGAGAGACGTGCGACAGGATCGCCGGGATCGCAACCAGGACCGGCGCGACCTGAACAAGGATCGAGCGGACCGGAATGCCGACCAGCGCGACATTAACCACGACCGCCGCGATCTGAACAAGGACCGTGCGGATCTGGCCCGTGACAGGAAGAACGGCGACACCGCCGATGCTAGAAAAGACAAAGCTGACATCCGTCATGACAAGCGGGATATCAGTCATGACCGCGCCAACCGCAACCGGGATCAGCGCGACATCAACCGCGACCGGCGCGACTTACATGCCGACAATCGCGACATCCGTCACGACAAGAGAGACATCCGGCACGACCGCAGGGATATCCACCGTGACAAGGTGGGCAAGTAACGATCACCCACAGAGGCGAAGGCGGCGAGTGACCCTCGTCGCTTTTTCTGTTCAAGAATCCCCGCGCGGCCAACAGCGCGGTCCTCAGGGGCTAAAGCCCTCGTGTTGCGTGGTTGTGAGCGGCACGGCTGAAGCCGTGTCCTTCTCAAGACCTTTGAAACCACTTTGAGTGAAGCGAACGTCTATCGTACGGATTCTCCAATCCATTCCAGATAACCCGCGTTGCCATTCTCGATCTCAATCGCAATGCACTCCGGAGTCTCGTACGAATGAAGTTCGTGGAGAGCGTCCCGTAAGCGCGCAAACATGCCAGCCGTGGTCTTGATCACAAGCAGCCACTCAGCCGCCGTCTCCACTTTGCCCTGCCAGCGGTACACCGACTCGATCTGCGGAACGATGTTGACGCAAGCAGCCAGCCGCCGCTCGATGAATGCGTGTGCGATCTTTCGCGCTTCTTCCAGCGACCCGCAGGTAGTAAGAACAATTCTCTTGTCAGTCATATAAAATCTGGCGTTAGGCTTTGGGCTCCAGGCGCTAGCATTTTACATGTAGTCTCCATCGCTGGTCTCTTTATTCGGCGTGGGGCAGACAGGAGTATCCGTCCCACACGACACAAACCTAGAGCCCAGAGCCCAACGCCCAAAGCCTAATTCGAGGCACGCAATGACCACTCAAATCAAGTTTGGTACTTCCGGATGGCGCGCCGTCATGGCGGAAGAATTCACGTTTGCCAATGTCCAGCGGGCTGTTCATGGCATCGCCCGCTACGTTGTCTCGCAGAAGCCGGAGGGAGCGAAGGTCATCGTCGGACGCGACCCGCGTTTTCTGGGAGAAACGTTCTGCTCGATGGCCGCCGACATTCTGGCCGGCTATGGCATCACCCCGCTCGTGATCGCCGAAGCTGCGCCAACGCCGACCATTTCCTATGCCGTAATTCAGTCGAAAGCCGACGGTGCGATCAACTTCACGGCCTCGCATAATCCGCCGGAGTACAACGGCATCAAGTTTTCAACGCCGGACGGCGCTCCGTCGCTGCCAGAAGTCACCAAGGCCGTAGAAGCCGCAATTGCTGCGTTTGATGCGAATCCCCAGGCTCCGAGTGGCAAGAAGGCCGAGGCGCAGCCAATCGACCCGCGCCGGATGTATCTGTCGCGCCTGCGGGAAATTGTGGATCTCGAAGTCATTGCGAAGGCCGGTGTGAAAGTCGCCTTCGATCCGATGTGGGGCTCGGCGCGCGGCTATTCGGACGCGCTACTCCGGGAGGCGGGCGTGACGGTCGGCACCGTCCATGATCACCGCGATGTCCTATTCGGCGGTCATGCTCCCGAACCGGACGATCATTTGCTCGAAGACTTACGGAATAAGATGCGTGAGATCGACGCGTCCATCGGCATTGCCACCGACGGCGACGCCGACCGCTTCGGAATTGTCGACGCGGATGGAACGTTCCTCCAGCCAAACTACGTCATCGCCCTGCTCTTTGATTACCTCGTGGAGAGCCGGGGTTGGAAGAATGGCGTTGGCAAATCGGTCGCCACGACGAATCTGATCAATGCCCTAGCGGAGAAGCACAAGATCGAACTGCACGAGACGCCAGTGGGCTTCAAATACATCGGGGAACTCATCAAGCAGGACAAGATCGTGATCGGCGGCGAAGAAAGCGCGGGCCTGTCCATCCGCAAGCATGTGCCGGAAAAAGACGGTGTGCTGGCTGGCTTGCTGTGTTGCGAGATGGTCGCACGCAGGGGAGCGTCCCTCGGGAAGCAACTGGCCGGCATATTTGCCAAAGTTGGTTCCTACTATCCTTTACGTGAGAACTTTCGCTTGACGCATGAAGTAAAAGAGAAGTTTACTAAGAAGTTACGTAGCGATCCAACCGAGTTTCATGGCAGCAAAGTTGCGAGCGTAGTTAGGACCGACGGACTCAAACTGGTGCTCGGCGACGGATCGTGGGTGTGCTACCGGCTCTCCGGCACGGAGCCGGTGGTGCGCGTGTACTCAGAAGCACGCAGCAAGGAAGAACTTGCAAAGTTGAGTGCGGCAGCAAAAGCATGGATCTTCGATTAGGCCCGACCACGAGAGTGCGCATCCTACCGCGACCGGAGGACAGTCTGCGCGCCGTGATGGAGCAGGGCCCGCGGGCCGAGGCGCTGGCGGTTCGTTGGGTGGAGCGCACCCGCCCAGCGTGGTCGTGGCTAGTTCTGGAGTGGAGACGGCTGGGGACAGTGGCGGCCGTCGCGCTCATTCTGGGATTGATGCTGCACGCCATGTTCGGCGCCAATGGCATGGTTGCGTACCGGCAAAAGCGCGCTGAGACGCAGTCGCTCAAGACCGAAGTCGAGCTCCTGCAGAAGGAAAACGAGGAAAGCGGGGCCCGGATTAAAGCGCTGAAGTCTGACCCGAAGGCCATCGAAAGAGAAGCGCGGGAACAATTTGGATACGCCCGCCCGGGCGAAGTCGTGTACGTTGCCCCGGCTCCGCCACCCAAACCGCCCACGGGGCGTGCCAAGAGCGAGCAGCAGAATTTACCGGCGAACCCCACACGGCCCTAACGATTCCAGAGCGTGCCCTACCTGCGTGCACCCGTTCAGCGTCCTGTGGTAAAGTGCAGGAGGATTCCAGTGGGACTCATTGAAGGAGGATGGCATGCGGAAATTCCTGTGCACGATTTTTGCTCTTACCTTGTTGTTTGTGGTGGCAACACCGTCATTTGCCGGCGACGCCTCAACCGTGAATGGGTGGGTCAGCGACTCCAAATGCGGAGTCAAGGGGGCCAATGCGGGCGCCGCCGAATGCACCAAGAAATGCATCGCTGCCGGAGCCAGCATGGTTGTCGTTACCGACGGCGATCAGAAGATTTTGACGGTCGACAATCCAGACGCGCTCAAGGGGCATGAGGGCCACCATATTGCGGTGACCGGACATGTCGAGGGCGAGAAGATTCACGTGGACAGCGTGAAGATGCTGTAGAAGGAGCGAGTTCGGAATCGGCAGATGTTAAGCGGGCGGCCTGAAGGCCGCCCATGTTCTTGTGGAGAGACGGGCGCCCCGTCCGTCCATGCGCTAGTACCTATCGGACCACGCCCTCCAGCGGCGAGCTGGACGTCGCATAGAGCTTTTTCGGCACGCGTCCTGCCAGGTATGCTTGCCGCCCTGCGATCACGGCGTGCTTCATTGCTTCGGCCATCAGCACGGGTTCTTGCGCTCCGGCGATGCCAGTGTTCATCAGTACGCCGTCATATCCGAGTTCCATGGCGAGGGTCGCGTCGGAAGCGGTGCCCACGCCCGCATCCACGATTAGTGGAACTCCGGTAATCATTTCGCGGAGGATGCGCAGATTGGCCGCGTTCTGAATTCCCAGCCCGCTGCCGATGGGTGCGCCCAGCGGCATGACCGCCGCAGCTCCGGCATCCACCAGTCGCTTGGCGAACACGATGTCGTCCGAGGTGTAAGCCAGCACGGTGAATCCTTCCTTCACCAACACACGAGTGGCTTCAAGCGTGGCCTGCACATCGGGGAAAAGTGTCGCCTGATCGCCGATCACTTCCAGCTTGATCCAGTCGGAGAGGCCGACTTCGCGGCCCAGCCGCGCGGTGCGGATGGTGTCGTCGGCGGTGTAGCAGCCGGCGGTGTTGGGCAGCAGGAAATATTTATTGGGATCGATGTAATCAAGCAGCGATTCCTTGCTCCGGTCCAGGTTCACGCGGCGGACGGCCACGGTCACCATGTCAGCGCCGCTGGCCTCGAGGGCGCGGGCAGTTTCCTGAAAAGATTTGTACTTGCCGGTTCCGACGATCAACCGGGATCGGAATTGCTTGCCAGCAATGAGAAACGAATCCGTCATGAGCCTATTGTACGGCTCTTCGGCGGATGTCAACCATCCGCTGCGCGGCGATGACGATCATGCAATGGCCGACAGCCGAGAAGCTAGCAAGCCGCCTCAAGGCAAATCAGATAATCTCATCGAGGGCCGTGCGGGAGGTGGTGCAAACTGCCGGTTTAGATCAACCATCAATGCCCTTACGCTAGACCTTGACGGGTATTTTGGTAGGGGTGCAGTTTGCACCACTGCCGGTATTTTCGATGGAGACGCTGAACTGGCAGTGATAGAATATAATTACACACACAGTCAGCGAGGGCTTCCTGGAGCTTCCTATGCCACCGCTTCGAAGGTTGCCGACACGACAACGCCGCTTCCAACCTAAGCCTTTTGACCCCAAAACTTTCTTGGCGAGTGTCGGCATCGGCAGGACGGTTCACACCTGTCCCCCAAAGCGCGCCATTTTTTCGCAAGGAGAGCGTGCGGATACTGTGCTCTACATTCAGGAGGGGCGGGTGAAGCTCACCGTGCTCTCGAAACATGGCAAGGAAGCGACCATCGGACTGCTCGGCCCGGGTGACTTCCTGGGTGAAGGGTGCCTTGCCTTGGAACAACCCATCCGCCTGGCAACCGCTACGGCCATTACGGACTGCTCAATGCTGAAGATTACCAAGAAAGAGATGCTGCGCGCGCTCCACGAGCAGCACGAGTTCTCCGACCTGTTTGTTGCATACCTGGTGGAACGCCACAACCATACGCAGGCCGATCTGGTCGATCAATTGTTCAATTCGAGTGAAAAGCGGCTGGCACGGGCGCTCTTAATACTGTCCCGCTTCGGAAAAGACGACAGGCCCGAAATCGTGATTCCGCAAATCAGTCAGGAGACTTTGGCGGAAATGGTTGGCACCACCCGCTCGCGCGTGAATTTCTTCATGAACAAATTCAGAAAGCTGGGCTTCATTAAGTACAACGGTGAACTGCAGGTGAACAGTTCGCTTCTGAGTGTCGTCCTGCACGATTAACTGCCGGCCCCCAAACCTGAAGCGCTCACCCAACGACAACCACAGCAACAAATTTGTGCCTCTACTGCAGCCCGGAGGTTGGTGGCAATTTCGTCGCGACCAGCACTTCCAATAAAGTGGCGTTGTCGCGAACGCTGGCCGAGATGGCCAGCAGCCCATCTGAGACGACGGGATAATGGTCCGCCAGCGAGTTGAGGCGGGTGCTTACGCCGTGAAGGTTCTTAACTTCGATCAGAATTGAAGATACAGTCATGGGGGACCCGGTTTCCTGAGAGCCTAAGAGGGGACGACTTCAGGTGGGCTGACTTAGTTCAGAGAACCTGAGCGAGGAGAAGCTAGTGACCACCCCACCTGCAGTATATCAGCCGCCTCCGAAACCCAGCCCCGGAGGGGCGGCCCAACCTAGCTCCGCGCTTCAGCGCGGGGTAGGGTGGAAAAACCGGTCGAGTCCCGGAGGGACGGCCCAGTTCTGAAACGACTCTTGAGTGCCGGGAATTGCCACTGCCCTCGGGCTATAACGATGTCAACCGAGCGAGCTGAGCGGGTCACTATTCCTTGGGCGCCAGGACATAGGCATAGATGAGCAACGCCACGCCGACGAGCAACGGAATCAATCCCACCAGGTAGACTGCGGGTTCGTCGTGCACGATCGCCTTCAGGAACACCATGACGCCAATGCCGACCGCCAACGTTATCAGACCGCCGAGTCTCCGTCCGTCGCGGCGGCGTAGCATGAAGTTACGTTCCTGCTCACGAAGCATGTCCATGGCGGCCTTGGCGCCTTCCCCGGACGTTTCCGCGATCTTTTTCAGCGTCTCACTGGTGTAGTACGCTTCGCGTTCCTTGCGACGCGCGTCTGCCCATGCGGCGACGGCCAGGAAAGAAAACAGGGCAATACTGCCTACGATCGGCACCAGCATGGCTGCGACCGGGATGATCGCGTTATCTGCATCGAATGCCATTTGTCAGCTCCTTGCGGCTATTCTGCTTTCGTTGGGTAAGACCGGTCCAGTCCCTTTGCGGTTGCATAATTTGTGTGCGTTGGCAGACCGAATCTGGACGAAAATAGTGCAACCGGCCACCGACTGGCTCAGTCCTACCGACGGGAGGGTGCTCTACGCGTGAGTGCCAGCGACGACCAGGCCGACGTTGCGAAGGTCCTTGCGGGAGAGGTTTCCGCGTATGAAGGGATTGTCCGGCGCTGGCAGGGCCCCTTAATCAACTTGGCCTACCGTTTTTGCCGCGATCGAGGCCGGGCCGAAGAGATGGCGCAAGAAGCCTTTCTTCGTGCCTACCGCGCGCTCGGCCAGTGGCGTCAGGACGCAGCATTCTCTACCTGGCTGTTTGCGCTGGCCACGAATCTGTATCGCTCGGAACTTCGCCGCATCCCGGCCCGAACGCTCCCGCTCGAAGAGGTGGAAGAGCCGTGCGATCCGCGTGCCGCCGACGGCGGTCTTGAGGACGACGATCGCGCCCGCGCCGTGCGCCGCGCCGTCTTTGCGCTGCCCGCAAAGTATCGCGAGGTCCTGATCCTTTTTTACTATCACGACCTGGATGTTCCCGGCGCTGCACAAAGCCTGAGCCTGCCGCAAGGCACGGTCAAGGCGCTCTTGTTTCGGGGGCGGGAACTGCTGCGCAGCAAACTGCCCCAGCTTTTGCGCGTACCGCGTCTGAAGGAGGCCTGATGAGTCACGACGAAATCGATCGTATTCTGTCGCACGAGGAAGAACTGCTTCCCTCGTCGGGCTTTGCCGCCTCGGTCATGGATGCCGTTTTCCGCGAGGCCGCCTTGCCCCCGCCGATACCGTTCCCGTGGAAGCGAGCCCTGCCGGGACTGGCCGTAGCGGGGCTCACACTCGTGCTCGTCGTGTTGGTTTTTGCTGCGGAGGCTACCCGTTGGGGTAGGGAAGCTACCAGCGCGCAGGTATCAGTGGCGTGGATGTCCAGGTTGGCTCCGATCATCATGGCAACCACGACGCCCACCGTAGGTTGGACACTCCTGGCGCTTGCCTTTACCCTTGCCTCGGTAATGTTCTCCTTGCGTCTCGCAGGCCGGAGAACCTAAGGTTGGGTGTCGCGGAACCAGCTTTTGCCACCTGACCCGTGGCTATTGAAAAGCCGCGTGCGGAGTGAAAGACGCCGGCAATTCCAGCTCGGCTCTCAGCAGGTCCTTGGACCTATAGGTATATTCTTGCCCGCAGTCGTCGCAGCGTACGTTGAGGCCGCCATTCAGAGCAGGAGGAGGCTCAATCGCGTCCGTTTCAACCAGAGGGATCTTGTGTTCAAAAAACAGATTTTCCCGTTTGTGGAATTTGTGGTTCTTGCAAAGTACAACCCAGAAATATTCAGAACTCATTCAATCCTCCCGGTTCCCCCACAGGCCTAGGAAGAGGCTATGTGCATATTGTGGCTAACATTCGCAGCTGGCGTTGTCAAGAAAATGTAAAAAGATTTGGTACTTCTGTGTACAGAAGACCTAGCATGAATGTGCCATTGGCAGGGGGGAAGGCCCTAGGTTGGGCGAAAATCCGCTTTGGCGTACATCTCGTCAATCAGCGGGCGGTAGCGCTCTTCAATCCCGCGCCGCCTCACCTTGAAGGTGTGCGTGAGCGTTCCGTCGGCGGCTGAGAATTCGTCAGGCACGAGCAGTACGCGTTTGAGTTTCTCAAAGCGGGCAAGGTTGCTGTTCAACTCCCCGATGATGCCTTCATACAACGCCTGCACCTTGGGGTTCGCGACCAGGTCCGCCCGTGTAGCAAACGCCACCTTGTTCGCCTGTGCCCAGTCTTCCAAAACAGGGAAGTGCGGCGAGATCAGCACGGCCGGAAACTTGCGCCGGTCTCCGAGCACAACCGCAACCCCGATCAGCGGATTCAGTTTCAGGGAATTCTCGATCGGTTGCGGCGCAATAAATTTTCCGCCCGAAGTCTTGATCAGGTCCTTCTTGCGGTCCGTGATCGAAAGGTAGCCGTCGCTGTCCAGATTTCCGATGTCTCCGGTCTTGAACCAGCCATCCACAAACGCGGTGCGCGTTTCTTCCGGACGATTCCAATAGCCCTTGAAGATCGAGGGCCCGCGCACCAGCACTTCGCCGTCCTCGGCAATGCGGACTTCAACGTTCGCGAGTGGCTTGCCCACGGTGCCAAGCCTGTGAGCGCGCGGGTTATTCACCGCGATCACCGGCGACGTTTCGGTCAGCCCATAGCCTTCGTGGATGGGAATGCCAATGTCGGCATACCACTCGGCCAGTTCTCTGCCCAGGGGGGCGCCTCCAGAAATGAACTCCTCCGCATTGCCTCCCATGCCTGCGCGCACCTTCGAAAAAATCAACCGGTTCGCGATTTTCCATGCGAGTGCTGTGGGTTGGGCTCTCTCCAGAATCTCCGCCCGGTGCGCGCGTCCGACTGAGAGTGCCCAGCGATAGATCGCTTCCTTCGGAAATCCCGCAGCCTTTGCGATCACCTGCTGCCGGATTTTCTCGTACACGCGCGGCA
Organism: Terriglobia bacterium; assembly: GCA_020073565.1. Classification (GTDB taxonomy): domain Bacteria; phylum Acidobacteriota; class Terriglobia; order Terriglobales; family Acidobacteriaceae; genus Acidiflorens. The sequence continues at coordinate 10,151 of JAIQEY010000096.1, forward strand.
CGCCGACAAAGATGTCCGGCCGTACCTCCGCCAGGGCCTGCGGCAAGTGCGTGATGTTGGGGCAATACGCCAGCGTCACGCCCCTGCACATCAACGCAAAATCCACATGCCGGGCGGTGACATGAGAAAGCGGAAGAAAGGAAACGCTGACCTCTTGCTTGGTTCCCATGCTAAACCCATCAAGGGAGCAAGAAATGTTGGACGCCATGTTGCCGTGCGTCAGCATGGCCCCTTTCGGGGTTCCCGTGGTGCCAGACGTGTAGATGATGGTGGCCAAGTCGTCGGACTGGATGGATCGCGCACGGGCGTCGAATTCGGAATCGAAGTCCGCCGGCCCCTGTAGCATCAGCCGTTGCATGTGCGCTGCGTGCGCGGTCTCAACCGCATCCATCACGACGATCTGCCGCACCGGAGTTTGATCCTGAACCGCCAGCACTTTTTCCAGTTGACTGTGAGTGGACAGAACAATCACGCGCGCTCCGGAGTCGTTCAGGATGTACGCCGTCTGCTCCGCCGTCTGGGTGGAATAAACTGGAACCGTGACCGCGCCCAACGCAAGGGCTGCGAAATCGGCAATCGTCCATTCCGGCCGGTTCTCGCTGAGGATGGCGACGCGATCGCCTTTGCCAATTCCCCACAACTCGAGCGCGCGGGCCATGCCGACCACGTCGCGGTAGAGTTCGGTAGAAGAGATCGGCACCCAACCCAAAGCCTGCTTCTGAAGCATGACGCGGTTGCGCCCGCTGGTGCAGACCGCCAGCAGAATGTCATTCAGAGTTTGAAGGCTCATCCTGATCCTTCTGAGTTTCCGGTAGCCATTGTACAAACTCTCTGCCAAGAAGACAGTGACGTGGCGTTGACCACGCTTGCGCGACCCGTGTACGCTTAGCCCATCCTGCAAGCGGGGTGGATTACATGATACGGAAGACACTTTTTACGAGGATGCTTGCTGTCGGTTTGCTGGCTGCGGCTCTGTACCCGCAACTCAATGCACAAGCGAAAACGCCTGAGCCGCCAAAACTGAAGGTTGGCGACACGGCTCCCGATTTCAAACTGAAGTACTTCGACGGCAACGACCTCAAAGACGTTTCGCTCAGCCAGTATCGAGGCAACAAGAACGTCGTTCTGGCCTTCTACGTTTTTGCCTTCACCGGTGGCTGAACGGCGCAGATGAAGGCCTTCCAGCAGAACCTGCAGAAGCTGGAAGCGGCCGACACCCAGGTCCTGGGTGTGAGCATGGACAGCCCCTTCGCCAACAAAGCCTTCGCCGACCAGATCGGTGTTACCTTTCCGCTGTTGAGTGACTGGGGCGGCGATGTCACGCGCCAGTACGGCGTCTACGTGGATCAATACAAAGCCGCGCGCCGGATCAACTTCCTGATCGGCAAGGACGGAAAGATTCTCGAGGAGCAACTCGATCGCGAGGCCATCGATCCCACGAAGATCGTCGACGCCTGCCAACGCAAGAAGTTAAGCCGCTGAACCACGCGACCCGAAGAATCGCGGGGCGCCGAACGAGATCGAGAGTGCTGCAGATCGCGCTGGCTTTTGCGTACCGAGATGAGTGTTGTTTGAAGCGCCCCCAGTTTGACCCCGCTCCACCGCGCTGCTATGATTTTCCTGCGGGGTGGAGCAGTCTGGTAGCTCGTTGGGCTCTGCACCGTGGACTCTTGGGGAAGCCGTGTGACGCCGCAGGCTTCCAATTGACTCCACAAACTGGGCGTCCGGCGCAGCAATGCACCGGAAGATTACTCGTCAAAGTCGGTGAAACCTACGTCGCGCGAGCGATAAGGCAATACCGAACCAAGCCCCCGAAATGGTGGGGGAAGGCGTAGAGACTGGATGGCGAGCACCCCTCGTGGGTGAAGGTACAGTCCGACTCTCACCGAAAGGTGAGTCAGATCGCATAACCCAAAGGTCGGTGGTTCAAATCCACCCCCCGCAACCATGAACGCCACTGCCGAAATGCAGTGGCGTTCGCCTGTTTACAGAACCTTCTGTTCCCTGAATGCCGCCCTCAGACTTTCCACAAGCCCGTTTGAACGAAGCCTATGCGGCAGACGCTTTCGCGTGTCCGGTGTCAGCGGTGTGTGTGAGGGGATAAGGTTGGGTCATAAGGAGCTAACCTATGACCCACCTTCGCAAAATGATGCTCGAAGAACTCGAGCGTCGTAATTACGCTCAGACTACCGTCGACTGCTACATCCAGACGATC
>JAIQEY010000033.1 GCA_020073565.1 Terriglobia bacterium
GCCCCTAGGTCCGTGTTTATGCCGCTTTCTCTGTCAAGGGTCAATCCTCCGGGCCTGAGTTCTGGCTGAGTTTCTTGTGAGGCCGCCAAACTTAAAGACAATGAAAGACTTGGAGATCTCGGATATAATTCACCCCAACGGTTGTCCGGCTTGCCTTTGGGGGATCGCGTGGCCACCCAACCTAGTTCCTCCCCTGTTGTCCGCTTTGCTGACTTCGAACTGGATCTGCGCACCGGCGAATTGAGCCGCGACGGAATTTCTCTCAAGCTCCAACGCCAGCCCGCCAAGGTGCTGGCGGTGCTGGTAAGCCGTCCCGGAGAAATCGTCACCCGGCAAGATTTGGCTCGGCAAGTTTGGGGTTCGGAGACGTTCGTCGACTTCGAGCAGGGCCTCAACTTTGCCATCCGGCAAATCCGCTCCGCCCTGGAAGACGATGCCGAACATCCCCGCTTTCTGGAGACACTACCCAAGCGGGGGTATCGCTTTACCGCTCCCGTAAGCGGGCCTTCGAGGCCTCTGGAAATCGAGTCCCCGGCACCTGTGCCCCTGACCGTGCCACACCCACGGAGACTCGCTCTTGGCCTTGGGCTCGCGTTCCTGTCAGCCGCAGCTATCGTGATCGCTCTCACGCTTGCGTTGGACTGGGGGCATCTCCGCCAGCGATTTTGGAGGGCACCCGGCAATCCTCGCATCGAGTCCATGGCCGTGCTGCCACTCCACAATCTTTCCCATGACCCACAGCAGGAGTACTTCAGCGACGGCATGACCGACGAGTTGATCACAGATCTTGCCAAGTTCGGTACGCTCCGGGTGATTTCCCACACGTCTGTGGAACGGTACAAGGATACGAAGCGCCCTCTGCCAGAGATTGCGCGAGAACTTGGCGTGGATGCGGTTGTCGAAGGCACGGTAACCCGTTCGGGCGACCGCGTCCGCATCACCGCGCAGCTGATCGAGGCTCGGTCCGACCGCCATCTCTGGGCGGAGAGTTACGAGCGTGACCTGCGAGATGTGCTGGCGCTACAGGGTGAGGTCTCGCGTGACATTGCCAACGAGATTCAGATCAGGGTCACCGCCGACGGAAAGATCCCTGGGCTCATCCCTCGCCCGGTCAACCCCGAAGCCCACGAGGCTTACTTGAAAGGCCGTTATTTCTGGAACAAGCGGAGCGCCGAGGGCGTGCGAAAGGCCATCGAGTATTTCGAGCAGGCCACCCGTCTGGACCCGAACTACGCCGTCGCGTATGCGGGGCTGGCGGAATGTTATGTTGTGCTGAACGGGCATCGGTTTCTCCCGCCGACTCAAGCCTATCCGAAAGCGCGTGCGGCAGCGCTCAAGGCCCTGGAACTCGACGAAAGGCTCGCCGAAGCCCATACCTCCCTAGGCTCATTCAAGTGGGAATACGAATGGGATAGGTCGGGCGCCGAGAAAGAATTCCGACGGGCCATCGAACTCAACCCCAGTTATGCGACTGCTCACCAGTGGTACGCGGAAGAATTGGCCGCGATCGGCCGCAAGGACGAAGCGCTGGCGGAAATAAGACGAGCCCGGGAACTCGACCCGCTCTCGCTTCCGATAGGCGTTGTTACCGGCTGGATTTTGTATGTCGAGCGGGATTATGACCAAGCCATCGACCGGTACCAGAAGACTCTTGAGATGGACTCGAGCTTCGCCCTAGCCCACGTTTATCTGGGGCGCGCTTATGCTCAGAAGGAGAGCCTCGGGAAAGCGATCAGCGAGTGTCAAACCGCGACCCGTCTGTCGGAGAACAATCCCTTTTACATGGCCTGGCTCGGGTATGCGTACGCACGGGCCGGCAAAAGGAGCGAGGCGTTGCACGTCCTACATCAGTTAGAGATGCTCTCGCAACAGAAATATGTGGCTTCTCACGATATCGCCGCAATCTATGCCGGTCTGGGAGATCCATCCAAGGCAATTTCGTGGCTGAACAAGGCTTACGATGAGCGCTCTTATGCCGTGCTCCTGCTTGAGGTCGAACCGGAGTTCGACTCGTTACACTCTGACGCTCGCTTTCAGGACCTGGTCCACCGAATCGGGCGGCCGCAATAGGAACTCCTTCCGACGCAGTTTGTAGCTCGGAGGGTGTCAAACAGCCGGGCCGCATGCGAAACTGGGGCGCATGATAGTTGTAGGTGTCATTCCGGCGCGGCTGGCATCGACCCGCTTGCCCCGCAAGATGCTGCGCGAGATTGCCGGCGAGCCTCTGCTCGCGCGCGTCTATCAGGGCGTACGGCGATGTGCGACGCTCGATGAAATCGTCGTTGCAACCGATTCGGATGAGATTCTGCAATTCTGCCGGCAGCGCGGCTTTGCGGCGCGCATGACCTCGCCGGCGCATCGCTCGGGCACTGAACGGGTGCACGAGATCTCAACCGTGATTCCCGCGGACGTGTACCTGAACATTCAAGGCGATGAGCCGCTCACCAGGCCGGAGCACATCGAGCGCTTGCTGGAAGTGATGCGCGGGCCCGGCGTCGAGGTCGGAACGCTGAAAACGCGGGCAGCGGAAATTGACGTAAACAATCCCAGCGCGGTGAAGGTGGTCACCGATGCGACTGGGCGTGCGCTGTATTTTTCGCGGGCGACTATCCCGTTCGATCGCGATGCCGTAAAACCGGAGTACTACAAACATCTCGGCTTCTACGGTTATCGCAAGAACGCGCTGGATAAGTTTGTGCGCTGGCCCGAGTCGCCCATCGAGCGCGTGGAGCGACTGGAGCAGTTGCGGTTCTTGGAGAACGGTGTGCCCATCTTCGTGGGAGAAACCCCGTTTGACACGGTCGGTGTGGATACGGAAGAGGACGTTCGAAGAGTTGAAGGTATTTTGCAGGGATTGCAGAAGTAAGGGGCGCGCCCCGCTCAGTGCGCCTTCGCCCAAGCTTCGGCGGCAGCGACTCGCTTGGCAATCGCCGGATGCGAGTGGAAGAACCATTCCACCCACCGCGAGGGCGTTTTTTCGGCGAGGTTCTGTTCCGCCAACTTGGTCATCGCAGAAATAAACGGCTCCACGCTGGCCACCGATTGGAAACAATAGCGGTCGGCCTGGCGCTCGTTGAAGCGCGAGTAGGCATGCAGAGCGGGCATGAGCAGGAAGGAAAGTACGCTCGAAACCAGAATCAGCAGCGGCAGGTTGGCGAAGTCCGACATGGTGTCAAACATGTTGAAGCGCTCGATGGCATAGAGGAGCACCTCATTGGCCAGGTAGAAGCCAAACAGCGTAATCGCCGCCTGCACGAAAATGCTCTTCAGGATGTGCCGATGCACGTGGTGTCCTAGTTCGTGCGCCAGCACGGCTTCAATCTCGTCGTCGGAATAGTGGTCGAGCAGGGTGTCGGCCAGAATAATGCGCCGGGTCGCACCCAGTCCGGTAAGGGCCGCGTTTGCCTTCTTGCTTTTTTCCGAGAGGTGCCACTTGTACACACCGCGTACGCGAGTGCCGGCGCGTTCGCTCAAAACGATGAGGCGGCGTCTGAGTTCTTCATTATCCAGCGGCTCAAACTTGTAGAAGATCGGAAAGAGGACAACCGGCGCCAGTTGCGCCAGCAGCACGAACAATCCGAGAAAGACGCCCCAGGCGATCAACCACCAGTGTTGCGGCTCCCGCCGCATCAACATGTAAAGCAGCTCCACAATTACGGTCGCCAGGATCAGGCCGATCAGGAAGCTCTTGAATTCGTCCCAGAGCCAGGAACGCAGTTTCTGATTGGAGAGGTGATAGTGGTGCTCGAGCTGGAACCCGTAGTACTCGAACGGAAGTCCCAAGAGCTTGCTGATCACCACCAGCATCAGCACATAAAGGAAAACAGCATAGGAGTAGTTTTGCGAAGCGGTGCGATAGGCGATGTCGCGCAAGGCTCCAGTCCAGCCAGTCGCCAGCAGGACGATCAGCAGAGTGAGGCCGACTCCGAAGTCAGCAACGCCCAGCCACCGCTTCACGCGGTTGTAGTGGCGCGATTCAGGGGAATCGGCCCGAACGGCGGTGGCTTGCGCAACAGTATTCATCCTCGGCTCCTGCCATTATCCTATCGTCTTCGCGACCTGACGATACGCGGAAGTGCTTGGACCAGTCGACCGTAGCCAGCAGAGGGAGCCAGTGTGGCGCGCGAAGCCGCTATCCCTGCTGCACGAAGCTTTCGGCAGTTTGCAGAATCTCTTCTACCAGCCCCGGCGTCGCGGCCTCCACGTACACGCGCAACAGCCGCTCCGTACCGGATGCCCGCAAGAGGACCCAGGGCTCGGCGCCGTCGCCGTTCCTGGGTGCGTCGAGGAAGAACTTGATGCCGTCAAGGTTCTCCTTGCGCAAGACACCAAAAGTACCGAGCCGGGTCGTGCTCGGATCGGAGGCGCGGCGGATGGCGCCATACTTAACCTCGTCGCCCACATGCAGATCGCGGCGCCCGTAATGATGCGCTCCGAATTCGCGCTGCAGATCCGCGACCAGTTGTCCCAGCGGCTTGCCCTCTTCCGCCATGACATTCGCCAGCAGCAACGCATTCAGAACGCCATCGCGCTCGGGGAGAAAACGGCCATATCCAATACCGCCGGATTCTTCGCCTCCGATCAGAATTTCCTGTTTCATCATGAGGTCAGCAGCATACTTAAAGCCGATTGAAACCTCATGCAGCGTGCGCCCGTACTTGGCGGCGATGCGATCGGCCATGCGCGTCGTGTTGAAGGCTCGCACCACGTCGCCCGGCCACTTTTTGCGTTCGAGCAACCACTTCAGCAGCACCGCGAAGCATTTGTGCGCATCAACGAAGCTGCCGTCTTCGGCCACCGCGCCGATGCGGTCGGCATCACCATCGGTGACCAGGCCCGCATGGCATTTCTCTTTCACCACCGTTTCCTGCAGGAGCGCAACGTGAGGCACAATCGGTTCGGGATTGATGCCGGGGAACAGCGGATTCACTTCCTGGCGGATGGCAACGTACCGAATGCCGTTCTTGTCGAAGATTCCTGGCAAAACACCACGGCCAGAGCCATACATCGAGTCGATGGCGAACTTGAAATTCGCCTTCCGGATCAAATTCAGATCGGCAAACTCGCACACAGCGTCAACATAGGCAGGCTTCAGATCAACTTCTTCGACTTTGGCGGGCTTACCTGCGGGCATCGCGCCGGCAGCAAGTTCATCTTCGATGATCTTCATGATGGCGGGCGTAGCCGAACCGCCGAACTTGGCCTTGAACTTCACGCCATTCCAGTTCCAAGGGTTGTGGCTCGATGTAACCATCACACCGCCCGCCGCGCCGAGTTTCTTGACGTTGTAGGAAACGGCGGGCGTGGGACAGAAGTCGTTCGAGAGCAACACCGGGATGCCCGCGGCCGCGATGACTTGAGCAACCACACGGGCCGCCCGATCGGAAGCAAAGCGGGTGTCATAGCCAATAATCACACCGTGAGTGGAATCTTCGTGCTTCAGGACGTAGGACGCAATAGCGCCAGCCACGCGCCGCACGTTGTCAAAAGTAAAATCGTCCGCAATGATGCCGCGCCAGCCGTCGGTTCCGAATTTGACTTGAGTCATGGATAGTTCGTCGTTGGCTAAGGTAGTCGCTGGTCGTCAGTCGTTGGTCGTTGGCGACACCCCTCCGGATGGTCATCCCGAGCGGAGCGAGGGACACTGCATTTTGCGAACGACTGCCCTCACCCCCACTCTCACACCAACTTCTTCATCTTCTTTGCATCCAGATGCTTCACCACTTTACCGACATCCTGCGACTGGTCAAGCGTGGTGATCAGCAAAGCATCGTCGGTTTCCACCACCACCAAATTGCTCACGCCCACGGCAGCGACAAACTTGCCCGGGGCATGAATGTAGTTGTTCTTCGCGTTCAGCATAAAGCTGCCAGACGCCGAGATAACCATCCGGTCCGGAAGTTTGCTGTTGGATACCTGGTGCTCGTGCAGCGCGGTCCATGAGCCGAGATCATTCCAACCGAAATCCGATGGTAGGCAGAAGATACGCGACTGCCCTTCGCCTTTGGCCGAGCGCGGTTCAAGCACCGCGTAGTCGATGCTGATGTTCTCGCACTTCGGATAAAGTCGCCGGAAGATCTCGGCGAACTTACGCGTGCCAAACGAAGCGGCGATCTTTTCGAGAATCGGCGCCGTGTTCGGTAAATGCTCGCGAAGCGCATTCGCCAGGGTGTCCGCCCGCCAGAGAAACATGCCGCTGTTCCAGAAGTAGTTGCCCGCATCAAGAAACTGCCTGGCCTTGGTGACGTCAGGCTTTTCCGTGAAGCGCCGGACACGCACTGACCCGTTTGCATCCGCCGCACCCGCTTCGATGTAGCCGTAGCCAGTCTCCTCCCGCGTGGGGCGGATGCCGAGGACAACGATGTTCGCTCCCGCCGCCGCGATCTCGACACCGTTGCTCAGAGTGGCACGATACTGATCAGGATTTGCGATCACGTGGTCAGAAGGGAATAGACCGAGCACGGCATCAGGGTCACTGCGCAAAAGAAGAAAAGCCACGAGCCCGATGGCCGGCGCAGTATTTCGCCCGACGGGCTCGGCCAGGACCTGCTTGGAATCGAATCTGGGTAACTGCCGTAAGATAGCGGCGCGCAGGTCGTCGTTGGTAACAACCCAGAAGCGGCGGGCGGAGGCCGTCGGCAGAAGGCGCGCCACCGTCTGCTGGATCATCGTCTGCTTGCTATCGAGCGCCAGCAGTTGCTTGGCGCGGCGCTTCCGGCTCAGCGGCCAGAAACGGGTGCCGCGGCCACCAGCCAGAATCACAGGATAGAAGTGGGGGTTCGACTTCACGGTCGTAGCAAGCCTACCATTTGATGTCGTTAGCGAGAACCCTCAACCACAGAGGACACAGAGGAGCACAGAGGAAATGAGGGTTAACCTGTACCCCTCTGTGTCCTCTGTGGTTGAGATTTTGCGGTCACAACCGAGTGGCAGGTTCCGGCACCGCCGACCCTGGCACGAATGCTTTCAAGAATTCCACCGCCCACTGCGGACGAACCGTAAAATCGCGCAGATTGGCAGGAATCACAACGGCATCGCCTTTGGCCAGAGTCACTGGAGCGCGGCCCGGCGCTTCTACGATGCCGCATCCCTCGACCGCGACCAGAATCTGTACGGAAGTCTTGCCCGAATCGTCAGCGGTTGAGAACTCCTGCGGCTCCTTCAGTTCAAACAGGTCCACCGTAAAATAAGGCGCTGCAATCATCGACGAATGTCGGCTCCTGCCGCCATGCAGGCTGATCGGGGCCGGGCGCACGACTTTGCCCGAGGCCACCCGCTCCTTCACCGACGCCAGGCCTCGCTCCAGATGCAGCGGACGCGGGCGTCCGTAGTCATAGAGGCGGTAGGTTGTGTCAGACTGCTGCTGCGTCTCGACAATCACCAAGCCCGGGCCCAACGTGTGCACCGTGCCGCCGGCAACGTAGATCATCTCGCCCGGATAAACGTTGATCCAGTTCAGCAGATTTTCCGCGCGATTTTCCTGGATCGCTTGCTCGAACTGTTCCCGCGTAACGCCCGGCTTCAAACCCAGGCCAATCTGCGACCCCGGCCGCGCGTGCGCCACATACCAGCACTCCGTCTTGCCCCAAGGCTCGCCAAAGCGTTGAGCGGTCGCATCATCAGGGTGTACTTGGACGGAGAGCTTCTCTTCGGGAAACAGAAACTTCAGCAACAGCGGAAAGCGCTGCGGGTTAGGTGCGGCGCTGCCCACGAGATCGGGGCCGAATTTTCTGCTCAGTTCCGAGAGCGTACGTTTCGCCAGTGGTCCATTTGAGACTACGCAGTTGTCACCCGTCAGCCAGGCCTCGCCGATCTTCTCGTTGAATTTGTGATTCGGATAGATCGGCGCCAGATCAAGCGTGCCCCACGGGCGCGGGTCGAACGCTGGAGACATCAGGAGTGGGTAGAGTTGGGTCATTCCACTAATCAGCTGCAGGGTTTCCCGTGAGCCTGGGACCTGGACTGAAACTATGGCTTGTCTTTTTGAACGCGCTGCCACACGAGCTTACGCTCATGGTCTTCGCCCATCTCGTGGGTCTTTGCAATCAAGGTCAGGTGGTCCCCGTCCAAGACGAAATGCCGAATCCCCTCCTCGCCTCGTTCTGCAGGGTACAGCGATTGCTTGATATGGTGCGTTACGGTCGAGGTCGAGGGATCAACGGTCCATGTTCCGTAATAGGAATAGTAACCTTCAACCGCTGCGACTTTCTCTGCAGGGGCCGCTGCCACGAATTCCTCCCGCGAGCTGGCCCTCGGCACGGTTGGCTGTGGGTCGGAAACGATTTGGACACTCATCCATCCACTGCGGTCGTACACAATCAACCCCTCGGGGTGCTTGCCATAAAACGGATAGATCACCTCGCCGCTGGGGCGGATGGTTTCCACGCTCACCAAACGCCACGCACCGATCAGTGTGTCGCCCGGTGAAACAGTACCGGGCTGATCGGGCTTGACCTGTGCCTGCGAAACACCGACGCCGACAGGTAAACCAATTGTTACCATGCACAATAGAAGCAAGCGGCGCGCCAGCATGTTGCCTCCACAGCCATGATTTGAGATTCAGGAGACATTCGGCAAGGATCGCGCTACAGCGAACCGAAGTACTTCCGCATCCGCTCTAGCGCCTTGTCCAGATTCTCCATCGACGTCGCGTACGAAATCCGGACATGCTCCGTCGTCCCGAAACCCTCGCCCGCCACGGTCGCGACGTGCGCCTTGTGCAGCAATCCATGCGCGACGTCGGCGCTGCACTTGATGCCGCTCTTCCCGAAGAACGCCGACACGTTCGGATACGCATAGAACGCGCCTTCCGGCATGGTGCACTTCACGCCCGGAATCGCACGCAGCCCGCCGATGATGTGATCGCGCAGCCGGATATACTCCGCGCGCATGTCAGCCACGCACTGCTGCGAACTCGTCAGCGCCGCCACCGCCGCTTTCTGGACGATCGAAGTCGGATTCGAAGTCGACTGGCTCTGCAACTTCGTCACCGCGCCGACTACCGCCGCTGGACCAAGCGTATATCCCAGCCGCCATCCAGTCATGGCATAAGTCTTCGAGAGCGAACCCACGACCAGGAAGCGGTCGCGATATTCGTTCAACGAGCCGACCGAAAAATTCTTCCCCGTGTAGTTCAGATACACGTAGCACTCATCGGAAATCACCCAGATGTCGCGCTCGCGAGCCATGGCCACGACTTCGGTCATATCCTCGGGACTCATCACGGCGCCGGACGGATTTGACGGTGAGTTCAGAATGATGAGCTTCGTTTTGGGCGTGACCAGGCGCGCCACCATATCGACGGTGACCCGGAACCCCTGCGATTCGTCGGCATGCAGCAGCACGCACTTGCCGCCGACGTAATTCACCATGTCTTTGAACGACACCCAGTAGGGCACCGGCAGAATGACTTCGTCGCCGTGATCCACCAGTACTGAGATCACATTGAACAGGGCATGCTTGCCGCCCACCGAGGCGCAGACTTCCTCGCGCTTGTACGCCGATCCGAAGTCGGTTCCGTGACGCTTGATAATCGCGTCCTTCAGTTCAAGCGTGCCGCCCACCGGTGTGTACTTCGAAAAATTGGCGTTAATCGCCGCGATGGCCGCGTCTTTCACGTGCTGCGGGGTCGCGAAGTGTGGCTCGCCGGCGGTGGCGTCGACAACATCGATTCCCTGCTGGCGCAACTTATCGGCTTCCGCCACCGCGGCCATGGTGGCCGAAGGCTCAATGCGGTTAATGCGTTCCGTCAGGCGGACGGGGTGGGTAATGGGCGTAATTACGGTGCTCATGATTTCTTTTTCCTGCTCCGGCGCGCGGGTTGCTCGGTCTCTTGGAACTTGTGCGCCACATCTATTTTCTCATGGAGTTTCTGCGCCACGAGCGCGGGCACCAGGCAATCGATGCTGCCGCCCAGTTGCGCGATTTCGCGCACCAGACGGGAACTTAAGTAGGAATACTTCTCGGCCGGCATCATGAAGACCGTTTCCAGGGTGGGCTGGAGTTTCCGGTTCATGAGCGCCATCTGGAGTTCGTACTCATAGTCGCTGATGGCTCGGATGCCCCGCAGCACGGCGGTCGCCTCGACACGCAGCGCGTAGTCCACAGTCAGGCCATCGAACGTATCGACTGTGACGTTCTCGAAGCCCGCCGTCATCGACTCCAGCATCTGCCGGCGGTCGGAAACGCTGAACAGCGGGTCTTTCTCCGGATTGCGCAGGATGGCGACCACCAGTTCGTCAAAAATCTTGCTGCCACGCTCGATGAGATCAAGATGCCCATTCGTAGGGGGATCGAAGGTTCCAGGATAGATGACTTTGATGCGCTTCACAGGGCCTCGCCGGGAAAGGAAGATTGTATGCGGCGGAAAGAGGGGATGGCAACGAGGGGGATGGAGGGACGGGCGAGGGCGCCCATCCCTCCGTCAAACAACACGATCTATCGCCGGGCCGCCGGGACCTTGGCTGCCTCCGAGGCCGACGGCATCGTAGTCACCCGCCCCTGCGTGCCCGTGGCCTGCGCAGCGGCAGCCGGAGCCGCCGGTTGCGCCGCCGCCGGAACCATTCCCAGAGCCTTGCGCACTTCGGCATCCAGCTTCGCCATCGTGTCCTTGTTTTCCTTGAGGAATGCGCGGGCGTTCTCGCGTCCCTGCCCAATCCGCTCGCCCTTGTAGCTGAACCAGGAACCTGATTTTTCCAGAATATTGACATTTACCGCCAGGTCCAGCAGATCGCCTTCGCGGGAAATTCCTTCCCCATAGAGAATGTCGAACTCGGCCTCGCGGAATGGCGCGGCCACTTTGTTCTTCACAATCTTGACCCGCGTCCGCGAGCCCGTGACCACGTCACCTTCCTTGATCGCCGCAATCCGCCGGATATCAATCCGCACCGACGAATAAAATTTCAGAGCGCGTCCGCCCGTCGTGGTTTCCGGATTGCCGAACATCACGCCAATCTTTTCGCGGATCTGGTTAATGAAGATCAGGCAGGTGCGCGACTTGGCCACCGTCCCCGTCAGCTTACGCAGCGCCTGCGACATCAAGCGCGCCTGCAGGCCCATGTGGCTGTCGCCCATTTCGCCGTCGAGTTCGGCCTTCGGGACGAGCGCCGCCACCGAGTCCACCACCAGCACGTCAATCGCGTTCGAGCGCACCAGCGCCTCGGTGATTTCCAGCGCCTGCTCGCCGTAGTCAGGCTGCGAAACCAGCAGGTTGTCTACGTCCACGCCCAACTTCTTGGCATACGCCGGATCGAGCGCATGCTCGGCATCGACGAACGCCGCCATGCCGCCGGCCTTCTGCGCCTCGGCAATGACCTGCAAGGCAATGGTCGTCTTGCCGGACGACTCCGGCCCGAAGATTTCGACCACCCGCCCGCGCGGCACTCCTCCCACACCCAGCGCGGCATCAAACGAAATCGCGCCCGTCGAAATCACCGCGATCGGGACGATGGCTTCCTTCGACCCCAGCCGCATGATGGAACCTTTGCCAAACTGCTTTTCGATTTGTGCAAATGCGAGATCAATTGCCTTGCTGCGCTCGTCGGCCATGAAAGCTGCTCCTGAACCTGTTCTTGAATTTGCGGGTATGAGTCTCCCGTAGCCTACACCCGCCGGCTGGAGTGATTAAGTGCGGGCTGTCACATCAGTTTCGGTCAGTTTAGCATAGAGCGAATGAAAAGCGAAGCGCGCAGGTGATCGAATTGGTTCCGGGGCGACCATCTTTAGGGCCGGGAACGCCCAGCGCACGGAGGGCAAAGGATCACCGCCGAGGACCATGGGTTCTTGCTAGACTTGCTTCATGCAGGCGGCAGCCCAACCCGAAACCACGAACGGCCGCGGCACACTTGGCCCCGGGTCGTCTCTCTACCTGGTCGCCACCCCCATCGGCAATCTGGAAGACATCACGCTCCGCGCCCTGCGCGTCCTGAAGGAAGTTGACCTGATCGCCTGCGAAGACACGCGCCAGACACAAAAGCTCCTTAGCCACTACGGCATCCAGACGCGCACCGTCAGCTACCACGAGCACAACGAGATGACCAAAGCGGCTGAGCTGATCGTGGACCTCGAAAGCGGCGCCAAAATCGCGCTCGTCACCGACGCTGGCATGCCCGGCATCTCCGACCCCGGCTTCCGCCTGATCGCGCTCGCCATCCGCCATCACGTTCCGGTCGTCCCGATCCCCGGCGCATCGGCGTTCCTTGCGGCCCTGGTCGCCAGCGGACTGCCCACCGACTCCTTCCGCTTCAGCGGCTTTCTCCCCGCCAAATCCGGCCAGCGCCGCAAGCTGCTGGAGAGTGTCCGTGAGTCGCCAAGAACGCAGGTCTTCTACGAAGCTCCGCATCGGCTGCTGGAGACGCTAGCCGATGTAGTCGAAGTTCTGGGAAGCGACCGCCACGTAGTGGTAGCGCGCGAAGTAACGAAGCTCCACGAAGAGTTCCTTCGCGGGCGAGCCAAAGAAGTTCTGGCGCAGCTGAAGTCGCGAGGCGAGGTAAAAGGCGAAATCACGCTGCTGATTGCCAAGCAGGAGAGCTCCGAGCCGCGAGCCGCGAGCTCCGAGCTAAGTGTCGCCCAGCGCGTGAAGCAAATCATGTCCGAAGAGAAGGTGGACGAAAAATCCGCGCTGAAGAAAGTTGCCAAGGAGCGCGGCATCGGCAAAAGCGAAGCCTACCGGGAACTGCAGCGAACCAAGTAGCGCCGGCGTCCCCGCCCGTGTAGGCCAGGCACGTTCTACATCCCCGGCATCTTGCCCAGGAAAATCAAAACCATGTCGATCGTGTCGCACACCCCGTGCGCGACAATCGGCACGCAAAGATTGCGTCCCGTGCGCATGTACATCAAACCGAGCGCCAGCCCGGCGATCCCCTCTTCCGCCCAGCCCGTCAGCCCCTGATATCCGTGTGCGAAACCGAAGACGACACTCACAAGCACCAAGCTGACAATCCATGCCCGGGGCCTCCGGCCGCCCACATCCGCGACGCGGTGCATCAGGTACCCGCGCCAGACCATCTCCTCGCCAAAGGCCGCCAGCGTCCAGGAAAGCGCAATGAAGAGCATTGTCATCTTGATATTCCCGGTGAGCATCCGAAACAGTTCCAGGTCCGGTTGCCTCCCGAGGAGCCTAGCCAGAATCGGCTGCGTGACCAGCAGCTGAAATGTTTCCAGCAGCGCCCCCAGGAAGACGCCAACGGCGATCGTCATGGCCCATGATCGGTAGCGAGTGAGCCCAACGTCCCGCCAACGCAACCTTCGCACTCGCAGAGAGATCCATCCCAGCAGAAGCAGCTCCGGAGTCTTCGAGAAAGGAATCCATCCTCGGTGATCTGCGTAGAAGATCAGGGCGACAATCAGGAATTCAGCGAGGGCGAGCCACTTACTGCTGCGCCAGCTCCCACCGGCCCCAGCGTTCTCGGCCCGCCGCGAGTCCGTCCCGACGCTGCCGCGTGCCGCCACGGTGATCATGTCGACCCTGCCCGATTCGTTCAATCAGCAACTCCCTCCAATTGCCTCGTCGGTCGAGTTTGACTATTTTTCCGGAGGCGGGCTCGACCGGACAGCCGGGGGCAGCTGTCCCTACGTGATTCCAGATGATCGCGGCTACTTGCTCAACTCCTTCTTCACCGCCTCGCTAACCACCTTTCCATCCACCCGCATCCCGGCGGCAGCGAAGCGGGCCATGGCGGCCTTCATCACCGAGCCCATGTCTTTCATGGTCGGCGCGGGAGTCATCTCGGCGATCGCGGCTTTCACTCCGGCGACGATGTCTTCCTCACCCGCAGCCTTGGGCAGGTAGGTTTCGATCAGTTTGATTTCGGCGGCTTCCTTGTCGGCCATCTCCTGGCGTCCGCCCTTGGTGAACTGCTCGATCGAGTCCTTGCGCTGCTTGATGAGCGTGGAGAGCACCTGCTGCGACTCCTTGTCGTCGAGCGGCGCCATCTTCTCGATTTCTTTGTTCTTGAGGGCGGTCTTTACCATGCGCAGGGTGGAGAGGCGTTGCTCCTCGCGCGCCTTCATGGCGGCGACAATGTCTTTCTGAATCTGGTCGATTAAAGGCATGCGAGGATTATAGAACGCTGCGCACTGCGAGCCTCGAGCTACGCGCTTCGAGCAATCAGTTTGCTCCTAGCTCGAGAGTCAGAGTCTCGTTGCCTACTTCTGCAATCTGACTTCTGACTTTTGACTTCGGCAGCTATACTCCAGCCATGAACACGGCATTGCCCAAGGTCTCGGCCAGGCGAAGCTGTTTCAGTTCGCGATACTCTTCGGAGTTGTACCAGCGATGCGCGTCTTCCAGGCTGGGAAACTGGATCATCACGGGGAAGACCGGCTGGTAGGAGCCTTCGACGACTTCGAAAGGCCCTCCGATCACAAGGTAGCGGCCGCCAAACTTCTCCACTACGGGCGCAACGCGAGCTTTGTACTCTTCCATCTTCGCCGCGTCTTTGATCTCGCGAACATCGACCAGGTAATAGGCAGACATGGACAGATTATAGAACGCTGCGAGCTGCGGGCTTCGAGCTAGGAGCGAACTGGTTGCTCGAAGCTCGCGGCTCGCAGCCTCGCACTTCCCACGACGCTTACGAATCTTCTAGACTGTTAGTTCCATGCTGCGAAAAAACAGGCTCTTCACTCCCGGACCCACTCCTCTTCTCCCGGCGGCGCAAAACGCGATGGCTGCCTATAGTGCGCACCATCGCACCGCCGAATTCCGTGCGCTGTTTTCGCGCGTGCTCGCCGACCTGAAAGAATTCATCGGCACGAAGAACGATGTGATCGTGCTGACCGCCTCCGGCACCGGGCTGATGGAAGCCTCGATCTCGAACCTGACTTCGCCCGGCGACCGGGTGCTCGTGCTCACGGCGGGCAAGTTCGGCGAGCGCTGGACGTCGCTGGCAAAGGCCTTCGGATGCGCGATTGAAACCGTGGCCGCTCCCTACGGCAACACGATTCCGCTCGACGAAGTGCGCACCAAACTCACGCCTGACGTTCGCTGCGTGTACGTGCAAGCCACGGAAAGTTCGACCGGCGCGCGCCACGACGTCGAAGCAATGTCGAAACTGGTGCGCGCGCTGCCGGACACGTTGCTCGTCGTCGATGCCATCACCGGGCTCGGCACCACGCGCTTCGACGCCGATGGCTGGGGCATCGACCTCATCATCGGAGGATCGCAGAAAGCGCTCATGATTCCACCCGGTCTGGCCTATGGCGCGGTCAGCGAGCGAGCATGGCAGCGTATGGAGAAGACGAAATCTCCGCGCTACTATTTCGATCTGCGAAAGGAACGCAAAGCAGCAGAGAAGAGCGAGACCGCTTACACGCCAGCGACCTCCCTGTTCGCCGGATTAGCGGCCGCGCTCGACTACATTCGCCAACTGGGCGAAGGCAACCTGTCGGCGGGACGGGACGAGCTCATCGCCAACGCCGAACTATGCGCCGCCATGACGCGGGCGGGAGTCGAGGCTCTCGGCTACAAACTGTTCGCGCCTAAGTCGCCTGCCGCGGCACTGACGGCTATCGCTGCACCAGCAGGCATCGATTCGTCGACCATTGTGAAGCGGTTCCGCGAGCAATTTGGAGCCGTGGTCGCCAACGGACAGGCCGAAATGAAAGGCCAGCTCTTCCGCATCGCGCATCTCGGCTACTACGATTACCTGGACACAGTCGGAGTGCTCGCCGCGCTCGAACACGTGACGGCGGAAGTGACCGGGAGATCAGTAGATTTCGGCAGCGCAGTGCGCGCAGCGCAAGAAGTCTACGCAAAGGGGCACTAGTTCGTAACCTGGAGTCAGCGTTCTTTTCTGATTGTTTTCCCGAGCGGAGCGAGGGATGCGGCAGTTCTTACGAATCCAGCGCCTCTTTTCGCAGCTTGCGGCTTTCGGCGAGCAGCGCCATCGAGTGCATCAGGTTCTGCAGCGTCACAATTCCGACCAGATGCTGTTCGTCGACGACCGGAATAATGCTCAGGTTGCGGGATGCGAGTTTGCGGAAGGCGGACGCGAGCGACTCCTGCTTCGAAGCCACGTCGAAGATCCGGTTCATGGCGGCTTGCACGTAACCATTGCCTTCGGCGCGCAAGGCGTCGAGGATTTTCTGCTTCGAAATGACACCCACCATGTCGCCGCCGCGTACGACCGGGAAATCGTCCTGCAGCGTGTGCACGGCCTTGTCGAGCGCATCTTCGAGCGTGTCGGCCGGTGAGAGTGTGGCGAAATCGGTGAGCATGATCTCTTCCAGACGAACTCTCTGGAGCACAGACTGGAACATCGCCGAGCGTTCTTCGAGTTGCGCGCCGGTAAAAAGAAAGAAGCCGATCATCATCAGCCAATAGCCATCCCATCGCGTCTCAGGGCGGGTGCTGATCAGCATTCCGAGCATGATCATCAGGATGGAAAAGACATTGCCGATGCGCACGGCGCGCTGGGTCGCCTGCACCAGGTCCATCCGCCGGGTAAACAGCGCGCGCAGGACGCGGCCGCCGTCCATGGGATAGGCAGGCAGCAGGTTGAACAATCCGAGGTAGACATTTGCCCAAACCAGGCTGCGCAGCAAGGCGCTCCAATGGAGCAGGGGCTTTGCGGTGAGCGAAACGCCGTGCGCGACGCTGAGCAAAACCAGTGCAGAGATTCCGGCGATTGCAAGATTCACGAGCGGCCCGGCAATGGCAATGCGGATGTCGCGCTTCCAGGCATTGATCGGATCCGGGACGGCATGGGCTTCGTCAAGGATGGTGACGCCGCCGATGGGCAGAAGGATAATGCCTTTGGCCGGAACGCCGGAACCGCGTGCGACCAGAGCATGGCCGAGTTCATGCAGGATCACGCTGCCGAGAAGGATGCCGAACAAGCCGAGGACGCGGAGAGCGGCGGTTGGATCCTGAGTCGCAGCGGTACTCCACAGAAAGACGAGCAAGAACAAGAATGTCAGATGGATACGGATTTCGATTCCGAATAGCCGTCCGACCGGGATGGACCAACTGCGCATAGAGACGCCTACCAGTATTCTATCTAGATAGACACTGGTGGAAGGCCTGAAGTTGCTAAAAGGCGAATCGAAAGGGCTGGGGCGGAAGAAACTGGCGCAAGAGCATTTGCCGCTGCACGCTTTTCGCGGGCAGGAGTGCCCGCGCCACACTCGACTATGCGGGTGATTGCGGGACAATATCGAAGCCGGCCGCTGCGGTCGTTGCGCGGGATGGATGTTCGCCCAACGTCGGACAGGCTGCGGGAGACGCTGTTTAACGTGCTGTGCGCGGGCGACCCAACCGCTCTGGCTGGAACAACCTGGCTCGATTTATATGCCGGGACAGGCGCGGTGGGGATTGAGGCGCTGAGCCGTGGAGCGGCTGCGGTCTATTTCGCTGAGTCGTCCAGAGCAGCCGCCGGGCTGATCGGAGAGAACTTGGGGTCGTTGGGGATTGCGGGTGGGTTCCAGATCGTGCAGGGCGAGGCGGGGAAGGCCTTGCGCCAATGGGAAAGGACAGGAGTCGCGGCGGATTTCGTTTTTCTTGATCCGCCTTACCGTTTGCGGGAAGAATACGCGAGGACTTTGGAGGCTTTGGCTGGATTGAAGTTGTTGCGCGAATCTAGCGTGGTGATTGCTGAGCACGAGAAGAGATTCGATCCCGGAGCCGAATTCGGAACCCTGCGACGGTACCGCAAGTTGGAACAGGGAGATGCGGGGTTGAGTTTTTATCGATAAAGGACCTTTTCACCACAGAGGCACAGAGCCACAGAGAAAATCAGTTTCGCATCTTCTCTGTGACTCTGTATCTCTGTGGTGAACAGACCGCGGCCCTTAGCGAGGGTCCGGCGGCGCTTCTCGCTATAATCGAAACGCATGACTAATTTTCCACCGGTTGACGAACAACTGGCTTACATCAAGAAGGGTGCGGCGGAGATTGTCAAAGAATCCGAGCTTCGTGCCAAGCTTGAACGCTCGCTCCAGACAGGCAAGCCCCTGCGCGTAAAGCTCGGCATGGATCCGACCGCGCCCGACTTGCACCTCGGACACACGGTCGTCCTGCGCAAGCTTAAGCACTTCCAGGATCTCGGGCACACCATCATTTTTCTGATCGGCGATTTCACCGGCATGATCGGGGATCCGACTGGGCGGTCAGCGACTCGGCCGCCGCTGTCGAGAGAACAGATCGACCAGAACGCCGAGACTTATAAAGCACAGGTCTTCAAGATCCTCGACGCCAAGAAAACAGTTGTGGACTTCAACAGCCGCTGGTTCTCGAAGTTTTCCTCGGAGGATTTCATCCGCCTCGCGGCGAAGTACACCGTCTCGCAGATGCTCGAGCGAGAGGAGTTCCACAAGCGCTTTCAGGAGGAGAAGCCGATTGCCATACATGAGTTGCTCTATCCGCTGGCGCAGGGATACGACTCGGTGGCGCTGGAGGCCGACGTGGAACTGGGCGGCACGGATCAAAAGTTCAATCTGCTGGTTGGCCGCGAGTTGCAGCGCGCGTACGGGCAGGAATCGCAGGTGGTGCTGACCACGCCGATTCTCGAAGGCCTCGACGGCGTCAACAAGATGTCGAAGTCGTTGGGGAACGCGATTGGCATTCACGAGCCACCGCTGGAGATGTACGGGAAAATCATGTCGATTTCCGACCACATGATGTGGCGGTACTATGAGTTGCTGACGGACGTGCGGTCCGAGCAGATCGCAGCGATGAAAGCGGATGTGGCGAGCGGGAAGGCGCATCCGATGGCGCTGAAAAAAGAACTGGCACGCTCGATTGTGGCGGATTTTCACTCGGCAGAGGCGGCGGCGAAAGCGGCGGAGGATTGGGCGAAGCAGTTTCAGAAGCGTGAAGTGCCGGACGACCTGGAAGAAGTGGAGGCAAGGGCATCTGACGTGTTGGCTCGAAGCGAAGGTGGAACGGCGGAGGCAATGGCCGAGCTCCGGGAGTCGGGACAGTTCAGAATCAAGCTCGACAGACTACTCGTAGCAATGGGCCTCGCGGAATCGATAAGTGACGCCGTTCGAAAAATCAAGCAGAACGCGGTTAGGGTAAATGGCGAATTGAAAACGGAACCCGTCATATTCTTGGAGACGCGAAAGGGAGCAACGGTTCGCGTAGGTAAGAAAATTAAGAAGGTCCGTTTTGTAGTCTAGTTAACACTCAACTTTGTCATCCTGAGCGGAGCAGGCGGATTCGCGAATGCGAATCCGTCTGCGGAGTCGAAGGACCCCTACTCTCACCGGAACTTGTCATCCAGGGGAACCACTCCCGCGCCAGATCCAGCCAGCGCGGGTTGAGCGCCTCGATTAGGGCGATCTTCTTCGACCGCCGCCATCCTTTGAGCTGCTTCTCGCGGTTGATCGCTTTGTGAACTTCGTCGAACGATTCCCAGTACAGCAAACGCTCGAGCTGATATTTGTCCGTGAATCCCTCGATACGGTGGAACTTGTGCTCAAAAACGCGTTTGTGCAGGTTGCCGGTCATTCCGATGTAGAGCGTGCCCGACAAGCTGCCCATGATGTACACGCAGTACGTCCTTCGCTCGTTAGGCATAGGAGGGAGTAGGGGCCCTTCGACTACGATAACCATTCACTTCGTGAATGGTTATCTACGCTCAGGGTGACAGTTTGAAAGAGTTGGATAACAAACGCAGTGATGCGGCTCACGGCAGAATTGTTTGGTTTCGCGGGCCCGGGTTCCTTTTGTGCCAATCGGTCGCCTGTTCGTAGGCGAACGCAACTTGCAGCAGCAAGCCTTCGCGCCACGGTGCGGCGGCTAGTTGCACGCCAATCGGCAGGCCATCTTTTGTGAAGCCGCACGGTACGGAGATCGCCGGGATTCCCCACACATTGAACGGGCGCGTGTTCCTCAACATGATCAGCTCGTGCGGGCGGAGCTGTTCTGGATGCTCGCTGAGTTCTTTGATGTCCGGCGGCGGGATGGGCACGGTCGGTGTGATCAAAACGTCGACTTCGTCGAATATTTTGCGGATTGCATGACGGCTGGCCTGGAGGTCGCGGCTGGCACGCAATGCATCGGCGGCGGAAACGCTCTCGCCCGATTTGATGCGAGCAAGCGTGGCTGGTTGGTAGAGTTCGGGCGAGCGAGCTACGAGCGGCTGGTGAAAGGCGTAGGCTTCGGCACTCGCCAGCGTGCGGTCAGTTGAGACGTCGAGCTTCACATCGTCGCGGATCTCGGCGTGGAGCTCGCGGAAGACCTGGATCGCCTTTTCGATGGCGTGGGCGATTTCTGGGTTTAGTTCGTCGAAGAAGAACCCCTGTGGCACTCCGATGCGCAGCTTGATCGGAGGCTGGTCGATACGCGAGCTGAAGTCGGGTACCGGCGCGTCCACACTGGCCGGATCGCCCCCATCGTAGCCGGCGAGCACTTGCAGCATCAGCGCCGCGTCATACACGGAGTTAGTGATCGGGCCGATGTGATCGTACGACCACGACAGCGGCACTACTCCTCGGGCGCTCACACGTCCGTAGGCTGGCTTGAGCCCAACCACGCCACAATACGCAGCGGGCAAACGGATGGACCCGGCCGTGTCGGTGCCGATCGCCGCAAAGCCAAGTCCGGCGGTCACGCTTGCGGCCGAACCTCCAGAAGAGCCACCGGTAAGGCGCGAGACATCCCATGGGTTGTGCACCTCTCCGAAGAAGCTGATTAACGAACTGCCGCCGTAGGCGAACTCGTGCAGATTCTGTTTTCCGAGAATGATGGCTCCGGCAGCGCGCAGGCGACGGACGACTTCGGCGTCTTCGGTGGGAATGCGGTCTTTGTATTGGGCACTGGCGGCGGTGGTGCGCGTGCCGGCAGTGTCGAGAATGTCTTTGAGTCCGATGGGGATGCCGTGGAGCGGGCCGCGGTAGTTGCCGCGCTGGATTTCCTGCTCGGCGCGGCGGGCGTCGTCGAGAGCGGAGTCGGCGAGGACGGTGATGAAGGCGTTAAGTCTCGGGTTGAGATTTTCGATGCGTGCCAGGCAGTCGCGGGTAAGTTCGACAGGAGAGATGGCGCGGTCGTGAACTTGCCGGCTGAGTTGCTGAATCGTGGGTCGCACGTGATCCTCGACAGATCGAAGAGATTTTACAGGTTGCGGGAGCAATTCATTGCTTCCGAGAGCGATCAGAGCGGGATTCGCCAGCACTGGACTGAAGGCGAGACTGCGCAGAAATTGTCGACGACTTTCCGACGTTGGCTGCTTACCTTGCATTGGCGACCGCACACGCGGCCCGCTTCGCGAACCACTTCACCACAAAATACATAACCGGACCGACGGCCAGCGTCAACAGACCCCCGAGCAAGGCAATCGGGCTGTAGCGCAAGGCCACGTAGGTCATGGCGATCGGCATGGCGATGACATAGACGAGTCCGAGGTTGCTGCCGGGGATTTTGAACGCGCGCGGAAGCAGCGGGTGTTTGCGGCGCATGCCCCAGGCCGAGAGCACGGTCATTACCGTCGTCGCGGCGCGCAGCCAGATATAGATGCTGATCAACTGGCCGAGGGTGTACCGGGCGAGCACGGCGTAAAAGGCGGCCGAGATCAGAATGGCGATCCACGGAGTGCCGTAGCGCGGATGCTTGCGGGTCAGAAAAGGCGGGAGGTAGCCATCTTCCGCGAGCGCGAAGGGCATGCGTGTGGTGGTGAGCACGGTGCTGTTCAGCAGCGCGACGCTGCCGACCACGGCGGCGGCGGTCATCAGGTTGCCGAGCCACGGGCCGCCGATGAGTTGTGCGGCGTTGGAGAAGTATCCGTCCTTCCAGTTCTGCCAGTCGCCAAGCGCCGCCAAGGCAGCGAAGGTCGGCAGGAAGTAGGCTGCCATCGAAAGCGGCACCACGAGCGCCAGGGCGCGGGGATAAGTGCGCTGTGGATTCTCGACCTCCTCGGCGACGGTTGAAAGCTGTTCATATCCTGAGTAGAGCCAGAGGCCGAGCGCCAGGCCGACTCCGAATACTCTCGAGAAAGGCTGGTTAGGCGGGACCAGCGGCACGAACGGGTTGTGATGCCATTTGGCGAGGCCAAGAACGATCATGGCGATCACGGGGATGAAGATAAAGATCTCGAAGATCGTGGCGGCCCTTCCGACCATCTGGATGCCGCGGATGTTCAGCCAGGTGATGAGCGCGATGAGGAGAAACGAAACTAGCCAGTGCTTCCAGCCGACGATCTGCGGGAAGTAATAGCTCAGGTAGTCGGCGAAGAGCACAGCGTAGGAGCCGCCGAGGAGAAAGGAGGCGGACCAGTTCCACCATCCGGCAAGGAATCCCCAGAAGTCGCCAAAGGCGGCGCGGCTCCAGCGGTAGAAGCCGCCCTCGACAGGCATGGCGGTGGTGAGTTCGGCGGAAACGAGTGAGACCGGGATGCACCAGAAAAACGGGATGAGCAGGTGGTAGAGCAGGGTCATGCCGGGGCCGCTTGTGATCACCATCGTTTCCAGGCCGAAGGGGCCTCCGGTGGTGTAGGAGAACATGACGAAGACAAAGTAGAAGAGGCTGGCTTTGCGGAGTGTGGAGGGGGCGGGCGTGTGGGTGGAGGTCAAGAGAATTGAGTTGGTTTCTCAGTTGCTGGTTTCGTGGTTTGCTAGTCTCCGGTCATATCGCATCGATTTTCTGAAAACGAGAAACTAGAAACCACAAACTCCACTTCTTTTACCTCAACGACTTCGACAACAGCCACGGCACCAGCTCTGGCTCGGCGTAAGCCTTGTCCCACGAGTTGTGATTGACGCCGGGATATTCGGTGTACTTGTACTCCGCCCCCGCAGCCTTGAGTGCCTCAGCCATGTGGCGCGACTCCTCGACGGGCACGGCCTGATCAGCGTCGCCATGGAATATCCACACCGGTGTTTTGCCGACGAGGCGGGCAACTTCGGCATACGGGTCGGCCGCTTTCGCGTCATCGGCGAGTTTCACTTTCAGCTGAGGCCAGTCTTTCTGTGGACGCACGCCCGAGCAAATCGGCACGAGGGCGGCGAAGCGTCCGGGATAGGTAGCGGCGATTTCCCAGGTGCCGAATCCGCCCATGGAGAGGCCGGTCAGGTAGACATGCTTGCGGTCGCCGTGGAATTCCTTGATCGAGGCATCCAGCGCGGCTAGGGCCTGCGCCCGCATGTCGGACTCGCCCCAGATTTTACCCTTGCTACACTGCGGCATGACCACGATGAAGGGGAACCTCGACGCATCCAGCCGGATGGCGTGCCCAATCCCCACGTCGGTCTGGAGCAAGCCATCGGAGCCACGTTCGCCGGCTCCGTGGAGAAAGAGGATGACGGGCCAGGATTTCTTCGACCGAAAATCTGCTGGAACGTAGACCTGATAGCGATAGCTCGCGGGGGAAATGCTCACCGTGCGGTCGAGGAACCCGGTTTGCACGCGAGCCATCGCGGAGACAGCGCAGAGGATCAGGAGCAATGCGAATGCGGAGGTTCGTCTTGCCATGGTTGGATAGTGTACAGGAATCCAGGGAACGATTTGGTCGATCAGTCACGCGATGCGGAAGGACTGCGCCGCTGATTGCAGTGCGTGACCACCGTGTCGAGAGCGTCTTTCACGAGAAAGGTGACTGCTTCTTGAATGACGCTTTCGGGTTGTTCGGTCGACTCGCCCACGCATTCCAATGTCATGCGCACGCGCGTGCCGCCCTCGAGATCGGGACCGAAGGTGACATGCTGTTCGGCGGTGACGCCCAGGGCGTGGTTGAGCAAGGTGATCGCACGTGGTGGACTCACGGCATTCACCACGGCGGAAATTGTTGTCTTGACGGGTTTGACCACGACGTAGCGCAGGCGGCTGCCGACCTCCCAGGGCTTGCCTTCGACGAACAGAGCTTCGTCGTAAATTCCGCGATGAAGCAGGCGATTGAGGTCTTGGAAGGCGAGAAAGGCTGCATCGACCGACACGGGGACACTAACCGAATAGTCGAAACGCGGCAACATGGGCCCACACCCCAGGAATGAGCGCGATTATGCTCCGATCTTCTCCGGAACACAAGAAAATAGGCCGCCGCTACCGGGCAGTTGTGCACTTTCGAGTTCGAGCAGCTTGCGTTTAATGTCGAGTCCGCCGCCGTAGCCGCAGAGCGAGCCGTCAGCGGCGATCACGCGATGACACGGAACCACGATCGCAACCGGATTTCGGTTGTTCGACATGCCGACCGCTCGAAATGCGTTGGCATGGCCGATGGCCCGAGCCAGATCGCGGTAGCTGCGGGTCTCGCCATAAGGGATGTCGAGCAGCGCGCGCCAGCACTTGAGCTGAAATTCGGTGCCACGGAGATCGAGAGGAATGGAAAACTCGCGGCGCTGGCCCGCAAAATATTCGTTGAGCTGGTCAAGGTAGGGTCTTAGAAGTTCTCTCGATTCCTTGAGCTGAGTTGTCTTCGGATTGAGCTTCAACGCGTGAGCTTCAAATTCGAGGCGTACGAGCCCCTTCGGGGAAGCAGCGAGGAAGAGTGGGCCGACCGGCGAAGAGGTGCGGAAGCAGAACAGAGTTTCCATGACGCGCTGGAAGCATAGCACGGAACTGGGCTGACTCTGGCGCCGACAGG
This sequence comes from Terriglobia bacterium, assembly GCA_020073565.1. Classification (GTDB taxonomy): domain Bacteria; phylum Acidobacteriota; class Terriglobia; order Terriglobales; family Acidobacteriaceae; genus Acidiflorens. The sequence continues at coordinate 24,516 of JAIQEY010000033.1, forward strand.
ACATTCGTCACCGCTCGCACTTAGCCTGCCGCGACGGCAAACGATTCTTGAAAATAAGAAAGCCTCCCGTTTTGCAGGAGGCTTTCGGTTGTCCCTAAAGGGAGGCGAACAGTTATTTCGGCTGTTCGGTAGTCGTCGCCGGTGTTGAGCCGGTCGAAGCGAGCTGCTCCAGATTGTTTTTCAGGAGGCTGACTTCAACGCGGCCGCCAGTGATGCGCTTCGGCTTCGCCTCGCCGGTCGTCGCCGGAGTCGGGGCATTGCCCATGCCCACCAGATAAATCCGGTAGACGGGGATGTCGTGGTTCAGAACGAGGTAGCGCACGACCGACTCGGCCATCTTCTGCGAGTTGGCGATCGCGACCTGTCCGTGCCCGGAAGAAAAGCCCTGCACTTCGACTACGTAGCCGTGCTGGCTCTTGAGCGGCGTGGCCATCTCGTCCAGCGCCGCCTTGGCGTTCTTGCTCAGCACGGTCTGTCCGGATTTGAAGAGAATTTCGGTTTGGGTGGTGGGCTGGTACTGGTCGATGTTGGTGACCACCTTCTCGACATTGTTCAGCCGGTTGTGCGCCTGATCGGCGGTCTGCTGAGCAGCCTGCGCCTTATTGCCAGCTTCGATGGCATGCTGATCCGCTTCGTTGGCCCGGTTGGATGCAAGCTGGATTCCCTGCTGCGCGCGGGCATCGGTGTCCTTGATCGACTTGGTGTTGGACGCGGTGAGCTCATCGAGCTCATTGATGCGGTCGCGGATCGGCGAGGTCTGGCGCTGTACGTATTTCTTGCGGGCGAACGGATTCAGGTGTCCCCAGAAGCCTTCGTGCGTGTCGGGCTGCAAGGCTGGTTTGCCGGTCGCGTTGGCGCTCGCCTGTGCCTCAGGCTGGGCCGGAGAAGTCTGGGATGTGGAAGTCTGCTGCGCGATGGCCGGCAGGGCCAGGACTACGGCGAGCAGCAGAGCGAAGATGGTGCGGTTTTTCATTTTGAACTTCCTCCAAGTGGGAGTGGGAGCTCCCCTCTGCGCGCTTTTCGCGCGGTTTTGATTGCGTCGATTTACGTCAGAAACCGTAAACTCGGAAGGCAAACGCGACGCTTCCGGATGCCTCATATAAGTAAGCCCGATCAAAGGCCTGCCATTCTACTAACAGGTTGCATGCCAAATGCCCGGATGCCAGGGGCAGACTGCAAGTGCTTTATTTTCAGATGTATTGTAACTTATCGCACGGGCAGGGTACAGCTCCGACGGCGGTAATTTTGGCTGGAACTGATATAAAAACTGCGTGCAGGGACGTCTGCCCGGGGAGTGAAACAAATTGAAAAGGACTGATTTCAGACCTGTGTTATGCGGGGCCGTGCTTTTTCTTCTCAATGCGGTGGCGTGTGCTGCCGCACAGGCGGATTCGCCAGCGCTGGCCTCGGCGCGTCTTTCAGCGGAACACATGCAGGAGTACTCGAGTCTAGCGGTAGATTGGATGCAGCAGTATCTGCGCCTCGACACTACCAATCCACCCGGCAATGAGATGCGGGCCGCGCAATTCTTCAAAATGATCCTAGATGCGGAAGGAATCGAGAACCAGGTTTTCGAATATGCGCCGGGCCGGGCCGATCTGTGGGCGGTGCTGCCGCACAGGGCCGCTCCGACGAAGCGGCCGATCATCCTGCTGAATCACATGGACGTGGTCACCAGCGACCCAACGCACTGGACCGTGCCTCCCTTCAGCGGCAAGGTTGTGAATGGATCGATGTATGGCCGGGGCGCGCAGGACATGAAGGAAGAAGGTCTGGCGCAGCTGGTTGTGATGATCATGCTGAAGCGCGAGAGAGTCGCCCTCGACCGCGACGTCATTTTTCTCGCGGTCGCTGACGAAGAAGCCGCCGGCACGGGTACAGACTGGTTTATCGCCAACCAGCGCGCACGGTTGCGCGATGCCGAGTTTCTGATCAACGAGGGTGGCGAGAATCTGCTGCAGAACGGCCAGGTGCGTTACGTGGGCGTGGACGTGGGCGAAAAGTCTCCCCTCTGGCTGCACATCACGGCGCATGGACGGCCGGGACACGGATCGCGTCCCATTCCGGATTCAGCGCCGAACCGGCTAGTGCGCGCCTTGAACCGGCTGATCCAGTACCAGTCGCCCCTGCGCGTGTTGCCGGTGGTGGATGAATTCTTCAAGGCCATGGCGCCTTACGAACCGCCGGAGCGGGCGCGGATGTTTTCCGATATCCGGAAGGCGATCCTGGACAAGAGCGTGCAGCAGCAGGTCACCGCCGACGAATCGATCAACTTCCTGCTGCGCGACACGATTACCGTGACCATGCTGGGGGGATCGCAGCAGACCAACGTGATTCCGCCGGAAGCGTGGGCGAATGTCGATGTGCGACTGCTGCCGGGAGCGGACCCGAAGGAATTTCTAGAAACGATCCGCAGGGTCGTGAACGATCCGAATGTGACGGTCGAACCTGAGAGCGCGGAATTTCGCGTGGCGAATTCGTCTCCAACCGATACGGCGCTGTACAGCGCGATTCGCGAGGTAATGCGGGCCTATTTCGGGGAGGTTCCAGTCGCGCCGCGAATCACCAGCGGCTACACCGAGAATCAGCGCTATCGCCCACTCGGCATTCACGCCTACGGATATAGCCCTTATGCAGCGACCGAAGAAGAAGGTTCAACCGAACATGGCAACGACGAGCGCGTGCGCGTGGAAGAAGTGCGGCGTGCGCCGAGGATACTGTATGACGTGGTAACGCGTGTGGCCGCGCATTAGGAATCAGCGGGCAACGCCTTTCGTGAATTGTTAAACCCCGGATGCTCAGAGCATCTTCTACCTGCCGTCGATCATCAAGTAAGCATGACACGTTACATGGCTGCGCTCCTTCCGTTTCTGCTGACATTGTTTAGCCGAGCCGAGAAGACTCCCTTCGATCTAAAGCAACTGAAACTGCCCGAGGGCTTCCACATTGCGGCGTTCGCGCAGGTGGATGGACCCCGCATGATGTTCTTCAGTCCCGGTGGCACGCTGCTGGTGAGCGAATCGGGCGAGGGCAAGGTCGAGGCGCTGCCCGACGCGAAACACACTGGCAAAGCTGAGCGCGCCGTGACGGTTCTCGAGGGCCTGAATGAGCCGCATGGGCTCGCGTTCTTCGAGGGCAAGCTGTACGTGGCCGAGAATGACAAGGTTCGCCGTTATGACTGGGACGAAGCGAACCTGCGGGCGACAAATCCGAAGGCCATTGCCAATTTGCCGGGGAGCGGCGGACACTCGACACGCAGCCTCGTATTTCGCGGCAACAAGATGTACGTCTCGGCCGGATCGAGTTGCAACGTCTGCATCGAAAAAGATCCCCGGCGGGCGGCAGTGATGGAGTTCAACCCGGACGGCAGCGGGCAGAGGATCTTTGCCAAGGGCCTGCGCAATGCGGTCGGGCTGGCCGTGAATCCGAAGACGGACACGGTGTGGGTCACGGTGAACGGACGCGACTGGCTGGGAGATGACCTGCCGCCGGAGGTGATCGTCGATCTCGGAAAGAACGGCGGCGATGGAGGCTGGCCGTATTGCTATGGCGACCGAGTTCCCGACCCAAATTTCACCAAGCCCGGGGATAACCGCTGCCAGAGCGTCATCCCGCCGAAGGTCCAGATGCAGGCGCACTCGGCTCCGTTGGGGCTCGCCTTTTATGAGGGCACAATGTTCCCTCCGGAGTATCGCAACAATGTCTTCGTGGCACTTCACGGGTCGTGGAACCGCAACGTGCCGACGGGATACAAAGTTGTGCGCGTGAAGCTCGACGAACAACGTCAGCCACAGGGCGGCGCGGAAGACTTCATCACCGGATGGCTCGCCCCCGGCGAGATGAAGAAGGGGCGCTGGATGGGGCGTCCGGTAGGAATTGTCTTTGGCGGTGATGGATCGATGTACTTGAGTGACGATTCGGGCGGGGTGATTTACCGGGTAACGTACCAAAAGTAGCCTACCGCGGCGAAGGAAGGGCGAGGGCGCCCGTCGCTCCATTCGGAACCTTCACTCCCCGCAATACTTCTCATACTGCTGGTAGATGAACGGGTCGGTCATACCGGCGATGTAGTCGCAGATCACGCGCGGCAGCGGCTCTTGCACGGATTTTTCGCGGTAGTTGCGGGGCAGGTCGTCGGGTTCCTCCATCCAGTGCGCGAAGAGTTCTCCGATGATGCGCTCGGCGTCTTCTTTCTCGCCTTCGAGTGCGGGGCTGAAATAGAGATTCTCGTAGAGGAAATCCTTGAACTGGCGCCGCTCTTGTTCAACCTCCACGCTGAAGGCGGCGAGCCGCTCAGGATGCTGGCGAATGTCGTCCAGGGTGTAAACGTCTGCCTGCTTGAGACGATGCTTTGTGTTGGTGATTAGGTCGCCCACCAGGCGGTCGAACACGCGCTTTAGCGTCTCGTTGAATTGCAGCTTCTCGGCGGCGCTGGAATAGAGTGCGCGAACTTCCCCATAGCAGCGGTCAAAGATCGCCACGCCGGCTGCAATCTGCTCGATGGTCAGCAGGTGCGCCTCGCAACCATCGTCTAAGTCGGCCGTGTTGTAGGCGATCTCGTCGGCCAGGTCGATAAGCTGCGCTTCCAGCGGCGGCCGCTGGTCCAAAACGTATTCGGCGAGTTCGGGATGGTCTTTGGGAGCGTAGTCGTGCGAGTGCTTGATGATTCCCTCGCGGACTTCGAATGTCAGATTGAGCCCGCGAAACGAAGCGTAGCGAAGTTCGAAGTCTTCGACGATGCGAAGCGCGTGCAGGTTGTGATCAAAGGACAATCCGTGGAGGCGCATGGCAGCGTCGAGCGCCTTCTCTCCCGCGTGGCCGAAGGGAGGATGTCCGATGTCGTGCACCAGAGCCAGCGCTTCGACCAGGTCGCTATTCAATCCCAGCTGGGCGGCGATGGTGCGCGAGATTTGGGCGACTTCGATGGTGTGGGTCAGGCGGTTGCGGAAGTGATCGGAATAGCGGCGGGTGAACACCTGGGTCTTAGCTTCGAGGCGCCGGAAGGCGCGGGCGTGGACGACTCGGTCGCGGTCACGCTGAAAGTCGTTGCGGTAGGGATGCGGGGGCTCGGGATAGCGGCGTCCGCGGGAGTCTTCTACGCGCACCGCATAGTCGGCGAGCATGAGAAAAGTCTAGCATTGTTGAATTTTGATTGTTGAGGGGCGGACTGAGAGCAGGAACTCCGCAGACGGCTCGACGGGCGAGCGCGCCCGTCGCTCCATCACGTTCATCTACTACTTCTGCGGTTCTTCTTTGGCCAGCTTGATCTTGGCGGAATCGAGCTTCTTCTGGACGCTGGCTAGAGCGGCGGGATCCACCTCGGCGGCGATCGTGCGATTCCACTCGTTCAGGGCCCGCTCCCAGTGCGTGGCGGCGAGCTTCAAGCGTCCGGTTTTCTGGTAGAGATCACCCAGGTGATCATGAACCGTGGGATCAGTATTGATTTTCTGCGAAGCCTTCACCAGGTTTTCTTCCGCCAGTTCGTACTTTCCGAGCCGGAAATACGCCCAGCCGAGGGAGTCGAGATAAGCACCGTTGGCAGGATCGAGTTCGACCGCCTTCTTGATATAGCCGAGCGCTTCTTCGAGCTTGGTGTTCTGGTCGGCCAGCATATAGCCGAGATAGTTCAGAGCGGAAGCATGCTGCGGATCACTGGCCAGAACCTTCTTGAATTGCTCCTCCGCGTCGGCGTAGTGTTTCTCGTGCTCGAACGTGGAACCGCGGAGAAACCAGACATACTCCTTGTCGTCGGGCTTGGTGGAGAGTTGCTCAGCCTTGTCGAGCGCTTGCTCCGCGTCGCTGAAGCGCCGCAGGCGCGTGTTCATCTGCGCCAGCGTGATATAGATCTGGCGATCGCTCGCGTCGCCTTTCAGCAGGCCGCGAACGTCCTTGAGCGCCCGGTCGGCATCGCCCGTGTCCGCCTGCTGCGCTGCCAGGACCATCTTCAGATCTATGCTCTTGGGAACCTTCTGGACCGCTTCCTTGGCCGCGTCGGTGGCTTTCTGCCATTCCTTGGCTTCACGCCAAGTGTCGATGATCTGTTGGTAGCCACGCTCCTCGTTATCCTCACCGCCGAGCGCGACCATCTGACGGAAGGTGTCGTTGGCGGCCTGGTTGTTGCCCTGGTCGCGGTAGATCGAGCCCAGACGCTCGAGGAACACGGCGCGGTTGCTCTTCTCCCCTTGGGTATAGCCGTTGTCGGGCTTCTCTGACTTCTTCAGCAAGTCCTTCATGATCTGGACCGCTTCGTCGTAGCGGCCCTGGGCCTGGTAGATCGCGGCGATGCGATAGGGCACCTCGACGGAATCCTGCACCATGGACTCTGACTTCTTCAGATTCTCGAGCGCCGCGTCGAACTTGCCCTGTTTCTGGTAAATCTCCGCAATGCGCACGTAGGTCTGCGCGTCTTCGGGATTCGCATCGGCGATGACCTTGTACTGTTCGAGCGCCGCCTCGGTCTGGCCGTCGTTCAGAAGATTTTGCGCGAGACCGCGAATCGCATCCAGATTGTCGCGGTCGAGTTCGATGGCGTGCCGGTAGGCTTCCACCGCATTCTTGTACTGCTTCTGCTGCTCGTAGGTGTAGCCGAGCGCGGAGTAAAGCTTGGCGGAGCGAGCCGCGTTGGGAACTGAACTCAGCACCTGCGCAGCCCGCGAGGTATCGCCGAGTTCGTTATAGAGGTAAGCCAGCGTGGTGACGGCTTCTTCGGATCCGGGCTGCAGCTTCACCGCGGTCTTGAATTCGTTCTCCGCCTTTTGCAGATCGTTATTCAGGCGGTAAAGGCGGCCCAGGAGCAGGTGGTCGTCCATGCTATCGGGTTGCAGACGGACGATCTGCTCGTACTGCTCAATGGCCAGTTTCAGGACATTCTGCGATCCGTTGCCGGCCTGCATGTCGCCCAGCGAGCGCAGATAAATTCGGCCTAGCAGCCGGCGCGCTTCTAGGTTATTGGGATCGCGCTTGATGATGTCTTGGGCTTCAATGACGGCATCGCGAATGCGGCCCGTCTTGGCATAGAGTTCAGCTAGACCGGAGGTAAGATACGCGGATGTGGGATCGGCATCGATGGCGGCGCGGTATTCCTCGATCGCCTTGTTGGCCAGTTCGCTGCGGCCGTAGGTCGCCACTTGCTCCTCGTACATGTGAGCAAGGGCAAAATGGTAGTAAGCGGCGGCGCGGTCGGGAACTTTTGTTTTGGCGGCGGACTCGGCACCCGCCGCGGCGGAATCCCCGGCGTGAGCGGGCTGATTTTGGGCCAACAACATCGCCCCTGTAAGAATGAGACACCAGACAAGCCAAACCTGTTTTTTCATGAAAATCCTAAGGATAGTTGCATTACACCGATTGGATGCAGAAACGCCACCGCCGGTTAATCCCTATTCTACCCTTGACCAGGGCTCTAGACACAGAGAAAGCGGAGAAGCTTGTCAAATTCGGAAGTACAGGGGCGAAAGCGTTAGATTTGGGGTTCCAAGCCCAGCTTCTAGTGCCGGAAATGGCGTATTCCGGTGAAAATCATGGCCAAACCGAGGCGGTCGGCGGCCTCGATAACCTCCTGGTCGCGCACGGAACCGCCCGGTTGGATGATGGCGGTGGCTCCGGCCCTGGCGATCTCCTCGACGCCGTCCGGGAACGGGAAGAAGGCGTCGGAGGCCGCCACCGTGCCTTTGAGCGGCAGCTGCGCCTTCATCGCTCCGACTTTGCAGGAATCGACCCGGCTCATCTGGCCGGCTCCAACCCCGACGGTTTGTCCGTCGCGGGCGTAGAGAATTGCGTTCGACTTCACGTGCTTGCAGACTTTCCAGGCAAACAGCAGCGCCCGCTTTTCTTCCGGCGTGGGCGCACGTTGGGTGACTACCTTCAGATCGGATTCGGCCAATTTGTGAAGGTCGGCATCCTGCACCAGCATGCCTCCAGAAATGTTCTTCAGGACCCACGTTTGCTGACCGGCAGGGACTTCGACCAGGCGCAGATTCTTTTTCGGCGCGAACACTTCCTTCGCAGCCGCGTCGAATGACGGTGCGGCGATTACTTCCAGGAAGAGCTTGGCCATTTCGGTGGCGGCCGCGGCATCGATCGCGCGATTCACTCCGATCACTCCGCCGAACGCTGACACCGGGTCGCATTCCAGCGCGCGGACATAAGCCTCGGCCAGAGTCTTGCCCGTGGCAGTGCCGCACGGATTCGTATGCTTGATGATGGCGCAAACCGGGACGTCGAATTCCTGCGCCAGATCCCAGGCCGCCTGTAGATCGACAATGTTGTTGTAGGAAAGCTCTTTGCCCTGAAGTTGGTGTGCGTTGGCTACGCCCGTCCCTGTGGCGTCGGCATACATAGCGGCTTTCTGGTGTGGATTCTCCCCGTAGCGCAGATCCATCGTTTTCTGAAATTGCAGACGCAAAGTTTGCGGGAAACTCGACGGTGCTTCGAGTTGGAAGTTGCCGTCCAACCGGACGCGCTCGAGGGTGGAAGCGATGGCGGAGTCGTACGCGGCTGTGGTGGCGAAGGCTTTCTGCGCCAGGCGCCACTTGGTTTCTCTGGATAAGGCGCCCCCAGAGCGCGCCATCTCTTCTGCAATTGCGTTGTAGTCCGAGGGCGACGTCACGACCGCCACATCCTGAAAATTCTTGGCTGCCGAACGAATCATCGAAGGCCCACCGATATCGATGTTTTCGATCAGTTCCTCGAAGTGGACTCCCGGCTTGGCGGCAGTCTTTTCAAAGGCGTACAAGTTCACGACCACCATGTCGATCGCGGGAATACCGTGCTCGGCGACCGCCGCCCGGTGCGCGCTGTCTTCCCGGCGATGCAGGATGCCGCCATGCACCTTGGGATGCAGCGTTTTCACGCGGCCGTCAAGCATCTCGGGGAAACCGGTCAACTCAGAAATGTCTTTGACGGAGATGCCAGAGTCGCGCAGCAGCTTCGCGGTACCGCCGGTGGAAACCAGTTCCACGCCTGAGGCGGCGAGTTTGCGGGCGAAATCGACCAGTCCGGATTTGTCGGTAACGCTAAGAATGGCACGCTGGATCTTGGACATGAGGACCTCTGGGCGAACCGGAGATTTTAGCAGCTTGAAAGGAGTTCTCAGTTCCCGGTTCTCAGTTCTCAGTGAAAGACAAAAAAAACAGGCAACCAATACCAATGGCGCCGATCATAGGAAACTGAGAACTGAGAACTGAGAACTGAGAACTGAGAACTGAGAACTGAGAACTAACTTTTTGCTTTCGCGGTCAGCTTCACCTGGCCGTCTTTAGTCTCCACGGAATACACGACGGTCTCGCAGCCATGCTCCTTCCGAATCTGGCTGGTTTTCTTCTGCACGAAGGCCGCGAAGGAATCCAGACTGCCGGCAGTCTTTTCTCCCGACTTCTGCTTGGCGGCGGTGAGCGCCTTGTAGAGGGATTCTACTTTGTCTCTTTCGGCGGCGGCGTCGGAGCATTGCACGGTGAAGGGTTCGTCGCCGGTGGAGGTTCCGGCACGGCGGCTTACACCATACACCGGACGATGCTTCGTCTCGCGCTCCTCGGGAGGGCGCACGCCTTGGACCGAAAGAATAGCTTCCTGCGGACGTCGGTATCCCTCTTCGCGAATCCGCATCTTCTTGCGCCAGAGGTCGGCCTGGACGGCGTAGCGCTGGGCCATCTCGTTGTACCGGAAGCGCTGGGAGAAGCTCATTCGCGAACCGTCGCTGAACTTGCGGATCAGCGTGAGCACCTTCCACTCGACGTCGGTGGGGGGGCGCTTGGCCGGGTTATTAAAGAAGATCTCGTACTCGATCTTCAGCCGGCGGAGTTGCTGGTCGAGTAGATTCAGTTCTTCATCAATGGTCACAGATTGCCCCTGCCGACAGATTAGCGTGGGCGGTGGGCCAATCGCGAGGTTCCAGCAGGACAGGGGCCAATGGTGCAGAAAAACAGGCTCTGGGCTCTAGGCGCTTTGGGCTCTAGGCTCTCGGCTTTAGCTCAGGCATCCCATTCAGTTTGGAAGGGGGCACTTCTTGATATAAGGCAGGTGTGCTTGCGGCGAAATCCGAACGCCGAGAGCCCAGAGCCTGTTTCGAGCCTATTTCGTGCTGGCAGCCATTTTCTTAACCATCGCCAGAACCAGCTTGCGGTCACTATCATTCAGGTTAGTAGCGTAGCGACGGATCTGGCTCAGGAAGCGCACCTCGTCGTCGGAAAGCTGGGGCAGTCCCTTATGTCCGTTGGAATGTCCTTCCGAGAAGAACTGCGACAAAGCTAAGTCCATTGCTCCCGCGATTTTGGACAGGGTGTCGAGAGATGGGATGGTGTGACCGTTTTCCACCCGGGAGAGGTAGCAACGCAACAACCCGGTACGCTTCTCAATGTCACCCTGTGACATTCCTTTCTGAAGCCGGTAGTTGCGGATGGTTTCGCCAATATTCATAAGAACGCGAAAACGGAACCGAAAAAGATGCGTGCATAGTAACCAGAGTAGTACCGTCTGGCAAGTGGAAATTCGTTGCACCAATAATGCGACCAGCCCGCGGCGTGCGCCCGGGCACACTAGCATGGCGATGCGGGAACGTCCGTCCGGCACGCCAAGCTCTCCGCCAAGCGATGGCTCTTTGCAGCTGGCGCGAGCCTTCTCGAGCTTGTCCACGCTACCCAGAAAATGAAACCGCCGCACGGGGCGGCGGTTCTCGGAATCAACGACGGAGATTAGAGGATTTAGTGCGTGGCTTCGAGCTGGCCCTTCTCGGCCTTCTCCTGACACTCGATACAATGACGCGTCCACGGCACCGCTTCCAGGCGCTTGGAGTTGATCTCTTTGCCGCAGGAGACGCATTCCCCGAAACTGCCTTCGCGCAGGCGGGCCAGAGCGCCGTCCACCATCAGAAGCAACTGGCGGTCGTTGTTGCTCTGGCTGAAAAGGAATTCTTTGGTGTAAGAACTGGCCGCGCGATCGGCGATATCCTGCGTCGCCTCTTCGTCGGCGCTGCGGCCGTCTTGCTGATTGCGGGAAACCATTTGGCGCAGTTCCTGCTGCCGTGTTTCCAGTCTTTTTCTGAAGTACTCCAGCTTCTTCTTATCCATGTTCGTAGCCCGCTCGGAAACATAACTGCCGTTTCACAGAGCCCTAAGTTCACATGAAGCCAAACAAGTATGGTAAGCGCCAAAGAGAGAATGCGTCAACTGGAAGGAGAAGTCAGAGGTTACAGGTTAGATTGCAGAAGTAAACCCAAAGTCGAGCGGGGTCTCACCTCTTCAATCTGACCTCGAACCTCTGACCTCATTCTCGCGGCAGCGCGTCCGGCATCGCGGCCAGCGCGTATCCCATCACCGCCATGGCCGCCGCGTTTTCGCGCAGGTCCTGGGGATCGACTTTGTCGAGTGTGTCGGCGGCGGTGTGGTGGTAGTCGAAATACTTGCGTCCGTCCTGGAGGATGCCGATACCGGGAACGCCAGCTTCGACCAGCGGGTCGATGTCCGATCCGGGACTGTGATTGGTGCTGCGGAAAATCGTAGAACCGACCGGACGCAGAATGTCGAGCAACGGCTGCAAGGCGGCCATCGCCGACGACGACAACTTCATCGCATAGCCCAAGGGATGTCCGGCGCCCGCGTCACTCTCGATGGCCGCGATGTGATTGCCGATCTCGGATTCGTGCGCTTTCGCGTAAGCTTCGTTGCCACCGCCGCCGTTCTCTTCATCCATCCACGCGATCACGCGCAGCGTGCGGCGCGGTCGGAAATGCAAGCGCTGCAGCAATTCCGCGGTCGCCATCGAGATGACTACCCCAGCGCCGTCGTCAATCGCGCCGCGCCCGAGATCCCACGAATCAAGATGGCCGGAGACTACGACGATCTGCTCGGGGTGTTCGCTCCCCTTCAAATCGGCAACGACGTTGTAGCCGGTCGTAGCTGGCAGCCGTTGCGGAGTCAGCGTCAGGTGCATGCGCACGCGGCCTTCCGCCGCAAGATGGTCGACCAGGTCCGCATCCTCGGCCGCCAAAGCAGCAGCGGGAATCGGGGCGGTTTGGCTGTATCCGGTGTGTGGCAGGCGGTAGTTCGCTCCTCCGACCGAACGAATGAGCGACGCAACCGCCCCGAGGTCGGCGGCGGCTTTCGCGCCACGGCCGCGATAGACCACGGCCTCTCCATAGGCCTCGAACGCATAACCTGCCAGCGCTTTGCGCTCGTCGTACGGAACGTTAAACAGCACGATCTTGCCAGCAGCTTTGTCGCGGCCGAGCGCCGTGAGTTCGTTGAAGTTGTGGACGACCACCACCTCGGCAGTGAGCCCGTCCGCCGGAGTCGCAAAACTGCCGCTGAGAGCCGTGAGCACGATTCGCTGCGTCGTCTGCGGAGCCTGTCCGGGGAACTCCACCAGTTCCGCTTTCTCCTCGCCGCGAATCCAGTGCGAAACGGTCGCGGGTTCGAGGTGAACCTCGAGTCCAAGTTTGCGCATCTCGGCAGCAACGTATTCGGAGGCGGCCTGCGCCTGCGGCGAACCGGCTGGGCGAGGCCCGATGTTCTCGGTCAAGTGCGCAAGCTGCTGCCACGCGTAGTCGCTCGAAAGCGCGGCATCGCGCACGGCCTGTAGTTGCTCACTCAGTTCTTTGGGAAGCGGCGGAGCGGTCGGTTGGGCGGCTCGCCGGGTTTGGGGCCAAACGGGGGTACTCGCGAAAACGAGGAGTGTAATCGTCAGAACCAGTCTCTTCATAACGGTCTTATCCCGAAGGCCGGAGTCACTCACCACCACCGCCCAGCGGCGGCGCGGGACTCCGACGGTTTTTGCTTCGTTGGAAACGGTGAGTCTACAGGACTGGCGGCAACAAAAAAAGCGGCCCCATTTTTCGGGGCCACCCTTTTCAAAGAGGCAAAGTGGCAGGAATCAAGAGGAGACGAAGTTTGACGCCGTTCCGAACACAGGAGACGGCAAGGAGTGAGTCGAGTTCAGTGAGAGTCGTTCCAACGCTTGCGGCCTCTTCATTGTCAAGAAATTGAGCATTTGCCGAACCAAAATTGTAAATAACGTCGCTGAACCGCTCCGTTTCGGAAAATTCCAGCAGAATCATATTCTTAGGGGGACACCCTTAGAGGTATCTCCGATTGAATCCCTGATGTGTTGACAGAGAAGAATGCACAAACCTGCACATTGGACGCACAGGCCGTGACCTCTGGGCAAATGAGACAGCCCCTTCTCGCGAAGGGGCTCTCGGGATGCGGGCTCTTAACTGTTACCGGCCACCGTGCGCAGCTTTTCCGGCAGGAAATGGTACGGGGGCCAGGGACCGGTGACGACCAGTTCGCAGTTCTTGAGTTGCTTGGCGGCTGTGTTGTAGCGGTTCTGATATTTTTCAATCGACTTGGTGTCGATCAGGTGGGCAATGTCGAGCAGCATGCCGTCCGCGTCCACCTTCTTACAGCTGATTTCTTCCTCGATCGGATTGAAGAGCTTGTGAACTTGCACGGAGAGGGCGCGCGCCTTGGTCTGGCGCTCGCGATCGCGGGAGGCTTTTTCCCGCAGCTTGGCGAGGTATTCGCGGCCCACCGTATCGGGCAACACGATCTCTTCCATTGCCTCGCGGAGCGAGCCGTCGCGAACCACGAGCTTGATCCGCATCTCAGCCTTTCCGCGCAGCCGGGCAACGCTTTCGCAGAAAGTGCGCCGGTTGGAGCGGACCGCTTGCCGGATGGCATCTTCAGTATCGAAGATCGTCCCAAAACGGAACGGCAGCACTGTGGCCGTGCGGAAGCTCTGGCTGACGACCCGGGCATGTTCAAGAACTGACTTCTCGTCGAGTTTGGAAGTTGCGCGGTCGTATTCACTGACGATGACCGCGAATTCGCCGCTCGGGTAACTCATCACCGGAGCGCCGTTAACACCTTGGACGCCTTCCAGAACAAAGGGCCTGCGAGCTCGAACGCCATTAGGGAGGGTCGGGTGTTCCGTGAGGCAGTACGCATACCACGCCATGCATTCTCTCCGAATTGCACCGGGCCTTGGGGACCCTTTAGATTTTATTCAAAGCTTAGGGCTGCTGTTCGGTACCTGGAAGAAAGGTGGTTTTAACAACGAGTAGATGAGCGCGAAATATTGTGTCCAAATGAATAGTAAATCGCGCACGCACAATTTGCAACTTTTGTTGCGATAAATGCATCCGCGAAAATCTTATTCTGCGCCAACTCACGGTTAGCAAGACGGTTACGGGAACAACACCGAACCACACACATGACCCGCGGTCGGTACATTTGTTCAGAGTCTTGCGCGGCTGCGGGCGGCGGCGCGCTCCTGCAAAGCAATGGTCACTGCACGCAGCATATCGCCGGCAGGAGCAGGTTTGCCTGTCCAGATTTCAAACTGGCGGGCTGCCTGGTGAACGAACATCTCCACCCCGGGGATGACTGCGAACCCCTTCCTACGGGCCACTTGCAGCAGGTGCGTTTCGACCGGATCGTACACCATGTCGAAGACCACCCGCGCTTGAATCTCATCATCCTTGAGCGGGCAGTCGCGGGTATTTCCCATACCGACTGGGGTGGCGTTAATGATCACGTCGAAGGTGACCTTTCGCAGATCGGCCCGCTTGAGGGCGTGCGCCTTGGCCTGCCGCGCCAGCTTCTGCGCCTTGACGGAACTGCGGTTCAGGATCCACACATCGGCGCCGCGCTCTTTCAAACCGAAGACGGCGGCCCTCGCCGCGCCCCCGGCTCCTACCACCAGCACCTTCGCACCCTCCACAGACAAGCGTTGCTCCAGTGGACGAACGACTCCGGAGGTATCGGTATTGAAACCGTAGAGCTTGCCCTCCTGCCCGCGAACCACCGTGTTGCAGGCGCCGATTTTTGAGGTTTGGGCGTCGGTGTTATCGAGGTATTCGAGAATCGCCTGCTTGTACGGCATCGTAATACTGAGGCCGTGCAACGGAATCTCGCGCAGGCAGTACACCAGATCCTTCAGCGTCTTGGCATGCAGAGCCAGATAAACGCCGTTCACATTCTCGCGCCGGAGCGCCGTGTTCATGATGATGGGAGAGAGCGAATGCTCGATTGGGTCGCCGGCAACACCAAAAACGCGTGTGGCTGCGTCGACTTGCTCGATGCGGTAGACGCTCCGAAGTTGCTGCGCGCTGATCTGACCCGGCGCGGTCTTCTGATCCGCGCTGACCGCGCCAAACGTGAAGACGCTGCCCGCGCGCACGCTCAGCACGCGGCTGATAACGCCCTGCTCTCCCATGCACAAACCAATCAGCGCGTGCTTCTCGCCCTGGGTCTGGAGAAACTTCATCATGGTCACGTTGTCAGAGAGCGTGGTGGCGGTGCTCACGACCTTATAAAAATCGGCCGGGATCTTGAGCATTTTCTCGAGCGTCTTTTCAAGATTGCGTGTCGCCCGGAAATCATGGAACGAAAGAATTAGTCCGGCCCGGCTGCGCAGGCGAGCCAGGACGTCCGGCTTCGCTCGCAGACCGCTCTCCAGTTCGACGTCAATGATCTGACAGCCCGCCGCAGTGGCCTTGGCGAGCACATCGAATTGCGAAGCCAGCGACCCCTTGAACTTGCCTCCGCTATCCACCCGGCGGCAGGTGGCAATGGCGGTTACGTACTGGTGAGTCTCAAGAAATCGCCGGATCCTGGGCAGGGCCGCAAGCGGCTGCTTCAGGTAGTCTAAGCGGAACTCCAGAAAGGGGTTATCCCGGGCCATCAACTCGGCCGTATCGAGCATGTCCTCGACCGATTCCCCGCTCAGCGCCAGGCAAACTTTGGGTAAGCGCAACGGCAGGAAGCGGGGAGCGGCAATGGTGGGCAAAGCCAATGGCATTAGTTTCTAGGACGGCGCGATATTACAGGGGCGTAAGCGCAGATGCAACAATGGATTAACAATAGGCAGACAGGAAGCACTTTGGGAGCGGAGCGGCCGAACACCCTCGTAACCTTGACCCCTCCCTCGGCGCTTGTTACCTTCCGGCTGTAACCCTTGTCTCAAGAAAGAGATAGCGAGGCAGCGTGGTTAGTTCGGTTGGTTTTGAGTCGGAGGTAACATGAAGAAAACAGGATTGTTATTGGTGCTGCTGGCGAGCCTGGCAGCAGCCCAGCCCAGCGTCACGTCCACCATGGTGGCAACACCGGATGCATCGGGAATCGTCAGCACGTCGGTCAATGTGCCTTTCGTGCGGTACCAGACGCCCACCGCCGCCGACATTTACTGCGCCGGGTTTATCAGCAAGGAACGCCTGCCGGACGCCAACTACGTCAACGGCGGGCTGCAGAGCCCGACCTCAACCAAGTTCGAGACCGGCGAACTCGTCTACTTGGCGGGCAGAAGCTACCAGGCGGGGCAACTGTACTCCATCGTCCGCGAACTGCGCGACGTCAATGAATACGAAATCTATCCGGGCGAACGGAAGCTGCTGAAGGATACAGGGCATCCCTACGGAGAAATCGGCCGTGTGCGGGTGCTTGATATCCGCAGCCATAGCGCGATCGCTCAGGTTGTCTATAGCTGCGATCCCATCAACCCGGGCGACGTGGCTGTGCCTTTCTCGGAAAAGCCCATGATTAGCTTCCATGTTCCGGGCCATTTCGACCGCTTCGCCCCGTCGAGCGGCAAACTGTCGGGACGGATCGTCCTCGGCAAAGACTTCGACGACATCATGGGTACGGGCATGAAACTCTACATGAACATGGGTTCCAACCAGGGCGTAAAAGTGGGCGACTATTTCCGCGTTATGCGGTCTTATACGTCCACTCTGCACGATCCGGTGGATTCACTCTCCTTCAAGGCCCAGACCTCGGAAGACACTCAGATGCGTCCACCCACCTATGAAGGCGGCTTCTTCTCAAACAACTACGCGACTAAGGCGAAAGGGCCGAACATCCACGTGGCGGACCTGCCACGACGGGCCGTGGGCGAAGTCGTAGTCCTGAACGTAACGCCGACCACGTCGAGTGCCATGGTGGTGTTCGCTCTGGAAGATGTCTACGCTGGCGATGACGTGGAATTGGACGAGTCAGCGCAGTAACCTTCAAACAATCCGACTGGAAACACGGGGAGAGATCATCTCCCCGTTTCTTTTGCGCGTAGAACAGGCCTTCAGGACGAGAGATCGCTGTCGCCAAAGACTTCGGCGGTAAAAGCCTCGAGGGTCGCGCCCGTGCGCCACGCATCGAACGGCAGGCCCGCCTTGCGGCAGGTCTGTGCGAGGAATGTCTCCCGGTCCCAGTCATATTCGACCGGCACCTGCGGCAGGAGCAGACCGCGACGCGCGCCCAGACAGACGACTAGGCCGTGGCGGCCTACCTCCACCTTCTCAGCCTGAATTGGAGACAAGCGTGAGAGCACACTCAAGGAAACCTCCAGCCGCGGAGCCTCCTCTTCGGTAACCGGCAAGAAACGAGAGTCTTCGAAGGCGGCGGCGCGGGCCGTCTCCGAGACCGCACGATACAAGGGCGCAATCGGCATCGCGTAGCCGACGCATCCCCGCAGATCGCCCTCCAGATAGAGAGTGGTGAAGACACCCCGAAAATCGGACAAGTGAGGAGCGAAGGCTGCTGGCGGCGCCTGTTCCGCGTAGGTGGAAAGAATGGCCCGATGAGCAATGGCGAGCAGAATGCGCCGCTCTTCGATCGAGAACTCCGCCGAAGTTGAACTTGAGCTTTCGCGTACCGTCCGATTTTCAGACAGCCTGGACATCGCGTTTTCTCCGCCGGGCAAGGACGAACGTGCGGCGGCGCCGCCGTTCCGACTGCCGGTCGATCCGCGACCAGAAAGCGATGAAGTAGTCGACTGCAGAAACTAGAGACAGCAGAACCATGAACCAGATCGCGAGCCACGCGATCCAGTACACCGGGAAAATGTAAATGCCGAATAACGGCCACTCGTGCCAGCGGCGAGCCAGAATCACGGCCACCACCGAAATGATCTGCACCAGCATCTTGAACTTGCCCAGTTCGCTGGCCTGAATCGTAAATCCTTCCGAAGCTGCGATCGACCGCAGACCACTGACCAGAAACTCGCGGCCAATGATCACGACCGCCATCCATGCCGGCACCAGCACCGGATTAAACTGCACGAGCGTGATGAAGGCCGCCGCGATCAGCAACTTGTCGGCCAGCGGATCGAGCAGCATCCCCATGGTCGTGATCTGGCCGCGTTTGCGCGCCAGATAACCGTCAATGCCATCGGTAATGGAAGCCAGGATAAAGACGGTGGAGGCCAGGAGTTCTCTCTCTCCGTGCTGGCTGGAAAAGCGCGGGCTGCAGAGAATCCAGATCAACAGCGGAATGCTGGCGATCCGCGTGAGCGTGATGTAGTTGGGAAGATTCACGCGCTACAAGGCCAACGCCCGAGAACGGGCTAGGTTGATTATCCTCTACATCGCTGGCCAAGGCAACGGAGGGAAGAACATCCGGCATGGAACGAAGAGAGGCCACCGTCGGGTAAAACCGTGAAGGGCCGACGACGACTTGCTGGAACCGGACGCCCCGCTCTCGGAAAACGAGTCAGGCAAGAACTACGATGTTCGCCCCAGGCTCTGAAGTAAACCGCCCACCATCTCCGTTACATTGTTATGAGCCGGAACCTGCCCGTTCGGCGTCAATTTGTCCACCAGCGTGGGCAGTAGCTGTGCGATGGCGGAACCTGCCGTGTCGGGCGAAATCCCAGCCTTCGCGGTCCAGCGCCGTGACCTGGTCGCTCCCCAGTACCTGATGAATCTGGTCTCCCGAAATCGGCAGATTTTGTCCAGTCGAGACCCAGGAAGACACCACTCCACCCAAGCCCTTGTCATGGAAATTCTGTACCAGCCCCTGCAAACCACCGGGCTGATTCTGGATCATTTGCAAAAGGCTGGATGCGAGCGGACTGGAATTGCCGCCCAGCAAACCACTAACCGCCTGACCTTCGAGATTGTCGAGTAATCCCATAAGGGCCTCCTAAGAAATTACGGGAAAATACCGCACAAGACGCAGAGCCCCGAAGCAGTCTTTGCTCCGATTCCTCTCGGCGCCCTCTGCGTCTCGGCGGTGAGCACGCTTACTTTTGTTTCGCGATGATCTTGTCCTTGATCTTGTTGTAGGTGGCTTGGGGAAGAACTTTCTTCCTCACCAGATCGGTCTTCTTCGCATACGGACGTCCGTCAATGATTTTCTGCGAATAGGCCACCCCAATCCCCGGAAGAGCATCGAGTTGGTCTTTAGTGGCCGAGTTGATATCGAGCAGATCCGCAGCCGGAGCAGCGGCGGCCGCTGCCTTGGCCGGCTTCTTGGCGGTCTTGGCCTGGGCGAAACCCATGCCGCTCATCAAACTCAAGGCGAAAAGTGCGATCAGAATTCTTGCAACCAGGCTTTTACGCATTGTCACTGTTATTTCTCCTTAGTCTTTTTGGGATTCTTTGTAACCGGCAACCTTAGCCTCGGCTTCAGTCATGAATTTTCCGTTCTTGGTCTTGCCATACCAGCGTCCCCCTTTGTGATAGATGCCGCTGTCAAGGTTGACCCAGACCTTGCCGCTCGCTTGCGCAGCCGCGATGTCAGGACTGGAGGCCGCTCCGCTGGCGGCAGCCTTGGTCTTTTTGGGGGCCTCCGAAGCGGGAGCTAGGTTGCTGGAGCTGGCCGCGGGAGTCGACGCCGCAGGCGCACTGGACGCCGCCGGCTTGCTGGGAGCGCTGTAAGAAGCTGCCGGTGTGCTGTCAGTTGCTGTCACGCCGCTCTTTTTCTTGCGGCTCTTCTTGCTGCCACTCTCCGCAGCAGCGGACGTGTCGGCAGGAGCAGGCGTGGTCGCGTTGGCAGTCTTCTTGCCTTTCTTCGACTTCTTGTCTGGCTCCGCCGGAGCAGCCTCGGCAGCTTTGGCTTTTGCAGCTTCCGCCGACTTCTTGCTCTTTCTTGACTTTTTGCCAGTCTCCGCGGGCGCGGCAGTATCGGCGGCCGCTGCTCCGGATGCGCTATCGGCCTTCTTGCTCCTCTTGGATTTCTTCGCAGTCGAGGCCGTATCGTCGGCCGCCGCCTTATCCTTGGCCGCGGCTTTGTCCTTCTTCGCTTTCTTCTTGGACTTCTTGGTTTCCGAGCTCGATGTATCGCTCGAGCCCGTCTGCGCCTTTGCCAAAGCCGGCAAAATCGCCACTGCGAGCATCAGCGAGAAAGCCAGCATCCACAGTGTTAGTTTGTGCCTGGAATAATTGCTCATGATCGTTTCCTCGCGGTAAGAGGCAGGATGCCACCCTTCGCCAAATCACCAGGCGATGGGGCGTCCTTGTGAAAAGAAGCTGTTCTGAGACGCCAGCATGATTACACCGGGAGAGACCGGGGGTCAACCACCTTAAAGGCACAGGCCTCCGTAAAGGAGGCCCGGGAGATAAAGGGTATGGCTAAGCGTAGATCCCGCGCTGGCGAATGGTGTAGGCCACGCGATCGATCGCCAGCATGTACGCGGCGATTCGGTTGTTGACACCGTGCGTCTCCGCGTAACGCACCACATCGTCAAACGACGAAATCATGATGTGCTCAAGACGCTCGTTGACCTCGGACTCTTTCCAGAAGTAGCCCTGACGATCCTGCACCCACTCGAAATAAGAAGTCGTTACGCCGCCCGCGTTGGCCAGGATGTCGGGAATGATAAACACTTTCTTCTCGGCAAGAATTTCATCCGCCGCGGCCGTGGTCGGTCCGTTCGCTCCTTCGGCCAGAATCTTGCACTTCACCCGATCCGCGTTCTGGCTGGTGATCACATTTTCCGTAGCGGCCGGAATCAGGATGTCGCAATCCACCAGCAACAGTTCGTCCGGATCATACTTATCCGCACCCGGGAAGCCGTGCACCGTGCCATTACGCTGGCGGAAATCCCAGAGCGCGACCATGTCGATTCCATTCTTGTTGTAGAGCCCGCCGCCCACTTCGAGGATGCCGATGATTTTGTAACCGGCTTCCGCCATCAACCGGGCCGCATGCGACCCGACGTTGCCAAACCCCTGGATCACAACGCGCGTGCTCTCGCGGTTGAGGTGAAGTTTCTTGACTGCCTCATCGCAGACAATCTGCACTCCACGTCCGGTCGCCTCGCGACGGCCCCGCGATCCGCCGATATTGATCGGTTTGCCAGTGACTACCGCGGTGCATGTCTGGCGCATGTGCATGGAATACGTGTCCATAATCCAGGCCATCACTTGCTCGTTGGTATTCACGTCGGGCGCGGGAACGTCTTTTTCGGGACCGATGAACTCGAACAGTTCCGCCGTGTAGCGGCGCGTCATCCGCTCCAGTTCGCCCATCGACATCTTGTGCGGATCGCAAATAATGCCGCCCTTGGCGCCGCCGAACGGAATGTTCACGACCGCACATTTCCAAGTCATCCAACTCGCCAAGGCGCGGACTTCGTCTAGGTTTACGTCGGGAGAGTAGCGCAGGCCGCCTTTGGCCGGGCCGCGCGCGATCGAGTGCTGCACTCGATAGCCGGTGAATACTTCCAGATGGCCATCATCCATCTGCACGGGAATGTGAACAATAATTTCGCGGCTGGGACTGCGCAGAACCTTCCAGAGGCCTTCATCCAGATTGAGTTTGTGGGCCGCAAGGTCGAAGCGCGCGGCTTGCGCTTCCCACGGATTAGTTTCCTGTTCCAGGTCTACGGTTTTCATAGGAGTCTCCGGATCATGATGGATGGCTGTTTGAGAGCTTGCAGTCGCCCCCTTCACGACAGGCAAGCTCCGAAAGTATATTGCCCGCCCGCAGGCTAGGCAAGCGAGTGGCAGAACCGGTAGTGGTGCAGTTTGGATTTCCACAGGCTGACGAAAAGATTGCGTTTTGCAACCTTTTTGTCAGAGACTGTAGGCAAGGCGAAAAAGCGTACAAAAGCCGATAAAGCACTGCGCCAATCCGATCAGGTGGAAAAGAGAACTGAGGCCCGTCCAGAGCAAACTGCCAAACCACCTAAGAAATAATTTCAAACTGCACCACTACCGGAGAACCTTGTACCCTGCATCAGTAAATCTCACCACAGACCAAGGATCTTCCACCAGAGGAAGCCCAGAGTCGTCCAGATCAGAATGTTGGGCACCGACACGATGAGACCAAGCTTCCACCAGGTTCGCATCCGGACATAACCGGCACCAAACAGAATCGGTGCGGGAGTGGTCCCGTAGTGGGTGAGCGACGCTGCCAAATTGGAAAAGTAGGCTAGCGCCAGGACAGATGGAATAAGCGGCGCGCCCGCGGCGCGCAACACCACCAGAAACGGAACGAACATGGTCGTGACTTGACTGGTGATGCTGGCAAATCCATAGTGGGCGTAAAAGTAGACCAGCAGCAGTCCTCCCATGGCTGCCCACCAGTGCCAGCCCACGGTGTACCTCGCGGAGACTTCTGCGAAACGCTTGGTGATACCCGAATCCCCCAGGGCGGCCGCCAGCCGCACCAATCCACCGTACCAGAGGAAAACATCCCAAGCGGCACGCTCAGCCAGGAGATCAGACCACTCCAGTACCCCGGTGACCAGCAGCACCCCCACCCCGGTCAGCGCGACCACTGAATAGTGTATCCCGTGCAGCTCAGTTGTCATCCACAAGGCGGCGACCAGACCGAACACCAGCAGGAGCAACCTTTCCGCTGGCGACATCCGCCCCAACCGTTTCAGTTCCCTGGTCGCAAACTCAGCCGCTGCCGGCGTGTGCGTAATTTCTGGTGGGAAAAGCCGATACAGAAGTGGCGGTATTACCGCCAGCGACACCAGCCCCGGAACTATCGCCCACAACAGCCAGTGGCCATAACTCAGCTCTACCCCGCCCACTTGTTTCGCCAGTTTACCGATCATCGGATTGGAAACCTGCCCGGTAAGAAACATCGCGCAGATAATCACGTCCCCCTGGTAAATCAGGCTCATCAGAAAAGCGCCCAAGCGCGGCGCGGTCGGTCCAGGTTCCGAGTCGTAAGCCACCGCCAGACTCCTGGCAATCGGGAAGACGACACCGCCGCAGCGCGCGGAATTCGACGGGATCACTGCCGCCAATAGAAAATCGGTGCAGACGAGCGCATAACCCAGACCGAGCGAGTGACGTCCGAGGACACGAATGAACAGGAGCGCGATTCGTCGCCCCAGTCCGGTCTTGAGCATCGCCCGCGAGATGAAAAATGCGGGCAGACAGATCCACACAATGGGGTCGGCGTAGCCCGCCAGCGCCTCCCCGACCGGTAAGGCGCGGGTTAGAGCTACCGCGGTCACGGCGATGAGCACTATGCCGCCCGCCGGGATCGGCTGGACGATGGATCCCACCACCGTGGCTGCAAAGATCGCAAAAAGATTCCAAGACTGCCGCGCGACCCCGCTGGGCACAGGAATGAGCGCAATCGCGAGACCGGACAGCAACACTACGCTCCAACGCGCAAACAATGAGTGCCGCGTCACCCAGGCACGAAGGCCGGAAACCCCGCCCGTTTCTGTTGTGGAGTCAGCGTCCATCGCAACCCTTCCCGGCCGGCGAACGAGCCAGATGGAACAATTCAGGACTCAGCTCAACTTCTCTGAGACGTAGACAAACCGTGAGAGCCGTCTTTCCCTCGCAACCAGCGCCGCCACCGCGAAGAATTCCTGCTGCCCCTCATAGACCTGGTCGCCCTCAATCTGGCGCAGTGCGGTGTCCCTCGACGCTCGGGCGGCGCGGCGGCGCTCGGCAACTTCAGCCATATTCGCGGTTACGTCCTTGCGGACCAGCAGCCGCAAACCGCATTGCTGAATCACGCTTTCGTCATAGTCAGGTGGAACGAAGAGGAAGAAACCGATCGAACTCCGCACCGCAATTTCGGCATTCGTGAGCGGCCCAGTCACCGTGATGGGATCGGTGAACAACAACCGTCCACCCGGCTTCAGCAGCCGGGCCCAATCGGCAAGGACGCGCGGCCGATCGGGAAGGTGGTTGATTGCGTCAATGCAAGTGATGGCATCGAGACTGGCGGATGGAAAGGGCAATGGCACGGTCGCATCCGCCACCCGAAATTCAGCTCTCTGCCTCAAGCCGCGCTGCACGGCGAGTACATTCGCCGTCGAAACTGCATCCTCATGAATGTCAATCCCGCAAACAGAACAGCCAGTGATGGCAGCGACCCGTAGCGCCGGCCCTCCCGATCCGCACGCAACATCCAGGAGGTTCTTGCCCGAAGAAAGGTTGAGCCAGTTGAGAAATTCGTCCTGCTCGTTCGCCGTGAGCCAACTACTCTGCCCAATGTCGTCCCCAAATGCGTCACGACGGATCTCTGCATACAGCTCGGTTTGGAAGTTCCCGTAGTTGGCGTCATAGTGACCGCCAGCAAGAGGCGTGTTGGACTTAACCATTTTGGCCTTCCGGATTCCCATCGGCGGAATCCGCCGATATACCCGTTTGACTTGAAAAACTCGCAGCATTGTACGCCTTCCCTATAATGGGAGCCTTGAGAAAAACATGATCCGACCCGACTTCAAAGAGTTCTCGATCCTGGCGCGCACCGCCACCCTGGTGCCGGTGGTCAAGTCGATTTCTGCCGATCTGCTCACACCGGTCTCCGCGTTTCTCGCCATCGCCGCCGGTGAACCCGACGCGTTTCTGCTGGAGTCGGTCGAGGGCGGAGAGAGAATCGGACGCTACACATTCCTCGGCGTCCGGCCGTTCCTGCGGCTGGAGTCGCGCGGATCCGAGATCAAGATCGAACGTGGACGGAAAGTCGAGCGGCGCACGGGAGACGTCTTCCAGGTCATGAAGGAGCTGCTGCGCCGGCACCGCCCCGCAACCATGGAAGGTCTGCCACCCTTCACCGCGGGCGCAGTTGGATACTGCGCATACGATATTGTGCGACGCCTGGAGAAGATCGGGGAGCACGCGGTGGACGACCTCGACGTCCCCGACTGCGTGCTGATGTTCTTCGACCGCGTGCTGGTCTTCGATCACCTGCACCACCAGATCCACATTGTTGCTTCGGCCGATGTGAGCGCAGGCGCCGCGCGCACAGTCTTCGAGCGAGCCGTCGCTGACATCGCCCGCATTGAAAAAAAGCTGGCCGCCGGATGGAAGCCGGCCTACTGGCGTAAAGCGCGGGCGAAATCGAAGCTCTCCGTCCGTGCGCGCACCCCCAAGGCGAAGTATCTCGACAGTGTGCGGCAGGCCAAGGAATACATCGCTGCCGGCGACATTTTCCAGGTCGTGCTTTCGCAGCGCTGGGACTTCGAGCCCGGCGTTGACCCGTTCGATTTGTACCGCGCCCTGCGCACGGTGAATCCGTCGCCCTACCTGTATTTCTTGCGCTTCGGCGATGGGAAACAATCCGGAGGCATGCACGTGCTCGGATCATCTCCGGAGATGTTGGTCCGGGTCAGTGGGCGCAAGCTCGAATACCGTCCGATTGCCGGCACCAATCCGCGCGGAAAGGATGAAGCTGCAGACGCTGCGCTCGAAAAGAAGATGCGCGAGGACGAAAAAGAGTGCGCCGAACACGTAATGCTCGTCGATCTCGGACGCAACGACCTGGGCCGCGTCAGCGAGTACGGGTCGGTGAAAGTCCGTGACTTGATGTTTGTCGAGCGCTATTCGCACGTGATGCATTTGGTATCGGCGCTCGAGGGGCGGCTGCGTCCAGAACTCGATGCCATCGATGCCTTCGCTGCCTGCTTTCCCGCCGGCACGCTCAGTGGCGCGCCCAAGGTTCGCGCGATGCAGATCATCGAAGAACTAGAACCAGCGCGTCGCGGCGTGTACGGCGGCTCGGTGCTTTACGCCGACTTCGCTGGCAATCTCGACTCCTGTATCGCGATTCGGACCTTGCTGATGAAAGGCAAGAAAGCGTATCTGCAAGCAGGGGGCGGCATCGTTGCCGATTCCGATCCGCAAAGAGAGTTCGAGGAAACTGAAAACAAGTCCCGGGCAGTGCTGAGAGCAGTAGAGATGGCACGGGAACGGTAGAGACGAGCGGACCCGCTATGGCGTCCCTTCGTACAACGGCCAGAGCTGATCGGCCGTGACGCGATAGATGCTGTACGCGCTGCCTGTGTCCGAGGTCCGTCGAAAAAGCAGTTCGCCGCGCCCGTCTCCGTCCGCGTCGACGGCATCGATCAACTCCATCCTGGGTTCGACATCGAGATGCCGCGAGTTGGTCTCCGAGAAAAACAGCCTGCGCAACTCGCCTTCGAGGCTGGTGCGAGCAACCAGCGTGATCTCCTCCGGCTCAAGGACATCTCCGGACACACGAGTCTTGGCAGACAGCACCAGCACCGGCTCGTTCGAATTCGAAAGATCAAAGATGCGCAGCCGCACGTCGTCAAATGCCGGCTTGGATGGCTTGGCGGCCGCTGGAACTCTGTGCTTCGCCGCCGCGCTCGCGGGCGCTTCGGTCTTCGCCTTCGCACGCAGTTCCGAAGCCGCCAGGTCCAGCATCTTCGCGCGATACGAAGCCTCCTCTTGCGGTTTCAACTCATACGTATAGGGTCGAGGATCCGGACCGCCCGCATCGGAGATAGCCGGAATGAACTGAATCGCAGGCTCTGCCGTGGTTGTCGCGGCTTTGCCCTTGGTCGCGAATTCGTCCTCCTCGAATGTCTTCATGGCCTCCCGTCGCGCATTCGGATCGGGCTTCCCCCGCCGCAGGAGCGGCCGATTCGGATCGTCGATCGACTGCGGCTCGGGAGGCGCCTTCGCGACAGGCGGAGCAGGAGGAGAGGCTGGCACGCTCGGAACCCGAGGAGCAGGAGGCGCGGGCGTCGCCGGCTTGTCGCTTCCGCGATGGAGTTTGGGCGGCGCATCCGTGTCTTCGATCACCGGAGTCTCATACTTCTTGCTCGTCTCGGGTGGCTTGGCACCGGCGGGAAGCCACGTGCCCTCCGCGATCCAATTGTGGTTGAGCTGTCCGGGCTGCGTGATCGTAAAGATGCCTTGCGATACACCGGTGCGGAAGCCTTCATACACCACGCCGAAATCGAGCGCCATGGGAACGGGCTTCCCTTTGTAGGAACCCGCGTCGTAGAACTTGCCGTCAACCATGATGGCGATCGGCGTAAGACGGACTTTACCCTTCGGCGAAAGCAGCACCAGCCCAATCGCGCGCGGCCCTTTCGAAGCCGGCGCCCTGCGCCCGTACTGCGCGATGGTGCCCTGCGCGAAAATCCACGTCCACGCGCCCCACGTGCAACCGAGGAGCGTGACGGCGGCCAGGGTGTTGCGATATAAGGAGGAACGGCGAGGAGAAGAAGATCCCATGCAAGTCAATGATAAAGCCCCCGACTTCACAACGGTGGATGAGAATGGAAAAGAAGTTTCGCTGAAGGACTTCCGCGGCAAAACGGTGGTCCTGTTTTTCTACCCCAAGGCCGACACACCCGGCTGAACCAAAGAAGCGTGCGGGTTCCGCGACGCATACAAGCAGATTCAGAAGACCGGCGCGGTCGTGCTCGGCATCTCCGCCGACGCCTCGGAGAAACAGAAGAAGTTCCAGGACAAGTACGACCTGCCCTACACCCTGCTCGCCGATACCGACAAGAAAATCTGCAATGTCTTCGGCGTGATCAAAGACAAAAACATGTACGGCAAAATTTTTAAAGGAATCGCCCGCACTACGTTCGTGATCGGTCCCGACGCGAAGATCAAGCACATCTTCAACAACGTAAAAGCCGAAGGGCACGCGGAGGAGGTGCTCGCGTACTTGAAGGGCGAGTGAATGAGCAAGTTAGATTGCAGAAGTGTATCTGGTCGCGATGGAGCGAACCAGGTTTCACTTCTGCAATCTGACTTCTGACTTCTGCAATTTGGCTAGTGTGTTTTCGCCTTACTCGCGGCCGTGGTCGTGAACGTCACGACCTTCTCCGCGGGAATCACCGCTTCTTCTTTGCCGGTCGCAGCCGCCACACCGGTTCCGGCGCCCGCTCCGGCCACGGTCCCGATGGCCGCACCCTTGCCGCCACCCGCCAGCGCGCCGATAATCGCTCCGGCCGCCGCGCCGCCGCCGATTTTGGTGGCATTACTTTTTGTGTGACTCTTGCCTTCTACATGATACGAGGTGGTCGCAACCGTGGTGGATGCCACTGAGGTCAGGCGGATCGACAACTGGCCGGGCGCATGCAGGCGTCCACTGGACTTGGCGAGCGTCACCTTGCCGTGCACCGGGCTGCCGGCCTTGGCAACCGTCTTCCCGCCCACGACAACGTCTTTTGCAAGAGTGCCTTCGAAGCTCTGCCCAACCTTGGCCGTGCCCGAACTGATCTCAGATCCCATGCGAACCGTCAGATGAGTTCCGGCAGGAATCTGCCCGAGGGCAAGAGCGGTTGCCAGTAATACGGTGACGATCGGTAAAATTCTGCGTAGCATGATATGCCTCCTGAGTGCAGGTTCCGCCGCTTCTGTCTTAGCAGCGTCGCTGGAGTGCCTGCTATCGATGGCAGCAATTGTAGACCACGCTTGCCGGTGTGCATGATTACGTTAGACCAAGCCAGGTTGTTGCAGACGGCCTTCTTCGATCGCGATCCCCGCAGGGTCGCGCGCGCCCTGCTGGGAAAATTGCTGATCCGCAAAACGCGGCGTGGAATCCTTGCTGGGCGCGTCGTTGAGACCGAGGCGTATCTCGGCGAAGGAGACGCCGCCGCCCATGCGGTCGCGGGCAAGACGTCACGAAACCTCGTCCTGTGGGGTCCGCCCGGCTATGCTTACGTATACTTCATCTACGGCAATCATTTTTGCCTGAACGTTTCCTGCCTTCCGGACGGCGTACCCGGATGCGTGCTGTTTCGCGCTCTGGAGCCCGTGGCGGGCATCGAAGAGATGGCCAAGGCGCGCGGCATCGAAGTCCGCAGAAACAGTGCTCTAAGATCGAACAATCTGAAGAAGATCTCTTCCGGCCCCGGGCGCATGTCGGAAGCGCTCGGCATCACCCGTGAACGCGACAACGGGAAAAATCTGGTGAGTGCGAAATCCGACCTGCAGTTGGTTGACGACGGCTACCGCCTGCGTCGCGTGAGAGTCACTCCACGAATCGGAATCGTGAAGTCAGCCGAGCGGCCGTTGCGCTACTTCATCGACGGAAACCCCTTCGTCTCCGGGCGAAGGGCGTAGCCCTTATTCCATCCCCCGCCGGGAAGCGTCATCACTGTTGACATAGGAGGTGACTCAGATGTTGTTTCACCGCTGGCCACTCCGCCGCCACGATCGAATAGCGGACCGAATCGCGCGCGATGTAGTCAGCGGCCATCCGGTGCGCTCGGAGGATCCCCTCGAACTTCCCACCGATGCGTTCGAGCGCAGCGCGCGAGCGTTGGTTACGCGTGTCCGTGTGGAAGCAGACTCGTAGCACCTGCCATGCTTCAAAGGCATGCGCCAGCATGAGTAATTTAGCCTCGGTGTTGGCTGCCGTCCGGATGGCCGAACGGGTCAGCCATGTGTATCCGATCTCGCAGGCGTCGGGCACGTCGCGGCCGTGCCGCGGGTTGCCCTGGGGCCACGCCCATCGCTCCAGGTTCCAGAAGCGCGTAGGCCCGATGACGACACCGTCATCTACGCGGACGATCGCGAATGGCACCGCGCTGCCGGCGTCCCGCCAGGCCAGGGCGGTGTCGACATAAGTTCTGGCTGCGACCTTGCCCTGCGGGACCGGACTCCACTGGTAGAGGGTGGGGTCAGTTGCCGTGGCGGCCACCAAGCCGTCGACATGGCGATGGTCAAGCGGTTCGAGACGAACATGCTGCCCGGACAGCACAAGAGCTTCTGTTCCCATGCTCCCAGTATGCGATGACGGCTGCTCCGCGGCAACGGACTGCTCGCGGCAAGAATCTCTAGCCACAGAGGGCACGGAGGAACACAGGGGGACTTTCTTTCCTCTGTGACCTCTGTGCCCCCTGTGGTTAAGATGTTTTTCGATCAAGGATTCAACACAGCGTTGTCGATGAGGCGCGTAGTGCCCACGTAGGCAGCGATGGCTGCGAGTGTCTTTCCTGTGATGAGTTCGATGGGTTCGAGCGTGTCGGGATCGACGAGTTCCAGATAATCCACATGGACTTGCGGTTCCTGTGCGATGACTTCTTTTGCCGCAGCGATGAGCGTCGCCGCGTTTTTCTCTCCAGCGCGAAACGTCTCTTCAACGCACCGCAAGGAACGCTGCAGCACGAGCGCCCGCTGCCGCTCTTCCGGATTCAGATACGCGTTACGCGAGCTCATCGCCAAACCGTCCAATTCGCGGACGATCGGGCAAACTACAATCTCGACTGGAAAATTCAGATCACGCACGAAGCGGCGGATGACGGCCACTTGCGCCGCGTCTTTTTGTCCGAAGAAGGCAATGTCGGGCTCGATCACGTGAAACAGCTTGGCCACCACCGTGGTCACGCCGCGGAAGTGGCCGGGACGCGAGCGGCCGTCGAGTCTGTCGCTCAAGCCTTCGACCATGACCCAAGTGGCCTCACCTTTCGTATACATCTCGTCGACGGAAGGGGCGAACAGGATGTCGACGTTCTCTTTCTCAAGCAGCGCGCAATCGCGTTCGAACTGTCGTGGATACCTGGCCAGATCTTCAGTGGGGCCGAACTGGGTGGGGTTCACGAAGATGGAGACGGCCACCACGTCGCATTGTGCTTTGGCAGCGCACACCAGCGACAGGTGGCCTTCATGCAGCGCTCCCATGGTGGGAACCAGTCCCAGCCGTTTGCAACTCGCGCGTGCCTTGCGGCCGGCCGCGCGAGCTTCCGGAATGGTAGCGCATATCTGCATGACTCGTAGCGACGCGGCTTCTCGCGTGTCCGGAGACGGGGCAAGCCCACGTCTCTATGGCGCCTCGCGGATCTGAACGTCCAATTCTTTGAGAGTTCCCACCAGCAGGGCGCGGTTCTTGCGCACTTCGGCTTTCGCCTGGTCGGTCGGAATCTTGGGAACGGCTTCGGCGACCAGCACGACGCGGCCGTAGGGCCATGCGCTCGATGGAAGAGAGACCAGTTCGGCCGGGATCTCTTCCGGCTTCAGAATGTGGACCTCGCGATTCGACAAATCGACAAGGCCAACCCCATCCTCGCGGACGATAAGATATGGATTTTTCCATTCGGTCATGTCGTGAAAGCTCGGATACTGCGAGGGGTCGGGCGGGGGAATGGACTCGAGACCGGTCGGTTGCGGCGTTTCCGTGGTGGTTTCCGTCTGTGGGGCTCTAGAGCAGGCCACCACCGGCCCCAGCAGGATCAAGATGACGATCGTTCGCAAGACGTTCTCTCCGCCCGCCATTATCGCTGCAGGGCGTGCTTGCGGTGGAGTACCGTTTCGAGTGCGGCCCGCGTGTCTTTGGGCAAGTGATACGACTCGCTGTCGTTCGGAAACTGATGCGATACCACATCGGCTTTGAAGGTCAGCACGGCTTGCGTGATCAGCGCAGCGGCGTCTCCGTAGCGCCGCACGAACTTTGCAGGGTGGCCGAACGTCAGGTTAACGAGGTCATGGAAGACGAGCACCTGGCCATCGCACTCGGGACCAGCGCCGATGCCAATGGTCGGTGTCTCTACTTCCGCCGTGATCATCGCGGCAACTTCGCGCGGTATGCCTTCGAGATAAATGCAGGCCACGCCGGCGCGGTCGAGCGCAACGGCATCGCGCATGAGCTGCTCGATCGCGTTCAGCGTCTTGCCCTGCACCTTGTAGCCGCCCATCACGTTGATCGACTGTGGCGTCAGGCCGATGTGCCCGGCAACGGGAATTTCGGCATCGATGACGCGGCGGATCACATCCACGCGCTTCTCGCCGCCTTCCATCTTGACCGCCTCCGCGCCGCCTTCCTTCACGAAGCGGGCGGCGTTGTGAATCGCTTCTTCGGACGTAGCGTGATAGGAGCCATAGGGCATGTCGGCGATCAGAAGCGCGTCCTTCGTGCCGCGGCGCACGGCGCGCACGTGGTGCAGCATCTCGTCGACCGTGACCGAGAGCGTGTTCTCGTAGCCGAGCATGGTCATGGCGAGCGAGTCGCCGACCAGCACGATGTCAATGCCTGCCTCGTCGACCAGGCGCGCGGCAGCGTAGTCGTAGGCTGTCAGACAGGTGATGGGATCGCGGTGAAGCTTCTTTTCGCGGATGATTGCGGTGGTGATCTTGCGGCGAGGTTCGCCGATGGGCGTGAGACTCACAATGTCCTCCAGTGCCCCTCCGCAACCGGGCGGATAGAGCCTGTTCGCAGCGTTAGATGCTGTGAGAGGTATTGTAGCTGCAAACGAAAGGCAGTGGCTAGTGGCTAGTGGTCAGTGGTTAGTAACCGTCAAGCAAACCATTTGTTTTCAGTGACATCTAAGAAAGACACAAGGGTCGAGCGATCAGTTCGTACTAGGAACTTGAAGCAAACTCTCGGAGACTTTCGACAGCTTCAGGAATGAAAGAATCGCCAAGGCCGCGAAGGTGACTGTCTGCGCGAGGTGAATCCAGAACCAGGGGTCCGAACCGGTGTCCCAGACGAACTTGCGGGCAGCGTCGTGCGGCCACACGCCCACGAAGAACGTCACGTCGCCGATGATGTGAACCGGGAGAGCGGGCAGGGTTGATTTGGTCAGGTACGCGGTAACGCCAAACACAACACCTACCAGGAAATACACCAACAGCTTGGGCCACACCAGGCCGTGGACCACGTGAGCCGCCGTGAAAAATATCGTTGAGATCAGGATCGCAGTCGTGCCGGTGAACTCGCGCTCCAGGATGCTCTGGCAGTAACCGCGGAATGCCGCTTCTTCCGTGACGGGGGAAACGAGCGAAGCCATCACGATGACCAGGGCCGCCGTCAAGGCAGGATAATTGGAAAAGTCATCCAGAAAGTTCGGCGACATCTTCACGAGTTGGAAGAGCACAATCCACAACCCGGCCAGCGACACGATCGACAGCACGCCTGCCACCAGGGCCCACGTCAACACTATGCCCGGAACTCGATTGGCTCGCAGATAACTATGGCGAGCCTTTGATGTGCTGCGGGGCCACCCTTTGCCGCCCAGATATTGCCAGAAGAGCCATAGGACGATCGCCATCACTGGGGCACACCAAGGAATCGCCGGGTTGGTCTTGAGATTTCCGACGAGCAGGGCGCCCCAGACGCCCTGGCCCATTATCAGGATGAAGAACGCGAGGGCATCCGGACCACACCACCCCGAGGATCTTATGGGAGAGCGAGCGAGAGTCGCTCATGCATGCCTCCGTGGACCTGACCTCGAATCGTCGCCCCACGAACCGCGCTAACCCCTACGCGCTCGCTGCGTCCTGGCCCCCCAGCGGCAGGAAGTATTGCGTGCCCTTAATGGGGGCGGAGACTTTTTTCAGCAGTTCCTGCAGGTCTTCGTTGCGATCGACGAAGTCGATTTCAGAAGTGTTTACGATCAGCAAGTCAGACTGCGTGTAGTGGAAAAAAAAGTGTTCGTAGGCTTTGACAACTTCCATCAGGTAGTCTTCGCTGATGGCTTTTTCGCCGGGAGCGTTTTTCTTTTTCAGACGTTTTTTCAGGACTTCCGGCGTCGCTTGCAGATAGATGACCAGGTCAGGCGTGGGGATTTGCTCGCGAAAATAATTGAAATAGCGGTTGTAGGTTTCCAGTTCCAGATCGTTGAGGTTGAGGCAGGCGAAGAGCTTGTCTTTTTCGAAGATGTAGTCGGCGACGACGGTCTTGTTCGAGCGCGGTCCAAGATCAAGCGCGCGCAATTGTTCAAAGCGGCGGATCAGGAACGCGAGCTGCGCCTGGAATGCGGCTCCGGTTTCGCCTTCGTAGAAGGCCTTCAGGAAGGGATTGTCTTCCGGTTCGATGACCCGCTGTGCAGCCAGCCGCTCTCCCAGAACCCGGGCCAGGGTGCTCTTGCCGACTCGTATAGGACCTTCAACCGCAATATAACGAGGAAGCTCGAAAAGCTTGGCCATGGGAGGACGTGAGCAGAATATATTGCTTCGCAGCGGAGAGCAATTGCAGATTGCAGAGGTCAGAGTGTCAGATTGCACAAGTGAGAGCTTCGAGCCGCGAGCTTCGAGCTTCGAGCGAGCTGAATCATTCCCGGTTCGTAGCTCGGAGACTCGAAGCTCGTAGCTTATTTCCGCAATCTGACCTCTGACCTCCTTTACAATTCCTCCATGTTTGCTGCTTTCCTTGGAGTCGGCGCGGTGGCGGCTGCTTCGGCTGCGGGTTACCAGTCCATGGCGCCGACGGGGCAATGGTATGGACGCACATTCACTGGGTTCGGGCGCGACAGCAAGAAGATTGCGCTTACCTATGATGATGGGCCGAATGATCCGCATACTTTGAAGCTGCTGGAAGTGCTGGCGAAACACGATGTGCACGCTACTTTCTTCATGATTGGGCGCTTCGTGCGGGAGCGGCCCGACATTGTTCGCGAGGTGGCGCGCAGGGGGCACGTGATTGGCAATCACACGTTCACGCATCCGCTGCTGATTCTTGAGTCGGCGGTGCAGACACGCACGCAGCTCCTAGAGTGCCGGTCGGCGCTGCAGGATGCGATCGGGGATCATTCGAACCTGTTTCGTCCGCCGTTTGGTGGAAGGCGTCCGGCCACCCTGCGGGTGGCGCGTGAGCTTGGGCTTGAGACGGTCATGTGGAACGTGACCGCGTATGACTGGAACGCGCCGCCGGCGGCGGGAATCGAGAAGAAAGTTACGCGGCAGATGCGCGGTGGCGATGTGATCCTGCTGCATGATGGCGGACATCGCGCGATGGGCGCGGATCGCGCGCAGACGGTGATGGCGACGGATAATCTGATCCGGCGGTATAAGGATCAGGGATATGAGTTCGTGACGGTCGAAGAGATGAGAGCTGTCAGCCGACAACCCTCGATAGCCGGATAGAGGTGTCAATTCCCATCGATCCCATATGGATCCACTCTACTGAGGCCCTGATCGTCTGATTTCAACCCTCAAACTACGACCTTGGTGGCCCCAAACATGGGCTGCACATCATCAATATTTCTTGCCGGGCGCGACGGCTCTCTCCTGGACCTCCACGGATCCGCCTATGTCGCACCAGAGAGTCCGTGTGACATTGCCGTCGGGTCCCTTCTCGAATTTGATCAGAGCTGGTTCCCCTCGCACCACGAACGTATCGTCGGAAATCGCAAGCAGCTCGGTTTTCTCCGTTTCATTTGATCCCTGCGCCATCAGTTTGCCACCGTTCCGGGTAAGCGTAACGGTAGCGGGTGCTGGCGTGTCAGGCCAAACCCCTACATAGGTATCCAGGACTTTTGGGTCCACTGGCTTCGATTCCAAATCAGCATAAGGAATAACTGACGCCGCCGAAGTGATCATTTGCCAGCCAGAGTCGGTACGCTGATAAACCACCGTTCGCCGGAGGTGCCGGTGCAGAATGGCAGTAGCGTCAACATGCAGAGTACGTTTGAACACGTAGGAGAGAATCGCTACGTCGCCCATCTGGCTGAACTTTGTGTCCGATAACTCCAGCGAATCGTCGAACGCCTTGTCGTGAATGCTTGCGAGGAAGTCCTGTTTGTTCAGGACAACGCCATTTCCCTGGTGGAAGAGCGCGTCCTTGGCTACATGGCCGGACCAAGCATCCGCTTTGTTGGGGGATCTGAGGCGCTCTGTTTCCAATGCGCGGATCTCCTGTTCAGCGCTGCCGATCTTCGGTGTCTCTTGCCCGGAACAACATAGTGCCGACAACAATGCGAGCGCCACGAGACGATTGTCGATCACGACGTTCCCCTTTCCGTGAAGGAGAAGAGTCTACACCGGCATGGCGATTGGGATCTCGCCTTTACACCAGCAGAAGTTCTTCTTATGCGGTCGCCATTGCGAACGCTTGTTTGGCGGCGGCGATGGTTTGCTGCACGTCGTGTTCGGTGTGCGCGGCGCCCAGGAACGCGGCTTCGAACTGCGACGGCGGCAGGTAAATGCCGCTTTCCAGCATCGAGCGGAAGAAGCGTCCGAAGGCTTCGGTGTCGGACTTGGCGGCCGAGGTCCAGTCGGTCACGGGGCCGGGCGCGAAGAACCAGGTGAACATCGAGCCGACCCGGTTGTGACACATCATAACGCCAGCGTCTTTTGCGGCGGCGGCAACACCGGCGACCACTTCGGCCGCGACCTTGTCGAGCTTCGAGTAAACGTCCTTGTGCTCGCGCAGGTAACGCAAGGTGGCATAGCCGGCGGCCATGGCCAGCGGATTGCCGGAGAGGGTGCCCGCCTGGTACACGGGACCAAGCGGCGCAACCAGATCCATGATTTCGCTGGGGCCGCCATAGGCGCCGACGGGCAGGCCGCCGCCGATGATCTTGCCCATGGTGGTGAGGTCAGGCTGGATGGCGTAGAGTTCCTGCGCTCCGCCGAAGGCGATGCGAAAGCCGGTCATTACTTCGTCGAAGATGAGCAAAGCCTTGTCGCGCGAAGTGATGGCGCGCAGAGCTTCGAGATACCCACGGGCGGGCGGCACACAACCCATGTTGCCGACCACCGGCTCCACGATCACGCAGGCAATCTGGTGCTTGAACTTTTTGAATGCATGTTCGAGCGCATCGGTATCGTTGAATGGAAGCGCCAGCGTGAACTGCGTGAATTCTTCAGGAACTCCGGCTGAGCCGGGGATGCCGAGAGTGGCAACGCCGGATCCGGCTTTCACCAGCAGCGCGTCGGCGTGTCCGTGATAGCAGCCTTCAAACTTCACGATGTATTTGCGCTTGGTATAAGCGCGGGCCAGGCGGATAGCCGACATGGTGGCTTCGGTTCCGGAACTGACGAAGCGCACTTTCTGCATGTGCGGGAAGGCGGAGATGACCAGTTCGGCCAGATCGGCTTCGGTCGGAGTGGAGGCTCCGAAGCTGGTGCCACTGCGGGCGGCAGAGATCACGGCCTCGATCACGGTGGGGGCGGCGTGACCGAGAATGAGCGGTCCCCAGGAGCAGACATAGTCCACATACTCGTTGCCATCGGCATCCCAGATGCGGGGACCCTGGCCGCGCACAATGTACAAAGGCTCGCCTCCGACCGCGCGAAAGGCGCGCACCGGGGAATTCACCCCGCCGGGGATCAACTGCTCTGCGCGTTTCTGGAGTTTCCGGGATTGCTCGGTTTTCCGGGCCATAGCTCCTCCACCGAAGCGATAACTCAGTCCTTGGCTTCTTATCAATATAACAGCGGGGCTGGGGCGGTCCGCAGCGCAGTGAATCACAGCATTGAGTGACGTTCCGCACAGGGGCTGGGGGACAAGCCCTGGTCCGGGGCGAGGTTCGAATTCACCAGATATTCATAAAATCGCAATACTCCTGCAACTTGGCGACGCTATCTTGGCTCCAGATCGCCCTTCTAACCGGGAGGGTTCATCAGGACAGTCTTGGGGGGCTCCAGGCTGTCCTTTTCGTTTTTACCCGCCTTCGATGTGGTTTCCGAACCCAGGCCATTTCCGACCTCGTGGAGGGCTGGCGCGTTGCTCGGAAATGCTAGGATCAACGATTGCCTGTTCCGACCCTTCGAAATTGGTGCGAAATCCATGCGGAAAATGTCACCAACGAGGTGGTGGGCGGGAAGTCTTGCCGTGCCGGTGATCCTGCTCGCCGGCGTGCTGCCGTTGATGGCACAGGATGAAGGCGCCAACCCACAGAAGCCTGCCGACGACCCGGTATTGACCATGTTTCCCCATTCACAGACGGCCCGCTGGTGGGTTTCGGGGCAGGACAACATCATCTCGCAGTGGCATCCGTCATTCGACGCGAAATACAGTGGGCCCAACAGTTTTAAAACGCATTCCGAGCACGCCGTTTCGAACATCGGGACGCTGTTCACCGGCCTTCAGCTTACGGGCACAACCGAAATCTTCATGCATTTCGAGATGGCGGATGGCGGCGGCTTGAGCGATGCACTGGGTATGGCCGGCTTCACCGATCTTGATGTCGTTCGCAATCCCACGCTCGGAACCACTCCCTATGTTGCGCGGGGCATGATCCGGCAGATCATTCCCCTTAGCAGCGAGACGGTCGAAGCGGAGCGCGGCCCTTGGTACCTCGCCACGAAAGTTCCAGTGCGGCGGCTGGAACTTCGCTTCGGAAAGATGGGCACGAACGATTTTTTCGACGTCAACGATGTGGGCACCGACAGCCATCTGCAATTCATGAGCTGGACGGTGGACAACAACGGGGCCTACGACTACGCCGCCGATACGCGCGGCTACACGATCGGGTTGCTCGCGGAGTATCACGACCGGAACTGGGCGTTTCGCTTCGAAGAGGCGTTGATGCCGAAGGTCGCCAATGGCATCGATCTGCAATGGAACCTGCGCCGGGCAAGGGCGGAGAACTACGAACTGGAATTGCATCCGAGTATCGGCGGAAAGCGAAATATGGCGCTGCGTCTGCTTAGCTTCGTGAATCACGCGAACCTGGGCGTGTATCGCGACGCAATCGCCAATTACCGTTCGGGGCAAACGCCGTGGCCAGAGATCACCGCGCACCCGCTGCACACGACGATCAAGTACGGATTTGCAGTGAATCTGCAGCAGCAGGTCAGCAAGAATACACGGGCATTTTCGCGCTTTGGATGGAACGAAGGTCAGCATCAATCCTATGCCTACACCGAAGTGGATCAGACGCTCCAGGTGGGCGCGGACCTTTACGGAGAGCACTGGAAACGGAGGCTCGACAAGGTCGGGCTGGTGGTGGTGACGAATGCGATCAAGAAAGACCACCAGGAGTATCTCCGACTTGGAGGACTGGGGTTTCTGTTGGGCGACGGTGGATTAAACTACAGCCGCGAAAATATTGTTGAGAGCTATTACAACGCGCACGTCTGGCGGGGAATCTTTACGGCGTTCGATCTGCAGCACATCAATAATCCGGGATACAACCGCGATCGTGGACCGGTGCTGGTGCCTTCGCTGCGGTTTCATCTGGATTTCTAAGGGACAGCTCTTGGCTCTTAGCCTTCTCAGTCAAAACCTTGAACCACAGAGGACACAGAGGAACACGGAGGAATGCTGCCTGATCTATTTTTCGATGCCCGCGTCCTTCCTGTGCACGGTCTGGAATGACCATGCCATGCGGGGCGTGTTGTGCGCGATTCCGAAGCGGCCTTCGGCATCGAGCAGAATGATGCCACCGTGGCCGTTGACGCGCTGCTTCAGATAGTTCATGGCTTCCTTGGCGACCCACTCGGGCAGGCTGCCGGAGCCGACGCGATCGGCCGCCCACTTCGCGAGCACCAGCTTCATGATGGGCTCGCCCCAACCGGTAGTGGACGCAGCGGCGCTGGCATTGTCGGCATAACATCCGCAGCCGATGAGCGAAGAGTCGCCCAGGCGTCCGGGATCTTTGTTGAGCGTGCCACCGGTCGAGGTCGAGGCGGCGATCTTGCCGTCACGGTCGAGCGCGACCGCCCCCACCGTGTCATGGGAGATCGTCGGCGCAAACAGATCGGCGCGGTGTTCTTCCATGTGCGACTGGTATTCCCGCAGCCGTTCGATCTCCCGCGGAATGATCAGATCTTCGTTGCGGCAGAGCGCGATGCCGTGCTCCTCCGCGAAGCGCTCGGCGCCTTCCGCGACGAAATACACATGCGTGCTGTCGCTGAGAATCTTGCGAGCGGCACGCACCGGATTGCGCAGGCGCTCGACGCATCCCACGCCGCCACCGCGCAGAGTGGCTCCGTCCAT
Source organism: Terriglobia bacterium (assembly GCA_020073565.1). Taxonomy (GTDB): domain Bacteria; phylum Acidobacteriota; class Terriglobia; order Terriglobales; family Acidobacteriaceae; genus Acidiflorens. The sequence continues at coordinate 64,073 of JAIQEY010000033.1, forward strand.
GATGAAAGCGTCGAGTTGCACCTTGCCATCGCGGTTGAGGAAGCTGCCGCGCCCGGCGTCGAAGGTCTCGTCGTCTTCCATGACGACCACGGCTTCTTCGACCGCGTCGAGCGCAGACCCACCGCGCTCCAGCAGCCGCCACCCTGCAGCGGTAGCATTGCGCACACCATTCAAGTGCGCCTCAACCATCTCATCGGGAATCGCCCACGCCCCGCCATGAACCACCAGAACAGGATTGGTTGGCAAGTTCAGACTCCGCAGAAAACCGGCGTCTAGTCTAGCATTTGGGAAAAGGGCCGCTAGCTTCGAGGCCGGTTGGCGATCGCCAGCAGCACTCCCGCTGCGAACAGGACGTACATCGAAAAGTGAAACGTCTGACTGCTGTTAAGGCCTCTCCCTGGGTCGGTGAAAAAAGCCGCGATCAGTAGAACGGGTGCAACCATAATCAGCGCAGCCGCCACTCGCTGGGCCAGGCGAATGGGCTGACTGTTGGATAGCGCCAGGTTGGCCACCGCCGCCAGCAGAAGTAACAAGTGGCGCGAACGGAAGATTAGCCGAGGAACGCTGTCCAAGTTGGGGACGTCGGCCATCTTCAGCATGTATGCCCCGGTCAGTGGGAAGACGAGCAGCGTCAGCAGTCCTACCAGCCAATGCGCGCGTGGCCAGTTCACAAGGCACGCCTCCTCACCCCGCTGACAAGCATATCAGGGAGCGGTGGCCAAGAAGCATCTGTTCCAGCTTCAGGCGGCGCGGCCGGGTGCGGCGGCTTCCATCTCTTTCGTACGCTGCCAGGTGTAGGTGATTCGGTGGATCACAGTGATGGTCGAGAGCACCGCGATCACCCACAGCACGGGAGCCATCACGTTAAACAACGCTCCGATAATTAGCAGGACCAGGCGCTCGGGGCGCTCCAGAAAGCCGACCCGGCACGTGCCGATGAGCGACTCGGCGCGGGCTCGAGCGTAGCTCACCATGATCGAACTGATCATGACCAGCGCGGTGAGCACGACGTAGAAGAACCGGTTGCCGCGCGCATAGAAGACCAGCAGGCCGAAGAACAGCGAGGCGTCGCTGTAGCGATCGACTACGGAATCAAAGAAGCCGCCGAACAGACTCACCTTGTTCGAAGCGCGGGCCACCCGGCCATCGACCAGATCAAAGAATCCTGAGCCGATAATGACCAGCCCGGCGTAGAAGAACATGCGGCGCTGGCTCTCTCCAGTGGCGTAGCCAAACAGAAACGCGGCGTAGGTATTGACCACCAGTCCCATCACCGTCAGCAGGTTCGGGTTGATGCGCGCCAGCGCGAGCAAGCGCACGATCGCGTCGAGCAGCCCCCCACAGACCCGGCCAACCACACTGGTCCAGGTCATTGTGCCTTCGCTTCGGGCTTGTCCTCGTCCGCGGCCTCGTCGTGGATGGTGGAAAGCGTCAGAATTTCAAGCTCGCGATTGCCGTTGGGCGACACGACCACCACGGTGTCGCCGACTTTTTTGTTCAGCATGGCTCGACCGATTGGCGATGTGGTCGAAATCTTTCCAGCCGCCACATCCGCTTCTTCGCTGGTCACCAGTTGGTATTCGATTTCCTCGTCCTTGGTGCTGTCGTAGATCTTGACGGTGGACCCGAGGCCGACTTTGTCCTTGGGAATATTGCTCATGTTGATCAGGGACAGGTCGGCCAACCGCTTTCCCAATTGGCGAATGCGCGCCTTGAGATATTCCTGGCGCTGCTTGGCCATATGATATTCGGCGTTCTCGCTGAGATCGCCCATAGCGACTGCCTTCTTCAGCTCGCGGGGGATATCGTGAGCCAGTTCGTACTCGAGCGTGGTCAATTCGTCCCGCAGCCTCTTCTTGATGTGTTCCGTCATGCCGTTCCGGCATTATAAACCCAGGGTGCAGGGGGATTGTAGGCTCAGGGAAGCGCGGAAGGCAGCGGAGATAGCTGCTGTACAAGGCGTTCATCAACCATGAGTTAGCTAGGATCCGCCAGAATTCTGTACAGAGTCGGGTACACGCCACGCCCAGCCAACGCCTCTTAAATTTGCCTTCGATACGCGGCTCGGCTAGACTAGTGGAAGTTCTCCGAGCCCTAGGGTGGGGCCTCCCTCCATGAACGGTGAACGGGTTTTCCACATCGGTGATAAGGTCGTATATCCCAACCATGGTGTCGGAGTTATCGAACAGATCAGTAGCCGAACCATTGGTGCAGCGGTCGAGAAGTTTTACCTTCTGAAAATTGCAGCCAGCAGTCTGAAGGTGATGATCCCGTTCCACAACGCGGGCAGCGTTGGACTGCGCCCGGTGGTGCGGAATGGTGAGGTCCAGAAGATCGTGGATTATCTCTCTTCCGGGGAATGCAGCAACCCGGCAGACTGGAAAGACCGCTTCAAGGAAAATTCCGACCGCATGCGGACTGGCTCGCTGGTAGACGTCGCCGCGGTGCTGAAGAGCCTGCTGGTCCTGAACCAGGGCAAGTCGCTTTCGTTCCGCGAGAAGAAGATGTTGGAGCGGGCGCGCTACTTGCTGGTGAGCGAGTTGGCGATCTCGCGCAACTGCAGTGACTCCGAGATCGAGCAGGTTTTGACCAAGGCTCTAATCAAGTGCAACCTGCGATTCCCCGAGCTGGGGGAGCTGGCTTCCTGACGAGAATGCAGAGGTCAGAGGTCAGATTGCAAAAGTGAAACTTCATCCGCGCTTGTTTGCTTCCATCCAAGACTGAAGAATCAGGATTGCCGCCATGCGGTCAACGGCGCGACCTCGCTTTTCAATGGAGAGCTCGGTTTCCCGCAACAGCCGGTTGGCTTCGGTTGAGGTCCAGCGTTCGTCCCACAGATGGACGGTCACGCCGAAATGCACTTCTAGATCGGCGGCGAAGCGGCGCATCTTCTCGGACTGCGTTCCTTCGGCTCCGCTCAGGCGGAGGGGAAGTCCGACGACGACCTCCCGCACCTCATACTCCTTCAGCAGTCGTCCAAGCGCTTCCAAGTCTTTCCGTTTATTCTGCCGCTGGATGGTGTCCAAGCCTTGAGCAGTGACTCCGAGCAGATCCGAAACGGCCACCCCAATTCTCTTGGAGCCGACATCCAGGGCGAGAACGCGGGGGGGCTGGCCAGTCATAAATTGCAGAGGTCAGAGGTCAGATTGCAGAGGTAAACCCTCGTTCCCTCCGTCAACAGTGTACAGGGTGAAGTTTTGACTTCTGCAATCTGACCTCTGCAATCCTCGTGCAATTGCTCTCTGTCTCAGGCAGAATGATGGGCCGGTCCACGAAGATGGAAACGACAGAGACACCTCGCAAGCATCACTGGTCGCTCACCCTGCTCGGCATCGGATTGATCGTGGTGTTTGCCTACTACGGCGAGTCGGTGCTGGCGGTGCTGTTCTTTTCGCTTCTGCTGAGTTTTGTGCTGTCTCCGGTGGTCGGGGCGCTGGAATATTTTCATATTCCGCGCGGGCTGGCGGCGCTAATCGCCGTGGTTCTGCTGGTGGCACTGCTGTACGGTATTGCTTCGGCTTCTTACAACCAGGCCGTCATCTTCGTGGACACCCTGCCAACCTATTCCCAGAAGATCCGCTCGATTCTACGGCCCTTCCGGCAGCAGGCGGAAAAGTTCGAAAAATCCGGAGAAGCCGTGGGCGAGCCGGAGCCGACCAATGTGATAACGGTCCGTCCCGTGACGAGCTGGACCGAGGCGCTGACCCATGGAGTCGGGACCGTGACCGACATCCTGCTGGCGGCGTCGTTTATTCCGTTTCTGGCGTATTTTCTGCTGACGTGGCGGCACCATGCGCGCTCGGCCACCGTCATGCTGTTTCCTTTGCAGCACCGGCACACGGCCTTCGTGACGCTCGGCTTGATTGGCAAAATGCTGCAGAGCTTCATTGTGGGGAATCTGCTGATCGGCCTGCTGATTTCGGGCGTGAGCGTGGCAATTTTCGGGCTGCTGCACGTCCCGTTCTTCTATTTCGTGGGATTCCTGAGCGGCTTCCTGAGCCTGGTGCCCTACCTTGGGCTGGTGCTGGCGGCATTGCCTCCGATCCTGGTCGGACTGGGGCAGTTGGAACCGGGCGACCTTGTCCTGGTGGTTTTCGTGGTGCTGGGACTACACCTTCTCGGGCTGAATGTCCTCTATCCGAAGCTGCTGGGAAGCCGCCTGAGGCTCAATCCGCTGGCGGTCACTATTGCGCTTCTGTTCTGGGGATGGATCTGGGGAGCAATCGGGCTGGTGCTGGCTATCCCCATCACCGGAGCGATCAAGATTGTGTTTGATCACGTGGAATCGATGAAACCGTACGCGGATTGGCTGGGGGAGTGAAAATACATTGCAGAACCAAGAGGTCAGATGTAGCGCGGACACTCCTGTCCGCGTGTCGGCAACGTCCGCACCGCA
>JAIQEY010000097.1 GCA_020073565.1 Terriglobia bacterium
ATCGCAAGGTTGACGGCGCGTGCCAGATAGAAAAGGCTATGGAAAAGATGGAAAGCGAAAAGCCGCTTTCCACTTTCCCACAGCCACGGCTACTACGAAAGACACTCAGTCATGGGATACGGATTCAAGGGGCAAGGCCAAAAAGCCAAGGATAAAACCTAGCCAGCGAGTCCATGTCGGGAGCGTGAACGAGGCCCAAGTCATCCACTTCGGGGCGCCCGTGTTTGCGATCACGGGGCAAAGCAGCAGAAGCGCGATGACAGCCCGCATCAGGAGAAAGGCGATGCATTCCCGGCGTCGAGCGATTGTCTCGCGCCCGAGACGCGCTCGCCATCGGTAGTAGGCCCAGGTCCCTATGGCGCCGAGCAAAACCGCAAGACCCCACCATGCAAACATCCGACTTCTCCTCGATATTGTTTTTTGCCTCTCTGTCGATTACCGGCAGAGTTTTCAGCTCGGATCTACCAGACCCGGCACGCGTTCTCTCTCACCATCGGTTGTCCCGCCTTGCAATGGAATGCCTCTTTAAATTCCGGCATGTTGGAGACAACACCATTGACTCTGTGCTTAAGCGTTGAATGCGAATCTCCGGAAGCAGCCATCTTCAACACCTCCGGCGTGATATTGCCGCAATAGAAAAGGGCAAAAGAAAGGAAGAAGCGTTGCTCGGGAGTGAATCCGTCGGTTAACTTGCCCGCGGGGAGGCTACTGTTGGCCCTGTTCTGGAAGGCCAGGTATGCGAGCCTTGCCCCTGCCCCGTCGGCAATGTTCTCCGGCAAGGTGAGCTCGCCGTTGAGCTTGACATCGTCGACTGCAACGTAGCTGGAGTACTGATCTACCAGGCATTTGCCCCGCTCCGCGAACCGCTGAGCGTCTTCCGCAGTCCACCACTCTCGTAGATTTCCCGAAGCGTCATATTTTCGCCCTATGCTGTCGAAGCCGTGCGTGACTTCATGTCCAGCGAGCGAACCGAGAGAACCAAAATTGATGGAGTCGTCGGCTGAGCGATCGAAGAGGGGAGCCGCCAACCAACCAGCCGACAAGGTTAGGGAATTCTGCCGCGGGTTGTTGTAGGCATCCAGCGTGGTGACGGTGATCCCCCATTCATTGCGATCGGGCGGCTTGCCAATGTGGTCCAATTGCCGAGCCAGTTCATACTCACTGCTGCGAAATACGTTCGCGGCCCAATTGCCGCGGGCGATGTCAAGAGTGGAGTAGTCTCTCCAGCGCTCCGGGTAGCCCACACGATTGGTAACCGCATGGAGTTTGGCGAGAGCCAGAGTCCTGGTATCCGGCGAGAGCCAGTCCGCATTGTGGATGACGCCATCGAAAGCAGCCTCGACCTCCTTCACAATCTGGAGGACGTGTTGCTTGTCATCTTCGTGAAATGACTCCTCCACGAAGACTCGCCCCAAGGCATCTTGAAGGTCACGATCGGTTGCCCACACGCAGCGTTTCCAACGTGGTCCATCTTCCTTCGCACCGGTGAGAGCTTTGCCGTAGAAGGCGAAATTCTCGGTGACGAAAGATCGGCTCAGAAGACCAGCAGAAGCGCGCAACAGATTCCAACGAAGATAGGTTTTCCAGTCATCGAGCGAAACGGAGCCCAGCAACGAGTTCACGGTCCTAAGAAATTCCGGGGTGGCAACCAGGTAGGGTTCTGAGGGAGGGGCCGCGACGGCAGCCAAGAACTTCGTCCAGTCGAAATTCGGCATCAACTGCTGCAGAGACTCGCGTGAGTAGCGATTATTCATGTTCGTTCGATCGCGGCGCGTGACTGGGTCCATCCACGAGCGGGCGAGAGCCATCTCAATGTCCATGACTCGCCGCGAAGCTCTTTCAGGATCGGAATCGATCTTGAGCAGAGCAAGCATGTTGTGAACGTGGTTTACGTATTTTTGGCGGAGCTCGACAGAATCTTTGTCGTCGCGGAGATAGTAGTCGCGGTCGGGCAGACCGAGACCACCCTGGTCCACGAATGCAACTACCTTGGTAGCGTCCAGATAATCCTGATAGGAATAGAAACCGAACAACGGTTCCTTACTGCCAGGATCAGCGACGCTCGGAAATATGTTTCCTTGAACAAGGAGATAGAGCATGCGGTGCAGATGACCCAATTCCGCGGCGAGGTCAGGTCGACTTTTGATCGCCGAAATGCGCTGCAATTCTGCCTCGATGGGTTTGATACCGGCTGCGTCAGCGCTGGCCTCGTCCATACACGCGGCGTAGTAGTCTCCGATCTTCTGGTGGGTGACATCACGCTTCGGATCCGCGGGTGCCGACTTCTCCGCAATGTCGCGAAGAGTGGATTCGTTTCGATCTTGCAGCGCGGAGATCGTGTCCCACCACACCTGATCTTCCGGAATCGGGTGGGATGCCATCCACCCCCCGCAGGCGTACTGGTAGAAATCGACGCAGGGATCAGCTTTGAGGTCCAGATTGTCGAGGCTGAAGTGAGTCAATTGCGGAGCCGAACTCGGGGCAGGCGTTCCGTTGGTTTGACTCTGCGCAAGGCGAACGTACGCCAAGAGGACAACGATCGTACCGGCGATAGCTAGACGCTGTGACATGGCGTTATCTCCATTTCTCAGTGGGCATCATTTCAATCCAACTTTTGTTGCAGTAACTGTGACTAGGCCTGGCGATCGTACCGAGTCTGGGCGCACAAGAACCCCGATGAGCGCGAAAACAATGCAACTCTCGATCAAGAATCGCACTATTTGTTCCTCTTCAGAAATTTTCAGACTGCGGCACCGACTTCGTGGGCGGCCCGTACACCGGACTGTGCTGCCCCCTCCATAACGAAAAGCGTAGAGGTGTGTTCTCCGGCGAAGTGAACCCGCCCCTCCACGCTAGCCACATGCGGGAACATGGTCGTCATCTCGCCCGGCCCAAAGTAAGCCGAGGCTCCCAATGACCACGGCTCTGCTTCCCACGCAATGGACGTCCCACCTTCAAAATTCTCTGCCATCTCCGGAAAAACCTTGCGCACGTTTTCCAACCCCCAGCGAACTCGCTCCTCCGGTTTCATCGCCCCGGCAATTCGCGCATTCGGACCTGACGTTTCCGTCCCCATAATTGCGCGCGTTCCGGGCTGAGTGTCAGTGAAATCAGCAATGGTTCGTGTGGGCAGATCTGTGCTGGCATATCCGCTGAGCTTCTGATCAGTCCAGAATCTGGTTCTCGATTGCAAGTACACGCGGGTAATCGGAACGTAGCGAAGCTTGGAGATCACCATCCTCTTCTGGGCTGAAAAGGAGTCGTCGAGCTCCACATTGCGCAGCACCGAAAAAGGGATGGCGAGAATCACGCGATCCGCTTCGACTTGTTCCATCACGCCGGCGCGGGATACCGTCAGCCTGACTTTATCTTTATTTTGAGTCACTCTTCGTACTGCCGCGCCGTAACGCATGCGGTTCCCGAGTTTTTGTGCGAACGCTTTGGGTAATTGATCATTGCCGCCTCGCAACTTCGTCCAAGTCTTGCCGCGGTCCAGGAATTTCTGCCACACCATGTCCTCTAAGGCCGACACATCGTCGAAGTCTTCACCCAGAAATGTCATTCGTAGAAGAGCAATGACCGCGTCGGAGGCGCCGTTTCTTCGCAGGAACTGGTTGACGGTGACGGCGTCCAATTCGCGAGCGGACGAATCCGGCCAGTCCGACGCAAGTGGATCTTTAAGCTGGCCGGCCGCAGCCACCATATACTTGTCCCACAAGCCCTGGAGCCCAAGTCGTCGTTCTTCTGTCGAGAGCTGGTACGGCCAATCCGGTGGAGTTCCAGGGGCTACGACGAACCGTTTTCCTTGCAGATAGAAAACATCATTCGCACTGACGGCTTTTTCGGCGGCGCCCGCTTCTTCGACGGGCAAATTGAACAGGCGAATGTAGTGTTGAAGGAGCGTGTAGGCATCGCTAAAGTCATACGCGCCGGCTTCGGCGTACAAGCCATCCGAGAATTCATCACGGATTGTGTGGACCCGCCCTCCCGGCCGCATACGTGCTTCCAACACGGTCACGTCATACCCGCTCTGCATGAGCTCAAAAGCCGCAACCAATCCCGCGATTCCCGCTCCGACGACGATCACTTTTGGCGGCTTCGCGGCAGGCGCACCTTGAAGACTCTGCGCAAAGCTGCGGGGTTCCAGTGCAAGCGCTGCAAGCGAGGCTGCGGACGTTTTCAGAAAGGCCCTTCGATCGATGTTCCGATGCATCATCCCTCCCGAACTCTTTGCAAGAGTGTATGCGGCCTAGTCGTTTTCTACCGGGGCGCTCTTAGGCGTAGCGGCGTGGCAAACGTCCTCAAAATAACAGTGGTAATGCTGCCAGCCAATACGCCGAACCGAAGTGTCGGCGGCTTGGATCGTCACCCCAATACTTGCGATACCGGAGGGCTTCTCGATAGCCGAACCAAAGGAGAGTTTTGCTGGAGTGGTGCGCTCCTCTCCCGCTTCCCGAATTGAAGACGTATACAGTTTCGGTCATTGCTGAGGAACGATATTGGCGTGACGAGCGACCTCTTGCCATCGTCTGTCCTGTTTCATCCAGACTGCCGTGAAGCGAAGAGATTCCGCTCTGCCGGTGTTTGGCATTCTTCCTCCCCATACAACCTTCTCAGTACCGGCCACGATCACGGTATCACCATAGACGCGAACATACTCGACTTGGCGGTCGAAGGATGCGAACAAGAGGAGGCCCGACTCTACCATTCCCAAAACCTGTGGCTTGGTCACAAATTTGTTCAAGGGGTTGGTGACAACCAGGTCGTCAGACCACAGGCGCCCGAGGCTTTTTGCATCGCGACGTAGAAATGCTTCGACCTCCTCGTCGTTACGGGTACGAACCTCATCCTCCGGAGATCTGTTTTGATCGCCCTGCCCGTGTACCGGGAGAGTGACGGCCAGAAAAGCAAGTACGAGTGCTGCCCAAACGATCCTCATTGTTTACGTATCCTTCCGGTTGGTTTTCAAGCGTGGAGGTTTGCACAACCCAAGCGCTCAGTTGCAGCGGTTGGCGGGCTCGTTTGGCCCCCCCTCCACGCACGGAATTGCGCTAAGGTACTCATAGATGGCACGAAGATCGTTGTCGGTCATATTCTGAAGGGCCGGCCACGGCATGATTTGGAGTAGATCTCCGTCGAAGGGAGGCGGCAGACAGTTCGTAGTGACGCTCGCGGAACACGTCGGGTGTATGTGGTCCATATCGACTCCAGTCCTCATAATCTTTAGAAACTCCTTGTACGTATGGCCTCCTTCCGCCAACCCAGTCTTGTCTGGAGTCAAGTTGCGAGAAACAATGTCGGGAGAATTGGGCACAACCGGGCCGAAATCCCTGCCGCCCCCCAAGTAGGTAGCCGGGTTCACCTGTGCCGGCTGGCCGAAGTATGGATTTCCGCCCCGAACATATTGAGTCGCCGGGCCTGCGCTATGGCAGCCATTGCAGTCCGCAACTGCATTGACCAGGTAGCTTCCCAATCCCACCCTGGCCCGGTTCTTTCCTTCAAGATTTAATGGGACGGGAGCAATGGCGTAGCCCCTTTCAATTCTGGAATCATTCGAATTCTGGCGGTCCGGGGACTGCGCATGCCCGCGTGGAAGATTAGCAAACCCAACTGCGAGAAGAACAGCGGTTGCCGTGCAGACCATTACGATACGTTTGTTTGCCATATTTCGCTCCGTCTTGGATTGGATTCTTCTTGTTTCGGTCGATTGGGACCGCCTAGGTTCCGAGTAACACTAGGCTTGGAGTCCCAGGGAAGTCTTGAGCAATTCTTGATTTTTCTTGACTGAAGTTTTAAGAACGAGCCCGGGCCCGGCGGGGCCCGGCTGCCCCATCCGCTTTTGAGGCAGTTCCTGATAAACTCCATTAACTCTGCTGTCAGCCAGCAGTTATGGCCGCTCCGCCCCAAGTCGCATATCGGTTCGCTAACTTTCGCCTGCTTCCGGGCGAGAAACGACTGCTACGGGATGGCGATCCCGTGCCATTACCGCCGAAGGTCTTCGACACACTTCTGCTGCTCGTTGAAAATCAAGGACACTTGATTGAAAAAGAGGAGTTTCTGACCCGCTTGTGGCCTGACTCCTTCGTGGAGGAAGTAACCCTGGCGCATAGTATTTCAACGCTGCGCAAGGCATTGCGAAGCGGGACCACAAGTTTCGAATGCATCGAGACGGTTGCCAAGCGGGGCTACCGGTTCATCGCGCGCGTCGAGGTAAGTTCTCTCTCGGTTGGGCAGGGCCCGTCGCCGCACGTCATTCTTGGTGTATTGCCGTTCGAGGACCTCAGTGCGGATTCCAACCGCGAATACCTGGCCGACGGACTCACCGAGGAAGTGATCGCGGCGCTGGGGCAGGTAGATCCTGATCATTTAAGTGTCATCGGCCGGACATCGGTCATGGCGTATAAGCGCACCACGAAGCCGGCGTCTGAAATAGGACGCGAATTGGGCGCCGAGTTTCTCATCGAGAGTTCGATGAGAACGGAAGGCGGGCGTTTCCGCATCACTTCCAAACTGGTCCGCGTAATCGACCAGGTACAAATCTGGGCTGCATCGTACGATGCCGAGCCGAGCAGCATACTCAGCTTTCAGCGTGAGTTGAGCACAGCCATCGCGGAGCAGATACGGCTTCGGCTCTCACCGAAGCGGCTGGATGCGATGACGCGACGGCAGACTCATAATCCCGAAGCGTACGACGTCTACTTGCGTGGCCGGTATTTTTGGAACCACTTCACTCCTGCCACTTCTCGCCGGGCAATCGAATGCTATGTTCGCGCAACTGAACTCGACTCGGAATACGCCTTAGCTTGGTCCGGGCTGACGGATGCCTATTCTACGGCCCCCATTCATGCGGATGTGCGCCCAAGTGAGGTGTGGCAGAAGGCGCGAGTGGCGGCCCAGAATGCAATCAGTGCCGACGCCGAACTGGCCGAAACGGAAACCTCTCTGGGCATCCTGAAGTTCTGGCTTGACTGGGACTGGTCGGCAGCGGAGGCGGCCTATCGTAAGGCGATTCAGTTGGACCCCAGTTATTCGCTCGCGCATCGGATGCTGGGCATCGCCCTGGGACACATGGGTCAACGCGAAGCAGAGGCCCGGCAGGCCGTGGATCGCGCGCGCTCGCTGGACCCGCTGCTTGCAATGCACCACGCTCTTTCCGCGCAGGTCGCGTTCGTGACGCGCGATTATCCCGCCGCCATTCAATATGCGCGACAAGCAACCGTCATTCACGCGGATTTCTGGATCGGCCATTATCAACTTGCGCAGGCGTATGAGCAGCAGGGCGCATACGACTTGGCACTCAACGCTCTCGACAAAGCAGGAAGCTTCGGCGGGGGCAACAGCAAAGTGCTGGCGCTGCGTGGGTATGTGCTTGCGAAACTGGGCCGAAAGACAGAAGCCCTGGCAGTGCTCGAAACTCTGGAGTCGCTCGCCAAGGATCGGTACATTCCGCCGTATGCAGCTGCTCTTGTCCATGCTGGACTTGATCAGCCAGACGCCGTTTTCCATTGGCTTGACCGTGCGCTCGAGTGCCATGATGTTCATCTCGTGCTTCTTCCGGCAGACCCTAAGTGGGACGTGTGTCGAGCGGACTCACGATTCCTTGATCTGCTAAAGCGCTGCGGGTTACCACACTCGAACTCTCTGACCCACTAGTCTGGACGCTGCAGCATAGTTGACGCTCGCGAATTTCGCGGACTGGCGCTCCGAGAACCCCGCAAAGCGGGGTTATTGTCACGCAATCGATGAGTTCGTTAATTGGTATTGCTTCGAAACCGCGCTTGGCCTTTTAACAGAATCGACAACCGCCCCTAAAAATGAAAAGATCGGGGGCGAGCAGGGACGGAAAGAACACCGAGAGCGCTGAAACTGGCGTATCCTCAGCTTCTGCTCGCACAACTGGCTTCGCTTCCCGTGGTTCTTCGTACACAAAAGTGCAAAGACCAATACTCAGAGAGAGATTTCCGGTCGACGCTTGCAAGACAACCCAGCCAGCCTTCTTTCCTTTCTTGGTGGGATCGACTGATGCCTCCGACACCTGGCCTTGCAGATGCTGTATCACGTTGTAATTACAAGGCACCGGTCGCACCGTAATGCCATGTAAATAGCAGGCTCGTTGAGGCCATTCACCCTACCTCTTTTCAGCCTGGCTTCTGCAATACCTTCGCTTGTCGAAAGACACACGAAATCCATTCCTCCTCCTCGTTCCCGAATCAGCGTCTTCCTATTTTAAACGGTCTGGCAGGCCTCAAGGCACTGACGCTTCGTGACCGCGCCAAAGTTCTGCCGGTCAACACAGCATCATCGGAGCTCCATGACTCGCCTGGAACCTCGTGCTCAGCCCGGCGGAGCTAAACTTGCACAGATCTCCAAATCCAGGGAGCAACCCGATGAAGTATTACTCTGTGGCAGAAATTGAGATCACTGATCAGAGTTGGATCCCGGCCTACGTCGAGAACGTTACTAGACTCGTTGAGCAGTGCGGTGGCCGGTACCTGGCGCGCACATCCAAGATTGAAAAACTCGAAGGCGAACGAAAGGTCCCTCAGATCTTCTTAATCATCGAATGGCCGTCCAAAGATGTCGCAAAGGGCTTCTACGAATGTGACGAGTACCGGCCGTACCGGCAGAGTCGTATATCAGGAGCGACAAATGAGTTCCTACTTGTGGCTGGTGAAGACATGACCAAGACCGCACACATGGCTGATTAGTTTAAGAGGAGGATCTTTGTGCCAGTTTATAGATTGTTTCCTCGAATCCAGGAGACAAGTAATGGATACAATGCCGATACTTGGCGTAATTTCGCTATTTACACTCATCACGGCGTTGCGCTGGGCACTTAGTGTAACGGCCTTCCATGAGAAGACCGGTCGTGTGCTTCTTTGGTATCACTGATGGTAGGGGGGATTAATCCCTTCTCGGTTCCGTGGGCGCCGTGGCCGCAAACTTGAGGAGAAGGTCGGCCCGGTCGTTAGCTCGATTCACTTGCTGCTCTCGTTTCATCGCGCGAAACAGATTCACGTCCATCAACATGGAGACGTCGGTTGTGACACCCAGCGCCAGTGACTGTTCCAGATCTTGCCGAGAGCGTATGTGAGTGTGGGAGTCAATCAAGCCCGGCAGTAGCGTGAGCCCTTGCCCTCGACTACCGTGGCGCGAGTTGGGCCGCTTAGGCTTGTACCGATGGCTGCACTTTGCCATTTGTGATCAAGACGGACGTGTTGTTGATCACGGATTCCCCGTCGAACACGCGCACGTGCCGGATGACCAGCGCCGCGAATACAAAGGCCAGAGCACAAACGCTCCCGGGAATAGCAGTTGTCATCGCGCAGCCTCTGCGTCGAGATTAAGTTGCGTGCAGCCAGTCGCCACCGCGTTTCGTTGCTGAGCGATGTGGCGCACCACCAGTGCTGCGTCGCGGCCGGCTCCGCCCACCAAAGTGGATGTGAGCCCTACCTGAAAGGGCAGGCCGACAAAGTACAGGCCCGGAATTTGTTCGACGATTCCATGAGGGGCAATCGGCAAGCCTTTACCATCGAGCAAAAGTTCCGGTAGTTCGAGAAACTGGTAATTCGGCCGAAAGCCCGTGCACCAAACCACGGCCGAAATGTCCAGCGGACGCCCGTCTTCCAAAGATGGCTTGCCTTCCGTCACGCCCGCCAGTCGTGCCACATGCTCAATGCCGGCGGCAAGTGCGTCCGCCCGATTGAGACGCACAAGCGGTTGCCCCCGAAGCGAGATCTGAGATTTGGCTTTCCGCCCCAGGGGCGTATCGATGGTTACGACGTTATGTATGAAATTCCAATAAGCCGCCCCGATCAACCTGAGAATGGGATTCTTTCCTTCGAAGATCGCCGGCACAAATTTGGAGAGGGCCTGCACGGTGGGTCGCCCGGAGAGGAGCACACGGCGACCGGCAGACGCGAGTTCCATCGCGATCTCGATTCCGGACGTTCCGAAGCCTACTACCAGGACTTGGTCTCCAACGACATCTCCGGGCCGGCGATATTCGGAGGAGTGAACCTGATGGATCGATGAATCTAGCAGCGCCGATGAGTCTGGTATCCATGGACGCGCATAAGCTCCCGCAGCCACGATGACATTGGCGCAGGAGAATGTTCGATCTCCACACTCGACCATGAAGTCGCCGGCCTGACGCGCGACTCTGGTGACACGTACGCCTCGCAAAATCGGCATGTTGAAGTGGCTGGCGTAGTCTTCAAGATAATCAGCCAGTACATCCTTAGTGGGGAAGGTGCCTTTTCGCATAGCGAGTGGCCGGCCTGGCAACGAGTCGTATTGCGCCGGAGAAAATAGCCGCAAGGAGTCCCAGCGGCCGCGCCAGGTGTCGCCGGAGCGCTGGTTGGCGTCCACGATGAGGAAGGAACCACCAGCGCAATTCAAGTAATAGCCTGCGGCAAGGCCTGATTGGCCTCCCCCGATAACAATAGTGTCAAAGCGGTTTAGTGCGACAGTGTTCATGAAATAATGGTGCCTGTCGAGGCGGTTTTCTACGATGATCCCAGGCGACAAACAAGTGGCTCCTCGCGCCATTCCATTGGGCGCGGCCCGTGAGCCGATGCATACGGCAAACCTGCGTGGAATGTTCGGCGCGCTCGCCCGTCTGGGTTACGATATCGATGCACTGCTGGCGCCGTTTGGGTTGAGCCGCGCGGATCTGGACGATCCGGATGGCCGCCTGCCCGCTCAGGTGTGCGCGGAGATCTTCGCGGCGATAAAAGGCGAGCGACGAGTGAAGAATCTGGCGCTCTGCATCGCCGTTGAGACGCCGATCGGCGCGTATCCACTCCTCGATTACCTAATCTGCAGTTCAGAATCCGTCGGTGAAGGCCTCAAACAACTAGCGCGGTATCTGGGTCTGGTGAACCCCGCCGTCCATCTCGTCTTTCGTGAGGAGGAAGACCCCATCCGAGTTTTGGTGGAGGGCTCAATCGATCCGTTCACGGTGGAACTGACGGTATCTCTGAGCGTGCTGCGCTTGATGCGCGAGTCTGGAGATCAACTGCAGGTGGCGCGGATCTGCTTTCGCCACGAACCGGACGATGCCAGCGCGTTTCAGAGGGTGCTCCACTCCGCGGTCGAAACTCAATCCTCGTGGTCGGGATTTGCACTGACCCGTGAAGCCTGGCGGCTGCCCTTACGGCGCCGTGATCCGTTGCTTCGGAACTGGCTCGAACACAAAGCGGCGCGGATCTTGGCGGTTCAAGCGGGGAAGGAGGGTGTCGCGATGGAAGTTCGGCGTCTGTTGGCTGCACCCGCTAGCGGAACCAGCATGAGCATTGAAACCGTCGCTCGGCGTCTTGCAATGAGCCCCCGCACGTTACAGCGCCGGCTTTCGGAAGAGGGAACATCGTTTGACACTTTGCGCGAGGAGATCAGAAAGCAGACTGCAGAGATTCTCCTGGCGGATCGGACACTCTCAGTAGGTGAGGTGGCTTTCCTGCTGGGCTTCTCGGAACCGGGTGCTTTCCATCGTGCCTTTAGGCGTTGGCACAACACCACGCCAGACGCTTTTCGCAAACAACAGAGCAATTCACTCCAAGCCAAATGGGTGCGATAGAACAAGCGGTGGAAGCAATTGCGTGTGGCGGTGCGGGTCCGCCATCAATCGTGGCGCTCAAGAGCACGGGCTTTGGTCTGGGTATTGAGCGCTCGCAGCAGCGCAAACGCAATAACGGCACCAGCCGCTTCCGAGACGAAAAGTAGCCCGGCGGTAACTTGGAACGGAAGTCTCCACGGGCCGGCTTGCAGGTGCATGACGTGATCGGCGCCTTGTGCGATGAAGTGATTCCACAGACCGAACAATAACGCGCCAATCATTGTTGCGAACAAAATCGTTGCGCCGGTGCGTTGCCGACTCGACCTCAAGAAAACAAATCCTGTGATCGGCCCAATTCCCACAATACCGAGAACATAAATGCCGGCCCATGGAGACAATTCGATGTTTAACCGCATATGCGCCGCGCCGTGAACTAGCATGACAACCGTATGCACCAATACGACCAGTGCGGCTGTAATCACAAATGTTCGTGGCAAAGGCTGGATGCTTTCGGCCGTCGTTGTTTCGTCGCGAGTTGTATGCACAAATCCATTTGACAATGATGCAGGTTAGGGCGGTCGTCGAGAAATGGCTGCCCGCGACAATGAATTGATCGAGCACGCCAACTCCCGAGTACGCCGTTCGCGGCGAATT
>JAIQEY010000098.1 GCA_020073565.1 Terriglobia bacterium
GAGGCGCTCGAAGTCTACCGGCATTCCTCCGCGCACCTGCTGGCGGCGGCTGTGCTTGATCTCTTCCCCGAGACCAAGCTCGGCCACGGCCCCGCGACCGAGAATGGATTCTTCTACGACTTCTACCGCGAGACTCCTTTTACGCCTGAGGACTTGGAGAGGATCGAAAAGAAGATGCAGGAACTCGTCCAGCAGAACCTGCCCTACGCCCGCGAGTTTCTCCCACATAAAGAAGGGCTGGAGAAGTTCAAGGCGGAAGGCGACTTCATGAAGTGCCACTTCATCGAGCAGTTCACCAAACCCGATGAGAAGATTTCGATCTACAAGACCGGAAAGTTTCTTGATTTCTGCCGCGGCCCGCACCTGCCTTCGACCGGCAAGATCAAGGCTTTCAAGCTGCTGAACATCGCTGGTGCTTACTGGCTGGGCGACGAGAAGAATCCGCAACTCCAGCGCATCTACGGCACGTCGTTCTTTTCGAAGAAAGATCTCGACGCCTACCTGCACAAAATCGAAGAATCGAAAAAGCGCGATCACCGTATGCTGGGCAAGCAACTCGACCTGTTCTCCATCCAGGAACTGGCCGGGCCGGGGCTGATTTTCTGGCATCCCAAGGGCGGCATCATCCGCAAGGAGATAGAAGACTGGATGCGCGAGGAGTACCTGCGGCGTGGTTATTCACTGGTTTGTACCCCGCACGTGGTGCGCCGCCAGCTATTTCACGTTTCGGGCCACGAGGGCTATTACTCCGACAACATGTTCGACGCCATGGAACTCGATGACGCCGAATATCGCCTGAAGCCCATGAACTGCCCGGGGCACATCCTGATCTACCGAGACTCGCTGAAGTCGTATCGCGACCTCCCGGTGCGGCTTGGCGAACTGGGCACGGTGTATCGCTATGAGCGCTCCGGCGTGATGCACGGCCTGCTGCGCGTGCGCGGCTTCACCCAGGACGACGCCCACATCTTCTGCACGCCCGAGCAGATTGAGGACGAGATTGTCGGCTGCCTGGAGTTCGCACTAGCAGTGCTGAAGGCCTTCGGCTTCGACCAATTCGTGACCGAGCTCTCCACCTGGGACCCGGGCCACCGGAAGAGTTTCCTTGGCAGCGAAGAGCAGTGGAATTCCGCCAACCACTCGCTCGAAAGTGCGCTGAAGAAGCTGAACATTGAGTACAAAACCATCGCGGGCGAGGCTGCATTCTATGGGCCGAAGATCGACATCAAGCTAGTGGACGCTATCGGCCGCTTGTGGCAGCTCTCGACGGTCCAGTTCGACTTCAACCTGCCGCAACGCTTCCAGCTTGAATACGTCGCCGAAGACGGTACGCGCAAGCAGCCCGTCATGGTCCACCGCGCGCTCTATGGATCGGTCGAGCGCTTCTTCGGCGTGCTGATCGAGCATTACGCGGGAGCGTTCCCAGTGTGGCTCTCGCCCGTGCAGGTGGCGATGATCCCGATCAGCGAACGGCACGCGGAGTACGCGGAGAAAGTGGCGTCGCAACTGAGGGCAGCGCGCGTGCGCGTGGAAGTAGATGCCCGCAACGAGAAGATGAACGCCAAAATTCGCGAGCACGCCATGCAGAAAGTCCCGTTCCTGCTGGTGGTCGGAGACAAAGAAGCCGAAGCCGACAAAGTAAACGTCCGCACCCGCGGCAAAGAGAAGACCGAAGACATGCCCACGACCGAGTTCGTGGAGAAGATCAAGAAGCTGATTGCGGAGAAGAGCGCCATTTTGTAATCAGCAATGCTTGACGTGATGCGGTTCCTTGAGCGCCGCAAAATCACTGTGTTAGCATCATTGTTTTCGCAGGCGATGCCGCGTTGGCCTGTACCAGCTCTCTTCTTCGATGAAGGCCCACCCGGAGTCATCCAATCCCGGATTGCGCGGTCAGCCTGCGGACTGCGGAGCTTTGTTCCGCTGGACAGCCGAGGGTGGCTGTCCCTACGTGGTCCCTGAAGGAGACAACCCGTGAAAGTTTACGAAGCCGCCAATCTCCGCAACCTTGCCCTCATCGGGCACGGGCATGCGGGCAAGACTTCCCTGGTGTCCGCCATGCTCTATACGGCCGGCGCCACGCCGCGCTTCGGCCACGTGGACGACGGCACCGCGGTCACCGATTACGACGAGGAAGAAATTGCCCGCAAAATGTCCATCTCAACCGGCCTCGCCTGCGTCGAGTGGGGCAAGACGAAGCTCAACCTGCTCGATACCCCCGGCTTCAACATGTTCGTCCACGAAGCCAAGATGGTCCTGCCCGTAGTCGACGCCGCGCTGGTCGTCGTCGACGGCGTGGCGGGCGTTGAGGTCGTCACCCAGCGCGTCTGGAATTACTGCGACGAAGTCAACCTGCCCCGCATGATCGTCGTCAGCCGCATGGACCGCGACCGCGCCGACGCCAACCGCGTCCTCGAATCGCTCACCAATGCTTTTGGCCGCGCTGTCACTCCCCTTCAACTTCCGATCGGCAGCGAAAAGAATCTGACGGGAATTGTCGACCTCGTCCGCATGAAGGCTTACACCTACGAACTAGGCGGAAATGGCAAGGGCAAAGAGGGTCCAATCCCGGCAGACCTGGCCGATGTCGCCAAAGAAGCCCACGAAAAATTGGTGGAGCTGATCGCCGAAGGCAAAGACGAGCTGATGGAAGAGTTCTTCGAGAAGGGCACGATCCCCGAAGAGGATTTAGTGCCAGCACTACACGAAGCCATTCGCGAAGATAAGTTATTCCCCGTGCTCTTCACCAGCGGCCTCGGCAACATCGGCGTCGATGAACTGATGGACTTCATCGTGGATTACACGCCCGCCGCCAGCGAGCATCACGCCATCACCGGCCAGCCCGCCGGAGGCAATGGCGCGCCCACCGAGCGCAAGGGCACAGACAACGAGCCTGCCTCGGTCTACGTGTTCAAGACCGTCTCTGACGCCTTCGCAGGCCGCATTTCCTACTTCAAAGTTTTCTCCGGAATCCTGAAGAACGAAGCCTCGCTCCAAAACTTCAACCGCAACACCCAGGAGAAGTTCGCCCACATCTGGGTCATGCAAGGCAAAACGACGATTCCGATCCCGGAACTCCATGCCGGCGATATCGGAGCGGTCGCAAAGCTGAGAGAGACTCTCACCGGCGACACACTCGGCGACAAGGCTGCCCCAATCCAATACCCGGGTGTGAAGCTGCCCGAGCCGGCCATCACCTTCGCCATCGAGCCCAAGACCCGCGCCGACGAAGACAAACTGGGTGTCGGCCTCCACAAGCTGATGGAAGAGGATGCCATGCTGCGCTTCTTCCGCGATCCGCAAACCAAAGAATTCCTGATCGCGGGCACCGGTCAGCAGCACATCGAAGTCGTCGTCTCCAAAATGAAGAAGCGTTACCACGCCGAGGTGGTTCTGAAGGCGCCCAAGGTGCCGTACCGCGAGACGATCCGGGGGAAAGCCGATGTCCAGGGACGCCACAAGAAGCAGACCGGCGGTCACGGCCAGTACGGCGACTGCAAGATCAAGATGGAACCGCTGCCGCGCGACAGCGAGTTCGAATTCGTCAACGATATCTTCGGCGGCGCCATCCCCAAGAATTACATTCCCGCCGTAGAAAAAGGGATTAAAGACGCCGCCGCCCGAGGCTACCTCGCCGGCTATCCAGTGGTGAATTTCCGGGTCATCCTCTACGACGGCTCGTACCATGACGTCGATTCCAACGACCTCTCGTTCCAGATGGCCGGCCGCATCGCCTTCAAAAAGGCGATGGAAGTAGCCAAGCCCACGCTGCTCGAGCCGATCATGTCGGCCGAAATCACCATACCCGATGAGTTCGCGGGCACCATCATGGGCGATCTGAACAGCCGCCGCGGCCGCATTCAGGGTATGGACAACAAGGCCGGCAACACCATCGTGAAAGCCGAGGTACCCATGGCGGAGATGCTGACCTACGGCGCCGACCTCACGTCGATGACCCAGGGCCGAGGCAGCTTCTCGATGGAAATGCACCACTACGACATAGTTCCGCAGCAACTGCAGGAAAAGATCATCGAGAAGGCCAAAGCCGAGCGCGGAGAAGTGAAGGAAGAGGAAGAGTAACCAGCAGTGAGTAGACTGACTTTCCTCACTGCTTGAGACGAGCCACTTCTGGCGGAATACGAACTTCCTGGCATCCGTGCTCGTTGTGCTTTTCCATGATATGGGTAATTTGTGCTTCGAGCGCGCAGAGCTTTGCTAACTCCCTGTCGTCCGCCCCCAGATGATTTGCGTATGCGGTCTTGATCAATTCTATGAATTCGAAGAGATGGGCTGTTAGGAAGGCGTCAATTGAATGAACGTTTGAGTCAATAACAGGGTTTGGTGTTTAGATCGAGTGTTCCTTTTACACTTCCGCTTGATGCTTCCTGGGCACTCGGGCTGAAGTAAAGATCCCAGAGGCAAAGCTCACGGGAGCAGTGCGAATAGTGCCGCAGCCTCCTGCACTTACTTTATGTCTTGAGCCCCTCAGCCTTGGCCAGCTTCGCTTGTCTCTCGTCAAAGGTCCAAAAACGTTCCGCTTTGAGTTCCAGCGCGCAGGCGACATGCAAGCTGTCAAGGGCGCGCACGCCGAGCTTCGGACCATGGCGGCGGCCCAACTCTGCGCAGAGCTCGAAGGCGTTCTCGGGCATTCCTATTGATAGCCAGCGTCCCACTATCTTGTCTCTGTCCAATCCCGCATTCATCTGCTGGGCTTCCGCAGCAGACATTTTGCCGCGGAAAACATGCTGGGCGAGGGCATGTGCCCACTCGGCGTTGTGCAGGGGCGTGAACCAGAGGCGTGGAGCTGACACGATGCAGTGGCGAGCCTCGGCGGAATGCTGATCGGTCACATACAGCGAGACCACGAAACTTGAGTCCACGTAGAGGCTCAATAACGTCCCCGTTCTTCAATGACGATGTCCCCTCCTGGCAGAACGCGGTCGCCGAGAATCTCTTTCGCGCGGGCAGCGAAATCCGGCCATTGAACGGCTGCTTGCTCCCCCTTCTCAGGGACAATGTGCGCGATGACCGAGTCGCGCTCGCGCAGTTCGACCGTTTTTCCTGCTCGCAGCCAGGCTTTAAGACGACGAGTGTCTCGGAGCTGGCGAATGTTAACCGAGGGCATGCCATTATCGTGACACACGATGTGTCACATTGTCAAGGCGCGGTCGCCTCACCAAGCCCGCAGGAAATCACTTTCTGACGGGTGCTTCTTGGCGTACTATTTGTTGTTTCCCGGAGGCACGCATGTCACAGCGGAGTCTGCCAGTCTTCCGCCAATTGTGCGGCGCTGCGCTTCTCGTCTCATTCATATCGTTGCCCTCTATGGCCCAGGAAAGCAAGACCACCGTGCTGGAACTCGACCACGTTTCCGTCTGCGGATCGAATCTCGACGCCCTCCGCCAGGCCTTCACCGACGTCGGGCTGACTCCTGACTTCGGAGGCCCGCACGGGAACGGCATCACTCAAATGGCGTTTATCGGCTTCGAGGACGAGTCCTACCTCGAACTGATTGCCCCCGCGAAAGCTGGCATCACCGAGGGCTCGGACTGGAGCAAGTTCATCGCCAGCGACGCGGGGCCGTGCGCCTGGGCCGTGGGCACCAACGTCCTGCTGCAGGAAGTGGATCGGTTGAAGAAAGCCGGCATCGCGGTAAGCAATCCCGAGCCTGGCAGCCGGAAGCGACCCGACGGCATGTCGGTGACCTGGACCACCGCCGGTGTCGGCTCGGGAACACGAGGTTCCGTCCTTCCATTCATCATTGAAGACCAGACCCCGCGCGCCTGGCGAGTGCAACTTTCGGAAAGTGCAAAAGGCGCACCTGTCTTCGGAGTGGAGAGCGTGGTTTTGGGCGTGAACAATCTCGACGCGTCCATCGCGCTCTTCCGCAAAGCTTACGGCTGGTCGGAACCTGTGGTCGAAAACCAGAAAGACTTCGGGAAGCTGGCCTATTTCCCCGGCGAGCCCGTGATCCTCGCGGCCGCGTCCGGTGGATGGCTCTCCGATCGCATCGGCAAATTCGGCGAAGCGCCCGTTGCCTACCTGCTCGCCACCCGCGATTTCGCTGCCGCCACCAAGAAATATAAGCTCTCCGGCGCCAAGACCTGGTTCGGACAAAAAGTAGCCTGGTTCGACGCCGCCAAGCTGAAGGGTGTAAGGCTGGGAGTGATTGGCCAGTAGCTCTTGTAGGGGACGGCCGCCCTCGGCCGTCCAAAAGGAGCGAAGCTCCGCACCTGTGCCTTAACTCCGGTGTCTAACACCATTGATCCGGAGGATCACAAAATGGGAATTCACAAGGTCTTTGCAACTATCCTCGCGACTTTTGCTGCGTCAGCCCTCTGCCTCTGCCAGACCCAAGTCGAAGTTCAGGAAGTTAAAGAACTGAAACCGACCGGCAGCTTGGGCACCTGTGGTTACCGACCTACAGACCGGGAAAAGGCGTTCCTCGAAAAGCTTCCTTCCTCCGAAAGAACCACTGGATCATTCATGGACAAACACGACTACCGAATTCGGGGCAAGGTCAAGCGATACGTCAGTTGGTTCGGTGTGGTCCGTCGCTCGTCGACTGCAAATCGCGATGATCACAGTTATGACCTGCTGATTCAGCAAAAGTACTTCGACGGTATGACGGACTGCCACATTATGCTGGTCTCAAATGCTGGGGCTGGAGATTTCGTGGCGAAGTTTGGGTCCGGTGGCGAGGGGGTGCCACTCTTGTCGCTCGTTCGCGTTTACGGAACCGTTGTTCGAGAAGAGAAAGGCATCCCGCACGTTTCCGCCGATTTCGTTCGAGTCTGGCCCTGGTTTACATTCACATTCACGGATCTTGGGCCAGCAGACCACAGTAACCCGGAATGGGCCAGGTCCTGCAAAATCTGCAAAGGGGGCCGGATTTACAATCCATACCCCACCGAGGATTACTACCTGGGAATGCTCGGGGATCCAAAAGACTTTCTCCCCAAACCGGACTCCCCTCACTAGCCGCAAAGCTAGATTGCCTGGGATCGCTTTTCGCTTTAGTATCGCCCTAGTGTCCGCTGCCAAAGACAATCCCAACCTGAAAGACCGTCTGGTCTCGGCCGCCCCGGTCGAGGACGATTCTTCCTTTGAACTCAAGCTCCGCCCGCAGCGTTTGCAGGAGTTCATCGGCCAAGCGAAGGTCAAAGAGAATCTGGATGTCGCGATTCAGGCGGCCAAGTCCCGCCGCGAAGCTCTCGACCACGTCCTGCTCTACGGCCCGCCCGGCCTCGGCAAAACTACGCTCGCCAACATCATCGCGAACGAACTCGCCGTTGCCTTCCAGCAGACCTCCGGCCCCACGCTCCAGATCAAGGGCGACCTGACGGCCATCCTCACCAACCTGCGCGACAGGCAAGTGCTCTTCATCGACGAAGTCCATCGCTTGCAGCCCGCACTGGAAGAGATCCTGTATTCCGCGCTTGAAGACTACAAGCTCGACATCATGATCGGACAGGGCCCGTCCGCCCGCACTCACACCATGGATGTGAAGCCCTTCACCTTCATCGGCGCCACCACCCGCGCCGGCCTGTTGTCAGCGCCACTGCGTTCCCGCTTCGGCCTGCTGCTGCGACTCGAGTTCTACACCCACGACGATCTGCGCATCATTGTCGAGCGTTCCGCCGATATCCTAGGTGTCAGCATCGATCGCCCCGGCGCTATCGAAATCGCCAGCCGCTCCCGTGGCACTCCCCGCATCGCCAACCGCCTTCTGCGCCGCGTTCGCGACTACGCCCAGGTTCGCGCCGCGGGCAACATCGACCAGCCCACGGCCCAGGCCGCGCTCTCGATGCTCGAAGTAGATCGCTACGGCTTCGATGAAATCGACCGCAAACTCCTCCTCACCATCATCGAGAAGTACCAGGGCGGCCCAGTCGGCGTGAATACACTCGCCGCCGCGCTGGCCGAGGAGCCCGACGCCATCGAGGAAATCTACGAACCCTTCCTCATCCAGATCGGCTTCTTGAACCGGACTCCTCGTGGACGTGTCGCCACCCAGCTCGCCTACGAGCACTTCGGCATCACGCCCAATCGTCGCCAAAGCTCGCTCTTCTGAGTGGTGCATTTCAAGTCTCCCGTCCATGGTCCCTGGCCGCCTGTAACCTCCAGCCTCACCCGGGACAACAACACCGCACTGACAAAACTGTTGGTTATGCGGTATGTTCATACTTCGCCTTTCTGGGGGCTCGGCGAGTACGATACGAGAGGGATCTTCTTGGTTTCGCGATCGTTTGGGCCCAAGCGTTTTCTGTTCTTGCTGACTCTGGCGATTCTTGCCGGCCAAGGGTTTGCCGCATCGGGTCGTCCGACTCTCCTCCCTGATCCCCCGAACCAGTCCGAACCCGTTCCTGCTCCTCAGCGCCTCGCCGTCGAGGCCAACCCAGAGTCATCCCTGACGATCCCGCGCCTGCCCCAGGGGCCAACCCTCGAAGATTTCCTCAATATGAGGCCCGAGGGTCCGGTTGCCTCGGGCATGGCGAAGATTACCCATTTCCTCCAACAACAGCCGCATGACGGTCAGCCAGTCAGCCAACCCACCGAAGCCTACCTCGGCTACGACGAGAAGAACCTCTACGTCGTTTTCGTCTGCCACGATGATCCCGCCCAAGTTCGGGCGCATGAGAGTCGCCGCGAAGACTTCGACGGTGACGACAACGTGGCCATCATGCTGGACACTTTCCATGATCGCCGTCGGGCCTACGAATTTGAGGTGAATCCGCGAGGCGTCCAGTGGGACGCCATCTACACGGAAGCTTCCTACGCCGATACGGGCGGCAACTTCGATAGTTCTTTTGACACTCTCTGGTATTCCAAGGGAAGAGTTACCAAGCAGGGCTACGTCGTCTGGATTGCCATTCCTTTCCGCAGCCTTCGTTTTCCGTCGGAGCAGGATCAGATTTGGGGTGTCATCCTGTTGCGTGAGATTATCCGCGACAATGAGAAGGCCTTCTGGCCGCATGTTTCGATCAACCGGGAAGGGCGTCTGGGACAGGCCGGCACCGCCAACGGGCTGAGCGGAATCTCCCCCGGCCGCAACATTCAACTCATTCCTTACGGCCTGCTGAATTCCTTTCACGCGGTCGATGACCGCGTCCCATTTCCGGCTCCTTCCCAGCCGCAATTCGCGCATTACCAGAACCGTGCCATCGGCGGCACGGTTGGGATCGACGGCAAGGTCGTCCTCAATGACAGCCTGGTGCTCGACGCCACGGCCAATCCCGACTTCAGTCAGGTCGAATCCGACGAGCCCCAGGTCACCGTGAACCAGCGCTACCGCGTCTACTTTCCGGAAAAACGCCCCTTCTTCATCGAGAACTCGGACTACTTTCACACCCCGATCGACCTCTTCTTCACGCGCAACATTGTGAATCCCGACGCGGGAATCCGTCTGACGGGGAAGGCCGGCCCCTATTCGTTGGGTGTTCTGGCCAGTGACGATCGCGCTCCCGGGCTCGCCGTGGATCCCACTGATTCTCTGTTCAAATCGCGCTCCTATTTCAGCATCGCACGCATCTCGCGCGACATCTTCAAACAGTCCAGCATTGGAGCCATCTTCACCGACTGGGAGTATCCCGCAGCCAACAGCTTCAACCGCGTCGGCGGCATCGATTCCCGCCTCAAGTTTTCCTCGAAACTAACCGCCAACCTGCAGGCCGTGACCAGTTCGTCTGACTATTTCGGTACCCATTTCGCCGGTCCCGCCTACAAGGCTCAATTGGATTACACCAGCCGCCATTGGGGTCACGACAGCACCTACAACGACGTAAGCCGCGGCTTCGTCACCCAGCCCGGGTTCGTCAACCGTGTCGACATCCGCGAGTACCGCGATTACACCGCCTACGTGTTTCGCCCCAAGAACAGCCTGGTCACGTCTTGGGGACCGGAAGTCTCAACCCGCTGGACCTGGGATCACACCGGCCTTCGTCTCGACACGGATTACAACCCCGATCTGGCCATCATCATTCGGCGGCAGACTCACATCTTTCTTTATCCCTACGAGGAGTTCCGCGAGCGCCTGCGGCCGGCGGACTTTCCCGCGCTTTGCCAGAACAACATTTGCGTAAATCAGGACTTCCACGAGCACACCAGCGGCGTGAACCTCTACACCGCCCCCATCCCCCAGATCGGGCTGGGTGCCCAGTATTTCTGGGGCACGGCCGTGAATTTCGTCCCCGGCCTCACCACCTCTGCCGCTCCCAATCCGCCATATTTGGCCCGCTCGGACCTCGCCGGCGCGGTCGCCACCATCCATCCCTTCACGCAACTTAAGATCGACAACAGCTATCTCTTCAGCCGCCTGCGCGCTCGGGATACGAACGCCAACATCTTCAACAATCACATCCTCCGCACCAAATGGAACTGGCAGTTCACTCGTGAACTGTCGTTGCGCGTGATCCTGCAATACAACGCCACCCTGACCCAGAACTCACCTTCCCTCAGTGCCAATCAGTACACCTCTCTGCCGACGACGAAGAACTTCAACACCGACATCCTGGTCACTTACCTCCTGCATCCGGGAACCGCCCTCTACCTCGGATACAACACGAATCAGCAGAATCTGGATCCATCCCTTCAGATCGACCCTATTCTGGGCGGCGTGCGCCGCGGAGATCGCCTGATCAACGACGGCCGCCTCTTCTTTGCGAAAGTCTCCTACCTGTTCCGCTTCTAACCACGTAGGGGCAGCCGCCCTCGGCTGCCCAGCCGGGCGAATCTCGGCGGTTGGGTTGACTTCTCCGTCACGAATCTGCGTTAATCACCCTTCGTCGTTGCCACCCCAGAATGCTGTAGAGACGCGGCTAGCCGCGTCTCCCCCGGAGGATTTCATGCGTGACGTGATCTCGACCGATCAGGCCCCCAAAGCCATCGGCCCCTATTCGCAAGCCATCCGCGCCGCCGGCATGATCTTCACTTCCGGCCAAGTCGCCATCGATCCCGCAACCCAACAGGTCATCACCGGCGACGTGGCCGCGCAAACCGACCGCGTGCTGAAGAATCTGGCCGCGGTTTTGGCAGCTGCCGGCAGCAGTCTGGACAAGGCTCTCCGCTGCACCGTCTTTCTCACAAATATCGGGGACTTCGCCGCCATGAACGAAGTCTACGGACGCTACTTCACGCAAGCCCCTCCTGCCCGCTCCACGGTCGAGGTCGCCCGCCTGCCAAAAGATGTGCTCGTGGAAATTGACGTGATTGCCCTGGCGTGAAACAAATGAGCCGCACGCCCATTAACCGTCAAGTGCCAGCCCCGCCAGTGGCGTCTGAAAATGGCCCGGCGCCTCAGAGACTGTTCCGAAACTCACTTTGTGCTTGGAGCGGTGGAAGAGCAAGCCAAGAAATCAGCCCCGGAGGGGCGACTGAACTTAGCCCACCGCTTCAGCGGTGGGAAAGATGAAGCAAGTCCCGAAGGGACGACTGAATTATGAAAACTCTCGTTCTGGCGATCGCCATCGTCGGCGTGGCCATTTCAACCGCCGCCCAAACCAATCCCAAAAAGCCCGTCCCCAGCGGTCCCACCAAAGTCACGGGCCCGTCAATCAAGACTGCCAGCGGCCTCGAATACTGGGACATCAAAGTCGGCACCGGCCCGGTTGCCCAAAGCGGACAGCACGTCAAAGTGCACTACACCGGATGGCTCACCAACGGCAAGAAATTCGATAGCTCGGTTGGCAGGGGACCATTTGAGTTCATGCTAGGAGCCAACCAGGTCATCAAAGGCTGGGACGAGGGAGTCGCCGGAATGAAGGTCGGAGGCCAGCGTCAATTGCACATTCCGCCAGATCTAGCCTACGGGCCCGCCGGCCATCCACCCCAGATTCCGCCAAACGCGGCCCTGATCTTCGACGTGAAGTTGCTAGAAGTGAAGTAGTGTAGCGCGGACACTCCTGTCCGCGCTGCTCCGTCCGGGCACACAAAAGCCCGCAGGATTTCCACAATCGTGCGGGCTCGATCCTCTAAGCTTTAACCACTTTGCCGCTGCGCAGGCAGGACGTGCACACGCGGATCCGCTTGGTCCCGGCTCCCACCTTGGCGTGCACCGGACGCAGGTTGACGTTCCAGCGCCGCTTGCTCACATTGTGCGCGTGGCTGATGGTGTTCCCGAACTGCGGCCCCTTGCCGCAGATATCACAGACTCGTGCCATAACCTCTTAACCCTTCTAGGCTTGATGCCG
>JAIQEY010000123.1 GCA_020073565.1 Terriglobia bacterium
TACGTCAGCACCGCGAACTGATCCTCAATTATTTTCGAGCCCAAAAACTGTTCTCCAGCGGCGTGGTTGAAGGTCTTAACAACAAAGCCAAAGTTACCATGAGAAAATCCTACGGCTTCCGCACCTATCGAGTCCTCGAACTGGCCCTCTATCACTCACTTGCAAAACTACCCGAGCCTGAACAAACCCATGAATTTTTCTGACGAGTCATTGAGCTTACAGAAGACTACGTTGCGAAAAACCCGACTTCAGACCGCAAGCAAATCGGCAAGGTGCTCCAAAAGCTGGGCGGGATCATCTACAACCATGTCGGCCTGATCGAGTTGGTCGAAGACCTCGACATCGAAACGGTTACCGAGATCTTCATCCGCGTGAACTCTGCTGGTGCCGAACTCTCGCAGGCCGATTTTGCCATGTCGAAGATCGCTGCCAACGAGACCTACGGCGGCAACATGCTGCGTAAGGCCATCGACTATTTCTGCCATCTGGCGGTTGCGCCCGATTTCCTCGGAAGCATCGAGAAGGGCGACAAGGCTTTCGCTGCCTCTGAATTCCTACCGAAAATGCGCTGGCTCGATGGTGTGAACGACGACCTCTACGAACCAACATACACCGACATGCTGCGCGTGGCCTTCACCGCAGAATTTGGACGTGGCAAACTCGCGGATCTCGTGGCACTCCTGTCTGGGCGCAACTTCGAAACCCGGCAGTATGAGGACAGCATCGCCGAGTCGTCCTTTGGACGTCTTAAGCTGGGAATTCTGCGGTTCATTAGTCAAACCCACTTCGAGCACTTCACGATGATCCTGCGTTCCGCAGGCTTTGTGACAAACGACCTGATCGGCGGACAGAACGCCGTCAACTTTGCCTACATCATCTACCTTCGTGGGCGCGCTGAGAAGGTCGTCGCCGATGATCTCGCAAGGCTAGTGCGGCGATGGTATGTCATGTCGATTCTTCGCGGGCGCTATACGGGAAGCCCCGAAACTGCATTTGATTTGGATATTCGTCAGGTCGAGGCACGTGGATTGCTCGACTATACGGACTCGGTTATAGAAACCGAGCTGCCGCCAAGCTATTGGACCGGGATGCTTCCGCAGCTCATGGACACCTCTTCCGGACGGAGTCCCTACTTGCTCGCCTACAAGGCAGCCCAGGTGAAGCTGGGTGACAAAGGCTTTCTTTCGCGTGATATCACGGTGCAGGATATGGTGATAAACCGCGGTGACCTACACCACGTCTATCCGAGCAACCACCTCAAGAAGAAAGGGCTGGCCCCTGGCCGCTACAACCAGATCGCCAACTTTGTTGTCGCCCAGAGCGAGATCAACATCGCCATTCTGGACAAGGCGCCCGAGGTCTACTTCAAGGAGCTGTCCGATCAGTGTGCTGGTGGCGCGAAGAAATATGGTGGGATAGCCGAACGGGATGAGATGTGCGTCAACCTGCGCATGAACTGTATTCCTGAGTCGTTTCTTGATGGCGAAATCCCAACGTACGACGACTTCCTGGAAGAGCGTCGTAAACTCATGGCGCAAAAAATAAAAACGTGGTTTGGGGTCCTCTAACGGCTTGGAATTGCCTCTCAACGGTGTCGCGATCCCATAGGGCCGAATAATGAGCAAAAGGTCGATTCGAGAAGCGGCACCTGATTCGTGACGATAAATCCCCTCCGCACCAGCAAACGCCCCAGTAGTCCCGTTCTGGGAGTTAACTCAGAGCCTCGGTCGGATCACGCGCTACTCGTACACAGCGGCGGGCGCAGAGGGCCTCGCCTTACCATTCTCCGGGCTGCCGACAATCCGGCCGAAGCGGGCATTCGGCGCACTTCGGTGAATAGCGCGTTACTCGTCAAGTTGACGTGACGGCGACTTCCCAGGAGTGAGATCTTGGAGAGTGGCTGCCGTGAAATGCGCGCGATATTAACGTCCTCGAAGTCGGCCGGCGGCAGTTCGGGCCCGGTACCCCCGCTGGGCCGCCGAGATCCGTCTGAATAAGAGGCACAAATCATCAGTAACGTGGGCAATTGGGTGTATAATCATAGCGGCTCGCAAGCCAAAACGGAAAGCGGAGCCAATATCGTCGGTTTCCTGATATGAGGCGGGAAGCTGTCTGCTTCGAAGGAATGTGGTACTGGAATGTTTGAGGCAGGCCCGCAGAACCGGCACGGAAATGGCCGACATTTTCATTTCCTACGCGCGGGAAGACGCCACGGCGGCCAGGCGGCTGGCTGCCGAACTGGAGAAACGCGGTTGGTCGGTGTTCTGGGACCGTCGAGTTCCGGCCGGCCGACACTTTGCGGAGTTCATCAGCGAGAAGTTAGCTGCTGCCAGATGCGTGATCACATTGTGGTCTCGCGCCGCGAATGCCTCCGACTGGGTGCAAGAAGAGGCTGAAGAGGCCAAAAAGCGCAACATCCTCGTTCCAGCCCTTATTGAACAGGTGGATCCGCCCTGGGGATTTCGTCGCATCCAGGCCGCCGACCTCCTGAATTGGCAGGGCGAAGGAGTGCATGAAGGATTCCAACAACTTCTCAAAGACATCGAACAGTACGCACCGTCGCACGCCGCGGTTGCTCAGCCAGAAGGTTTTGTCGGTCGAGGAAAAGAGACCGAGCAGTCGTGGCCAGCGCAGCCGGAGTCTGTCGATGTGCCCTCGAAGACTCTAGATCGATCGTCGGAGAAACCTGACGCAGAACGACAAGCACTTGAAGCCGGGATAGCCGCCAGTTTGAGGGCCGAGAATGCGCGACAGGAGAGGGAGCAATGGGACACTGGAGCGAAAAGCGACGCGGACCGACTGACCAGACAGGATCCCGAGCAGGAAAGGCGCGAACCCGAGGCAGAGCGTCGTGCAGCAGACAGGGCCGGCAAGGAACACCCGGAG
>JAIQEY010000034.1 GCA_020073565.1 Terriglobia bacterium
CCACGGCGGCGATGGTGCCGGTCTGAATCACAAGAAACAGCGTCCACCCGTAGAGGAAGCCCCAGAGCGGCCCCAGCGACTCGCGCAGGTACACATACTGGCCACCCGCACGGGGCATCATGGCGGCCAGTTCGCCGTAGCTGAGTGCGCCAACGATGGTTAAGAATCCGGTAATCAGCCACGCGCCAACAAGCAGCGCCGGCGACTGCACCTCGCGCGAAATCTCGGCGGACACGATGAAGATTCCCGAGCCGATCATCGAGCCCATGACCAGCATGGTGGCGCTGGTCAGTCCGAGACCTTTGACGAGTTCTTGGTCTTGGTGGGTGTGGATCGCCCAATCGTTGGCGCTGGAAGCTTGAGCTGGAGGTCGAACGTCAGTACCCAACGAATCTCCTTAGCACGTAGGGACAACCGCACGTAGGGGCAGCCGCCCTCGGCTGTCCAGTCGAGCGGAGCTCGACAACGTTTTTCTGAAACTGCGGCTCTGCGAACCGGACCGCCGAGGGCGGCTGTCCCTACGCAAAACTATTCGTACAAGCCAAATGACTTTACCCCAGAACCCGCAAAAGTTCTTCTGCTGATTTGCCGGGATCCCGTAACAAGTCGGATATCACCGCCACCGCATCCGCTCCCGCATCAATCACCGACCGGGCGTTCGCGCGCGTAATCCCGCCAATTGCAACCAGGGGCTTGTGGGTCAGTTCCCGTGCCCGACGCACGCCGGCAGCTCCAACCAACGGGTCCGGGTTGGCTTTGCTCTGGGTGGCAAAAACCGGGCCAATCGCAAGATAGTCCGCTGATGTTAGATCCGCCATGGCAAGCTGCTCCGGATTGTGGGTGGAGACACCTAGCCATCGATCCGTCCCAACGATGCGCCGCGCCGCCTCGGGCGACAAATCATCCTGCCCCACATGCAGCCCATCGAAACCAGCCGCCAGACAAAGGTCAGCGCGGTCGTTCATGATGAGCTTGACGCTCTGCCCCAACCGCGCTCTGAGTTCACGAGCCTCATCGAGCATTTGCCGGGCATTGCCTTGTTTGTTGCGGTACTGGATCAGAGTGCAGCCGGCGGCGACCAGAGCCTCCGCGGCCAGCAGCAGAGCACCCGAGTTCGGAAAACAGCTAGGGTCAACGATTGGATACAAACGTTTCGCGAACTTCATGCCTCAGTTGATTCTGCTTTCTCTTTCGCCCGCTCGAAAAATCTCTCGATGAATCCGGTATCAATGTTCCCCGCGCGAAACTCAGGGTCGGCGAGAATCCGGCGATGCAACGGAATCGTGGTGTAAATGCCCTCCACGATAAACATCTCCAAGGCGCGACCCATGCGCGAAATGGCCTCGTTGCGATCTTTGCCGCGCGCCACCAGCTTCGCAATCAGCGAATCGTAGTAAGGCGGAATGGTGCCTTCGGCGTACGCGGCGGTATCGACGCGCACCCCCGTTCCCCCGGGCGGATGAAACGTCGTAATCTTGCCCGCCGATGGTGTGAACTTTTCCGGATGCTCGGCATTGATGCGGCACTCGATCGCGTGTCCGCGATGCACGATGGGGCCCTGCAGTACATCCGCCATCTTCGCTCCGGCGGCGATCATGATCTGGCTCTTGACCAGGTCCACGTCAGTGACCATCTCGGTGACTGGATGCTCCACCTGGATGCGCGTATTCATCTCAATGAAGTGGAGGCGGCGATCCTGATCCATCAGAAACTCAATGGTGCCGGCGTTGTGGTACCCGACCGCGCTAAGAGTCTTGCTGAGGACGTCGCCGATTTCTTTGCGAAGTTCGGGCGTGACCCGCACCGACGGCGATTCTTCAAGCAGCTTCTGATGCCGGCGCTGGATGGAGCACTCGCGCTCGCCCAGGCTCACGACGTTGCCGTGTTCGTCGGCCAGCACCTGAAACTCGATGTGCCGGGGGCGCTCAACGTATTTCTCCATGTAGAGATCGCCATTGCCGAACGCGGCCGAGGCTTCCCCCTGCGCCTGGCGGTAGAGTCCGGGCAGTTCCTCTTGGTTGCGCACAATGCGCATGCCGCGCCCGCCGCCACCCGCCGAGGCCTTGATGATCACCGGGAAGCCCACCTGGCGCGCCCACTCCAGGGCCTCACCATCGGAGGCGATCACGCCGTCGGAGCCGGGCAGGATCGGCACCCCGTACTTCTTCATGGCGGCGCGCGCCTTTTCCTTTTCGCCCATCAACCGGATCACCTCCGGCGTCGGTCCGATGAACTTGATGTGGCACGCCGCGCAGACTTCGGCGAAGTTCGCGTTCTCCGAAAGCAAGCCATAGCCCGGGTGAATGGCGTCCACGTTGGCGATTTCCGCCGCGCTGATCACCGCCGGAATATTCAGATAGCTCTGCGCCAGTTGCGGCGGACCGATACAAATCGCCTCATCGGCAAAACGCACATGGAGCGAATTCCGGTCCGCTTCGCTATAGATTGCCACGGCGCGGATGCCAAGTTCCTTGCACGCGCAGATAACGCGCAGAGCGATCTCACCGCGGTTGGCTACCAGAATCTTCTTGAACATGGGGTGAAGCTTTCAGCTATCAGCTGAAAGCTGATTATTTCGTCCGCAGGGCAAACAATTCCTGTCCGTATTCGATGGGCTGGCCGTTGGCGACGAACTTCTTCACGACCTCTCCGGCGACGTCGCATTCGATTTCATTCATCAGCTTCATGGCTTCGACAATGCACAGGACCTGGCCAATCTCCACCGGATCGCCCACTTTGACAAAAGGAGGAGCCCCGGGGGAGGGCGCTTCGTAGAAGGTGCCCACGATCGGCGAGCGCACAATGTGCAGATCTTCTTCGGGCTCGGGCACGAGCGGGGCAGCGGCGGCGAACTCGACCTTGGCGGGCGCGGAAGTGGAACCATGGGCAGCAGCAACCGGGGCTGGATGAACCGCGATATACCTGGCATCCGGTAATGCTACGGTCGGCGCCTCCGAGGCGCGCTTGATCTTCACTTTGACATCGCCGCGCTCCAGTTCGAACTCAGCAATGCCTTTTTCTATGATGAACTCGATGAGTTCCTTCAGCTCTTTTTGATTCATCGTATGCGGTGGGTTTCCGCGTTCAAGATCCCGCTGTCTGGGCAACGGCACCGGCAGCTCTATCAGCCCCGGCTGGAATAAAACGGTAATGTACCCGACTTGATTCGCTAGATAACAATCAGTTCGTTGTCCCTGGGCGCTAGCACTTCGCAGCCGGAAGGAGTGACGACCACGACATCTTCGATCCGCACTCCCCACTTCCCGGGAATGTATGCGCCGGGCTCAATCGTGATCACCATGCCCGGTTCCAGCCTTTGTGTCTGCGCCGCCGCCAACCGCGGCGCCTCGTGTATCTCCAATCCTAAACCATGCCCGGTCGAATGGGTAAAGTAACGTGCCAACTTCCACTTACGGAGCACGCGACGCGCCGCTCCATCCACTTCGCCAGCCGCCACGCCCGGACGAACCACGGCAATCGCCGCCTGCTGGGCTTCCCGCACCGCCTCATACATCTGGCGGGCAGCGCGCGAAGGACGTCCAACGTGCACAGTCCGCGTGCGGTCCGAACAATAGCCAGTGAGTATAACACCGAAGTCACAGACCACGAATCCGCGGCGCGGAATCGCCGCTTCCGATGCACGTCCATGCACCACCGCCGAACGCTGGCCGGATGCGATGATCGTGGAAAACGACATTCCCTCGGCCCCAGCGCACCGAGCCGCGTATTCCATGGACCCGGCAACCTCGACTTCCCTGGTGCCAGGACGAATCTTCTTACGTATGATCGGGAAAAGCCTTGCGCCTAGTTCGACGGCTCGCCGAATACAACCGATTTCCTCCGCATCCTTCACCATGCGCGCACGCTCAACCAACTGCGGAGCGGAGCGAACCTTGAACCTGGGCCTGAGCCGCGCAGCAATCCGATCGCGCATCACAACCGGCACGGTTTCGCCCTCCAGTCCCAATACCTTCTTGCTTACGCCGCCCGTTCTCGATCCAGCCAGACTCTCCACGGCAGCCAGGAATGGCGCTTTGCGGGCAATAACGATTTGGGCGCCGCAAACCTCCGCACGAGCCTGCGCAATGTACCGCCCGTCGGTGAAGAAGCTCACCCCGCGATCGCTGACCAGCAATGCACCCGCGCTGCCCGTAAAACCGCACAGGTAGCGGACGTTGGGAAGGTGAGTCACCAGGAGGAGGTCAAGTTTGTTCTCAGGAAGTACAGCCTGAAGGCGCCGCAAGCGGCTGGAGTGATCCATGGGCAGGAGTGTAACAAGAACCAGTTCTCAGTTCTCGGTTCCCAGTTCTCAGTACCAAAACTCGGCGGCTGGGTTAGGGCCAATGAGAGCTAAGAATGTCCGAACGATGACAACTGAGAACTGGGAACCGAGAACTGAGAACTCCAAACAAAACCGCCGGTTTCTCGACAGGTTCTTCGAGAAAGCCGGCGGCTGTGGCTTGAGTTCGACGTCGGTTAGGTCTGAATGATGCGCGGCGTGATGAAGAAGATCAGTTCCTGATCCGAGGTCTTCACCGCGCGGTGCTTGAACAGATTCCCGAGGTACGGAATGTCTCCCAGTAGCGGAACCTGGGAGATGCTCAGCGAGTTCTGCGTTTGGATCACGCCGCCAATCACCACCGTGCCGCCATCGGTCACCAGGACCTGGGTGGTGGCTTGCTGCGTAATCAGTGTCGGGTTGCCCTGCACTACGTTGCCGAAGTCGGGCAGCGTATTCTCCACGTCCACATTCAGGAAGATGGTCCCTTCCGACGTGATCTGCGGAGTCACCGTGAGGCGCAGGAACGCGTCCACGTAAGTCACCGTGGGCGGACCGCCCAACTGGGCTTGGGTTGTGACAGGCACGCGTACGCCCTGCTTCACCACCGCTTGGATGTTGTTCTGAGTCACGACGCGCGGACGGGAAAGAACCTTCAGCAACCCGCGCGATTCGGCCATGGTCAGCAGAAAGTCGATGCGCATGTTGTTGGTGGCATTGACGAACTGCAAACCGCTGGTGGGTCCCGTCGCTCCCAAGTTCGAAAACAAGGGAATCTGGGTTCCCGTCGTGCCGCCGCTCGAAACGATATACATCGGATTCGGAACAAGTCCGCTTCCGATGGTCGTAGGTGTCGTTCCAACACTCTGCACGCCGCCGACCGCCGAGGGTCCGTTGCCCCAACCAAATCCGAGCTGGGTGCCGATGTCGCGGGCGAATTGCCGGGTGGCGGCCACCACGCGCGCTTCAATCTCGACTTCCTGTGTCTTGCGGTCCATCTGCTGGATGATGCGGTCGATCTGCGGCAAAGACGCCGGAATGTCAGAAATGATCAGCGAGTTCGTACGATCGTCGGCGACGAGGTCGCCACGCTGGCTGATGAACTTCTTGAGCGTCGGCACCACGTCTTTGGAGTGCGCGTAGCTGAGGAACCGTGTGATGGTGACTTTATCCACCGCCAGCGCTTCGGCGTCAATCTGTGCACGCCGGTTCTCGGCTTCCTTCTTCAATGTTTCGATCGTTGCGATCCGCAGGATGTTGCCTTCCAGTTGCCGTGACAGATCGTTGTTCTTCAGAACGATGTCCAACGCCTGGTCCCACGGCACGTCATCGAGCACGATGGTGAGGGTGCCCTTGACCTGGGGATCGAGCACAACGTTCAGACCGCTGATCTCGTGGATGAGCCGGAAGAAATCCTTTAGATCAACATCCTTCAGGTTGACCGAGATCGGTTCGCCCGTGTACTTGGACCCGCTCGACGCCGGTGCCGGCTGCGCCATCTGCGCCTTCTGTTCGGCGGCCAGATTCACCGCCGGTTGGATAGCCGGGGCGCTGCCACTGGCAGCATCCTGCTTCATGCTGGCATGCGCGTTGACCGCCACCAGTTCGGCTGCGGTCTTGTCGGCAAACCGGTCCGCTGCGGCCTGTGCCTTCACGGCGGGCTCAACTGGCACGTTCGCCGGGTCGCTCTTCACCGTCAACTTCGGCTCGACGAACGCAACGCTCGCCGCGGGCGCCTCGGATTTCTCCGCCGCCACCGGCGCCGAGACAGCCACCAATTTCGGTGCAGCCGCCTTCGCCGTCGATGCCGCCGGGCGCGTGGCCACAACCGCATCCTGAATCTTCAGCGTGAAGCTGCCGTCCTGGCCAGCCACCAGCTCATGCTGGCGGGCCGACTCCAAGTCGACGACGAGGCGCGTGCTGGGCGGCACCTGGCCGTTCATCCCCACGCGTACGCCTTTCACGCCATCGCTGCCCACATTGATGTGACTCAGCGCCGTCGCCATCACGGTGTTGGGAAGGTCAATCACGATGCGCGAGGGCGAGTCGAGCGTCGTCACTTTGGGCGCCACTACGCCCTTGGCTTTGAACTCGACACGCAGGCCGTCCTGGCCGCGCGTGACCTCGAGCCGTTGCAAAGCGGCCGTCGTGGCCATCCCTTTGCCCGGCGTGTCAGCCGCCGCTGCGATCAGTACGAACGCCAGCAGCGTAACAATCAGACCCAACAGTTGCTTTCGCATTTCCCTATCCCCCCATGTGAGGCCGTTTTGCCTCCATGTGTTTCGTCGAACTCGCTTCCCTGCCGGCCTACACCGCCGGAGTCGTAATCTTCTTCACCACTTCGCGCGTAAACGTCTTGCCCAGCCGGTCTTGCAGCGTCTCCTGGAACACAACTGAATCGCCCGTGATCTTCACTACGTAACCGTTGAACACCGGGTCGTTCTCCCGCAGGAAATACGCCTTGTTCATGCTGTTCGTCACTACCGCGATAAAACCGTTCTCGGAGCGAACCACTCCCCGAAGATTGATCGCGCCGATTTCCAGGCACTTCTTGCCCGTCGTGCAACCCGAACCCGAGCCCTGCGTTACCACCGGACTCACAAACGGATCGCGTTTCCCGGTCATGGGCCACTTCCCGCTCGGCTTGTCCTCGCTCTTCGCCGGCTCGGCGGCGGCGCTGCTCGGGGCCGCCGGCTGGCTCGCAGACGGACTCGCCTTGGTAGCTGCAGCCACCGGCTGGACAGCCAGCGCGGCTGCTTTCTTCGTGGCCGGCTGCTTATTCGCTGTGGCTGAAGCTGTCTTCACGTTGGCCGTACCCTTCGCCGCAACCGGCACGGGCTTGGCCGCGCTTGCGGCCGGAACAGTCTTGGCCTGCGCCGGAACTGCATTCGGTTTCGCCGCAGCCGGCGTGACCTTCGCGCTCTGCGCGGCGGGAGCCTTGATGCCCAAAGCCTCATTCGATGCCGCCGTGGCGTTGTTGCGCACGCCCTCCATCAGGGCCTTCGTGTGCTGGATAACCTGTGGGTTCTGCGCCGAAGCCAGGCCCACAGCCAGTCCGCAAACCAGAATCGTCATCGCCCGCTTCATCGTTTCCCCCTATCGCTTCGCCGGCGTTCCCGGCTTACCGGCGCCCGCCGGATCCAAGTCATGGCTAAAGTACGTCGTCGTCACGCAGGTCGCTACTACACTCTCGCTGGCCGCGTACTGGTAGGTCTTTTTCGGGTGCGCGTCCGCCGGCTTCCGGGTCGAAGCCACCAGCAGATTGGAAACATTCATAATGCGTTCCAGTTTGCCCACGCGGTCGAAAAAGCCCAACATCGAATAGTACGGGCCGTCAAACTCCACCTCGAAGGGAACTTCGGTGTAGAAGTCTTTGTTGGCGTACGGACGCGCGGTGTAGCGCCGCACTTCCACGCCCGCCTTGCGCGCTTCCGAGCTCACCATGCGCATGAAGTTGTCCACTTCCTTCTCATCCGGCACAATCTTCCGCTCGATCTCGAGCTGCTGCTTCAGGCTGGCGAGCTGACGCTCGATATCGGCCAGCTTCGGCCGGTACGCTTCCAGCTCCGCGTTCTCGCGGATCTTCGCCTGCAGCTTGATCTGCGCCGCCGCGTTGTCTTCCCGCCGCGACTTGAAGACGGTGTAGTAGAGGCCGCCGGTCACGACCGCTCCCGCCAGCACCAGAATCCCCATCAGCTTGAAACCCGAAAGTTCGCCCATATCCGGTCCGCCTTTACGACTTCGCCTTTTCGCAGGTCAGTGTGAACTGAAACGCCTGCATGTCTTTCACGGTCTCGTCCTGCAACGTCTCTTTGATCTCGATGTTGCGGAAATATCCGGTCTTCTGCAGATTGGAGATCAGGTTGGCCACCGCATCGCTGCTCAGGGCCATGCCATCGATCGCTACATGGTTGCCCTGATCCTGCAAACTGTTCAGCCAGACTGCCTCGGTGTTGTTGATCGTCTCGCCGACCATCGCCAGGAGGTCCACCGGACCTGTCTGGTTATGGCGCAGCTGATCGATCACGTCCACGCGCCGCTTGTAGGCATCGGCCTGCTTCTGGCGCTCCATGTAACGCACCTTAATATCGGCCAGTTCGCGGTTTTTCTGCTCCGCCAGCCGCATTTGTGATTCGATCGCTTGCCGTTCATGATCGAGCCGGTACCAGTAGACGCCGTTGATTGCGCCCACGATCGCCAGCACGGCCACCACTTGCAGCAGCGGCGAACCGGTGCTGCCCATGTCCATGCTCGGCATACTGACGGCAGCGCTCTTCTTGCCGCCCTTCGGTTTCGGAGCACCCAGCAGGTTGATTCGGATCATAGCTTTTCAAAGCTCCTCAGGGCCAAACCCACGGCCACTGCCAACTGCCCGGCATTTTGTTCCACTAACTGCGCCGCCGAGCCTTCCACCGGCGCCAGCACCTTCTGGAAGGGGTTGAACAACTCCACCGGCATCGAGAACTCCTGCCGCAACGCCTCCACCAGACCCGGAACCTTGGCCGATCCCCCGGCCAGATAAATCTTCTCGATATGCTCGCCCGCCGCGCTGGCGCGGAAGAAGTCAAACGTCTTCTGAATTTCCAGCACGATGATTTCGGTCACTTGCTGCAGGATCGGCGTTTTCGCGTCGTCGTGCACCGTGCCCACCTTGCGCCCCAGTTTCAGCGACTCGGCGTCATCGAAGCTCAGATCCAGTTCCTTCTGCAGCGAGTCGGTGTACTGGTGACCACCCACTGAAACGTCGCGCGGGAACAGCGGGGTCGTGCCCTTCACGATATTGATGTTCATCACGCTGGCACCCAGGTTGAGCAGGGCGACCACTTGCCCGGGTGCGGGCTCGTAGTTGTACTCGTAGCAGTTCTGCAGAGCCAGCGCATCGATATCCACAATAGCGGGAGTCTTGCCGGCCATCGAGAGTACGTTGGTGTAGTTCAGAATCTTGTCCTTCTTGACGGCCACCAGCAGCACGTCCATCTGCGGGCTGGTCGCGTCGTCGGAGAGAATCTGGTAGTCCAGGTTCACATCGGCCAGGTCGAAGGGAATGTGCTGCGTGGCTTCCTTCTGGATCGTCTCGGCCAGTTCCTGGTCGCTCATCGAGGGCAGCGAAATCTTCTTCACGATCACGGAGTGTCCGCTGACCGCCGTTGCCACCGCTTTCGACTTGATCTCGGTTTCGGTGAACAGCTTCGCAATGGCGCTGGAAACCGTGCCCGAATCGACGATCATCGAGTCGACCACGATATCGGGCGCGATCGGCTCCAGACCTAGATGCGCGACTTCGATTCCGGCGCGCGTCTTCCTCAGCTCGACGGCCTTGATGCTCGATGAGCCCACATCCAGTCCCACAATCGTCTTCGCTCCGAATCCAAACATGTGCCCGCCTTCTGTAGCGCCGGCGTCCCGCCGGCAGTTTTTCGTAGTATCGGCATTTCGCCGAAAAAAATCGTCTACGATTGCCCGGCCGCTTTGATGGCCGCTTTCACTTTCTTCTTCCCCCGCGGTTCCTGCTCCATCGACTTCTCTTCCATCCACTGGTCGAGCTTCGATTTCTTGAAGCGCCAGCGATTGCCCAGCTTGAACGCGGGAATACTCTGCTCGTTCACGTACTTGTACAGCGTGTCCGGACTCACTCCCAGGTACTGCGACGCCTGGCGAATGTTCATCACTTCACGCGAGTCAGCCATAAGCGTTTTCCCCTTCCGCAGCCCTTGTTCTCAGCCCAGCCATTCTTCCCGGCAGCACTGAGGAAATTGGGAGAACCAAGTCCTCGATTCAATTGCCTTCGAGTGAGTTTTGGTGTGCTGAGCATATCTCAACCGGAACTGCGGGCCAGTCCACGTGAATCTCCGGGTTTTGCTGGGTTTTATGGGTGTTTTCTGGAATTCGGGAAAGTGCGAGTTGCAGGTGCGCCATGTATATAGTATGGGTATGCTTGAATACTACAATTACTGGTAGTTGTTCGGCGAATGATGCCCCAGTCACCAAGGTTGGCGTAACTAAGGTACTAGAGACGGTACGGAGGTACTTGCACGGGCGCGCATCTCATTGAAAATACAGCAACGAATCTCCTCCGCTCGCCTCGAGAATCCAGTCGTTTTCTCTTGCGTTGCTCAGCTCAATTTGCTGATTTCCCAAACATGCGCAGATAATGAAAAACGGATCTACACAACATGCGACGTCGCTCCTGCTCCCGCCCGCTCGTCATTCTTGTTCTGCTTTTTGGACTAGCTGAGGTGCCACTCGCTTGCGCCGCCGACAGCGCCAGCATGAAGACGATCTCGACCGACGAACTCGTGCGACTCCTGGCAGAAAAGACCGGCAAGCCTCTTTTGTTTCAGGTTGGCTCCCACATGCTCTATGCTCAAGCGCACATTCCCGGGTCGGAATATCTGGGCGCCGGAAACACTCCGCAAGGAATTCAAAACCTGCGCGAGCGCGTGGGCACCCTGCCGAAGAATACTTCCATCGTGCTCTATTGCGGATGCTGTCCGTGGAGCCATTGTCCGAATGTGAATCCCGCCTACGACACGCTCCAGCAGCTGGGCTT
The DNA here is from genome assembly GCA_020073565.1 of Terriglobia bacterium. GTDB lineage: Bacteria > Acidobacteriota > Terriglobia > Terriglobales > Acidobacteriaceae > Acidiflorens. Next base: position 10,830 of record JAIQEY010000034.1, read on the forward strand.
CACGAACGTGAAGGTTTTGTTCCTGGCCAACAACTTCGGCGCCGACTGGGTGGACAAGGGATATCCCGTAGCCAAGGGCGACTAAACCCATCGTGAAAAAAGCGTTACTCATCCTCGCCGCCGGATTCCTCCTCCTCGGCTGGGCCGTGTGGCAACACTCGACCAAGCCGCGTATCACCGGTCCAAGACCAGCGCCCGCCTTCACGCTCACCGATCTCTCCGGCCGCACCGTCAGCCTGTCGGACTACCGCGGCAAAGTCGTGGTGCTGGATTTCTGGGCCACCTGGTGCGAGCCCTGCAAGCAGGAGATCCCCCACTTCATCGAGATGCAGGACAAGTACGCGTCGCAAGGACTGCAAGTACTCGGCGTTTCCATGGACGACGATGAGCCGCCCGTCCGCCAGTTTCAGCAACAATTCAAAATGAATTACCCAGTCGCGATGGGCAGTCCCAAGCTCGCCGACCAATACGGCGGAATCCTCGGCCTGCCAATCACCTTCGTGATCGATCGCAACGGTCGAATCACCGCCCGTCACGTCGGCGCCACGGAAGCCTCGGTGATCGAAGCGGAGATCCAGAAGTTGCTGGCCCAACCGCAGTCGTAGCCGGTTTTGTGGAGCGCCGGCCTCGTCCCCGGACGACTCCTCGTGTGCTCGATCACCCGCCTTGCGTGAGCCCCGTCACTTCCCGCCCGGTCATGCTCCTGTAGTCTGACTTGTCTGATCAAAGTTCTGATCCAAGCAAGGAGCACGCAATGAAGCTACTCGTCATCGGTTCCGGCATGATGGGATCCGCCGCCGCCTACGATATGGCCCGCCAGGACAACGTCGAGTCCGTCACTCTCGTCGACAGCGACCTCCAGCGCGCCAAAGACGTCGCCGCGCGCGTCAACCGCATCACCGGCGACAAGAAAGTTCGGGCGGTCGCGCTCGACGCCTCGAAAGAGAAAGCAGCTGGCCGCCTGATGAAAGGTCACGACGGCGCTCTCTCGGCAGTTCCCTACCGGCTGAACCTGGGCCTGGCCAAAGCCGCCATTGGCGCTGGATGTCATTTCGCCGACCTCGGCGGCAACAATACGGTAGTGCGGCAGGAACTGGCGCTCGCCAAGCAAGCTGAGAAGAAAGGCATAGGCATCGCGCCCGACTGTGGCCTTTCGCCCGGCATGGCTTCCATCCTGGGCGGAGAATTAGTTCGCCGTCTGGGCGGACGCGCCGACGCGCTCAAGCTCTACGTGGGCGGCCTCCCCGAACGCCCGATGCCTCCCTTTCACTATCAACTCGTGTTCTCCGTAGAGGGACTCATCAACGAATACGTGGAGCCAGCCCGCATTCTACGCAGGGGCAAGCTCACCACTATCGAACCGCTCACCGAGCCCGAAGAATTCCACATGAATGGCTTCGCGCCTCTCGTGGCCTTCCAGACCTCCGGCGGAACCTCTACTCTGCCCGAAACTTTCGAGGGAAGAGTCGGCGAGTGCTTCGAGAAGACCTTGCGCTATCCTGGCCACTACGACTTGCTTTGCGAATTGAAAGACTTAGGGCTGTTTTCGAACGAGAAAATGCGGGTCGGCAAGGTGGAAGTCTCACCCCGCGCCCTGATGTCCAAAGTGTTCGAAGGAAAATTTGCCGGCAAGGGCCCCGACGTCTGCATCATGCGCCTCGAAGCCCACGAATCCATCAAGGCTCCCGGAGTGCGCGGTCTTCTGGGAGGAAAACTGAAGGGGCGGGTGGCCACCTTCACCATGGTCGACCACTACGATCCCAAAAGCGATATGAGCGCCATGATGCGGACCACCGCTTTTCCGGCCTCCATCGTGCTTCAGATGATGTGCACGGGCGCAGTCAGCAAGCACGGCGCAGTCCTGCAGGAACGGGACGTCCCCGCCGAGGCCTTCCTCGAAGAAATCGAACGCCGGGGAATCAAGATTGAGTACAGACTCGAGTAGGAAGCCGAAAACCGTTTCTGGTTTCTAGTTGCTTGTTTCCGGCCGGAGTTGGTCAGAGGTTCTCCAGTTGGTGGCCCCTCAACAACCGTGTCATCCTGAGCGGAGCAGGGACTTCACTAAGTGAAGTCCCTGCGTAGTCGAAGGACCCCTACCCTCTCCATTCTCACCTTCGCTAAGACGCGTCTATAAACTCGATGTCCCAGAATGCTTCCTTTGTGCAAGACCAGCAACTAGAAACCAGCAAACAGAAACTGTTCTACTGCTCCCCCACCACCGTGATCTTCGTGTCCGTCCGAAACTTCCTGTAATCCCGATAAGTCACGTCGATGTCTTCATCGACATTCTTGAATAGCGCAATCCTAGCGTCGACATGGACAGCGATATGTTTCGGCAGCCAGACTTCGTCGTTGATCTTAGCCTGTTCCAGGACCACGTGCGTGCCCTTGTGGATCCGGGCCACGATAAAGCCGAACGAGAGCGTATCGATCGCCGTCATGTCGAGCTTCACCAATTGCGCCTCGCGCTTATCGATCCACAGGCGGCCTTTGAACTTGGTCAGCAGTTTGGAAGCCCGCTGCTTGGGCTCGAAGCCCGGACGTGGTTCCGCATCCAGCACCCAGGCATCGAAGCCGTCCACAACCTCCGCGCCGACCAGACGAAAGTTGAAAGCGTCCGCCACCTCGAGAACAAACTTGCGGTCTTCCTCCCGGGCCTTCTCTTCTTTCTCCAGACGCTTGCGGCGGTCGTCTTCAGATTCATTCTTGCGTTTGTCGATAATCTTCTGAATCTTCTCTTCTTCCTTCTTCGCCTCGCGCTCCGGCAGCGGTCTGTCGTCTTTCTCGATCCGCCGCTCCACTTGCTCGCCGTAGATCTGCAGAATCTCCGACGTCGTAGATTCGACCTTCTTGACCTGGCCGTGTCCGTCCAGCTTGTGCTCTTCTTCGCGCTCGATGTAGGTGTAGTCGCGCAGCAGCTTGTTGTTTTCCAGGTCGTTGGCTTCGGCCTTCTGCAGAAGCGCGCGGACCTGTTCGGGAGGAACGGTGCCAGTCGGATCCGGTTCTAGTGTAATTGGGGGTGCGGAAGGTGCCTGTGTCGGACCAACTTTCGGAACTCCAGCTGATTCTGGCTCCTGAGTCAAGGCAAACGAAGCCAGCACAACGAAGGCGAGGATCAAACGAGGGAAAAACCGCATGCTATTAATACGCCGGCAAATCGTCTCTGGTTCCGCTTGACCACTAACTACCGGCGACTGACTATTTTTTCACCGCCCGCTCCAGGCACTCCGCCCGGAACAACCGCCCATCCACCCGATGCAACCGCTTCGCTTGCTCAGGCGTGATCAACCGGGTGTGTGGAATCGTCAGCAGATACTCGGCCACAAACCATACCGGCTTGTCGGTCGTCATCCACTGCAGATGATCGAAACGCTTCATGTGCACCGGTCGCGAGAAAGTCCGCAGCGTCCGCTCCCCGCGCAGATTGTGATAAATGTTGAAGTAACTCAAAGCCAGTTCGCGCAGCGACCGGTGCACCGGCTCCCGAAACCGGCATCCCGTGAAATTCGACTTCGCCACCGCCCCCCAATGCTCGTCCACCTTGTAGATCGCAATCACGTGGTCAGTATCGTGCTCCGACTCCAGATCCCAAATCAGCGGTGGGTACCCATTCACCCGCAAAGCCGCCGCCGCAAACAGCGCTCCCTCATAGCAATGCGAAGTGTTCTCCCGCAAAACCCGCCGCGGAGACCAGGCCGAATCCTCCAGGTGATACGGCATAGCGTCCAGCAACCGCTGAATGCCGTGCGGGTCTTTCAGCGAGCGCAGCTTGCGCAGTTCGGAGGGAGTCAGGCCCCAGGAGTTAGCGTCGTTGCTCATTTTCGATGTGGATTGAAGGTAGCAGGCCCGGGCGATGATTGGGAATAAAGCGGCGGGTTCGCGGGGTTGCAAAGACGGTTAACTTAAGCGAGTCAAAGTGACTATACCTATGAACAGCAACAAGGACACTTTCCAGGGCTCCCACCTTCTGCTCAGCCACGGTATGACACCGACATACAATGCCGCCGCTAATCCTGCGCGCACGTAGTGGCCGACGGCCAACTGGAAGACTGTCGTAAATACAGCAAGAAAGGCACACGCGGTGAGCAACTCATGCGTCCGATCAGCTTTGGACTCTCGGATTTGAGGTTCCGTCATCGTGTCAGCCAACCTGATTGCGAGCATGATAGGACAGATTGGAGCAGAAATCCACTCATCCGAGGCCTGCGGACTGATCGGCGGCCAGGTGGGCTCGACCGCGCCGTTTCACTTCCGCAGCAAGGTCCCGCATCGACTGCTGCGTGATGACCTGACCTTCGCCGCTGGCAATCGAGGCTTTCGCATCGTCGAGCGTTACCAGGAATTCCGCCCGCTTGCGCTCACGCTCTTCCCAAAGCGACAATGCTTCCTCCACCGCATCTTCGGCGCGGCCAAATCGGCCAGCCTCAATGGCGCGGCGGATAAAGGCTTCCTGATCGGGAGTTAGGCGCACTTCCATCGCTTTTCAGCGTAAGAGCCAGGTAATCCGCTGTCAAGCACCTGGGGATCAATAGCCCCAGGCTTGCCTTACCTCAACAACTCCCCCAACTCCCCCGGCCTCTCCACTACCACATCCGGCGCAACCTCTTCCAGCGTCTGCGGAGCAAACCCATAGGTCACTCCGCAAGTCCACATCCCCGCGTTGCGCCCGGTCAACACATCAATGGACGAATCGCCAATCATCAGCGATTCGTCCGGCCTCACGCCTGTTTCATGCAGGATCGTTTCGGCCCCCAGCGGATCCGGCTTTTTCGTCGCAAAGCTGTTGCCCCCGTAAATGCGCACGAAGTAGTCACCCATGCCCAAGGCCTGCACGATATCCTGCGACGGACGCACCGGCTTATTCGACAGCACGGCCATCTGCCGCTGCACGCCATTCGGCGGATGTTCATTCAACGGCCGCGCCAATTCCGCCAGCACTTCGGGAATCCCCTCATACACCGTCGTGTGGTCGAGCTTGTGCAGCCGGTAGTAGCCAAGAAAATATTCCAGCGCGAACTTGAAGAACTCCTCATCCACAGGATCGCCGAGCGCCCGTCGCACCAACGTGGGCGCGCCATCGCCCACGTAGGCTGCAATCACGTCCCCCGCCAGTTCCGGACGCCCAAAATGACGCAGCATCGCGTTGATGGAATGAATCAAATCAAGCCGGGAATCGATCAGCGTGCCGTCCAGATCAAAAATCAGCAGACGGATAGCATCAGGATCAAACGAGCGCAGAAAACGAATCATGGACAGTTCAGGATATAGCAAGCTGCGAACCCCTAGCCACGAACTGCGAGCAACCCGGGCCTGCTCGAAGCCCGCAGCTCAAAGCTCGCAGCCAACCCTATTCCCAAATGCCTGAACCCGTTTACAATAAGGCGGGCTCAAACTCCGTGGGGTGAAGATCGCAGCATGGCCACGACCAAAGTCGATCCCAAGCTGAACGAAAGCGAAATCAAAAAAAAGCCCAAGACCTACCAGGGTCTGACGAGTCAGCAGCTCATCGACTCGTATCGCATCATGTTCACTTCGCGGCGGATCGACGACCGCGAGATCCTGCTCAAGCGCCAGCAGAAGGTCTACTTCCAGATCTCCGGCGCAGGCCACGAAGCCGTGGGCGTTGCCGCCGCCTTCTCGCTGAGGCCCGGCTACGACTGGTTCTATCCCTACTACCGCGACCGCGCGCTCTGTCTCGCACTGGGTGCGACCCCGTATGAAATGCTGTTAGGGGCCGTAGGAGCGGCGGACGACCCCTGTTCCGGCGGTCGTCAGATGCCTTCGCACTGGGCCTACAAACGGCTCAACGTCGTCACGCAGTCTTCCGCCACCGGCACGCAGATTCTGCACGCCGTGGGATGCGCCGAAGCCGGACGTTACCTGTCGAAACATCCGAACGCGGCCCGCAAAGCGGAGGGCGACTACCGCCAGTTCAAGGACGTTCAGTTCCAGGGTGACGAAGTCACCTACGTGTCGCTCGGCGACGGCACGACCAGCGAAGGCGAGTTCTGGGAAGCGCTCAACGCCGCTTCCAACCGCCGCCTGCCGGTGCTGTTCTGCGTGCAAGACAACGAGTACGCAATCTCGGTTCCGGTCGAAGTGCAGACCTCCGGCGGCAACATCTCGCGCCTGGTTTCCGCTTTCCCGAATTTCCATTTTGAGGAGATGGACGGCACCGATCCGGTCGTCGCCCACGCCGCTTTCAAGCGCGCGGTCGAGTACTGCCGCACCGGCAACGGTCCGGCATTCGTGCACGCGCACGTGATTCGTCCGTACTCGCACTCGCTTTCTGACGACGAGCGCCTCTACCGTCCCGACGCTGAGCGCCAGCGCGACGCCGCCCGCGACCCGATCTCATGTCTGCAGATGTTCCTGCTGCGCGAAGGCATCCTCGACGAAAAAGGCATCAACAAGATCGAAAAGGAAGTAGACGAGGAGGTGCAGTCTGCCGCCGACCGCGCACTCGAAGCACCCATCCCGCGGCCCGAGACGATTCACCACTACGTTTATTCGCCCGATCTCGATCCCACCTCGCCGGCGTTCGAACGCCATCCAGCGTTCGCGTCACCCGAGGCAGGCACCGACGGCAAGCGCTCCGCCGCCTCCCAGCCCAAGACCATGGCCGACCTGATCAACGCCACCCTGCGCGACGAAATGCGCCGCGACGAGCGCGTGCTGGTCTTCGGCGAAGACGTGGCCGATGCCAGCCGCGAAGAGTATCTCAAGCAGAAGCTGATCAAGGGCAAGGGCGGAGTCTTCAAGCTGACTTCGGGGTTGCAGATGGAATTCGGCGCTGACCGTGTCTTCAACACTCCCATTGCCGAGGCCAGCATCGTCGGGCGTGCCACTGGCATGGCCATGCGCGGACTGAAGCCCGTGGTCGAAATTCAATTCTTCGATTACATCTGGCCCGCCATGATGCAGTTGCGCGATGAACTGCCAACCATCCGCTGGCGTTCGAATAATGCGTTCTCAGCGCCGGTCGTGGTTCGCGTGGCGATTGGCGGATACCTCACCGGCGGCGCCATCTACCACTCGCAGTGTGGCGAGAGCATCTTCACGCATACGCCCGGACTGCGCGTCGTGTTTCCGTCGAACTCGCTCGACGCCGCGGGCCTGCTGCGCACCGCGATCCGCTGCGACGACCCCGTGCTTTTCCTCGAACACAAGCGCCTCTACCGCGAGACCTACGGCCGCTCACCCTATCCCGGCCCGGACTACATGGTCCCGTTCGGCAAAGCGAAGGTCGTGCAACCGGGAACGGACCTCACCGTCATCACCTACGGCGCGGTGGTCCCGCGCGCGCTGCAGGCGGCACAGAAACTGGAACGCGAGCAACACGTCAGCGTCGAACTAGTCGACCTGCGCACGTTGAGTCCGTTTGATTGGGAAGCGATTGCCACGTCGGTGAAGAAAACCAACCGGGCACTGATCGCCTATGAAGACTCGCTAAGCTGGGGATACGGCGCCGAAATCGCCGCCCGCATCGCCGACCAGTTGTTCCACCATCTCGACGCCCCGGTAAAGCGCATCGCCGCTACCGACACCTTCGTCGCCTATCAGCCTCTTCTTGAAAACGCAATTCTGCCGCAAGCCAGCAACCTGTTCCAGGCGATGAGGGAACTGGCGGAGTTCTGAAACGAGGCTCTGGGCTTTAGGCCTTAGGCTTTGGGCTCTTGGCGCTGGACTCATAGATCTCAAGAGCCCCAGAGGGGCGACTGCCAATAGCCCGGCGCTTCAGCGCCGAGAAAAACGGCATAACCAACCAAGTCCCGGACGGACAACTGAAATTTGGACACGCACTCGGAGGAGGAACCCGACTACCCTTTCTTTGACTTCCCCCAACCGCTCGGTCCCCTACCGAAATTAAACCCCCATGGCCCGCCGTCGAAACACAGGAGCGCAAACGCAATCGCCGCTAGCGAGAGCGGAAACTCGTATCCCCCCGGTCCCATCAAACCATTCTTGAAATGCACTTTCCAGATCACGACCGCCATCTCGATCACGACCGCGAGCGAGAAGCAGCGCGTAAACAGTCCCAGCACAATCCCGATTCCGCCAAAGAATTCCGTACCCGCCGAAAGATACGCCAGCCACGAAGGAAGCCCGAGCGAGCTCACCATCTCCATGTGGTGATGTAATCCGCCAAACACCTTGTGATACCCGTGCGCAATCAGGATCGCGCCTAGCACCACTCGCAGCACCAGCAGCGCAAAAGGCTGCAGCCGATTGAAGAAATCCACACAGACCTCCTGTACGGAAGTGATTAACGGAAATGAATACGGTAGCAGAAGGACAGGTCGCAGGTCTCAGCTGTCAGGTCTCGGGAAGACCTGCGCAATGAGGCCACGGGCACCCCGCCCGTCCTGCACATGTTCCACGCTGAAGATTCAGCCCGTTTGGAAAATTCCTGGACGAATTTTTCATCACCCAGCTTCGAGCCGAATGCCTGCTACCAGGTCGAGTACGCCGTCCCATCGCTGGCCGTTTGGTTGGAACCACTATGGACGCCGATGATGCCATCCGTGTCAGTCTGCTCCAGTGACAGGATCGCGTCCGCCGACTCCGTCTGCCAGGTATCCACGCGGCCCGTGATGTCCTCTGGAACGACTTTGATGTATTTCGCCTGCACCAGATCGTCCAGCGACTTGGGCGGCTTCTGTTTATCGAGCGTGTACTGGATGATGACCCGATTCAGCGTTTCCAGGTTCTGGCGCAGATTGTGCTCCCGCTCCCGCGCAATGCTGTGGCTGTAGATAGGTATGGCTACCGCCAACAGGATCAGGATGATGCTGATCACCACCATCATCTCGATCAGCGTGAATCCACGATTGCGTCCTGCTGCCCGACTTTTCATCGCCTGCGCTAGTGTGTCCAGGTCGAGTACTCCGTACCCTCGCTCGACATCTCTTTGGAGCTGCTGTGGACCCACCCGATGCCGGTTTGGTTCGGATCATACGCATCCTGGGGATCTTCCTGCTCCGTCACCCAGGTGTTGCTGCCGGTGATGTCATCCGGAATGAACTTGACGTAAGCGGGCACCAGATCGTCTAGTGACTGGGGTGCATGCTTTTTGTCGAGACCGTAGTTTTGGATGGCCTGGTTGAGCACCACCAGATTCTGGTGAAGTTTGGCTTCCTTGGAGCGAAGAATGGCCTTGTTGTACATAGGCAGGGCAATCGACAGCAACACCAGGATCATGCTGATCACGATCACCATCTCGATCAGCGTGAACCCCCGCCTGCCACGCTCGGACTTTGTTCTCATCTACCAGTCCTTGTACTTGGTCCCGTCCAGCGCCTCGTCCTGCGATTTCGTGTACACGTCGAACACATCCTGCCCGCCCCAGGAGTCGGAAGTGGGATCGTCCTGCATCGACCGCAGCCCCCATTCGGCTTTGCCCGTCATCGGATCGATGGGAATCTTCCGCAGGAATTTCAGTTTCTTTCCGGCCACGTCTTCACCCTCCACCAGTTTATCGAGATCTGGCGGATAGTGTTCAGTGCCGACCTTGGTCTGAAATGCCCCTCGATCTGCTGCGTCTTTGTAGCGATCGATGGCGTCGCGCATCATCCACAGATCGTAGCGGAGTTCATGCTCCCGTTCGCGCTTCACGGCGAACTTCACTGACGGGATCGCCAGTCCCACCAGGAGAAGCAGGATGGCGGTCGCCACGATCATCTCGATCAGCGTGAACCCGCGCTCCGCAGTCCGCTTGTAAATCAACTTCATCTTCTGCTCCAGCTTGAAGAACTCCAGTTCGTCTCCACTTAAGACGGGGCAAGCCCCGTTTCTACTGCACGGTAATCGCCGCTTGCGCGCCACTCAGCGCGATCGGTTGCATCGCCGGATCGCGCGCCCCGCCGCGTGTAATTGTCAGCGCGGACTGCCCTGTTTCCTTGGCCATAAAGGTCAACGTCACCACCGCTCCCTGGCCCGAGACCCCGCCCGCTCCCGGAGGACGCGTCGCCGTCACCTGCAACGTCCCAGTGGCCGGGTCGTCGCGGTGTACGAGCGCGACCGCCTGCCCATCCTGCGACAGGAAACCGCCGTTCGAAACATTCACCACCTGCAATTGATTCGGATCGTAGTTGAGCTGCAACGGAACCGAATAAATATTCTGCCCGCCTGACAGCATCACGTTCACCGTGAAGGTCGCTCCCTTGGGCTGGCTGAGCGACGGCGGATCAAACATGAAAGTGCCATTCCCGTTGGCAGGTTGCGGAGCCGTCGTGGCCGGATTCGGCTGGACCGGCTGAGGCTGTACCGGGACCAGCGCCGGAGCAGTGGGTGTTTGCACAGCCGCGCCGGACGCGTTGCCGGCCGGGACCGCGGGCCGGCTCGCGCGCCGCAACTCGATCGCATTCGCCGTGCCTACATCCAGCATTTCCGCGCTCGCCTTGGAAGCCTCCGGACCCCGGATGATGTGCGGCACCAGCACGAACACGATCTCGTTCTCACGGTGTTCGGTATTGGTCTGCGAAAACAAGTACTTCAGAATCGGAATGTTCGCCAGACCCGGAATTCCGGTCAATGCCTTGGTCTGCTGGTCTTCCAGCATGCCGCCCAGCAGGTTGACTTCGCCATCCTTCAAGCGAATTTCATGCTCAATCTTGCGCTGCCCGATGACAGGCTGCTGGATACCGCCAATATTCTGAAAGGATGTGACGGCGGAGATATCGAGCGTCAGCTTCAGCGTAACTTCGCGTCCGGCATGCACGCGTGGCGTAATATCGATGTTCACGCCCACATCCAGATACTGAAACTGCGTGTTGACCAGCGGGTTGATGCCGACTCCGCCGATGCCGGGCTGAAACGATCCGGTCGCCACCGGCACCCGGTCGCCGATCTTTAACGTCGCCTTTTGCCCGTCGAGCGCGCGGATCTGCGGATTCTGGATCAGCTTGGTATTGTTGTCGCTCAACAGGGCCGTCGCGGTCGCCTGTGGGATCGTCACCTGGAAGTCGGTCGCATTGAGGTTCGCCAGCGTGTTCAGGTTGATGCCGGTGTTCGACGTGTTGGAATTGTTGTTGTTGTTGTTATTGTTCGTGTTCGTGTTGATGTTCGGCTGCAACGTAACCGTGGCGCTGGTGGGCGGGTTGATGCCCAGATTGCGCATTTTGTCGCGGCTCACCTGCATCACCGCCACTTCCACCACCACTTCCGGTTTGGCCTTGTCGAGATCATCGACCAGTTTCTGCGCCAGCGCCATCTGGTCGGGCGTGCCCCGAACCACAATCGCGCCCTGCGAGGGCAACTGCTGGATGCGGCTGACTTCCAGAATCGTGCGCATCGCGTTCACCACATCCTGCAACTCAGTCGGCTGGGAGAGATTCGAAAGATAAAAAGTCTTGATGACGTTTTGTTCCAGCTCTTTCCGCTTGGCAGGATTGTCTTGCGCGACAAAGATCGTATTCGAGGTGACCGGCCGCCAGAAAGTCTTGGTCTCGAACGAAACCACCTCCAGCGCATCTTCCAGGCTCACGCCGTTCAGCTCGATTTTTACCCGGCGCGAAGTGTAGTCAGGGTCAAACAACACGTTGATGCCCGCCAGCTTCCCGATTGTCTCGTAGATGACCTTCGTATCTTCGGTCATTTTCAGCGTGATCGGAACGTTCGAAATCGCCCCCAGTTCCACCGGGCCCTGAGCGGATTCGAGCCGCCGCCGTAACGCACTGGATCCCGCGGAAGCCTGCGGCTGCGGGTTCTGCGCCTCCTGAATCATTTGCTGGGTGCGCTTGAGTTCCTGCTGCGCGATGAACGACGAGGCGTCGATCTCAAGCGCCTTCTGAAATTCCCCCAGCGCCTCTTCCAGTTTGCCCCCGTCGCGCAGAATCTGCCCGCGGTGCACGTGCGACGACGCCGCCAGGAAGCGCGTCCGCTCGAACGAGGCTCGATATCTCAGCTCTTTGGGTTTGAGGGCATAGGCCTGCTTGTAAAAATCATAGGCCTGCTCATAGTTCTGCCGCGCCTCCGCATCCGCACCCTTTTCATAGAGCGTCTTGGCTTGGTCGGCAAAGGCGGGAAGGCTCAGACACAACAGCAGACACAACACGGGACGGGTCAAACGTCTCATCAAACGGTCCTCAGAAACTCAGCAGCGGGAGCTGGCCATGACCGTTTGAGCGCCCGAAAAGGCACCGACCGGGTCCTCCAGGCGGCCGTCGCCCGCGAAAAGTACCTAGATTTTGGATTATAGCATCGCATCAACTTGGGCCCGAAGTGATTGGAAGGTCAGTGTTTACACTCGTTAGTACGTGTACCCCAGAAATCAGCAGTCAGTAGCCAGGAAACCCGACCTTTGCTGGCTACCGACTACTGATCTCTCGTGCTAACTTCTTTCTCAGCGATGGCCAGGCAGACTACACACCAGACTCGCCCCAATCCCGAAAAGACTCCGCGCCGCCAGCCGACCGCGGCGGGGGAAAAAGACGCTGCCGTCAATAGGAACGCCGGTCACAACTATTTCTTGCTCGAAAAATTTGAGGCGGGCGTGGTCCTCACTGGCACAGAAGTCAAGTCGGTGCGAACCGGCAAGGCCAACCTGAAGGACTCTTACGGCTTGGTCAAGGACGGCGAACTGTGGCTGCTCAACTGTCACATCAGTCCGTATGAACACGGAAGCTATTCCAACCACGCTGCGCTGCGCACCCGCAAACTCCTGGTTCACAAGGAAGAGATCCGGAAGTTGATCGGCAAAACCCAGCAGAAAGGACTCACCCTGATTCCCACCCGCATGTACTTCAAGAACGGCAAAGTGAAACTCGAACTTGCCCTGGCGCGCGGCAAGCAACACTGGGACAAGCGCGAAACCGAACGCCGCCGCACCGCCGACAAGGAAACGCGAGAGGCAATCGCGCGGTCCAGAAAAGTCGGGTAGCCCCCACCGCCTTCTCAGCCACCGGGACGGTGGTTCCATGTGCAAAATTTTCGCCTGTCCGGAACTTCCTGTACTCTGCTCGTCAGTTTCAAGATCACATGTGCAGAGAATTGCATTGCAGAGTGGTCGTTTTGCGAGGCCCCAGTCCGGGTCGGGAAGCAATCAAAATGGCGCTTCACGTGCACAACCGCCAAACCATGAAAGCCCGTGTCCAACACCCGATTTCATTCGCCCTTTTGGGGCGTGCGTTTTATACTACGGCGGCTGGCCGTGATCACTTCCGCACCCTGGCGAATTTCAGCTGGTACCTGAATATCCCCCTTCCCTGAGGAGAAAGTTTGGCATGCATAGACACGAATCATATCCGCTGAAGTCTGTCGTGGTGCTGGCAGCCCTTATCCTGTGCTCATGTCTTCCCGGCGTGGCGCAATCGCTCATGACCGTGCGCCGGGCAGTCCATCAGGACGTCTCCGCTCCCCTGCGCGACCTGATCAAGCAGGCTCCCCTGGCGCCGGTGACCATACGCGAAGCCGAGCCAGTTCGCAGAATTCCCTTACCCCAAGGCTTTGCTTTGCTCGCTGAAGATCCCGTCCGCCAATTGGCTGTGGGGCCGGCCACTCCCACCGTCGGCACCAGCTTTGAGGGTCTGGGAAAGGGACAGTACGGCTTCGTCGTCACCTCCGCCCCTCCGGACACCAACGGCGCTGTCGGGGGCACGCAGTACGTGCAGTGGGTCAACACCTCTTTCGCAATCTTCGACAAGGCGACGGGGGCGAAGATTGCCGGGCCGACCGACGGGAATTTACTGTGGTCCGGATTCGGTGGCGGTTGCGAGACCAACAATGATGGCGATCCCATCGTACTGTATGACAAGGCTGCGCAGCGCTGGATCTTCAGCCAGTTTTCGGTTTCGACCACGCCCTTCCTGCAATGTGTCGCCGTCTCCACCACCTCCGACGCCACCGGCAGTTACAACCGCTACAGTTTCCGGTACAACAACTTCGACGATTATCCCAAGATGGGGGTGTGGCCTGACGGCTACTACGAAACCTTCAACATGTTTCGGGGGAACACCTTTCTTGGTTCCGATGCTTGCGCGTACGACCGCACCGCCATGCTTGCCGGGTCCGCCGCAACGCAGATCTGCTTTCAGCAAGGCCCGTCGGTTGGCGGACTGCTGCCCTCAGACCTCGACGGCCCCGCCGCTCCCCCCGCAGGCTCTCCGAACTACCTGCTTCTGTTCGGGAACAACAATCTGAGTCTTTACAAATTCCACGTGGACTTCGCGACCCCTACCAACTCCACGTTCACGGGCCCAACCGTCCTCAGCGTGGCGGCCTTCAATCCGCTGTGCGGCGGGGGAACCTGCGTTCGTCAGCCTGGCACCACCACCCAACTGGATTCGCTCGCCGACCGGCTGATGTACCGGCTCGCTTATCGCAACTTCGGCACACACGAGTCCATAGTTGTGAATCATTCCGTCGCGGCCGGTAGTGGCGGCGGGGTGCGCTGGTACGAAATTCAGAACCCCGGTGGAACTCCGACGGTCGCTCAGCAGGGCACCTTCGCTCCCGACTCCAGTTTCCGCTGGATGGGCTCGATCGCCATGGATCAGTTCGGCGACATCGCGCTCGGCTACAGCGTATCGGACGGAACTTCAGTCCATCCTTCCGTGGCCTACACCGGACGCGTCCCGACTGATCCCGCCGGAACCATGGAAGGCGAGGTCAACATCGTCACCGGTGCGGGCTCGCAGACCCTCGGTCTCACTCGTTGGGGAGACTACAGCGCCCTGCAAGTTGATCCCGTGGACGACTGCACATTCTGGTACACCCAGGAATACATAAAAGCGAACGGCTCTTTCAACTGGAATACCCGCATCGCCAACTTCAAGTTCCCTGCCTGTGGCGGCGGTAGTGGTGGCCCGATCGTGTCACTCTCAACCACCAAGCTCAATTTCGGCAAGACGCCGCTGGGACAGACCACCGCTCCCCAATCCGTCACCCTGACCAACACGGGAGATGCGACCCTCGACAATTCCAGCATTGTGCGCAAGGGTGACTACGCCATTCAATCCAACACCTGCGGTACTCAGGTTCTAGCCGGCGACAATTGCACGGTGACCCTGACCTTCACTCCGACCAAGAAGGGCTCTCGGTCGGGTTCGTTGACCTTTGCCGACAACGCTGCCGGCAGCCCGCAAAAGGTAACCCTGGCGGGGACAGGCGTGTCGATCGTACTTTCGCCCAACGCGCTCAGCTTCGGACCGGCCACCGTGGGCCAGAGTAGCGTTCCGCAGCCGGTCACGGTGTCCAACGTCAGCACGGTCCTGGTAAACCTCACCAGTATCACCATTACCGGAGCGACCGCCGACTACAGCATCTCGGCCAATACTTGCGGCAGTACACTCGCCGGCGGGAGCAACTGCTCTGTGAGCGTGGTCTTCCATCCCACCAAGAAGGGCGCCCGCAACGGTAAGCTCAACGTGTTCAACGACGGTGGTGGCAGCGTAATAACCGCGCCCCTGACTGGAACCGGTCAGTAGGCTCTACGCACCTCGGAACTTAATGGACGGGTCTTCCCGCCGCCCTTTTTCTGTGTGGTGCTGCCTCGTGCAAGAAACGGCACGAAGACTATCCGCCAGCCAAGCCAAGTCTGGGGCTGCGCCGTCCTCTTGCACTGATCTTCGAACGCGCCCTTGCTCCAAAAGCCGGACAACGCAGCTGCGGTGTTCAGAAGTTTTTTTGACAGCTCGATCTTGAACGTGCCATCCCCTTGAAAATACAGCCTTGCGCTTTGGCCGATCGCATGCAATCCCAAATGCCGGATGGGAACAGTTGCTCGTAATCAGAACCGTTCCAATTGAAGTTCGGGGCGTTGCCATCATTCAACGCTGAAACAGGTTCCTACCCCCAAACTGATGTCGTGTCCCCAAGCGCGACAACTGCACGGCTCCGAGGTCCCCACACTTCGGGGCCGATTTTTTGTTTACGGTGCTTCGGGCGGATTGTTCAGGAGCATTGGGTTGCGGGTTGCGCGTTTCGCCTTCCACCGTGGATACTTGAAGAAACTCCATCATGAATACGAACCTCTCTTTCTCTGTCGCCTCGCAGGTGGAAACCGATTGTCTGGTCGTCGTGGTGCTCGATCAAAGCGAAAAAGGCCAAGGCGGAAAAGACAAGCCGGCACCAGTTGTCGTAGCGAGCGACGGCGCCGTGCGCGACGCCGCCAAAGACGTGATTGCCACCGGCGAAGTGACCGGCAAGATCTTCGAGACCACGCTGCTGCATCGCCCCGCCGGACTCAAAGCGAAACGCCTGCTCCTCCTCGGAGGCGGCAAGGCCAAGACGTTCTCTGCAGCCGAATTGCTCAAGCTGGCCGGAGCCGCCGTGCGCACACTCAAGAGTAAGAGCATCCGCAGTTTTGCCTTCGCACTGCCCGAGACA
Organism: Terriglobia bacterium; assembly: GCA_020073565.1. Lineage (GTDB taxonomy): Bacteria > Acidobacteriota > Terriglobia > Terriglobales > Acidobacteriaceae > Acidiflorens. Next base: position 27,156 of record JAIQEY010000034.1, read on the forward strand.
GGAGTCGCTGCCCCCGACGGTGTGCGCGCGATCGTAGAAGGAGGCTTCGTCGGCAACTTCGATCCCGACTACTACAAAAGCGATCGCAAGGACCAGAAAATTGATGCGGTGACCATTGTCGCGAAAGGCGACCAGAAGGCTCTGGAGGACGCGCTGCAAACCGGGCGCACGATCGGCGAATCGCAGAACTTCACCCGCGATCTGGTGAACGAACCCTCGAACCGCATGACACCAACCATTCTCGGCGAGCGCGCCAAGAAAATGGCCGCCGAAGTCGGCCTGAATTGCGAAGTCCACGGCGCCGACAAACTCAAAGAACTGAAAATGGGCGCGTTCTGGGGCGTGGCGCAAGGCTCCGACGAACCGCCCGCGCTGATCATCCTCCGCTATGAACCCGAGGGTGCTGCCAAAGACGTCCACCTCGGTCTGGTCGGCAAAGGCATCACTTTCGACACCGGCGGCATCTCCATCAAGCCCGCCGACGGCATGGAGAAAATGAAGTACGACATGGCCGGCGGCGCCACCATGATCGGCGTCATGCGCGCCATCGCGCTGCTCAAGCCAAAAGTCAGAGTTACCGCGATCATCCTCGCCACCGAAAACATGCCCTCCGGCAAAGCGCAAAAGCCAGGCGACGTGCAGATCGCCATGTCGGGCAAGTCCATCGAGATCATCAATACCGACGCCGAAGGCCGCCTGGTGCTCGCCGACGGCCTGTGCTACGCCCGCCAGTTAGGTTGCACTCACCTGGTCGACGCAGCTACGCTCACCGGCGCGGTGGTCGTCGCGCTCGGTTACGTCAATGTAGGAGTCTTCGCGAACGACAACCCGATGTACGAGCGTTTTGCGAAAGCCAACCAGCAAGCCGGCGAACAGATGTGGCGCCTGCCCCTCGATGACGACTACAAAGAGAACATCAAGTCCAGCATCGCCGACATCGCAAACGCCGGCCCACGCCACGGTGGCGCCATCAATGCAGCCATGTTCCTGAAGGAGTTCGCCGAAGACACCCCCTGGATTCACCTCGACATAGCCGGCACCGCCTGGATGGAAGAGAACAAACCGTGGATCGCCAAAGGGCCGTCGGGAGTGGCGCTGCGCAGCCTGGTGGAATTTGTGCAGGGTTGGAGCGCCTGAGACGGCGCTACCGTTGGGACGCGGCTCGCCGCGTCTTCCCGCGAAGGGATTCCTTCGACGGTTTGACCGCAGTCTCTTCCTCGACGACCCGAGAAAAACCACGTCTCGAAGACAAATCCGCTGGACCTCGTATCGATCCTAGGTGCTTCATGAATTCTTGATTGGAACTCTTCCGCTTCGGCATCGGACTGAATCCTTTGTGACTTAGGCTCTATCATAGACCTAAGCGCGATGGATCTTCCCGCCAAAATCCGCACCCTGCCCACCTCCCCCGGCGTCTACCTCTACAAAAACGCCGAAGGCGAAGTCATCTACGTAGGCAAGGCGAAGAACCTCCGCTCGCGCGTCTCGTCCTATTTCCACGAAGGCCGATGGGAAGACGCGAAAACCGGCACGTTAATCCGCGAGGCCGTCGACGTCGACTACATCGTAGTAGCCAATAACAAAGAAGCGCTGGCGCTCGAAAACCACCTCATCAAGCAGAAGAAGCCGCGCTTCAACATCCTGTTGCGCGACGACAAGACTTATCCCTACGTGAAGTTGACGCTCGCCGAGCGCTACCCGCGCGTGTACGTCACGCGGCGACTGCGCAAAGACGGCAGCGCCTACTACGGACCGTACTTCCCTGCCAACCTCGCCTACCGCATCGTCGATCTCATTCACCGCCACTTCCTCGTCCCGTCCTGCAAAGTGGACCTGACGCGCTATCATCCGCGCCCGTGCCTGCAGTACTACATCAAGCGCTGTCTCGGTCCGTGCGTAAAAGAACTGACCACGCCCGAGATCTACAGCGAAGCCGTGCGCGACGTGAAGCTGTTTTTAGAAGGCCGCCAAACCGACCTGGTCAAATCCCTCCGTGAGCGCATGGCCGAAGCCGCCCGGGCCGAAGAATTCGAGCGGGCCGCCCGCTATCGCGACCTGATCTCCACCGTCGAGCAGTTGCAGGAAAAGCAGCGCATCGCCGCCGTCGAAGGCGACGATGCCGACGTCTTCGGATACCACTACGAAAATCAAATGCTCGCCGTGAATCTGTTCCACATGCGCGGAGGAAGAGTCCTCGACCGCCGAGAATTCTTCTGGGAAGAACTGCCTGAGTTAGCCTCGCAACCAAACGAACCAGATGATGGAGAGACGGGCGTCCCCGCCTGTCCTACCACCGACTCCTTCCGCCCCGCCGACTTCTTCTCCGCTCTGGTCAAGCAGCTCTACCTGGCGCAGCATTATGTCCCGCGCAACATCTACGTCCCCGTCGACTTCGAAGACCGTGAGGAACTGGAAGAAGCGCTCAGCGAGCAGCTAGCCGGCGAAGGAGGAAGAGCCACCCGCGTCCACATCATCGTCCCGCAACGCGGCGACAAGCGCGAACTCATCGATCTGGCCGGCAACAACGCCAAGCAGTCCTACGACCAGCGCTTCCGAGTGATGAAGCCGAAAGCCCGCGCCATCCAGGAGGCCTTCCAGGACGCGCTCGCTCTCCCCGAACTGCCCAAGCGCATCGAATGCTTCGACATTTCCCACATCCAGGGAGCCGAAGCGGTAGCGTCCATGGTCGTCTGGGAAGAGGGCAAGATGAAAAAGTCCGACTACCGCAAATTCATCATCAAGACGGTCGAAGGCGTAGACGATTTCGCTTCGATGCGCGAGGTGGTCGCACGCCGTTATAAGCGGGTGCAGGAAGAAGAAAAACCGATGCCCAGCCTGGTGCTGATCGACGGCGGCCTGGGACAACTCCACGCCGCCGCCGAGGCCCTCGAAGCGCTGGAAATCATCAACCAGCCGCTAGCCGCGATCGCCAAGCGCGAAGAAATCATCTACATCTACGGACAAGAAAATGACCCCGTCGTCCTCGATCACCATTCTCCGGTACTCCATCTCGTGCAGATGATTCGCGACGAAGCCCACCGCTTCGCCCTGACCTTCCATCGCAAGCGCCGCCAGATCCGCGACCGTGCCACCGAACTCCGCGAGATCCCCGGCGTCGGTGAATCCACCACCCGCCGCCTGCTCGAACACTTCGGCAGCCTGCAAGCCGTGAAGCAAGCCGACGTAGCGGCGTTGTCAGCAGTAGTGACCAAATCTCAGGCGGAAACAATCCTCGAACATTTTCGAAAGCTCGTGTAGGGACGGGCGCCCTCGCCCGTCCAAGCCGAGCGAGTCTCGGCAGGTTCCGCTGACCACAGCAACTTTGGAGATGCGGCTCGCCTACCAGCAGTAGGTGGGGTCACTGCAGCATCGGCGAGCAGCACGGCTTCTCCACCGGCTTCGGCTCCATCAGTTCCACTCGCGTGAAGTTTGGATCGTACATATTGAACTGCCACTTGCCATCGCGACCAATCTGGGGCTGCTCCGAAGACTTGTATCCACGCTTGACAGCAGTTTCGTAACCAGCTTTCACGCTCGCCACGCCGAGCGCGAAGTGGTGCATCACCCCCAGTTCATGCGGGTCGGGATTGTGTAGGTTCAGCATATATTCCAGCCAGTCCGTTCCTTCGGGAACGCGCATGTCTACCCAGTCTGTTTCTTTGTCGGTCATGCCTCCGTGCCAGATTTCCTTGAACCCGAGAATCTCTTGATAGAAATGATCGGACGCAGCCCGGTCTTTCACCACCACGCCCACGTGGATGATGCGCTGAGAAATGCGGCCCTCGGGAAGAAACTTGCCGAAGTTGCGGCTATGCAGCGATCCCGGCATGAATTGCACAAATTCCACCACATGGCCGTCTGGATCCTCCACATCAAAACCGCGATTGCCGTCTTCCATCGGCTCCAGTTTCTCCGGCACCTTGACACCCTTACTGGCCAGGTAGGCGCGGAGTTGCTCGGCGTCCGAGGTCTCAAACGAAATATGCGACAGGCGGTCCATCTTGGGATCCGTCAACTCCGGAAACATTTCGATGTATTGGTGGTCGTTGACCTTGAAGTAAGTCAGCAGCAGGCCGCCGCCCTGGGACGCAGGTTTGTCCAGACTGAATGGCTCCTGAAAACCCAGAACGCCGGTGTAGAACCTGCGGGTAGCCTCCAGGTTATCCGTACGCAAGCCAATGTGGGCGACACCGACGATGGCCGGACGAGTCACCGACTTGGCAGGGACGGATTGAGAAAGCGCAGAAGAAACCGATCCGATCAGTAAGGCAACAAGAGCGAATTGGGCTGAAAGCTTCACGGCTGAGGATCATCCGTCGCCATGAAACGGGTTGTCAAGGGCCCAGCAGCCTGGCAACGTTCTACCGTTTTCTCCAACGTTGTCATTCCCGCGTTGTCATCCTGAGCGCAGCAGGGACACGAAATGCAGTTCCTGCGGAGTCGAAGGATGCCTGCACTCTTTGACTCAATTCCGAGGCTATTTACTCTGAGGATACTAACTAGCGAGTTAGGTGGGTACCCCCCTCCCCCTGGTCTTTTGGAATCATGGAGTTAGGTGGGCAAAACGCTCCAAAATATAGATTCCAAATTAGTTGCAGGCAAAATCTAGACAATAAGAGACTTACACGCTGCACCCAGACAGGCGATCCTTTAGAATCAATCAGTTAACCTTTGTCATCGCTGGCAAAATCTAGATTTCAAAGAGCTTAACACCCAAAATCCACGGGCGAAGGGCCTAATTTGTCCCCTGTTTTTCTTGCGACGAGGCCTGTGCCTCGGGTCGTGGGCGGCGATGAGCTATAGACATTGTGGGTATGTTATCTATGGGCTAGGGTGAGGTCAAGGACCTGCGTCACAAAGTGGCCAATCTTTTTCCGTCTCGAAGTAAGACGTGGGCCAACCCCCGGGCGCCGGGAGCGTAAGAGGGAAGGTCCAAAACTGCTGGCTGTCCGGCAGGCCACTTCTCAAAATGCGTGAGAAGTGGCGCACCCCCAGGTTATTTCGCGTCAAGGTTCAAAGACAACCTGCGCTGTCCTCGTTGATGTGGCCCACCCGCCTCTAACCGACGTTCGATCAACTCGCCGGTCTCCTGATCCAGCATCGCCACTTGCTGGTAGCGCGTGTGCAAATCACAACCTACAATCTTCATGTGCTCGGCTCCTTTCCTCCGAGCCTTGGTTTGTTTGAGCGCACCAAGTTTACTCGGCGGCTGGGAGCCGACACGGTTATCTAATCAGCCCTATGTCAACTCCGGCAGCCCCGACCCTTGCAGCCCATCCACTCTCAGCCCGCCGATTAACGGTGACTACGGAACCTTCCTTGCATACTCTATCTCCATCCCAAAGAAAGTATCAAAGACCGTGGCGTTTACCTATAAGACGATGTAACGATGTGGACGCCGGGTGGGCCACATCAAACTGAGAGTATAAAGTGGGTTTGTCTTTGAACCATCGCGTCACACAGACTGAGGCTTGAGCGTGGCTGGTGGCCCATTTCTCGCGCGTGAGTTAGTAATTTCGAGGGTGCCCCATTTCTCGCGTTCTTTGCGAGAAGTGGGGCTTTTTCGCTGCGAGGGCACAGCAGCCTCTTTCGTTTCACAACTCGTTTTTCATCACCTGCGGATGGTATACAGGGGACTGGCCCACCCTTTTCCCCAGACCGACCGAGGCTGCCCCATCCTTGCGTTCGCCCGAGCCGGTGCTGGCGAACCAGCAACAAGCGGTGAACCTGAAGTGGAGAACCCGCCGGTCCAGACGGCAAACAACCAAAAAAGATCGAATGACAGTCGAAGTCTTCCAACCCTTGCAAAGTGCGCAAGGGTGGGGCAGCCGCAGTTGTCGTCGAATTGAAAGGTGGGCCAGCCCGCCCCGCAGTGATATACAGTCAGTATTAATCGGACGCAGAAGTGAACGGAGCGCGATTCGTCGCTCATATGTCGAAGCCCCGTCGCAACACGGCCCGCCTCCCGCTGGACGACACCCTGTTCCCTGTTAAGCGGCGCAAGCCCGTTCCACATGAATTTGTGCTCGATGCGCTCGCTCCGCTATCGCCCCGGACCCACCCCATGTTCGGCTGCCTCGCCGTCTATGTTGGCGACAAGGTTGGCGACAAGGTTCAGGACAAGATTGTCCTCATCATCCGCGACAAACACGACCAGACCGCCGACAACGGGGTGTGGCTCGCCACCACGGAGGAGCACCACCAGAGTCTGCGGCGGGAGTTCCCCAACATGCGATCCATCCAAGTTTTGGGCAAGAAGGTGTTGGGCAAGAAGGTGACGGGCTGGCAGGTCCTTCCCGCCGATGCCGAGGATTTCGAGCAAGCGGCCCTGCACGCCTGCGAACTGGTTCTCGCAGGGGATCCTCGAATCGGGAAGGTGCCGGGCGCGCGGCGGGCCAAGGGAGCGGGAGCGCAAAAGGCATCGAAATCGAAACGGGCGAAGCCGTCCAAGTAGGGCCGGGAAAGCTCGAGCCCGCAGTCGTGACCAGCAGTTCCCTTATACCTTGCCCGCTGGACCGAGTCGCCACTCTTCATCACAGAGATGGGCCTACTTCGACGGCACCAGTTCACCCGCCGCCAGAACATAGGTCGTCGACTTGTCCAGTTTGATATTGGAGCGCTTGCAAGTAATCACCACCGATCCGTCACTGTTGCGGGCCGACTCCACGTTCTTCATCATGACCCGGTGGTCCGAAACTCCGACCGGACCGCTCGGCCCCGCGTCCGCGCTCCCATCGGCCGGATGGCCCGGAAACGGCTGGGAAGCTTGTGAGTGCGAGTCAGGATACGTGCCGTTTCCAGTCGCGGTTTTCCAGGTCACGGAATTATTCGGCGGCCCGTACGCGAGATCCTGACCCGCGTCCATCTTTGCCGGATAGTACCATCCGGTCAGATAGACTTTGATCGGCGCCGATCCTTTCTTCCACTCCACCGAATCCATACGAAGGGCAAGGCGGGAGGGCTCGGCGGCGGACTTCGCCACCGACTCGGTCACTTCTCCCGAGAAGACAGCGTCCTTCGGAAATACCACGCCATTCACCAGGGTGGCCACCGTCAGTTTCGCCTTAATCTTGGTTCCAACCGGGGTCTTGCCGGCCGTCACGCTTTGTTCCATGGTCACGGGAAATTCGAGCGCCGGCGGAGCGGGCGGTGTCGCAGCCTTCTGCTGGCCGAACCCCGCGGCCGAGCCGAAGACCAAAGTAGACAGCATGCCTCCAACCAGTACCCTTCTCGTGAACATTGCTGCCTCCATACGATTTGATGAAATACCCGGACGCTCGGGATGCTTAAACAAACAGTCGGAGGTGCGCGAAGATTGCGACCAAGTATGCGTCCAGCGGATGAAGCGGATGCCAGCCCCGGGTGCCCCAACTCATCGCGCTCGTTGCGATGAGCGGGTTCTCCTTCTAGCGCCCCAAGCCCGCTGTCTGCTAGTTTAATTAGTTTGCCATCGACGGCGTGCCCGTCTAGTGGGGTGACACAAAAATGCCAGCCATCAAATTTCGCGGTGTGGACTTCATTGGCTTTGACGCGTTGCTGAGCGACGACGAGCGCCTAGTGCGCGACACCGCGCGCAAGTTCATCGAAGACAACCTGGTCCCCATCATCGAAGAGTGCAACCGCGCCGGGCGCTTCCCGCGCGAACTGGTCAAGCCCATGGCCGACCTCGGCTTCTTCGGCGCATCGCTGCAAGGCTACGGCTGCGCCGGCATGGGCAATGTCGAGTACGGACTGGTCACGCAGGAATTGGAGCGCGGCGACTCCGGCGTACGTTCGTTCGTCAGCGTTCAGTCGGCGCTAGTGATGTATCCGATCTACACTTTCGGCTCCGACGAACAGAAAAACACGTGGCTGCCCGCCCTGCAGAAAGGTGAAAAGCTGGGCTGCTTCGGCCTGACCGAGCCCGGCTTCGGATCGAACCCCGGCGGTATGCGCACCCGCGCAAAAAAAGTCGGTAAAGAATATGTGCTGAACGGCGAGAAAATGTGGATCACCTCGGGCACCATCGCCGACGTCGCCGTGATCTGGGCAAAAGTGGAAGATGAAGACGACAAGGTCCGCGGCTTTCTGGTCGAAACCGACCGGCCCGGGTTTAAAGCAGACGACATTCACGGCAAGTGGTCGCTGCGCGCGTCGGTGACGTCGGGACTTTCGTTGCAGGATGTGCACATCCCCGAGGCGAATCTTCTGCCCGGATCAGGCGGGCTGAAATCTCCGCTGATGTGCCTGAACCAGGCGCGCTACGGAATCGCCTGGGGCGCGGTAGGCGCAGCCATGTCGTGTTACGACTGCGCCCTGCAATATGCGTTACTGCGCAAACAATTCCGCGACCAGCCCATCGCCTCGCATCAACTGGTGCAGGAAAAACTCGCATGGATGATCAGCGAGATCACCAAGGCCCAGCTGCTTGTTCTTCAAGTCGGACGCTTGAAAGACGCAGGCAAAGTCCAGCACCAGCACATCTCCATGGCGAAGAGAAATAACGTCTGGATGGCCCTGGAATGCGCCCGCATGTCGCGCGACATTCTCGGCGCCAACGGCGTGGCCGACGACTACCCGATCATGCGGCATCTTATGAACCTCGAAAGCGTAAAAACCTACGAAGGTACGCACGACATTCACACGCTGATTATCGGATCGAGTGTGACGGGGATCGACGCGTTCTAGGGCTCGACCAACCGGTACTCCGTCTCGCCTCGGCTCCGGCTGTTTCGGCAAAATCGCGACCGCATGTCCGCGCCCTGCTTTGCGCGGACAGGAGTGTCCGCGCCACACAACCTCAGCGATACAGTTCGGTCAGTAACTCGTAGGCGCGCCGCAGGTGTGGGATCACGATGCTACCGCCGACCACCAGCGCCACATTAATCGCGTCTTCCTGCTCGGCACGATTCACGCCCAGCCGGTATGACTGGATGATGTGGTAGTCGATGCAGTCGTCGCAGCGCAGGCAGGCCGATGCGACTAGCCCCATCAACTCCTTGTACTTCGCCGGCACTGCGCCTTCCAGATAAGTATTGTGATCGATGTTGTAGAAGCGCTTGACCAGGAAGTTGTCGGCCTTGTCGACATTCTCATTCAAGCGCATGCGCGTGTCGATGAAACGGCGGGCGATCTCGCTCTTTTCGGCAACCTGTTTCTCTGTCAGCAGATAGGTAGGTTCTTTGCGCTCGTTCATGCGCACAGGGTAACAGACGCGCAAGTGTGGCGCGGACATTCCTGTCCGCGCAGTGTGTGCGGCACAGAAATACAGGCGCGGGCAGGAATGCCCGCGCCACATAAGGAACTACATCCCCGGATTGTCCGGATACGCCGGCAAATCCGGAGGCCGCGCGGGCAGCTTCTTCGGATTCGCCTTGATCTGCTCCATCAGCATCTCGACCGCTTTCTCCAGTTGCGGGTCTTGCCCTTTCCGCACCAGGTCCGGCGGATTATCCACCACGACGTCCGGCTGCACGCCGCGGTTTTCGATCAGCCACTTGCTGTCGAGCCCGTAAAGCGAAAATTCCGGCCGGGTGATGTAACCGCCGTCCATCAGCGGTATTTGCCCGCGAATTCCGCGGACGCCGCCCCAGGTGCGCTCGCCGATGAGCGGCCCCAGTTTGTACTGCTTGAAGAAGTAGCTGAAGAAATCGCCGTCAGACGCGGCGTAATGGTTCGTGACGCAGGCCATATAACCGTGGAACGTATTACCGGGGATCGTGCCCGACTCCCAGTTGCGCGCTGAATCCATGCCCATCAGCACACGCCGCAGCCGCGCAAAAATAAGCTCGTCGACGAACCCGCCGCCGTTGTAGCGGACGTCGAAGATAATGCCCTCCTTGCGAATTTGCGGAAAATACTGCTTCACAAATTGATTCAGCCCATCGTCCCCCATATCCGGCAGGTACACGTAACCGATCCGCCCGCCGCTCGCGGCCTCCACCTTCTTCCGGTTCGTCTCAATCATGTTGAGCTCGCGCAGGGAGTACTCATCGCCGATCGGCTTGACGGTCACGTTGCGCGCGCCGTCCGCTGCGGGCTTCGAGTTCACGGTCAGCGTCACCACGTCGTTGGCCGCGTTTACCAGCAACTCGTCCGGAGTCTGCGGAGCCTTCAATGCCCGTCCGTTGATGGCGATCAGGTAATCGCCTTCTTTCACGTTCACGCCCGGCTCAGTCAACGGCGAACGGGCATGCGCGTCCCAGTTTTCGCCAGCATAGATCTTCGTGATGCGATAGACACCGCTCGCATCGGCTTCGTAGTCCGCTCCCAGCAGCCCCACATTCACCGGATGCAGATCGGGAAAATCGCCCCCGCCCACATAAGTATGGGAATTCGACAGCTCCCCGATCATCTCGCCCAGAACGTAGGTCAGGGAATAGCGGTCCGCTACATAAGGAAGCAACGGCGCGTATTTGTCGCGCATCTTCTTCCAATCCACGCCGTTCATCGAGGCTTCGAAGAAGTAGTCGCGCTCCTGCCGCCACACTTCGTTGAAAACCTCCTTCCATTCCTGCGTAGGATCAGCCTCCACCTGCATGCCTCCCAGATTGAGAGCGCCATCGCCGACTTTGTGCGGAGTATCAGGAGGCTTCGCGTCGACAATGCCGTAGCTCGGCGCCCCGCCACCGCCCGGGCCACCGCCGGCGCGGTAGAGCAACTTCGCCCCATCCGACGAGAGCGCAAAATGATCCGCGCCTTCCACCAGCACTTTGTCCTTGCGATCTTTCAGATCGTAGCCGTAGATCGCCGGATTCTCGCCCGCAATCGGTCCCGACAATCCCTGGATCGGAGCGCTCGCATAGTAGACCGCGTCCTTCGACGCATCGATGGCACGAATCACCGCCGGCGGAACCGGCAATGCCACAATCCGATTCTGGATGCCGTCCAGATCGATCTTGAACTCCTTCGGCGGCTCCTTGGCCTCGCTCCCCGCTTCTTTCTAGCCCGGTTTCCCTTCTTTTCCCTTTTCCTTGGATGGCTGCTTAGCGTTCTTCTTCTGCTCCGGCGCGGTTCCACCCGCCTCCGGCTCTTCTGCCTTCACTTTCACTTCGTCACTGAGCGCCGGAAACGGAGAAGGCTCATCCGGCGTCAGCGTCACCACGTACACCCGTGTCGTCTTCGGATTCGCAAACTCAAAATCGATATTGCCCAAGACTTCGTTGTAGTCGCGATCCGAAAGGAAGTAGAGATACCGCTTGCCCGGATCAAACACCGCCGCATAACTGTTGTTGAGCATGGAAGTAACTGCGGTGGTTTTCTTGTCGGCCAAACTATAGAGGTACACAACCGAGTAGCCAGACTCCTGCTGCTTGTCGTACGCCAGCCACTTGCTGTCGGGAGACCACGCGTAGTTTCGAATCTCGAAGTACTTGGCGCGATCCACCTCCACTGGCTTCTTTTCCTTGATGTCCACGTACCAGAGCTTCAGATCCTTGTCCGCCCACGCGATCTTTGTATCGTCCACCGACCACACCGGCTGAAACATGAACCCCGTATGCCCACTGGTGATCTGCTGCTCCGCTCCCAATCCATCCTGGGGAGCGATGTAGATTTCGTCTTCGCCCGTGCGATCCGAAACGTAGGCGATCCACCGCCCGTTGTGCGACCACGCCACGTGCTGCTCGCGCACGCCGGGAGAGTTCGTCAGATTGCGAACGCTGCCGTCCTTGGCAGGAACGGTGAAGACTTCCCCGCGGGCCGCGAACGCCGCGCGCTTGCCGTCGGGCGAAATATCGTAATCCGTGATGTTGCGGCTGGCGCTCACCCAATGCTTCATGGTCTGATCGCGCTCGCCTGGCACGTAGATTGTCAGTTTCTTCGGCTGCTTCGTCTGCAAATCGAAGGTGTACAGATAGCCGGCATTCTCGAACACAATCGCATCCGGCCCCAGGCTCGGCCACATCACATCGAACTCGTCGAAGTGCGTCAGTTGCTCGACTTGCTTGCTGACGAGGTCGTAGCTGTACAGGTTCATCTTTTGCTCTGCCCCGCGGTCGGACATGAAATAGACCGTGTTCCCGCGCCACATCGGAAACGTGTCGGTGTGTTCGGTGTGCGGAATCGCCGCGTCGACGGCATTGTTCTTGATGTCGTAGATCGTGATGTCCTGCGCCAGGCCGCCCGTGTAACGTTTCCACTGGCGGAAATTACGGAAGATGCGGTTGTAGGCGATCTTCGTTCCGTCGGCCGAAAAAGAAAGCAGCCCGCCTTCGTCCATCGGCATGGGCTGCGGTAGACCACCCTCAAGCCCGATGGTAAAAGGCCTCTTGATCCACCCATTCGAAGCGTCGCGGCGCGAGAGAAAAACAATGCGCTGGCTGTCCGGAGTCCAGGCAATCACCTCGTCGTGGATACCCATGCGATCGCTAAGCTGCCCCGCCGAACCCTGGTAGAACGTCAACTGACGGGGTTGACCACCAGTCGCCGGCATGACATACACATTGAAATTGCCGTCGTACTGACCGGTGAATGCCAGCCATTTGCCGTCCGGGGAAAACTTCGGGAACAGTTCCCTTCCCGGATGCGAAGTGATCCGGCTTGCCGTGCCGCCTGAACTCGAAACCAGCCAAAGGTCGCCGCCATACATGAATGCAATCTTGTCTTTCGAAATATCGGGAAAACGCAGCAGGCGGCCTTCTTGCATTTCCTGGGCTGCAGCCAGGCAAGTGAAGGTGATCATGAGGAGCAGGGTTTTTCGAATCGAAAACATGCGGACTCCTTCCAGATAAAGATTGGGTATGGAAACTCGTGGGAATTATTTCGAGGCGAATCTGCGCATCGGCACGCAAAACCGGCGTATGTCGGATGAGGAAACCGAATGCGCGCCCGAAGCGGGACCTCGAGTTGCTAACAGCGGTCGTGCCGCATCTTCTGTCACCACAAAACCGCAGGAATTCTACACCCGCCAGCCAAGTTCAGCAGCAACAGTCAATCCAAAATTTGGGAGTCGACTGGCGGCAACCGTAGGATGCACACTCCTTAGACTCGTCAGAGCGTGTTTTGTTAGTAGCGCCGGCACCTGGCGCAAGCCGCGGGAACAAGCCGCCCAAGCAGACCTCTGCTCACCCATGCGCGGCCCAAGTCCTTTCGCGACCCAACGTCGTTGGGATATAGTGCCTAGCCGCAGTTATTTTAAGGCCCGCTCCTCGGGCCGCATCATTCCTAGGGAGGCCTCATGCCTGCGCAAGCCCGTCCCGAACCGCATCCCAAGAGTTTTGGGGAAAACATTGAAAGCGATCTGGCGCTCGAATTTCTGCGCGTGGTGGAACAAGCCGCGATTGCTTCCGCGCGCACCATGGGCCAGGGAGACCGTCCGCTCGCCGACCAGGTCGCCACCGAGGCCATGCGCAAAGTCATGGACACCGTCCCCATGCGCGGCACCATCGTCATCGGCGAGGGCGAACGCGACCAGGCGCCCATGCTGTATATCGGCGAGCAGGTCGGCGGCTCTTTCCCCGACGGCCGCGAAGTTCCCAGCATCGACATCGCCGTCGACCCGCTCGAAGGCACCAACCTGTGTGCCACCGGCGCGCCCGGGGCCATGACCGTTCTCGCCGCTTCCGAAAAAGGCGGCCTGCTGCATGCCCCCGACTGCTACATGGAAAAAATCGTGGTCGGCCCGTCGTGCAAAAACGCCGTCGAACTCGATGCTCCCGTGGCCGACAACCTGCGGAACATCGCCCGCCGCATGCATCGCGGCGTTGAAGACCTGGTTGTCATCGTCCTCGATCGCCCGCGCCACGAAAAGCTCATCAACGACATTCGCAAAGCTGGAGCCCGCATCAAACTGATCGGCGACGGCGACCTGTCCGCCGGCATCGCGGCCGCGATCATTGGAACCGGCGTTCACGCTGTCATGGGCTCAGGCGGAGCGCCCGAAGGCGTCATCACCGCCGCCGCCATCCGCTGTCTGAATGGATACATGCTGGGCCGCCTCGTCATCGACAAGCCGGAACTCGAAGAACGCATTGCCAAGATGGGCATCAAAGACAAGAACAGGGTTTACGAAGCCGAAGACCTGGCCCCCGGCAGGCAACTGATCTTCGCCGCCACCGGCGTCACCGACGGCGCGCTCCTGAAAGGCGTCCGCTTCTTCGGCGAAGGCGAGCGCACTTCGTCCGTGATCCTGACCCTCAAAACCGGCAAGGTGCGCTTCATCGAAAGCATCCACCTCGACAAGGGTCCGGATGTGATGGTGAGGTTCACCTAGATCCCTTCAATGAGAGACGGCGGGTGCCCCGCACATCCCGTACTTTGCGATGTGTGGGACTCGACCGCGGCGTAAGGGTAACGGTCCCTCTATAAAGGTCCGGGCTTGCCCATATTAAGGTTTTCCCTTATTATGGGTGCATGAACATTACGCTCTCCATCGACGACGATCTCGTCAAGGAAGTCCGCAAAATCGCCGTCGAGCGCGACACTACCCTGACCGGCCTTGTGCGTTCCTACCTCCAGGAACTTGCTGCCGACCACGCCAAGTCAGGCCGCAAGCGCCGAGAACTGGAAGCGCTTGAACGGACCTTTGAGAAGTACCAGTTCAACATTGGCAAGCGAACTTGGAAACGGGAAGACTTGCATGAGCGGCGCTGATTTCCTCGATACGAACGTCCTCGTGTATGCCTACCAGTTCAACGATCCCGACAAGCAACGCATAGCGCACGAGTTGGTGAGAAGAGCCCTTGCGGGAAAATTCGTGCTCTCTACGCAAGTCCTGTCCGAATTCGCGTCTACGCTGCTTCACAAGGCTTCGCCACCGGCTACTCCGGAAGCCATGATCGCCATCCTGGACAGTCTCTCCGCCATCAAACTCGTAACGCCCGATGGTGACCTTATCCGCCGCGCCGTCGAGGCCAAGTCTGAATATGGTCTGCATTTCTACGACGGCATGATCATTGCTGCCGCGGAGCGCGCCGGCTGCGAACGCATCTGGTCGGAAGATTTGAACGCGGGCCAGAAGTATTTCGGCGTCACCGTCGCCAACCCGTTCAATTGACCAATGGACCGACGGGGGTCGACGCCCGACCAGTTGACATGAGAACTGATTACTGTCTACTGACTACCGACTGCTACAATTTTCTAGCTCCATGATTCAACGAAACATCGCGCTCCGCACAGGCGTATCAACGATGTGCTGTTAGGGCCCCTGCGCCTTCCTTTTGCAGCGGCCCACGTCGGGGCGGTCAAGCGAAGCATCCCGGGAGTACGGTTTGGACGAAGCCCAAGTCGTCGGATTACTGGTCCGTCGCTGCGTTGGCGGAGACGCCGCGGCCTGGGAGGAAATCGTCCAGCGCCACCACCGCCGCATCTACAACATCTGTTACCGTTTCGCCGGCGACCCCGACAACGCCCAGGACCTCGCCCAGGAAGTCTTCATCAAGATGTACCGCACCCTGAATACCTATGACGCCGGTAAGGGTGCCTTCATGACCTGGGTCACCACCATTACCCGCAATTTACTGGTCGACCATTTTCGCAAAGGTAAGGGCGACCGGCTAACAGATTCCCTGGATTCAGCACCTTCCGAGCACGAGGACGCGCAGCCCTTGAGCGAGCAGATCGCCGACCGGGGACTCCCCCCCGACGCCCAAGTCCAGAGCCGGGAAACGCGGGAATTGGTCCATCATGCGCTCCAGAAGCTATCCCCGGAACTGCGGGAAGCAGTGATTTTGCGGGATTTACAGGACATGGACTACCGGGAAATAGCCACGGCTCTGAGGGTTCCCGAGGGAACCGTCAAGTCAAGAATTAACCGCGGGCGGGCGGAACTTGCACGCCTTCTACAACGTACATATAGGCAGGTGATCTGATGCCAGGCGAAAACAAACACGGGATCGGTTGCACCGAATTCGAGACGCTGCTCACCGAGGCCATGGATGGAGACGGCCAGCTGACCGGCGCCCGGAAGGAGAGCTTTGAGGCACACCGGCGCGTCTGCTCCGTCTGCGGGCCGCTGTTCGCCGACGTCCAAGCCGGTCAAAAATGGCTGCGCTCGCTCGAAGAAGTCGAGCCTCCGGCGCACCTGGTACACAACATTCTGGCCGCCACCACTGGGATCTCCAGCACGCGCGTCCTGGCGACCACACCCGAAGCCAGCACCACCCCGCTCGCCGAACGCCTGCGAGAGTGGTGGGACTCGTTCTTCGCACCCGTGGCCGGCTTCGTGCGCCAGCCCCGCTTCGTGATGTCGTTCGGGATGATCTTCTTCTCGTTCTCGGTCATTCTTAACACCGCGGGCGTGAAGCCGGCCGACATGGCTAAGATCGACCTGCACCCGAAAGCCCTCCGCCATACCTACAACGATCTGCAAGTCCGGATCGTCAAGTACTACGACAACATTCGCTTCGTGTACGAAATCGAATCGAAGGTGCGCGAGATCAAGCGGGCCACCCAGCCCGCCGAACCCGGCACCGTTCCACCGAAAGAAAATCCCAAGAACAACACCAGTGGACAACCAGACCAGAGACAGGATCGCAACTATTCCCGGGATGAGAACCAGCCAGTGTTAGCCGGGCTCCCGGATGCACCACCTGCCGTGGCGAGGACCATGACCAGGAGGTTTGTATGAACTGCGCCAATCATGCTGATGCGTCAGCAGTGGCCTATTGCCGCACGTGTGGGAAGGCCCTGTGCGCGAATTGCACACGCCCGGTTCGCGGCGTGATCTACTGCGAAGACTGCCTGGGAGCCAAGATGGAAGGCGCCGCGCCCCCGGCTTCCGCCGGATTCGTTTCCGGCACGGTTCCTCCGGCGGCAGCGGCCGGGCAGCTTCCCCCGTCGCCGCCGGGAAGCGGCAGCGGCCCCAACCCAGCTTTGGCTGGAATCCTTGGTGCGATCCCGTTTGGGGTCGGGGCCGTTTACAACGGCCAATACGCCAAGGGACTCGCCCACTTGGTAATCTTCAGCCTCCTGGTAGCTGGGGCTGGGGCGAGCGGCCGTGGCAGTGGTGCATTGCATGTGATCTGCGCTTTCGGGATCGCGTTTTTCGTCATATATCAGATTGTGGATGCGGTGCGTTCTGCACGCGCGATTCAGGCTAATCAGCCCACTCCAGACCCCTTTGGTCTCGCGCAAGCCTTCTCGCCTGGAGCCAAAATTGATACGCGCAAGATACCCACAGGCGCTGTGGTTCTGATTGTGCTTGGAGTGCTTTTCCTCCTAAGCACGGCGGGCTTATTCGAGCTCGACTTCGGCCGCTTGTGGCCCGCGCTGTTCATCCTGCTGGGCGGCTGGCTATTTGCTGTCCGCTGGGGTCTGGTAGGCACGCCGACCGGATGTACCTGCGAGCGATGCCGTGCAAGGGGTCTAATGGCGCCGGCAATTTTCGCGGCAATCGGAGTGGTCGGACTCGTTGATGGCTTCCGCGACGTTGGCTTCTTCGGATACGTCGGAGCGATTCTGCTGGTCATTGGCGGTGTCAAGTTGTTTCAGGGGGGCGCCAGCGCAGAGCGACACATTGATCTGCCTCTGCCACCTGTCCAGCCGAGCTCAAGTGCGATCCCGGTTGCACCTCAACCGACAACTCCTCCCAGCGAGGTGAGCCATGGCTAGCCCTGTAATTCCTCCGCCTATGCCTCCGGCGCCGCGTCCGCGCTCAATCGCCGGACCTATTGTCCTGATCCTTTTGGGACTGTTGTTTCTTCTGGGAACAATGGGCGTCCTGCATTGGCACGCACTGGGGTTGTTATTCGCCCGTTACTGGCCGGCTCTTCTCATCCTGTGGGGCATCATCAAGTTTATCGAGTACGAACAGGCCAAGCGCGCCGGACTTCCCCCCCGCGGCATCGGAGTCGGCGGCGTGTTCTTGATGATCTTTCTCATCTTCGCCGGCCTGATCGCCACCGGAGTCTCGCGCGTCAACTGGGGCAACATCCGCGACCAGGTCCAACTTGGTGATGAAGACTTCGATCAGTTCTTTGGCGGCTCCACTTTCGACTTCAGCGACGAACTCAGCCAGGCATTTCCCAAGGGCGGCTCGCTCCACATCAACGACGACCGCGGCACCATTACGGTCAATGTCAGCGAAGGCGACACTGTCAAAGTGTCCATCCGCAAGAAAGTCCACGCCGACACACAGGAATCCGCCGATAACTACAACGCCAAGACCAAGCCGACCGTCACCACCGTCGACAAGACCGTCACGCTCGACGCCAATACCCACGCCGTCGGAGACAAAGGCGTCAGCACCGATATGGACGTCTACCTCCCTCGCAACACCGATCTTGTCATCACGTCCCGCCGTGGCGATGTCACCATCAACGGCATGAACGGAAGCGTCGAAGTCAACCACCAGCGCGGCGAAGTCAGTCTCAACGATCACACTGGCAATGCCGTGCTTAATCTGGAGCGCAGCTCCGCCCGCGCCCAGCATGTGAAAGGCGACCTCACCATCCAGGGCCGCGCCAACGAGGTCTCGTTCGAGGACGTGGACGGCGCCGTACATCTGAACGGCGAGTTCCAGGAAAGCGTCCGCTTGGTCCGCGTCACCAAGGGGGTCACCTTCCGTTCTTCGCGCACCGACATGGAATTCACGCGTCTCGACGGCCGCCTGGATCTCGATTCCGGCGACCTGCGCGCCGACTCGCTCAACGGTCCCATGCGCCTGACCACCCGCTCCAAGGATATTTCCCTGGAAGGATTGTCGGGCGACCTGCATTTGGAAAACAACAACGGCTCGGTGACCGTGAGCCTGCACAAACCCGGCAATATCCAGATCGACAACCGCAAGGGAGATACCGAGGTTTCGATTCCGCCCAATACCCCCGTCAAGGTGGAAGCCCACACCCGCGAGGGCGAGATCGAAAGCGACTTCAGCGAGTTGAAAGTCGAGAATCAGGAAAGGCAGAGCTCCGCCATTGGCTCCATCGGATCGAACGGCCCGCATCTGATCATCAACAGCGACAACGGCACCATCGAGATCCGCAAGGGAACGGTAGCCGTGGCCCCGCCCGCTCCACCAACGCCCCCTGCCTCGCCCGCAAAACCGGGCAAGGCAACCAAGGCCTTGCCCGCCCCCAAGGCAGCCCTAGTCGAGAGCGAGAACTAGTCCCGCTCAAGTCTTGTCGTATTCGCCAGCCGCGGAGCGGCGGCTTGAGCCTCCTGACGTCACAAATTTCACAAGTTGTGCACTTTTGAACAGACATGACCGTGGCATCCGTCTAACGTGGCGCAAAGAGTGTGGGGAATCATTCGAGCATTGGGTTTGGGTTCTGCCGTTTGGTAGTAGAAGGGCAGTCTCGCCTCCTAAGGTACCTTATACAAGCCTCGTAGGCAGGCCTGCCCATTTCGTGGGAGGTTCCAATGACTCAAGCGCATCGAAACCCCGGAAAAATGCTTCTCTGCAGCGCGGACCGCCACGCAATTTTGGCAACCGAAACATCGCTGCTTGCCGGATCTGGATACATCTCCTCAGATCTCACGCTGCCAACTAGCGCCCGGATCTCGCCCTATGGTCTGCCCCTGGGTGACCACTGCGTCAGTTCTGCACTGCGTGCCAATCCCTCTTCTTCTCTCTGCGATGCCTCCCTGGCGGAATTCGACCGGATCGCGCACACCACCTCATTCCCGGAAGGTGCCGTACTTTTCCTGGAAGGCCAATCCCCGCAAGGCATCTATATCCTCTGTCAGGGGCGCGTCAAGCTGATGACCACCAGCCGCGATGGCAAGACTATCATCACTCGAATCGTGCCGCCGGGGGAAGCTCTGGGGTTACAGTCCGTCGTAACCGGCAAGCCCTATGAACTTACTGTCCAGACTCTGCAGCCCTCTCAACTCGCGTTTGTCAATTGTGCTGAGTTCCTCCGCTTCATCAAGGAGCGTGCCGATGTCTGTTTGTACGTGGCCCAGCAACTCGGCCGGGAGTGCCAGTCCGCGTATGAGGTGATCCGTTCCCTTGGGTTATCTCATTCGGTTTCAGAGAAACTGGCCCGCCTTCTGCTGCAGTGGTCGGGTGACGGAAGGGTCACCGACAGCTCGCTCGGTTTCAAGATCTCGCTGACCCACGAAGAGATGGCGCAACTGATTGGCACCACCCGCGAGACCGTCACTCGCACTCTCGGTGAACTTAAGAAGCGCCGCGTCCTCGAGGTAACCGGCTCCACACTCCTCATCCGCGACCGGGCAGCATTGCAAGCACTGGTGGGGTCTTAGGCCAAGTCGAGTTCAACCCCGAAACTTCTTCGTCGGGTGCCGGACGTCCTTCGTCTACTTGAGAATGGAAACAATTCGCTCCGCTTCCACGTATAGAAAGTCCGGCATATCGTGACTACGACGGTTGAGATTATGAAGTAAACTGCGCAAATGCCGAGTGCTCGCCAAGGGTCGATCCGCCTGTTCCGCTTCGCTGGAATTGATCTTTTTCTTCATTGGTCGTGGTTTCTGGTGGCAGCGTATGAAATCCAGAGTCGGCAGGGACACTATTCCTCTGTCACGTGGAACGTGTTGGAGTATCTGGCGCTGTTCTTGATTGTGATGTTGCACGAATTCGGCCACGCCCTCGCTTGTCGACAGGTTGGGGGAACCGCCAACCAGATCGTGCTGTGGCCCCTTGGTGGGGTGGCATACGTGGACCCGCCTCCACGCGCCGGCGCTACCCTCTGGAGCATCGCGGCCGGGCCACTCGTGAACGTGGTGCTCGCGCCTGTCCTATTCGTCATGCTGATCCTAGGCCGATCATCGGGATGGGCACAGGCGATGCCCGATCTCTATAAGTTGTTAGGAACGGTCTTAACCATTAACGTCGTCCTGCTGGTTTTCAATATGCTGCCCATCTATCCTCTGGATGGCGGCCAGATTCTTCGGTCCCTGCTCTGGTTTGTGCTCGGACGCGCCCGCAGCCTCATGGTGGCTACCATCCTCGGCTTCGTAGGCGTGGCCGGGTTCTTCGCTCTCGCCTTCTGGAAGCAGTCCCTTTGGTACGGAGCGATCTCCGTCTTTATGCTTATGAATTGCTGGGGCGGATTGCAGCACGCGCAGGCACTGTTACGTTTAGCAAAGTTGCCGCGCCGGGAAGGGTATTCCTGCCCCAGGTGCAAGACAGCGCCCCCTCTGGGAGACTTCTGGAAGTGCGGGCACTGCGGCCAGGCATTCGACACCTTCCAAACCCGGGCCGTCTGTCCGCGCTGCGCCGCCCAGTTTCCCATGACGAAGTGCTTCGACTGTGGAGGACTGCATCCGATCACCGACTGGATGGTTCCCGCCTATCCAGCCTGCTAGATCACAGTACAAGCTTGCAGCAACTTTCAAACCGGTGCTTATAAAATGCGAGACGGTGGCCCCACTCATCGCGCACGCTGCGATGAGTGGAACTCCACCGGCTAGCACAAAACCACCAACGACCAGCGACTAACGACTAGCGACTGCCATGCTAGATTGAATGATGCGCAACATTCTGCAAACACGCCCGCTGCGTTTCGTATTCGCGGCGAACGTGATCTCCATGCTGGGCAGCGGGATGAACTCCGCCGCCGTGGCTTGGACGATCCTGCAGAGGACGCACTCCGAGATGGCGCTCGGAACCTTCGCCGTCCTGCAAACTCTGCCCGCGATGCTGATGCTGCCCTTCACGGGCGTAATCATTGACCGCGAAGACCGGCGCCGCCTGGTCATGATGCTCGACGTGGCGCGCGCCGTGGTCATCGCGGTGGTTGCCGTGCTCGCCTTCGTCGGTCGTGTTCAGGTGTGGCAACTGTACCTGATGAACACGTTGGTAGCAGCGGGCTTTTGGATGTTCTGGCCGACCATCACAGCGCTCATCCAGGAACTCACGCCGGAAGGCGAGTTCCTGCATTCGAACACGCTGCTACTCGCAGGCGTGCAGGGCGGATGGATGATCGCAGGCGCCATCGTCGGGTTCGTCTACGAGCACATTGGCCTTGGTGGAGTGTTGCTGATCGACGTGAGCACGTACGTTGTTTCGTTCCTGTGCTACTTCGCGGTGCGCCAGGGACGGCACGTGGTTCCGCGAGCAGAAGAACTGAAACACGATATCGAAGCCGCGGAAACCGCCGTCGGGAGATTCCTGCGCGAGATGCGCGAGGGATTGGTCTTTCTGCGCGACCACCGCCGCGTGATGCTCCTGGGCACAAGCTGGGCTCTGTTTCTCGGAGGCATGATGACAGGCGTGGTGGTGACGCCGCCGCTCAGCGACCGTATCTTCCACGCCGGCGCCACCGGCTACGGCTGGTTGAATGGCGGGTGGGGCGTGGGCGCGTTCCTGAGCGCGCTTTATGCACCGCTTGTGATCGCGCGCGTCGGTGCGCGCAGTTCGATCGCGATCTCGATGCTGCTGCTCACGTTGGTCATGGCCGTGGCGCCATTTTCTCCCTGGCTCGCGATGGCTGTTCTGCTGTACGGAGCCATGGGCTCGGCCCGCGGCGTAAGCGGCGTCGCCATGAACACCAGCCTGATGGAGCAGGTGCCGCAACATTTCATGGGACGCGTGCAAAATACCTTCTACTTTTTCGGGACGCTGCTCCAGGTTGTGCTGGGGCTGGTGGTGGGAGCGGTAGCATCGCGCATCAGTTTGACCGCCGGGTTCGGAGTGATCGCGGCCGTCTACGCGGTCGCTTTCGGCAGCGCCTGCTGGCCGGTGAAAGCGCCTCAGGCAATGGCATCAGCCGCCGACTAGCAGCAGAATTATGATTCACCACAGAGACGAAGAGAAAAGCAAAAAAACAGGAGTCAAATTGAAGAAGTGCTGCGAGATACTTCTGCATTCTGACTTCCCAAGGAGCGTTGCTCAATGTTTGACGATATGAAGGGCCGGACCGCAGTCGTCTTTGGAGTTGCCAACAAGCGTTCCATCGCGTGGGCCATCGCGCAGGGACTGCACGCCGCCGGCGCGAACCTGGCCATCACCTATCAGAACGAGCGGTTGGAGCAAGAGGCGAAAGATCTGATCCTGTCGCTGGCGGGCGCCGAAGGCTTCATGTGCGACGTCTCGAACGATGCCGAGATCGCCACTCTCTTCGAGAAACTGAAGCAGCGCTACGGCAAGCTGCACACCATCGTGCACAGCGTGGCCTACGCGCCCGCCGAAGAATTGAAAGGCGACTTCGTCAACACGACGCGCGAGGGTTTCCGCATTGCGCATGACGTGAGCGTGTATTCGCTGATCGCCGTTTGCCGCGCCGCGGCGCCGCTCATGGAAGAGGGCGGCAGCGTCATCACCATGACCTACTACGGAGCCGAAAAAGTTGTGCCACACTACAACGTCATGGGCGTGGCGAAGGCCGCGCTGGAATGCACGGTGCGGTATCTCGCGCAAGACTTGGGCAGAAAAAAGATTCGTGTCAACGCGATTTCCGCCGGGCCGATCAAGACGCTGGCCGCGCGCGGCATCTCAGGCCTGGGAGACATGCTGAGATCGCACGCCGAGCGCGCCCCGTTGCAACGCAATGTTGAGGTCGGCGAAGTCGGCAGCACGGGAGTGTTTCTTGCATCAGATGCCAGCTCCGGAATCACCGGCGAAACCATCTACGTCGATTGCGGGTACAACATCATGGGCTTCTGACAAAGACCGCAGGCATCGGCCGATTTTTGAAAAACCGAGGTAACTCCCGTTGGACTGAAGCACAAAGGCCAGTCTGCCGATGACTCTGGCTGGTGCATATCCCCCTACTCAGGTTCCGGCTGCGACCGCGCGAAGCCACACCGCGCCCCGCGGATCCACTTCACTGCGACGTCCCCGCGCTGCGCGATGCCGAAATCGCCGCGGTGTACTACGACCACCGCATGGCAGGCGATTTTTATGAATTCCTGCGCGTGGGACAATCTCGCATGCTGTTCGTGCTACTCGACATGGCTGGCCGCCGCGCCGACACACGCGGAACCCTGATCGCCGCGCAGAGTACTTTCCGAACTCTTGCGCCCAGGCTTTTTGTTGGTGACGACTTCAACGAAACCACCTCCATGATGGAACTCTGCTACCAGATGAACCTCACCATCCTGCAGCGAGGCGTGCGCAGTTGCCCGGCGTTCATCGGTTGCTACAACGAAGACCTGGGTACAGTCTGCTACGCCAACGCCGGACACACGCCGGGACTTCTGCGGGATGGAGCGGGAATTACGCTGCTCGAAGCAACTGGCCTGCCCTTGGGCCTGTTCTCGCATACCACGCAAAGCGCGGCCACCTGCGCCCTGGTGCCGGGTGCGGCGCTGGTGGCAGTCTCACGCGGCATCATCGAAGCGGAGTACGACGGCGAGGAGTTTGGCTTGGAAAGGACGAAGCAAAGCTTTCAGCATGCGACCGCACGCAGCGCCCATGGCTTATGCCTGGACCTCCTGCAAGCCATCCAGAGTTTCACGCAGTCCCCTCCCACCCACAATGACGTGACAACCCTTGCACTGGTGCGGAACGCGGGTTAGCGATCATCGAATGCGAGACTCCTGGGTGGGGATGTCGGCCACACATCCAGCCACGGAACGGATGCAATCGGAGCCAGTCCGTACAACATGCTGCACGTGCGGTGGTGGTTCCTGGTCACTGCTGAGGCACGATGTTGGCATGGCGGGCGACTTGTTGCCAGCGTCCATTCTGTTTCATCCAAATACCTGTGAAACGGAGATGCTCGGTCTTTCCGGCGTTCGGCATCTTTCCGCCCCACAGCACCGTCTCGCTGCCCGCCACGATCACGGTATCGCCATAGACGTGGAGATACTCGATCTGACGGTCAAAGGAAGGGATCGCCAAGAAGCCGGATGCGACCATCCCGAGAACCTGCTGCTTGTTTACGAACTTGTTTAAGGGATTGGTCACGACGAAATCATCTGACCACAACTGCGCCATGGCTTTCGGGTCGTTGTGTACGAAAGCATCGACCTCTTGGGCATTCAGTCGCCGGACCTCCTGATCTGCAAGTTTGTCATTCGGTGTCGGCGGCGGCACTTGGGCTGAGACAAAAATCGTCCAGACACCGAACACAGATGCGAGGAGTAGAGGGCAGGTGAAGAGTGTTTTCATTGGCGGAGTCCCTTTCCCGGACATCGAAGAGTTTAGCCCATAGGGTCGCGGGGAGGCGGCGCTACAATTGATGGATGCGGAGCCGCACCTTCATTTTCGCTGTGTTTGCGATGGCACTCCTGTTCTCGATGGTACGGGAATGGAGTGCGCCGGCGTCCTGCCTGCGGCTGGAATTACGCGCGCCATCCCACTCATCGCAAAGTGCGCGATGAGTGGGGCACCCGCCCTGGTTGTCAGAAAGCGGTGACCTGAATCCGGCGATCGTCCTCTCCCACTCGTTCCAGAACAATTTCCAGGTTCCGATCACAGACGAATCGCGGGAACTTTTCTCCCCACTCGATCAGCAGGATGCTGTCGGGCGCGAGGAGGTCGTCGAGGCCGAGGGTTTCGAGTTCGCGCTCGGTGTCGATTCGGTAAAGATCAATGTGATAGAGGGTGGCCCGAGGGCCGCGATATTCGTGGACGAGGGTGAAGGTGGGGCTGGTAACGTCCTGGGCAGACGCAGCCTGAAAGCCCTCTGCGATTCCCTTGACGAGAGTGGTTTTACCGGCGCCAAGGTCGCCGCGCAGCAACACGATGAGAGGCGGCGCGAGTTCGTTGGCGAACTGGCGTCCAAGGGCGATGGTCTCGGCGGCGGAGTGAGTGAGGACGTGGTGCGTCATCGCACAGGACCCAGTATAACGACACGGACCTCTCGGCGGAGACCGAGACCCACAGCGTGGCGAGCTACCGCAACACATCACCTCTGTCGTGCTTCAGCCTCGGCGAGCCATCCACGGCGTAGCCTTTCGGACGGAATGCTGGACAGGTAGGGTTTGATATCGAGAATCGGCGTCCCATCCAGCATATCGACACCCCGAACATGCAGCTCGATGCCTTCGCGGCGACGCAGTTCGACAGCTGTCAGGCCAATCGGGTTCGGACGTTGCGGAGAGCGGGTCGCAAACACACCATGCGGCCGATTGTCGGAGGGTGGTGTAACGAGCAATTCGAACCCCCGTTTGCGATCGAACTCCCAGACGACAATGAGATGCGAAAAGCCCTCGATGTCGGTGAGCCCCGCCTCAAACTCGGGCAAGATCTTGAGGACACCATCGGCCTCGTGTTTGGCGCCCAGACCCTTGGGGATCTCGCTTGCATCCTTGTACGGACTACTCACAAATCCAATGGGCTGCGAGGTGAACATAGGGGACAGGACCTCTATTTCCTATACTAATGTAAATAACCAGCCGCAGCCCCGCCCAAGCGGAGCTTGGACAGGGCACCCTCGAGAGTAGATCGACGTTCGCCCATCATCAGTAGTTCTTCGGCTGGGTCAAACTGAACCAATTTCCGAACGGATCTTTAAACACCGATTCGACCCCGTAGAACTGGTCTTTCGGTTCGGAGACGAACTCCACGCCTTTGGCCTTCAGTTCTTCAAAGGTCTTGCGGCAATCGGCGGTCTGGAAGGCGCCGGCGTTGAACATGCCCTTCTTCAGCAGCGCAGCCATCGCGTCGACGTCTTTCGTGTCATTCTTTCCAGCCTCGCCGCCCTTCATCTTGATGAAGTTGGTGCCGCTGCCGACTTTCAGCAGGATAATCTCCAGTTCAGCCTGCCCTTTGGGAGCGACGGTGAGCCAGCGGAAGCCGTTGGGCAGCGACTGATCAACTTTGACGTCAAAGCTTAGCTTGCCAACGTAGAAGTCCTTGGCCTGGTCCTGATCAAGCACAAAAATGGTTGCGTGGGACATTTTTTGGATCATGATTGTTCTCCTTCGCGGGAAGTGTGTCGCAGGGAAGAGTAGCGAACTCGATGCAGGCTGTGCTTCTCGATTCTTGCTATTCGATTCCAGCCCAAGCCTGCACAAAGCATCCCGGCACCATCAGCACGCGCCAGGGAGCGCTGTATCCGAAGATGCGGCGGACCACGCGCTGAAATTCGGCTGGGCTGCGGCCGAACTGGGCGCGGAATTTGCTGGAAAACGATCCCAAGCTTCCGTAGCCGATCTCGAAGCAAACCTCCGTCACGGTGCGTTCAGAAGCGAGCATTTGCCGGGCACGGTCCATGCGCAGTCGAGTGAGAAAATCATGCGGGGTCTCGCCGAAGGTAGCACGGAACAGGCGATGGAAATGGAATTCGGAAAGACAGGCCTCGCGCGCCGCCTGCTCGAGCAGAACTCGGGATTGGTATTCGGCGGCGAGGAGGTCGCGTCCGCGACAGAGCCGGCGAAAGGTGTCGTCATGGAGAAGTTGCGGCACCGGCAAATGATACTCCCGTTCCGGCCGTAGTGGCGGCTCTCCTGCGCAGTGCGGAATCAGGAAATGAGTCGGCGACTGGGAAGCGTCCAGACGCCCGTCGTGCCTCAACCATCACCAGTTGAGGGGGCGATTTCTGGTCCAAACAGCGTAAGGTAAGCCCTTAGGAGGCGGAGACTCAGAGTCCGGGCGGCGTTTTCAGCCGATCGGAGACTGGATCGAGGAAGCTGCGATCCAGCGCGGAATCGAGTGCCATGCGCAGCTTGCGGTGGTCTTCGTCGCCCAGAGCAATGAAGCGGAAGGGCTGCAGACAGGCGCTCTGAAACTTGCGCGTCGGCGGCAGCATTTCGGCCATGCCATGAACGGCGCCGGCGCGGGTGTGAAAGGCAATCTCCACGAAATCCCCGGTGGAGAGTTCGCGCTGCAACTGGAGCAGACCGCCCGTGACGGAAATGGATTGGAGTTTGGCGTGCGCCCGCTCTCCGCCTTCGACCAGGACTTTGGCTCCGACCGATCCGTTGAGTTGTACGCGGGGCGACCGCTGGCTGGCATTGGGTTGGGGGAAGTGAGTCATAGCTGGGGAAGAACTATGCCACGACCGGAACGGTTAGGCGAGATTACCAAAGCAGTTGTACACGAGCGTCATGGTTGGGAGTGTGTACGAAGACACGTGCCACAGGGCAGGTCTGCGATAATAACGACAGTAACGGCGCGCTCGCGCGGAGGAGAGTACCTTTGTGCATAGGGTATTGATAAGAGGAAGGTTGCGCGAAATCAAAGGGTTCGGAGATGCATTCATGACGAAACGATCCAGGCTCTGGTTGGCAGTGGTCGCGATTTGCGTTTTGGGGGCGTTCCTGACAGGGTGCTCGCGCGACCCAAACGTCCGCAAGCAGAAGTACCTGGAGAGCGGTGAACGCTACTTTGATAAGGGCCAGTACAAGGAAGCCGCCATCCAGTTTGAGAACGCGATCCAGGTGGACGGGCGCTTTACGGACGCCCACTACAGGCTTGCCCAGACGGCGATGAAACTCCAGCAGTGGCCGGGCGCGTACCAGGAACTGGTGAAGACGGTGGAACTCCAGCCGGATCATTATGCCGCGCATCTGGACATGGCGAATTTTCTACTCGCCAATCGACAGCTGAGCGACGCCAAGGAACACCTCGATTTGCTGACGCAGAAGCAACCAAACAATCCGGAAGTGTTTGTAGCGGTCTCCAACTACGCGCTCTTGAACAACGATGGCGCGGGAGCCCTGGCGGCCATGCAGAAAGCGCTGCAACTGGATCCCAAGCGCTCGGATACGTATCTGAGCCTGGCGGCCGTGCAGATGCACGAATCCCAATGGGACGGCGCGGAAGCTAGTTTCAAGAAAGCGGTGGACCTCAGCCCCAAATCAACGAATGCACTGGTTTCTCTCGGGAACTTCTACCAGGTACGCGGGCGCTTTCCTGAGGCGGAACCATTGTTCCGGCGAGCGATTGACAGCGCTCCCAGCGATCCCGAGCCCCGCGGCTCGCTGGCCCGCCTGTACTTGGCCGAGAGCAAGTTCTCGCAAGCCGAGGATTTCCTCAGGCAGTCGAAGAAGGATTTTCCCAACAACTCGGTGGGCTACCGCATGCTGGGCGACTTCTACTTTGCGAATAACCAGCTCGACAAAGCGACGGCGGAATATGGGACGCTCTATCACGACCACCCCAAGGATATGGTGGTCAAGAAGAACTACATTCAGTTGTTAATCCTGAAAAACCAGCTCGACCAGGCGCGCAAGCTGAATGACGAGGTGCTCAAATCCAAGCCGGACGACATCGACGCCCAGATCTACAAGGGCGAGATTGAGATTCGGAGCGGCAAGGCCAGCGACGCTGCCAACACCTTGCAGGGAGTGCTGAAAACCGAACCCGATAATGGCGTCGCACACTACCAGCTGGGACTGGCCTTCGACCAAATGGGCAACGTCAGCCGGGCGGAAGCCGAATGGCAAAACGCGGTCCGCCTGCGTCCTGACATCGTGGAAGCGTACCGGGCACTGGCTGGCGTCGCAATTCATCGCGGCGATGCCGCGGCTCTGACGCGGGCAGCGGACCAGATCATCAGTCTGCAGCCCGCAGCTTCTGACGGATACCTGCTGCGTGCCGTGGCCGAGATCGATCGCAAGCAATTTGTGGCGGCGAACGACTTCCTCAAACAGTCGCTCGACAAGGAGCCGAACAATCCAGCCGCCTACGTGCAAATGGGGAACTTGCGGATGGCGGAGAACAAACTGGCCGATGCACAAAAAGCCTATCAGCAGGCACTGGATCAGGATCCAAACTCGACCGACGCATTGGGCGGCGTGCTCAACGTTGACTTGGTGCAGAAACAGCCTGATCGGGCGATTGCGACGGCGAAAGCTCAAGTTGCCAAGTACCCCAACAACACCGGCTTTCACACGATGCTGGGCCATCTGTTAATGGAGCAGAAGAAGGACTATCCGGGCTCGGAAGCGGAATTCAGGCGGGCGATTGAGCTGGACAAAAATAATTCTGACGCGGTGCTGAAGCTGGGCGCAGCGCAGAACGAGCGCGGCGCGACGGATCAAGCGCTCCAGACTTTTCTGGATGGCACCAAAACGAACCCGAAGGAGATCGCGTTTTACCTGCTGGCGGGCAGCATCTACGAGAACAAGCGGGATTGGGACAAGGCAAAACAGATGTACCAGAAAGTGCTGGAGCTGCGGCCCGACAATCCTCTGGCCTCAAACAACATGGCGTACGTGATGCTGCAGCAAGGCGGGAATGTGGACGTGGCGCTGGCCATGGCGCAGACGGCGCGACGCCAACTTCCGGACAATCCTAGCGCCGCCGACACGTTGGGCTGGGCTTACTACCAGAAAGGCGTGTACCCGAACGCGATCAACCTGTTCAAAGAAGCTGCGAAGAAAGAACCGGAGAATGCGACCTTCGTCTATCACCTCGGACTTGCTTACGCTCAGACTGGCCAGGCCGCGCTGGCGCGGCAGCAACTGGATCGCGTGGCGAAGATCAAGCCGGGGTCGTCGGAGGTAGAGGAACTGCGAAGGGCAGTGGCCGGGGTGAGGAAGTAGAAAAGTCTCTGTAGCGCCGCCGCCCCGGCGCTACGGTTCACGGCAGGTCAACACCGAAGCGTTCCTGTAGTAGCGCTCGCCACTCTTGGTCGCCTGTTACCACTTGCTCGTTTCGGACACCGTTCCTGGTTTCGATCAGATTGTCATCGGATAACGTGACGCGTCCTTCAGCGGTCGCCTTGGAACAAATGCGATTGCGCGTGAAGTGGGAGTCGGGCGAAGTCTGCTGATAGTGGCACATGGCGGCGAAATCGGAGACTTGGCGAGGTTGCAGGGTGAACGAGTACGCTGGCTTCCATTTGTCGTCGGCCCTGACTTCGACATGGAAGACGCCTTCTAGGTCAGTCAGGCGATAGATACGCCCGATTTGGCGCTGCTCCAAGCCGGGCTTCAGACACAACGGTTCTAGAAAGTTGTCTCCGAAGCCGACGTCGGCGAGCCAAGGTTCTTCGAGATCGACGCGGAGGGTGAGGTGGTCGAACTCGGGACCGTGACTGCCATCGGCACGGGCGACGCGGGCGGAGAGCAGGGTCACCTGGAATCCGAGCGCACGGAGGAGGGCGGCAAAGGCTCCGTTTAATTCGTAGCAGAAGCCGCCGCGGCGTTCGCTTACGATCTTGTGCAGGAAGCGAGCTTCGTCGCAGATGATTTTGCGGCCGAGGTGGATGTCGAGATTTTCGAAGGGGACTGCGAAGAGGTGGGCGCGGTGGAGGGCGCGCAGGGTTGCTGCGGTCGGTCGAACTTCTCCAACGTACCCGATGCGCTGAAGGTAAGCCTTAATCTCCACGTTCAGTGTTCCCCGAGGGCCCACACATGGTCACTGAATCGCATCATGCTTTTCGAGGTTGTGTCGCGCACACAATAGCTGAATGTTTTCAGCATCTTTCGACGACCCTCCGAGAGAGTAAGGGATTATGTGGTCGAAGTGCAAATTCTTGGCACTGCCACACTTCACGCAACGACCCTTATCCCGCTTCCATACTTCCAACTTAACGTGACTAGGAATAACGCGGTCATGCTCAAGAGAAACGCCGCGAAGTCTCTCTGAAAATGGAACGTCGTGGACTAGCTGCAACCTAAACTTGAACACTTTTCGAGGTCCGGTTTTCTCCTGCCACGAATCGATAAGTTCGAACACTCCGTTATAGGCCCATATTCCATTGCGGATCTTCTCAAACACTCTCACCCGCTCCGCCGGGCCGATTCCATCCTTGAACCTTCTCGCCGCCTCCGCAAACAAGCCGTTCTGTGTGGGCTTTCCGCTTGGCTGAAACTGTGGTTGGTCGGTTTTCTTGGGGTCAACAACACCTCTTTTCCTCGGCTGGTCGTGCCCCTCGTAGATGATGATGCGTCCACCCTGCTCGACCCTGTCCTGATAGGGCGCGCCGGATCTCTGGCTCATCAAAATCAGGCTTTCGCCGTCTCTTATCCGATAGTTCATCCCTCGTTGGAGATTCACTCCAAACGGAGCGCACATCTCGAGGTAGGAAATGACGTCGCCTGGGCTGAGCATCAGAACCTGAGGGTTACATCATACCGGCAGTTCTTCCTGCATCCATCCGCCGCTGGTTTCGAGTTTGGGTTCGCCTGCCAGGTCGAGGATCAGTCTTTCGAGGATCAGGCGTTTGCCGGGGGGATTCGAGCGCAGTGCCAGGTCGGCCCTCGCTACCAGGCGGATGGCGCGTGTGAGTTCTCGCTTCGATTTGTAGCGGCGGGCCTGGCGGATGATGTCGTCGGCTGCGAAGGGCGGCACGCGGAAGCCCTGCCAGAGCGCGGCCCAGAGCATGCGCTGGTCGCGCACGTTGCGTTCGAGGATCACCAGCATCTGGCGGAAGGTTTTCGCCAGCATATAGAGGTGGCCGATGGCGGCTTCTTCGCCTTCTCCGGTGGAGAGCAGGGCGTCGAGGACTTCGAGGGCGCGCACGCGGTCTTTGGCGGAGATGGCGTCGGTCAGTTCGTAGAGCGACCTTTGTTTGGCGGCGAGCACCATGGTCTCGACGTCGCCGAGCGTGATTTTTTTCTTCTCGTCTACGTAGAGAATCAGCTTCTCCAGTTCGTTCGAGACCATCATCATGTCGGCGCCGAGCGCGTCGGTCAGTTCGCGGGCACCGTCCGCGTCGATCTTGACGCCACGGGTCGTGCAGTATTCGCCAATCCAGCGAACCGCTTCGCCTTCTTCGACGCGCGCCAGTTCGACAATGCCGCAGAATGGGCCGAGATCCTCGCGGATCTTCTGGTAGCGGTCTCGGTCCGTCATCTCCATGCGGCGGGCGTCGGCGGGGATGCTGATGTGGTCGGCGACGAAGACGAGGAGCGCGTCGGGGTTGGGATTCTTGCAGTACTCTTCGATGGCGCCGATCTTCTCTTCGTTGGAGCCGCGTCCGAACAGGGCTTTCACGCCGCGCACGAAAAATACCTGGAAGGGGGCCATCAGCGAGGGCGTGCGGGCTCGATCAAGCACCTCGGTCAGCGAGGTCTCTCCCAAGTCAAATTCGAACACGCTGAAGTCGCGGGAATCGGGGGCCACTAAGTGCTCGATGATGGCGTCGCGACAGCGTTTGCGGAAGAACGCTTCATCGCCTACGAACACGTATGCCGGTTTCAGCTTGCGCGACTCCAGTTCGGAAAGGAAGCGGTCCGACTGGTTAAAGCCGCGCATCAGTATGCCTCCAGGATGTTGGCCACGAGGGTGCGGGCGAAGTCGCGGGACAGGCGATCGACGGCGGGCGAGTCTTCCTCAAAGAAGCTGGGGAGATCGCGCGAGAGTTCGTACTGCTCGTGAAAAAGATACGACGGGTTCTGGAAAAGCACCTTTCCCTGGCGATCCGTCAAGGTGACTTGCATGCTGACGGTGACCAGCGCGCTGGCGGCGCGGCCGGTTTTGGAATCGTACGTGACGGGCGTGGCGGATGCGGACAAGACGGTTCCTTTGAGTACTGCGTCGGCATCGGTCTGCGCATCGTGGATCACATGGAATTGCGTGCGAGTATTGAATTCGCGCACGACGGCGTCGCTGAGGCGCTGCTCGATGCGGAACGTCTGACTCTGACTGACGAAGCCGGGGATCGCGATGGTGTGGACGTTCTGGGGAAGGGCTACCGTGTGTCCAACAGTGTGGTAGCCGCAAGCCGTGGTGGCGAGCATAAGAGTTGCAAGTGAAGCGGTTGCGAAAATAGTCGAATGCGCGACCTCAACGGCTAAAGCCGGTATTGAACGGAAAGTCTCAATCGCAGCGCTAAAGCGCTGCGCCACCCAACATCGGACTGTCGAGGGTGACCTCATTGAATCTGACCTCGGGGACGGGAGGCGGTCATGCTCTCGGCACATTCGGCGGCGGTGAGGGCGGTGATGCGGAGGTTGTCGGAAGCAGCCCAAAGCCAAATGCCGTTGGCATGATTGGCATCGCGAGCCAGCGAAACCAGGATGTCTCCCTGGCCGGCGGCATTGACGTTGGTGGGAGCATCTACCGCACCATGCGTCACGACCACGTGATCTCCGGCCAGCATCTGCGAGAAATCTTCGATCGCTACTGGCTTCTCGGTTTCGAGATAGATAGCGAAGGCGTGCCCATGAAAGATCGGAGCTTGAACCAAAAACAACGAGGGTTCGGTTGCAGTGGGAGCGATCTGCCGGTAGTGTTTCAGGATTCGCTCGGAGATTCCTTCGAGCGCGGAGTCCGATCGCGGGCCGTAGCGCGTGACCATATTGAAGGCGACTTGGATGTCGTAGATATTCTTGGGCAGTTCCTGGAAGGAGAGCAGGTTTACGGTCTGCTCGTGGAGTTCGTCCATTCCTTTTTGGCCGCGTTCCGAGGCTGGTTCAAAGACGGTCGCGGCCATGCGCTGGAGTTTGCCTGCACGCAGAGCCAGCAGGGCCAAGACGGTCGCGGCCGGATGAGCCACGACGACCGGTCCCGGCTGTAGTTCGGGCGGTACCGGTTGGCCAGCCTGGCGCTCGATCCAGGGCGAACGGATGGTTGCTCCCGGCTCATCTTCGAGCGCGCATGAAAGATCGACGATGGTATTTCCCAGATCGCGGGCCGCCTTCCAGTTGTTGCGCGTGCAGCGCGGGTCGGACGCGAAGAAAGTAAAATCCACGCGCTCAAACTGCTCGGAGCGGACGCTTTGAATGAAACTCATCTCGTCACCGACCGCTTCCAGCTGGCCGAGAGATTCGTCGTCATCGAGCAGGCGCACGTCGACGGCTGGGAAATTCCGGTCGCGCAGGATTTCGGCCATCTCTTTTCCCTTGAGTGTGGCCGCGCCCACGATCGCCACGCGATACAGGTTGGTGCCGCGGAGGTCGGGCTGCGCGGAGGATTTCGGAACCGGCGTCATGAGGTCTGAGATGCCTCCCGGTAGGGCGGAGGTGCAGGCGGGGTCTTGCGCCGGATGATCCACTGCAAGCGCCAGAGAACACCGGAAGCCATGTAAATAACGGCGATCGCGAATAGCACGGGCCGTGAAAAGACCCAGATCAACGCGATCAACACGCCGATGAAAATGATCAGACGGAAGGGATGGCGGGAACGGAAATCAATATCTTTGAAGCTGTAAAAGCGCCAGGTACTGACCATGAGGTAGCCGACAACGACGACCATCATGAGCCAGGACGCCGCCGTCCACCAGGAGACGATGGGTGCTCCGCCGTAATAATGAACGACGGCGGCGATGACGCCGGCACCAGCGGGAATCGGCATGCCCACGAAATATTTCTTGCCCGGGCGACCCGGGTTCGAGGGCTGGGGATTGACGGCGATGTTGAAGCGGGCCAGGCGGCTCGCGCCCATCAATAGGAAAGCGAAGCAGGCAATCGAGCCCAGTTGCATGATCTTCAGACGCATGTCGGGCTGGATTGCCGCCGGCAACAGATGAAAGCCCCACATCCAGGCTAGAAGGGCGGGGGCAACGCCGAAGGTGATAACGTCGGCGAGGGAGTCGAGTTCCCTGCCGAACTCGCTTTCGGTGCGGGTCATGCGCGCGATGCGGCCGTCCAGGCCGTCGAACACGACGGCGAAGCCGATCGCGCGGGCGGCATAGTCCATGTGCCAGGCTTCGGCCGGGCTGCCGTGCACGGTTTGCAGGATGGCGTAAAAGCCGGCCGCAATGTTGGCAGTCGTAAACAACGAGGGCAGAATGTACATGCCCTTGCGCAAGCGTCCGCGCGGGCGATCGGAGTCGCGACGCTGGAGAGTCATCTCTTCCATGTGGCACCCTCCCGCTCTCCCCTGGCGCTGACTCCGACGGGTTGCGCGACGGGCAAGACGGCAAGAACCGTTGCTCCGCCGCGGACGCGGTCACCTGGTTTGATCTGGATTGTGGCATCGCAATCGAACAGCACATCGACGCGGGAACCGAATTTGATGAGCCCGATGCGCTCGCCGCGCGCGACCGTGTCGCCGACCTTGCGGTCGAACACGATGCGGCGCGCGATCAGGCCGGCAATTTGCTTGAAGACTACGGTGCGACCATCGCCTTCGACGGTCACGATGTTCTGCTCATTTTCTTCCGCCGCGTTTGCACCCATCGCGTTGAGGAACTTCCCGCGCTGATAGCGCACATCGCGGATCACACCGGCAATCGGGGAGCGGTTTACGTGCACATCGAAGACGCTCAGAAAAATGCTGATGCGGTTGCGCGGAGAGCCGCCGACGGTCACTACGGAAACGTCGGTTACTGTGCCGTCGCCGGGAGAGACCACGGCTCCGGGAACCATGGGGATCTGGCGCTCGGGATCGCGGAAAAACCATAGGCAGAATGCGGCCAGAAGCAGCACGGGAACGGCATAAGGCCAAGCCGCCAGCCAGACGATCACGCCCGCTGCGAGAATACCACCCGCACCATAGAAGTAGCCGTCACGAACCATGGGAATTCAGAATGATTATAGAGCGGGCTCGATCGATTCTACATAACTGCAATAAAAAAAGGCGCTTAGACGCGCCTGGTGTGACAGCAGGACTCACCCTTGCTCTGCGTTTTGCGGGCGATTCAGACCCGATTGCTCAGGCTAGTCGTGCTAGGCAGACTGCCGCTGGAACTGCGATTCCAGACTCTGCATCTGGTCTTTGAGGCGCAGCTTCAGCTTCTTCAGCCGCACTTCCTCTAGTTTTTCGTCTTCGGTGAGGTATCGCTTCTGAGTGAGGGATTCCAGCCGTTGGGAGTATTGCGAGTGCTCCTGAACCAGCCGCCGGAACTCTTCATGACTGGTCAGGAGATGGTCTCTCGGAGTCAGCATCCTGCAGGCCTCCTTGAATTGTTACTGTGCGGTTAAAAGTTAGCACAGGCAGGGGGGGCGATCAATGGGTTTTCATAGGTAGTTTTCCACGGTTCATAGCCTCGGGTCAGGGTAGCAAACTGCCCCAACTCTTGTGCAATGTTGGGGTTGGGCGTCTCTGGGTCTAAACTTCGGAAAACCTGTTATATTTTTCAGATTCTCGAGCGGCGCGCGTACAGAACCGCGTCTTCGACAGGATTCCTGTAATACTTGCGACGGCGACCGACTTCGCGGAATGCGTACTTCTCGTAGAGTCTGCGCGCTGGCAGATTCGATTCCCGCACTTCCAGCAGAATCCTGGAGGCGGCGCGCTTCTCTGCTTGCTCGATGAGCGCTTGCATCAATTGATTAGCAATTCCTTGACAAAGAAACTCGGTGGCGACCACGACGTTTTCGATTTCCCACTCGCCGACAACGGCCTTCGCGCACACAAATCCGCGGAACTGGCCGGCTTGTTCGGCTACCAGGACGACTCCGGTCTTTACGAGTCTCTCGTATTCCTCCGCTGGCCAGTGGGCGGCGCTCGCTGCCTGCTGTTCGATGATGAGGATCATCGGGACGTCGTCGAGCGTGGCGGAACGGATGGCGGGCGGCATGAGCGGCATCAGACCTTCGGCTTGGAGAAAATCTCGGCGTCGGAGCGGCGAATGTAGTTGGCGTCGAGCGCTTCGGGTGAGACGGTCTGGCCGCGTTCGAGGCGCGACCAGCCGAGGCGGGCGATCACTCGGCTGTCGGGATAGCTGATTTGGTCGACTTGGATTCCGGCGGCGCGGGCAATCGCCGCGAGCGCTGGGTCGGGGGTGATCACGGACTTCCCATTGCTTTCGGTGAGGAACTCCTCCCGGCTCAGCAGGCGCTCGCGGTGCGCCTGGGAATCATCCTGGTAGTCTCCGACGTACACCTCGCCGCGGCCGGCATCGAGAGCCGCTCGCATGCGGCCGCGGGCTGGGCCGGACCGGGCGACCGCTTCCAGCAACGAAATGGCGGCGATCGGTTTCCGCAGAACCTCGGCCAGCGCCTTGATGGCAGCCAGGCCCACTCGCAGTCCAGTAAATGATCCCGGGCCGGACACAACGGCAAATCCGGCTAGATCGCTCTTACGATACCCGTGTTTTTCGAGCAGCGCGGAAATCTGCGGCACTAGCTGCGCTGAGAACGTGCCGCCGGCTAACGGAACAACCTCGACGATCTCGACATCCCTCTGGCCGGGCGTCACACGCGCCAGCGTGATGCTGCCGCTTTTACCCGAGGTGTCGGTGGCTAGCAGAAGCATAATGTCGAAACTTTGCTGGTTGTCGGAAACAGCTGGAACTGATTTCAAAAGTCCACCCAAAGGGGTCA
Organism: Terriglobia bacterium; assembly: GCA_020073565.1. Classification (GTDB taxonomy): domain Bacteria; phylum Acidobacteriota; class Terriglobia; order Terriglobales; family Acidobacteriaceae; genus Acidiflorens. The sequence continues at coordinate 65,034 of JAIQEY010000034.1, forward strand.
ACAACACGGCCCTCAGGGGCTAAAGCCCGCATTTTCGTGGTTCTGATCGGCACGACTCAAGCCGTGCCCTACCCAAAAACCCCTTACTTCAAACCAGTCCACAGGGGAACACAGAGGACCACCTCGGCATGAGGTCAATGCTTGCTTTCTACCAACTCAAGGAGTACGCCGCCGGTGCTCTGCGGATGCACGAATACGTAGCGATGCCCGCCTGCGCCCGTCTTGATTTCTTCGGATACCAGGCGCACGCCGTCTCGCTTCAGTCTTGCGACCGCAGCTGCCAGGTCCGGAACTCGCATGCAGACGTGGTGCAGCCCTTCGCCGCGTTTGGCGATGAACTTGGCAATGGTCGAATCGTCTGAGGTCGCTTCTAGCAGCTCCAGACGGCTTTCTCCTACCGGCACCATGACCAGCCGCACTTTTTCCTGCTCGACGGTTTCTTCGGGCGACACGGTCAGTCCCAGTTTTTCGTAGATCGACTTCGCCGCGGTCAGGGATTTTACTGCTATGCCGAGATGATCGATACTAAATTCCATAAATGCCTTTCCACTAGTTCGAGAACCCACACATCGCAAAGAACGCGATGAGCGGGGCACCCTCTATAACCGTGTCGGCGTTGTCAAGAGACACTTCCAGCGATCGCGTGGCGAGGCTGCTGCGTTCGAGCAGGATCGCCTCAGGTTTTGACTTTCCCTTCGTAGAGGGTTTTGGTGTTGCTTTTGTTGTTTTGCTCATTCGACCAAGGCTCGCTTTTAGAATCGTACGGTGGAAAACTGGTTCCACCAACCATCTATCCGATCACTTACTTCCGACCATGATTCGTTGTTCGGACTCCCCGACTTTCTCGGGGGGCAAGGCCGCCCAATCAGGCCAACGATGTCTTACTGGCCCACCAGGGTGCCCCTCGGGCTGCCTTGCATGCGAACCAGCTGCGCATAATTCGCCGGGCTGCGCAGCATCCAGTACATTCGTACCACCAACTTTCTGGCCATCGCGACTTTCGCCACTCCGCTGCCACGTCGCAGCTTGAGTCGCTGGTCGTCCTGTCGTAACTCGGGGTCCAGACGCGCCGCGGTATGTCCGGCCTCGACCAGTAACGAACGCATCATGGGATTGCCTTGTTTCGAGATCGCACCCAGTCGCTGCCGTCCTCCCGAAGAGTGCTCGCGCGGATTCAATCCCAGATAACTCACCACTTGCTTGCTCCGCTGGAAACGTCCCACCGGACCGATGGTCAGCACGAAGGCCAGCGAAGTCACCGGTCCCACTCCGGGATGCGTCATCAGCAGCACGGCAGCGGCGTTCTGCTCCGCCTGCTCGGCCACGGCGCGGTCGAGTTCCTCGACCGAGGTATCCAGTTGATCGAGCATCTCCAGCAACTCGTGCCGGCGATGACTCGCCCACCGTCCCAGCGCCAGGCTTTCCAACTCCGCCCGACCCTTCTTGGTGAACAGCTTCTTCTTCCGGCACACGCCTTCTCCCATCGCCCAAGCGTGCAGTTGGTTGCCCACGGCATTGCGCATCCACACCAGCTTCTGCCGATGCCACACCAGTTGCCGCAGATCGCGCTCCGCCAGCGTCGGCCGCCAGATGCGCGGAAAACGCTCGCTCAGCAGCAAGTGCGCTGCATCGCGCGTATCCGTCTTCTGTTTGCGCACCATCGACGCCCGGATCTCGGCCGCATCCCCGATCCACAACTCGTGCCCCAGTTCGGCCAACATCCGCTCGAACCAGCGGGTGTGCCCGGTGGCTTCGATGCCTACCCGCACCGGTGCCGCTACGGCTGCGTAAAACGCTCGCGCCTCTCCGCTCTCGTGCTCTAACCGACGCTCGATCAGTTCGCCGGTCTCCTGGTCCAGCATCGCAATCTGCTGGTAGCGTGTGTGTAAATCACAACCTACAATCTTCATGTGCTCGGCTCCTTTCCTCCGAGCCTTGGTTCGTTTGAGCGCACCAAGTCTACTCGGCGTTTCGGAGCCAACACGGTTATCTAATCAGGCAACTCACTTATTACTACTCACTCCCCACTTCCACTGAGGATGCCCGTAAGTTCGTAGAAAGTAGCGACTCTCAACCCCGGTCATAATGACCGAGGGTAGTTTTTCTGCCAAGAAAAAGGAGAGAGTCGCTATGAAGAGACGATACCAGATCGACCAGCAGCGCGCGGTGCAACAGTTCCGCCAGTTGGCCCGCGAAGAAAATCCCAACATCCAGATGATCTTTCCCATGGCCGAGGTCGTGGGGCTTTTGCAAGAA